>JBBRAE010000012.1:0-74445 GCA_038207085.1 Armatimonadota bacterium
ATCGCACCGAGCCGTGCAACACTCGGATCGAGGCCACCGACCACATCATCGTAGTCGGTGTTCCCCGCAAAGAAGAAACCAGTATGGGCGTATTAATGAACTCTCAGAATACTGAGGGAGGCCTAATATGAACCGTATTGGGGCTAGCCACCAGATCGTGCCATGTCTCCAGACGCGGCACGCACATTTGAGGGGTCTCCTGACCCCGATCCATTCGTGCGGGGTCAGAGACCCTGAGAATGTCCGCACCGGTTCTGAAGAACCGGCGCGATCGATCAATCGTAGCGCGATCAAACGCTTATAGTCTAGTCCTGTAAAACGCCCTGAGCGCCTTTTGATACTCAACTCCTCCGGTGCTCGCTCCCTGATAATCGTAGGTCAGGTCGAACGATGACTTTTGACTTAGTCTGTAAGAAAGCCTTGCAGAGATGCCTTTGTTCGACTGTCCGAGGATCTCTGCAAGGAGCGGGTCCCATTGTTTTGACCTGTTGAAGTTGTAACGGAGCGTCAGGTTGCTCTGACTCGACGGCTCCCAGCGCAGGTCGACGGTCGGCGCTAGGTACTGCGAGATCGTCGTGCCACCTGTCACGTAGTAGTTTGCGGTCGCATTAAGGCCGATGGTAGAGGACGGGGTCCAGGCGAGGTCGAAATCCGCCGACTGCGTGCTCTGTCTGCCTGCCGAAAAGCCTGTCTGATTGATGCCGTTCCACCTGTAGCCGAGACCCATCGTCATGTCCGACCGGCTCCGGTTGCGGGCCATCAGGCCGAGATATTTGCTCTTGTAGCCGCTCTCGCCGCCTGCAGAGTCCGACCAGCCGGCGTCTATATTGATATCTGTGTCGATGCTAAGGGGCGTCCGAAACGACATGTAGGTGTTCTTTTGGGTCGAACCCGTTTGCCCCTCGCTTGCGAAGCTTGACTGGTTCCAGCCCAGCGTCGCGAAGGTGTCGGGGGTGAGCGACGCACCAAGCGAGACTGAGCTGTTTTTGTTTTGGGATGTGTAGAGGTCGCCACGGTCGTTTGTGACCAGGTCGGTGACCGAGAGCGAGAGCCCGGGGAGTATCTCACTTCTAAGTGAAAGCGTCGTGCTGTCGGACTTGGAGCTTGAGTCGACGAGCCCGCTTGATTGGTCACTTGAAAAGTATGAACGGTCAAGACTCATTATTACCGAGCGTGTGGGAACGGCGGTCAAGCGGAAGACCGAGGAATTGCCGCCGAATGCCGACCCAAATCTCGCCCCGGAGGTGTTGGTCTTGTCGCGGCCTATGTCGGCTGAAAAGTTCAATCCCTCAAGAAGCTTCTGCTCAAAGTTGACGGCGGCCCGGCTTCGGACGGTCTCGGAGTGGTTCGAGCTGAACGTGCCCGAGAAATCGTAGGTCTGCCGCTGCCTGTCCCACGTGAAGCGCAGCGGCGAATACTCGTAGTACGCGCCCGAGAGCAGGGTCGTGGTCTGGTAGGTGGAGTTGTTCTCCCCAGAGGTGACGCCGCTTGTCGAGCGGCGGTACTGCATGTTGAGTGTGGGCATCGCTGACTCAGCCCAGATGAAGTTTACGTTGTAGTTGCTAGTCGTGCCGTCGGAGATCGATGTGTCGCCAAAGGATGAGATCGCCGAGCGGTGGGAGTTGCGGTCGAGTCCACCCGTGAGCGTATAGGTGCGCTGCTGGGAGGTCATATTGAATACCATATTGCTGTTTGACTGGTCAGAGAGCCGGTCTGAGTAGTCAGATGAGTTCACAGAAAGATAGCTCTGGATGTTCGACCAGGGCGCGAGCGGCCTCCTGAAGCCGAAGTTGTAGGAGGTCTGAAACGAGCTTCTGGTGTCGGCGGCTTCGCCTTCGGGCTTGACGGTAAAGCTCTGGAACTGGGTCTGAAGCTGCAGGTCGAGCGCGCGGGCGACCGGCTCCAGAGCGATCTGCAATAGCAGTGTCGCCGAAACCAGGAGAGCAGCGCGTCTCATGCGAACGTCCGGCCTCATAAGCGCCCCTACTCCGGCCCCGCCGTATAGGTCTTGCGGCTGTGGCAGGTGGGCTGGCAGCTGCCGGGCGTGTAGGAGACAATGAGGGTGCCGTTCATAAATCCCGGCACGGTGTTGGTGCCGTGGGTGCTTCCCGGCGAGATGCTCCCCGCGCCGGGGTTCACGCTTCCTCCGTGGCATTGCCTGCAGCCGATGCGTTTGTCGACGACGTGCTTGTAGTGGCTCGACGCCTCACTTCTGGTCGTCTGCGTGTCGAACCTGCTGCCGGTCTCGGCGTTACCTGGCTCGGCGGGCGCGTAGACGGAGGCCTTGTGGCACTTCAGGCAGAGTGCGTTATCGCTGGTCGAGGTCGATGCGATCAGGACGTAGGGCTTGGTCGAGCCATGCGGACCTGCGGGGTCGTTTGGGATTTCCGACGCGTGGCAGTCGCTGCAGCTCATCAGTTTGTGGCCTGAGATATCGGCCCAGGGCGACTCCATCGTCCGGACGAAGCCGTTGGCCGCGGTCGGGATCGTGTAGGAGTTGTTCTTGATCTGCGCGGTCACGGGATGGTACGACGCGTTGTTCGGATTGAACTCAACCGACTGATCGGTTTCGACTCCACCCGAAGGCGCACTTGGAGGCGACGCGCTGAATGCCCACGAACTGTGGCACTTGAAGCAGAGCTCGTACTCGTAGCGAATGTCTGTGAGGTAGTTCCCGGCCCTGGGCGCGAATGCGGGAGGGACTCCGGGCGAACCGCCGTAGGTTGTTTCGACCCAGGAGACGCCTTTGATCGCGTCAGAGGCGGCGTTTGTCCCGGGTGTGTGGACGCCCGTTGCGCCGATGCGGTGGACGTTGTGGCAGTCGGCGCACTCGACGTGCCGGCTGGCCGATGAATAGCTCGATGGAATCATCGCCTCGTGTGCCGAGTGCCTGCGGGCGAGCCCGGAGTTGTCGAATGCGTGGTCGTAGAGCTTGGTCACCTGTCGTTTGATGTCGTTGGTCGATGGCCCGCTTGAATCGTGGCATGCGAGGCAGAGACCCTCTTCGCGCGACACGGTGAGTGACGGGACCAGGCCGAACGAGTCCGACGCGCCGTGGGGGTCGTGGCAGTTCGCGCAGTTGCCGAAATCTGATGCGGGTCTGGCAGCGGGAGCCGAGCCCGGCCACCAGGCAAACGGCGACGTGTTGTGCACGGAGACCTCGTATACCCCCTGGCCCGCGTACGTCCCCGATGCCGAAGTGTGGCAGATGAAGCAGAGCGCGTTTTTGTTCCCGCCGTAGTTGTCGGCGAACAGGCCGAAGCTGTTGCCCGGCTGGCCGTGCTGACTATGGCACTGGGCGCAGTTGCCACGGGGCAGAGCCGAGTCCCGCAGGACGCCCGACAACGCGCTGCCGTGCGCGCTTGTGTGGTAGACCCCGCCGCAGATTGCCGACGATGTCGCAAGCGCCAGTGCCGCTATGATGAAGCTGATTGGTACTATTTTCCGTGACACTGTTGGCACCCCGCATTTCCGTCGTTTGCGTCGGTTTTGTACGGCCAGATGAGGCCGTGGCGGTAGCTGCTGCCGTGCGCTTTGTGGCAGGACAAGCAGGATACTGTGTCGCCGGGAGATGTGAAAGTGTTCGAGCCCGTTGGGCTGCCAAACCGAAGCCTCGGGATTCCTGGGACGCCGTCGCCTATGCCTGTACCGAAGCCACTCGCGTCGGAGATCGTCCCCGTGAGCCAGTTGGAAAGCGACGTGTGGCTGCCGCTTCCGCCTATGGCGACCTCGCTGGGGTGCGCGGAGAAGTGGGCGGGCGCGGTTGATTGGGCGTCCTGTGCGAGCTGGTCGTGGCAGTCCGTGCACCATCCACGGACGTTTCCGACGGCGTAAAAGCTGACATTTTCAGTGTTGTAGGCAGCCGATGGGTTCGGATTCGCAGCGTTTACGGCGATCGCCTCGGCTACGTTTGTCCCAAGGGTGATCGGGAAGCTTCCAGCGTGGCCGGGGTTCGGGTCGCTTACGAGATTTCGGTAATTTGTCGAGCCGTGGGTGTCGTGGCAGTCGGAGCACGAGAGGCCCGCGGGCTTGCTGTAGCCACTGGAAAGCGGCGCTGTAGCCGGGCCTGCGAGGCTGTGGCCCGTGCCGCCCATCGCAACGGTGGTGTCGCCCTGAAATACTCCCGCGCTTGAGCCGTATTTGCTTGTGTACGGCGTGGAAACAACCGAGCTTGGGGCGGCGGAGGAGCCATTTGAGACGATATCGGGGGCGCTTGGGTCGGTCCCGTCGTGGCAGGACAGGCAGAGCGGCACTTGCTCGGATTGCTTCAGGAGAAACTCGCTTGGCTCTTGGGCCTGTCCCTGCTTGGAGGCGTGCATGACGTGGCAGTCCGAGCAAACCATCCCCGCCCCGGCGTGATGATATTCACCAGCCAACACAGGAACCGCCAGAGCCGCCAAGCCAATCAGCAAGATTTTGAACTTAACACCCAATACCAAGCACCTGATCCTCTATGGTCGATCAAACTGCTGAAACGGCTTGTCCAGGTCGAACACCTGGAACCTGCGCAGTCCGCGCTCGAGCACGTAGGCCCGACCAGAGCTGTCGAGCTTGATTCGGAACGGGTAGAAGAACGACCCTTCGCCCATCCCGTAGTCGCCGAAACTGGTTAGGAAAAACCCGAGCCGGTCGAAGATTCTCACCTTGTGCGCCGCCGAATCGACCACCCAGAGCTGATCGAACCGGTCGATTGCGATACCCGCAGGCCCCACAAAGTCGCCCGCCATCTCCCCGCGCGAACCGAATCGGTAGATCAGCTTGCCGACTCGGTCGAACACCTGCACCGGAGCGCCTGTGGCGTCGGTCACATAGGTGCGGCCCTGGCGGTCGATGGCGATGTCTTCGATCGCCTGAAACTGCCCACGCGCCGACCCACGCAGGCCAAACGAGAGTCTAAGCTTGCCACCTTTGTCCAGGATAAGCACCCTTTGGCCGTCGGTGTCGGTCAGATAGAGTTCACCCGCACGATCGATGGTCATGCGACCGACTACGGTGTCCTTACCGGCCTCGGCGCGGATGTCGATCACTCGAACGAGCTTGTTTGAGCGGTCGAGCACCTTGATCTTCTGATCTTTGGACTCTACCACGTAGAGCAGGCCATCGCTGTCGACGGCAATTGCGGCGGGCGACTCGATGAGTTCGGGCTTGCCGATCTCAAACTTCGCTATCCCCTGCCGGTTGAAGGCATAAATAATCCCATCGCCTGAGTCACAGACAAAGACGAGGTTGTGCGCATCGTCTACGGCCAGATCAGAGACCTTGTTGAACTTGGTCCCGCCGCGGAAGCCGTTGACGGAGTACAAGAGGCTGATCCTGCTCGTCGCGGTGAATGCGGCGGAGCAGGCTAACATCATTATCAAGACCAGGATAACGGGTTTTCTCATAATTGTTGGATATTAGAACTTAAGCTCTCGGACAACCACATTCATGTCGTCCCCAGCAAAGCTGACGCAGGCGAGTTTGCCGCCGCCGATGCTCCCAAATGCGGCGGGGCCTTGAAGCACCACAAAGCTCTTGCCGCCTGTCGCCGGGACGATGGCGACTGATGCGCCGTAGACGCACGATGTGTAAATCACCCACTTGCCGTCGGGCGTGTAGCAGGGCGCGGCGGAGAGTTCTCGGAGCGAGCGACCGTACTCGGACTCGACTTGTTCGGATATGAGTTTGTCGGTCTCGCCGGTGGTAGTATCGGCGGTCCAAATCTCCCATGACAAGCCGCTTGGGCCGGAAATACCGATCTGAAATAGAATATTGCTGCCGTCAGGCGACCATGACGGGGTGTAAACCGCGAGCATCCCGACTTGAATCGGAGAAATATGTGTGAGCTGACGCTCGTTCTTACCGTCGGAGTCGATTGTCCAGACCTGGTCCTCGCGCACAAATGCGACGCGTTTGCCGTCGGGTGAGACTGACGGATAGAGGTCGTTCACAGGCGCGGTGGTGCGGATCGTCTGCTCGGTCGCAACGGGGCCTGCAACGCCGAGGCCGGAGTGGACGTCCTTGGGAACAGTCGGCTCGGCGGTCTTCTGGGCAGACTCGACCTGCTTTTCGCCGCCACGGGTGACCTGCCTGGTCTCAGAGGCGGCCATATCGTAGACCGAGATACCGGCCCGACCCTCGCGCCACTCAGTGAAATATATCATCTTTGAGTCAGCCGACCAACTGAGGCCGGTTTCCCCTTTGCAGGAAAGGGTGATCGTCGCAGCGCCACCCGAAGCTCTGAATACCTGAAGAGTGGAGCCGACCGCGACGCCGATCTGTTTGCCGTCGGGCGACCAGACTACGTGCTGGCTCGCCGAAGGGTCACAGTCCAAGAGTTTCTTTCGCGCGCCGCCTTTGCTGTCGGTGATGAAAAGCGCACCCATCCCCTTGTCGAGCACCGATATCACCATCCGCTTGCCGTCGGGAGAAAGCGCCGGGGCAAACTCGCTTTTCGCGCTTGTGGTAAGGCGATGGTATCTCGCAAGGTCCGGCGAAGCGGATTTTACTACACCGTAGGGGACGCTCACGTCGGCATCGCAGGTGAAGAGGTCGATCCCCTGCGCGTCTTCGAGGCTTGCCGCAAATAGGATTTTCCTGCCGTCGGGGGAAAACGCGGGGCCAAACGCCTGAATCTCGGGGGGCGTCACCCGCACAAGCTCGCGGCCATCGACTCCGGCGACCCACAGCGCGGAGTCGGTCCGGGTTTCGGAGGCAAAGACGAAGCGTTTGCTGTCCGGGCTCCAACTGACTGGGTTTCCGTCGTAGGACTTCACGGGAACGACCAGACGCTTGCCAGTCGCCGTCTCGATGCAGACGATGCGGTGGTCTTCCCGGTTCGCGGGCACCGCAAAAACGAGATATTTGCCGTCCGGGGAGTAGCTCGGGCTCGCGCAAAAACCCTCGTAGAGCATGGAGATCGCTTTGGTGTCGGGTTTGACGATCCAGAGGCTCGAGCCGATCGCGCGACCGATCACAACCGCAAGCTGCTTGCCGTCCGGGCTCCAGGCGTACTGCCGGACCAAGAAGTTGGTAGTGACACCGCGGGGGTTCGAACCGTCGCTTGCAGCTACCCAAAGGTTCCGGAACGCGCCGTCTTTGCCGTTCAGCGCATAAGCGATCTGTGAGCCGTCCGCCGACCATACAACACCCTGAGCGCCATCGGGGATGCACGCCGTGGGGGTGTCCTGAGCGTTTGGAGCACTGGGGTCAACCCGGTAGTATCTGGGTGAGCCGCTTCGAAGAGAGACAACTCCGATCCCGGCGGACCCGGGAAGCCAGTACGGCGCGCGAGCGCCAAGCGAGGAAAGCCTGCGCGCGCCTTTGCCGTCGGCTTCCATTATCCAGACGTTTGGCACGCCGAGCGGTGAACCTGCGGCGTAGGCGATCCTCTTGCCATCAGGAGACCAGACGCCGTCCCACCCACCCGACGCAAACGCGCACGCGCAGGCAGACATGACAGCAAGGCAGAGCAGAATTCTTCTCATACGCGCATTCGCTCCAAACAAAGCTATTGGCTTTCGGCGCGCCATCTGATTAGCTGACCACAAACTCATCTGCCAAAAATCCCTATATGGTGAAGTATGTCACGAAGTCATTATACTACATTACTGAAGAGTTGGGGAAATGTGAAGGGGACATCTAATGAATATTGAGTCTGAAGGGCATTGATGTGGAGTGCGGCGTCGATGCCGCACTCCAAAGTTGTGTTTTGTCGCTACTTGCTTGCGACGGTCTGGTTCTTCATCATCAGGGCGACGACGTCGGAACCACGTTTTGCGGTGAAATCCGCGTTTATGCTGAAGCCTTTCTTCACAAACAGGGCCTTGAATCCCACCTTCAGCTTCTGGCTGATAGAAAGGGCACCGTTCTTCATGGTCCAAGAACTCAGGGACTTGTCCACCTTGCCGTTCTTGCCAACGCCAAAGGGCAGACCACTTACGCTGATCTTACCCTTGCCCTGGCCGGAGATCGTTCCGCCTGAGGCTGTGAGGGTTTCAGACATGTTGTGCTTCTGGTCCTTCGGCTTCTTGTCGACCATCACCTGACCGGACCCGGTGATGTTGTTGGTGGCGGTGCCGTCGGGCTTGATGGTTGTGGTCATCCCGGATATGCCGATCTTGATCGGGGCGCCGGTCTTCTGATCGAGCCGGTAGTAGTCAAACTTGGTATCAAACGTGTTGGCATCGACCTGCTTGATCACAGCGTGGAAGTACTTGTTCTCAGCCTGCTGACCGTCGGTGCTCTGCGCGCAGGTGCCGATCCACTCGCCTGTCAGACTGCGGAAGAAGCTCTGCATCGCAGTAGCAGACGGGGACGCGGGCTGGGCAAAGCTCACAGCCGCAATAGCTAATACAAGGCCGACTGCCGCAGCCATAACAATTGGGATTCTCTTTACTGTTGTGAAATGAAGCATAAATTCGCCTCCGTGTTTTGTTGCACATCAATATAGACGTGTACAACCCACCCCCTGGTTCCCGCTCGCACGCTAAAATAGTCTGTGAATGCCCAGTTCGGCATAAAATAAAACATATTTCTGCTATTTTTCATAATATTGGACCATTATACTGACCCGACTCATTGTTCTGCGACTACGGACCAACAGCGCTCCACGTGTCCGGCAGGTCGTCAAGCGATAAGGGCTTTCTGGTCTGAGTCAGGCTCTTAACAAGCACAACAGTTGTTCCTTCATGGCCGGTGGAAAGGACTATCCTGTCGGAAACCTCAAGCATGATCGAGTATCCCATGCCCATTGAGACCTTGGTTGAGTAGCCACGGCGAAGTGTGGCGCTTGGCAGGGTGATCGTCGCGATCCCTGGCCCGTGATCGGCGCAGCCGACCCAGACGGTGTCGGTCCCGACACCAGCGAACACCACGGCGCTTCCGGCGTGTTTGATCGAGTTGTTCATAGCCTCACCGACCCCTGTTACAAACAGCACCAGATCATCGCCCTCCAAACCGTGATCCCGGCAGTATTCCTCGACCGTGCGCCGCACAGCTGCGGCCTCGGCGTGGGTCGAAATAGTGGTCTGTATCTCGGCAAGGGAGAGGTAGTAGCGGGATTCATCGATACCGACGACCTGGAGCTTGCCATCGGTCACACTGCTGATCGTCTCGCGGTAGAACTGGCGCTTTTCCTCTTCGGCCCGCCGCAGCGCAACCTCCGCCTGTTTGCGGGCCGTGGTGTCTTCAAATAGAACGCCAACGCTGTTGTCCGGGATGGGAAAGGCCCTGAACGAAAAATACCTGGGCTGCACTCTCACGTCCCCGTAGGCGAAGTCATCTATAACGAATGGTTCCCCGGTGCGCGCCACTTCGGCAAAACGCTGCGGAATCCCCCGCTCACGAAGCCCCGGAAACACCTCGTCTATACGTTTGCCGATTAGATTCCCCTCGCTTAGGCCAAGGGCGGTGGTGGACGCCGGATTGGCCGAGACGAGCACAAGCGACATATCGTCTTTGGGGTCCTCCAGGTGGTAGACATAAAGCCCTACCTGCATGTTTCGCACGATATCGGCGTAGGCGCGCATCGCATCTCTGGACTTTTTGCGTTCAGTGATGTCCCGCACGATCGAAAAGAGTAATTCCTTGCCGCCGTAAATGAGGCGTGTGCCGTGGACTTCCACATCAAAAAGCGCACCACCTTTGCGCACGTCAACAGACTCAGCTTCAAACCACTTGCCGGGAGAGACTGATTCAAACTCCTGAAACAGATTGTAGTGTTTTGGTTCGACTATGTCGTGCCCCGAAAGATTGACAAGCTCCTCAGCCGAATAGCCGTATACCTCTCTTGCTTTCACGTTCGCGTCCACTATGTTGCCGTCCAAGTCAAATACCAGAAATGCATCGGTGTTGGAGTCGAAAATCGCCTTATACCGCTCTTCGCTCTCGCGCAGAGCTTCCTCGGCAAGCTTTCGGTCGGTGATGTCGTAGACCGCGCCGTGGATCAGACCGGGCTGATGATCTGCAGAAGCGGTTTGCGCGACATCGAGCACCCACCGCATCTGCCCGTCTTTTCGAAATATCCGGTACTCGTGATTGGCGCGATAGCCCGGCGTGCTCGCGAGCTTCTCCCCCTCTTCCGCGACCCGTATCACATCGTCGAGATGGACCAGTTGATGCCATTCGATAGCCCCCAAGGCGAAGTCTTCCTCGGTGTATCCGGTGATCTCTTGAAGCCTTCCCTCAAACAACACCGGACGCAAATCCGTTGGAGAAAGCTGGTAGGCGATCCCTGAGAAGTTTTGGATGAACTGGCGGTAGCGCTCTTCAGAGCGAAGAAGTGCGGCGTTCGAGCGTTCCAACTCCGACGTGCGCGCGGCAAGGGAAAGCATGGTGACTCTGAGAACGTCCTGGGCGAGGCTGAGCGTCAGTATCGCGGCCGTCGGCAGACACGCAAGAACTGTGATAAAGAGAACCCATGAGGAAACGTAGCTGGCGTAGGACCTGGGCTCGACAATTGTAGGCACTCGAAGCAGGACGCCACTGATCACCCCCGCCGTAACTACTGCCAAGGCAACGCCGAGCAGGAGCAAACCGGCCCTGATCCCATAGAACACGGTGGCGAGGATGCAGGCAAGGAAAAACAGCACTGTCGACTGCCCGAGTAGCCCAAACTGAAACAGTGTCGCGCAAGCCGCCACCCAAAGCGAAAGAAGTATCAACCCGGCTCGGACATCGGTCGACAGCGCCCCGCGCAGCAGGACTGCTACCCAGCCAAACACCATTGCGGCGATATGAAACCCGAAAACCGACTGCCAACCCAGGTCTATCCCACGCGCAACGGAGGCGACAACAACCGGAGTAGACAGCGCAACCACAACAACGAGCGCTCGGTTCACCAACCGGCTCTGCACCGCCGCCAGGGACTCCACATCCGACCAAGAACCACTCCGTCCCCCAGCACTGTCCCTGTGTTGCTCGACCAATACAGGCCTCCCTTTGTATGGGTAGTTATCAATTACCTTGAGCTTTTACCCAAAACCAGGCAGGTTGGAATAGGCAGGTCGAACTGGGTGCGTATCGCTTCGACTGCCGCTCAAACTTGTGGTACCATACCTGACGCAGCACTTGGTGTTTCAAACCGTACAGCAGAGGTATCAGAGTATCATTATGACGAACTTCACGCTTCCGACGGGCACCAATATAGGCAACGTTCACCTCAGGATATCGTCGCTTGAGCGTTCGGTGAACTTTTACTCGGCGCTCCTCGGGTTTCGTGAGGTCGACAAGTGGGGGCACACGGCGAAACTGTCGGCTTCTGGTGAGCTTCCGGGGCAGATTCTTCTGACCGAGCTTGAGGACTCCACCGGGCTTGTCTCGTTTGCCCTGGTCCTCCCGGACGAAGCCACGTGGAACGCGCTCAAGGCTCGGATAGAAGAGTCTGGCCTACCGACGCAGAAGCCGGGGCACTCCGACTACGCGATGAGCATGATCGTGCGTGACCCGGATCAAAACGCGGTTGAGATAGTGGCGAACGGGTAGAGCAACGCCGTGAACGTAGGGGCGGACCAATGTGTCCGCCCTTTTGCGATTACGCTGGATGCCTGGGCTTGGCTAAGCTTCGAGTGTGTTGGTGGGAGTTGATTCTTTGGGTGGAGCGCACGTTTCGAGAGCCTCAACGTGATTAGATTTAGATTGATCTATATTTGATAAATTGGTGGTCGCTCACCCTTCGTGCTTCGAAAGCCTCAGCAGGGCTCAGGGTGGATGTACAATCTTCTCATACATCCACCCAAGCCAACCCATCACCCTGAGGCTCTCGAAGGGTGCGCTACACAAATCAAAGGGCGTACTACAGACTCCGGTAGCTAATCGAGTCTCCGCTCAGGCACAACGCCCCGCAGCCGCACGGAGTAGTCGTATCTCCCGGGCTTGATGAGGTATTCGTCGTGCACGTTTACAGTCCAGCCGGTGTCGCCGCCAACTCCCATGTGTTTTGCGTCGATGTGCAGGAAGACCTCGCTCTGGGGAGTGAGTTCGAAGTAGTGCCGCGCGCGCGAAAGGTCGTCGATGCTGTAGTGGAGCGCGTCGAAGTGAAACGTTGGGACACCTGACACTAGAACACCACGTCCGTTATCATCTGTGAGAGACAGCCAGCGCGTGTCCTCTTTTCCTCCGCACTCGCCCGGCCTCATATAGGGGAAATACTGATCGGTGACGGTGCTCTCGTATCGTCCGATCAGGGCTGAGGTCTTTCGGTCGACGTAGTTTTCCCAGGGGCCGCAGCCGTACCAGGTCAGATTTTCAAAATCGCCAGGCAGCGTCAGCTCAAGGCCGATTCTGGCAAGCGGAGGCGTCAAATCATCGATGAGAACGGTGCTTGCGATCTCGATCTCGCCGTCGCCTTTGACTTTGTAGATTACTTCGCTTGATACTCCCGAAATGCTCGACAACACTCTGACCATCGCAAAACCCGGCTCGACCAGGCCATGATCGACGGATTGAACTTCGCGGAGCGGGCGATCGAGCCCGGCCTTCTGCCACTGCTCAAGGTAATTGCCAGGGTTTCCGAGGATGTAGTCGTTGTCGGTTGAAGCCCTGAAATAACACTCCACGGGGCCGCGAACCAGCAATTCTTTGCTTTCTACCTTCCAGGAGGCAAGTGATCCCGTGGCGCGGTCGAAGATGACCTCGAAGCCGTGCCCAGAAACGGTGATCGAAGCCTCTGAGTCGCTCAGTTGAAGCGCCGTCAGCGACACTGGAGGGTGAAACGCCGGACGGACGGGCTTCTTGGGAAGCGCAAACTGCTCCCATGACACGACATGCCCCGCCTCGGCCCAACTGGCGTCCTCCCGAAGCGACGCGCGCACGTTTAGCCAGTATTCAGCGCCCGGTTTGGGCTCGTCAAGCGGCTGCACGGGAAGCTCAAGCGTCGCATGCTCTCCCGCGGGGGTCGCCGGAAGCGCAAGCGTGCCGGACTGAAGAAGGATGCCGTCTTCGGTCACTTCCCAAGCAAGATCGAGATAGCTTAGGTCGAGGAACTGGTGCTTGTTTATCACTCGGAGCTTCCAGTCGACAAGGTCGATCGCAGAAGCGACAAAACCCACCGGGGCCTGGACTTTCTTCACTTCCCAAGCGCCGGGGTGAGGGGTGAGGTCGGCTGAGACGATGCCGTTGAAGACCTGAGTGGGGTCCTCACCGATCGCTTTGTAGTCGGTCCCACAGCCGAGGTCGCCACCGTAGCCGAGCACGCGCCGACCGTTGGGCAGGTCGAATGCGAGCATCTTGTCCTGCCAGTCCCAGATAAAACCTCCCTGAAACGATGGCTCCGAGTCGACGAGGTCCCAGAACTTCCTGAAGTTGCCGGAGGCGTTTCCTTTGGCGTAGGCGTACTCGCACATGATCATCGGACGAGTCTCGGCAGCGTTCGCCAGGACTTTGCGCACCCAGTCGAGCCCGGGGTACATCGGGACCATAATGTCGGTTATATCGGGGCCGGGGTTGCCGCTTTCGTACTGCACGGGCCGGGTCGGGTCGTAGAAGCGCACCCAGGCCGCCATAGCCGCGTGATGCGGACCCTTGTGCGACTCGTTGCCGAGCGACCAGAAGCAGACACAGGCGTGGTTTTTGTCGCGCAGCACCATCCGGGTTGCCCTGGCAAGGTAGGCGCTCGCCCAGGCAGGCGTCTCGGAGAGCTGCCCGTGAAGCCCGTGGGTCTCAAGGTTCGCCTCATCGACCACATAAAGCCCAAGCTCATCGCAGAGGTCATACCACAGGGGATGATTAGGATAATGGCTCGTTCTTACGGCGTTGAAGTTGAGCCGTTTCATCTGGATGATATCCGCGCGCATGTCTTCTTCGGTTACAGCGCGACCCCGCTCGGGGTGGCTTTCGTGGCGATCGACTCCGCGGACGACCATTCGACGCCCGTTGATGAGCACCTGCCGATCCTTGATCTCAATCTGACGAAAACCGACGCGCGAGCTCTCATAATCAATCGAGTTGCCTGATGCGTCCTTCAGGGTGAGCACTAGCGTGTAGAGGTAAGGGGTCTCTGCCGACCACTGATGGGGCTCCGGGACGATCTCGGAGAACTTCGCGCAGTTCTTTTCTGCATCGGGACAGTAGTACATATTGATGCCGGACTGAATGTCGGATATCAGGGGGCTCTCGAATACGGTCTCACCATCTGCGTTGAAGAGCTCGATCTGTACCCGGTAGTCGCCTGAGTTCTCAACATCGGACATATACGCTGCGACAGAAAGTGTCGCGTCACGATAGTCTGAGTCAAAAGTGGTGCGCACCGAAAAGTCTCTTAGGTGGGCTTTGGGCTTGGAATAGAGATACACGTCGCGCTGGATGCCGCTCATGTGCCAGAAGTCCTGGTCTTCGAGGTACGCCCCTGTCGACCAGCGCAAGACTTCTACGGTGAGCGTGTTTTCACCGGGCCTGAGGTACGGGGTGATATTGAATTCAGCAGGGAGACGACTGTCCTCGGAGTACCCGACTTCCTCGCCGTTCACCCAGACAAGACCCGCCGAGTCGATCGACTCAAAGACAAGAAACACCTCGCGGCCGGCCCAGTCATCAGGGACAACGAAGGTCTTTCGATAAAGCCCGGTCGGATTAGCCTCGGGGACACGGGGGGGGTCGGCCTTGAACGGGTAGACGATGTTGGTGTAGATCGGCTTGTCCCAGTAGCCCAAGAGCTGCCAGTTGCTCGGAACGGAAATGTCGTCCCAGGTCTCCGCCGAAAAATCGCTTAAGTTGAACCCTTCGGGCGCGGCATCGGGTGAGGCGACGAGCTGGAACTTCCAGGCTCCGTTGAGCGAAAGCACGAAGGGGGAGATCCCGCGACTGCCGGACTTGGCGGCCTCGGCGCTTGGATATGCTCCTAGCGGCGTGTGTGCCTGCTCCCTGTTTACACCAATAACGTCGACAATTTCCCATGCACGATCAAGCTTCATCGGTTCTCACGGCTCCCTGATATATTCCAAAATCTCTAAAATGAGTAGTTCGCCGAAAGCTGCAGGCTATCCTCCTTCTGGGGCAGCTTAAAACTGTCATATCTTAGCGACACGCTGCCGCGCGGGGTGATGTCCCGGGTAGCGATCAGGGAGAGCCTGCTCTGGTCAAACGGATTGGGGCCGTCGGATTCTTTAGGCTGTCGGCTAAGGTACTCGGCGATTCCGCTCCAGTAGCTGCCAAACTTGTGGTCTGCGCGAAGGTAGAACGCCTCACTGTTCGAGCCTACGGGGTGGCCTATCACGAAGTTGTCGTGGGTGTAGGTAAGCCCCTGCACGCCGGGGCGGGTGGCCTGATAGGTTCCGGGGTCGGTTTGGATATACTCCGCGCGGAAGCTCGTTTGCCCGTCGCCAAGGAGGTTCGGCCAGTAGCCTCCTACCAGATAACCGGTCTTGCGGGGCAGATTCCAGGCAGCACCCTCGTGCAGATACTGCGGCGCCTGCATGTCGTCCACAACCCAGTCGACGTAGCCCTGGAAGCGCGGAGTGAACCTGTACCACAGGTCAATCGACATCATGTTGTTGATATCAGAGTCGACGTCGTAGCGAAAAATGTCCTGGTAAAGATAAAAAGGCAGGACGAAGATCAATGGGTTCGGCTTGACGTTGGTCGTCTTTGCAGCCTCGTTGAAAGACAGGTAGAGCTTCTCGTTGAATCTCTTTTCCCAGTGGCGCCCATAAAGGTAGTATCTTGCCCCCGAATCCTCAAAGGAACTCGCGAACTCAGTGATCTTGATGTACCCGATGTGCTTGCCGAAGTTGATGTCAGCGCCGATCTTGCCCATCAAAAAGCCGGGGCTGTTGTCCGATAGGATCATCGAGCCACTGTAGCCGGGGCTCCACCAAAGATAATCCTGCCCGACTTCCCACTCCCAGTGCTCAGTCTTGCCGCGCACGAAATACTTGTCGAAGATCGAGAAGGCGTCGCCGTCGGCTCGCCTCCGGACGTTTGAGAAGGTCGCATCTCCCCATGAGTATTTGCTCGGGCTTACGAGCCCGGTTGCGCGGTAGTCGGCAAACGCGCCGAGGTCGCCACCTGATAGCTCAAGAGTCGGCGCGACGAAACCAGCCGGCGTCCAAGTCTTGATAGCCGCCCACGGCAGCGCTTTTTCGTAAGCCGCGCCCGCGCCAAGCATCAGAAGCTCCGCGCGGTAATCAAGAGCGAGCTTGCCGAGGATGGCCCGGTCTGACTCGGG
Source organism: Armatimonadota bacterium (assembly GCA_038207085.1). Lineage (GTDB taxonomy): Bacteria > Armatimonadota > UBA5829 > UBA5829 > DTLH01 > JBBRAE01. Next base: position 16,142 of record JBBRAE010000012.1, read on the forward strand.
AGTCGCGTCCGTCGCAGTCTCAATGGCCTGTTTGACGAACCTTGCCATCTCTTCGCGGTCGTAAGCCCAGTTGCCTTCAAAACGCTGGGAGGTCTCACCGGGCACAAGCCCACGGCCTGCTAGGTGGATCATCGCGTCGTAGGACCAGTCTTCACGGGGCACACGGTCGACCGACGCGGTCGGGACCGGACGAGACGCGCAAACATTCGCCGTCGCCAGTAACACGGCGGCGACAGCGATTAAACCCTTCACCTTCATAGTCAATAAGCGCCTTTTCCTGATAAAACAGCCGGGATTGTTCGTAAAAGAATGCTGACATCGATCCACACGGAGCGGCAGTCGATGTATTTGAGGTCGAGGAGCACCCAGTCCTCGAAGCTGAGGTTGCTGCGACCGCTCACCTGCCAAAGACAAGTGATACCCGGCACAACCGAGAGCCTGCGGAACTGCCAGTCTTCATACTTCGCGACCTCGCACGGGAGCGGAGGCCGAGGTCCGACAAAGCACATGTCACCTTTGAGCACGTTGAATATCTGAGGAAGCTCGTCTATGCTGTATCGCCTAAGCACACGCCCAATCGGGGTGACTCTGGGGTCGTTTTGGATCTTGAAGATCGGGCCTGAAGCTTCATTCTTGTCAAGAAGCGTCGCGCGGGTCTTCTCAGCCTCAGCGCACATGGAGCGAAACTTGTAAAATGTGAAGACGCGACCGCCCTGCCCCACCCTGTCCTGTTTGAATATGATGGGCCCGGGGCTATCGATCTTGATCATGATCGCGACGATCAAAAACACCGGCCAGATGAGCAAAAGCAGCCCGACGGCGAGGATAATTCCTATCACCCGCTTGGCGAGTTTATACCTTCGCATGCCTGGCGCAACCGGAATGTCCGGCCAACTTCTCACTACATCTTTCTCACGATCAAACATTGCCAGCTGTTATCCAATCGGCTGCAGCCGAAAGATCGACTGCGATATGATCAGGCGCGGGAGTAACCTCCGCGGCATCGAGTGCGGTCAGTTTTCCGGAAAGCACGAGCACAGTCTTGCAACCCGCCGCCTTTCCCGCCATGATATCCCGTTCGGCGTCCCCAACGAACACCGCGCGGGAAAGCTCGATTCCGTAGTCCTGCCGAGCTTGGTGAAGCATGCCCGGAAGCGGCTTGCGACACGCGCACTTCTCATCCGGGTGATGCGGGCAATAGTACATCTTTTCTATCATTCCACCGGCCTCGGCGACTCGCGTGCGGATCACTTCGTTGATCCGGTCGAGCTCGTCCAAGCTCATAAGGCCCTTGGCGATAGAGGCCTGGTTGGAGACGATGAAGAGCGTCCACCCGTCATTATACAGACGAGCGAGCGCCTCCGGCGTGCCGGGCAAAAACTCGAACTCGGCGACGCTTTTTACATAATCGTCCCGGTCGCGGTTGATGACCCCGTCCCGGTCGACAAATACTACTCTTGTGAAATCTCTTTGTACAGGCATACGTAAATAATGTGCGAAAGGACGATGTGGACGTCCTCGATCTGCTGCATGGAGTCGCTTGCGACGACTATCGACTTGGTGGCAAGTTTCGAGAGCTTGCCGCCGCCCATTCCCGTCAGGCCGATTGTGGTCATTCCCATCTCGTTTGCTGTCTCGACCGCCCGGATAATGTTTGGCGAGTTGCCGCTTCCGCTGATTGCGACCAGCACGTCCCCGGCCTGCGCCCAGGTCTGCACCTGCTCGACGAAGATACTGGCATAATCGGTGTCGTTTGCCCAAGCGGTGATAAGCGGGGCCGAATCGGTGAGCGCCATCACTTTGAACTTCTTGCAGGTGAGGCAGCCGATGCCCTTTTGCAGGTCCTCGGACAGGTGCGACGCCGTCGCCGCGCTTCCGCCGTTGCCGCAGATAAGAACGCGCCGGCCCTCAAGATATGCCTGCTTGATGACCTGGACTATCCCGTCGATCTGATCGCTCGGAAGCTTCGATATAAGCCCGGCGACTCCGCCGAGATAGTTCTCTATAAGCTGTGCTCTTTCGATAATCATAGGTTCCTCCGATAGCGCGATATGCGCGAAATGGCGCTATCTTCTGACATTAAATACTACTTTGCTCCCGTCCCGCTCAAGCCTGAACGGAAGTTCCCTAAGCTCTGCAAGCGCCTTTCGGACCTTGTGCTGGTGCGTAGGCGGGCAGTAGATGAGCAAAAACCCTCCGCCTCCCGCGCCCGCGACCTTGCCTCCGATAGCCCCGGCCTTGATCGCTTTTTCGTAGAAATCATTGATCTGGTCGTTGCTGATGCCGTTTGCGAGCGATTTCTTGAGCTGCCAGCCGTCGCCAAGCACGTGCCCAAGCCGCACAATGTTCGACTTCTTGAGCGAGTCATTTAGACTTCTGGCCTGATCGCGCATGGCGATGAGCGCCTTCAAACGGTCATTGATGTTTTCTTTCTGCTCCGTAAGCACGCTTGCGGACTTGCGGGTGACGCCGGTGTAGAAGAGCATCAGGCTCTCATCCATCTGGCGGCGCTTGTCATCTTCAAGATCGACGCGCTCTGCGGTCACGCAGCCGTCGCAGCAGAAACGAAAATATTTGAGGCCGCCGTAGGCGGCGATGTATTGATCCTGTTTGCCAATAGGCTTGCCGAGGATGTCGATTTCGATCTCACAGGCCTCGCGCGCGAGCACTTCGGCGGGCATGATTTCGCCTTTAAACGCGTGCAGCGCGTTCAGCAGCCCTACCGTGACGGTGCTCGATGACCCCAGCCCCGAGCCCTCGCTTGGAACGTCGGCCATTGTAGAGATTTCGATACCCTTGGTGACGCCGACTTTGCGGAGACACTCGCGGACCAATTCATGCTCGATTTCGTCGATGTGATCGACCATTTCGGTCTGAGAGTAGCCGACGCGGATTTTTTCGTCGAATCTTTCTTTGACAATTACATAAATGTATTTATCAATAGCCGAAGAAACGACGCAGCCTTCTTCCTGCTGGTAAAATCCTTCGAAATCTGTGCCACCACCAGCAAAACTAATCCTAAGCGGGGTCTGCGTGATGATCAATTGTGAACCTCCTGTTCTAATCGTATTCTAGCACAGCCATTCCGATGCTACAAGAACATTTGTAGCTATCAGCCATCAGCTGGCAAAGCCCATGCCCCGTTTTACACATGCCGAAAGTGACTCAGCAGTGTACACAGACGCAAATGAGCCTCAGCCGCCAACTTCAGAGCTGACGGCTGATAGCTGACAGCCAGAAGCCTAACGATGAAACTGTGCGTGTTTCGCGACGCGTTCTTTCGCGCGAGGTTCGCTCCTCAGATGAAAGTGAGTATGTTTCTCACCCTTTTCACGTCTTTTGCCAAGAGCGCAGGCGTCTTCAGAACCACAGCATGTGCACGTGACACCGGATAGGTCACACATCTGAGTTCCGCCAGCACTCCACCAATAGTCGCATTGCGCCAACTTAGGAATCCTCCTTGAAGTAACTGCTTCTAAACCGATTATCGGCAAGCAAGTGTCACTTGTGGAGATATCACATTCACGGCGGAACTAAACTGGTAATGCCCCGTCTAAAAATATAGCTGCCGAGCCGGTGCGGGCTAAACTACACAGACCTTGCCCGTTTCCATCCGATACAGACCACACAGGCTCGGCAGATACGAAAATTACCTAAGGGGTGATACTCCAAGGCTTTCGGCGAGCTTGTTCAGTCCATCGACATGCTCGACAGACAGTGGAATCCCACACTTGGTCGCCCGATCGAACTTTTCCCACTCCATCTCACCAGGCAGATAAAGCCTCTCGCAGGCTTCAGAGCGTGGGGTAGCCTTGATCCCCCGGATCATATGGTCCATCCTAGCTTTGAAGTCCTCAATCGGCATCATCTTGCCGATGTCGATGACGATAAACGCGTGCCCCTCGTCTGTCAGCTCGCCGACTCTCCCCATCCACGGCACGATGTCGCGAGTCATAAGCGAGCCCGTGAGAGCCCCCGCAAGCACCTCGACCATCACAGCGAGGCCATAGCCCTTGTGCCCACCGGTCGGGAGGAGCATCGCGGAGGTGGGATACTTGCATGCGTCGTTTGTCGGAAGGCCATGTTCATCTACAAGCCAGTTGTCGGGGACGCGCCCTTCTTTGCCGCCTGCCGCGTAGACTTTGGCGGCGGCGACGACGCTGAAGGCCACATCCAGGAAAACGGGGTGCTCCTCGCCTGCCGGGACAGCGTAGGCGAAGGGGTTGTTCCCCATCACCCCGCACTTTGCGCCGGGGATCGTCATGTTGACCTCGACGTTGCTCATCGCGATGCCGATCATGTCGCGCTTGATGGCCATATTGGCGTAGTACCCAGCTGCGCCGAAGTGGGTGCTTCCCTTGACTCCGACGTAGGCTATTCCGACGTTTGACGCCTTCTCTATCGCAAGCTCCATAGCCCGAACGGAAGAGACGTGCGCCATCCCACGGCGGGCGTCAATGGTTGCCCAGCCGGGGCCGTCGGTTAGAGTTTCGGGGGTGGCGAGCGGGTCGATCCCGCCTGCGAGGATCTTTTGGGTATAGTTTCCGAGCTGCTTTGTACCGTGGGTCGCGATCCCCCACTGGTCGGTCGTGACGAGCACCTCCGAGGCGATCCGAGCCTCATCCTCACGCATACCGCAGTGAACGAGCATACCCGTGCTAAACTCCTTCAGGCGCTCGATCTCAAAAGTTATATAACTGACTTGGGACTCTGTTTTCATCATGTATCCTCTATCCTCCAAGAATAACTTACTCCGTAACGATCGCCGGTTCATGCGACGGGGCGAACTCTGTTTCATCGTCTGAGAGCAGGTGTTTGCGAACTATGGGGCGCTTCCACAGCCCCGAAGCGTAGCAGCCGATAGCAAGGCACATACCAAGCGCGGAGCTGATCACGATTGCGTACCATATCCCCTCGACGCGCTTCATGTGGGTCGAGAAGAGATAAGCAAGCGGGATGCGCGCGCAGCAGATGCCGATGAACGATATCGCCGTGGTGATAAGCGTGTGCCCGGAGCCGTTGATAACACCCGTCGCGGCGAGCATCAGGGCGAAAAATATGTAGCACGTGCCGACGGTCCTAAGGTATCCCGCGCCGACCGCAATCGCGGCGGGCTCGTCCAAGAACATTGCCATCAAAGCCACCGAAAAGGTCACCGCACACACCGAAACGACGAGAGTTATTCCGCCGGAGAGCAGCGCCCCCCACTTGAAGATCTCACGGACCCGCTCGATGCGGCCCGCACCGATGTTTTGCCCGACCATTGTCGCGATAGCGACGTTAAAGGTCATAGCGGGCAAAAAGGCGACCTGGTCGAGCCTGGATGTCGCGCCAAACGCCGCGGCGGCGTCCTGACCGTAGAAGTTTACGAACCGGACGACAAATACTCCCGCAAGAGAGACCAGCGACTGCTGCACCGAAGACGGGAAGCCGATCTTCATAATCAGCCAAAGCATAGGACGGTTGACCGAAAAGCTTCGCCAGCCCAAGGTCATGATGTGGCGCTTGCCGCGCAGGTAGATGAGCATCGCGATGAGCCCGGCGCCCTGGGTCACGGCGGTCGCGACCGCTGTGCCGTTTAGCCCCATCTTCGGGAAACCGAGCCAGCCGAACATCAGCACAGGGTCGAGCACAGCGGTGCCAAGAAGTGAGCCGACCTGAAAATAGAGCGGAGTCTTGGAGTCGCCCATCCCACGGAGAATCGAGGCCGAGAGAAACATCGCGAACATGAAAGGCGCGCACAGCAGGATCATCCGCAGGTAGCTCACCGCAAGTGGGTAAACGTTCGGGGGACACTCCAGAGCCTTCATCATCCAGGGGCTATACACTTCCCCGGCGGCTACGAGCACGATACAGAGCGTGAATATGAGCAGAGCCGAACTTTGGATGACCTCTCGCACCTTGCCCCAGTTGCCAGCCCCGGCAAACTGTGAAACGAGAATACCCGTCCCCATCGTAAGTCCGATCGCAAGCGCCATCAGCAGAAATATGATGAACATCGTCTCTGTCACAGCCGCAAGCGACGTTTCGCCAAGCCCCTTGCCGACCCAAATCGCGTTTACGATCTGGTAAGCGGTGTGGATAGCGTTGCCCATCAGCATGGGAATGGAGAAGAGAACGATGTGGCGGGGGATGCTCCCCGTGGTCATATCGCGACCGTATCTGCCTGCACGCTCGCGTGATTGCTGGGTCATTGACGCTCCTTGATCTGGCTGTTCTGTCCCGTCTATTATCCCCGATTTGGGCCTGTATGTCGATGGGCTGCTGAGTGGAGCGCTAGCGGGGATTGGCGACTCCCTGGGACTTTACCAGTCGCTGTCCCCGAGGCCGAAGACATCGTCCCCTATGTCGCCAATGAGCACACGCCCGCCGGTCATCTTGGCGCTGACGATCGCTATGTCATCGCGAGCGCCGTCTATGGTGATGCTTTGGATGTGCTCACAGATGCGGTCAACCATGTCCTGGGCGTCGAGGTGGGCGTAGGATCTCGCGATGTCGGCGAATCGCTCTTCGCCGATTCTCTCGCCTGAGGTCATCTTGGACTCCGTTGCGCCGTCGGTGTAGAGCACGAGCACGTCGCCGTCGCGCATAACGGCGGTGGATGTCAGGTCTTGCGAGAACGAGTCTGAAACCGCGAGAATCGGCGCGGTCGGGCCTAGCAGGTCTATCACGTCGGAGCTGCGCCGGTAAATGAGACCTTCGAGGTGTCCGGCGTTGGCGTAATGCACCCTGCCGCTCCCAGGCTCGATCTCAGCATAGAAAAGCGTCACAAAGCGCTCGTCAGGAAGCCCCCGGCATAGCGCAGGGTTGAGATAACTGACCACTTCCCCACCCCGCAGGCCTCTGCGGTGAGCGTCCTTCAACAGATACTTGAGAAGCGCGGTGAAAAGCGCGGCGGGAGTACCTTTGCCGGAGATGTCACCGACGCAGACATAGACTCGGCCGTCTATCAATCCTACGTCGACGAAGTCACCGCCTACTCGAAAGGCATTCTGGAGCCGCGCGCCGACCTCACAGCCCGGAACCGATGGCAATTCAAACGCAAGCAGCGCCTCCTGGAGCATGCCACCGGCGGAGGCGTCTTCATCGAGGCGATCATAGGTGTGCCTGAGCTCGACGTTGACCCTCTCAAGCTCCTCGGCGGATCGTCGCGCCGCCCGGTTGCTCTGGGCGAGGCGGACTGTGACTTCGGCCACAAACAGGTAGACGAAGAACCGCACGATAACCGAACTCACCGCCTGCAGTGGGTCCTGGTCACCGAGACGGATCAGCGAGATGTGGTCCAGGCACGTGGGAATCTCGGCAAACACCGCAGTCGACAGCGCTCCGCCCCTGCCAATCGCCCACGCGGCGAACGTTATCGGCAGAAAATACACGATCGAAAAGTCGATCGTCGGCCCGGTCACGTAGTCGAGGAATGTCACGATGGCCAGAAGCGCGAGCGTGAGCAATACAGGCCTGATCTGACTCTTCATTTGAGAGTTTTGAAGCGGGTCGAGGTATTTCATATCACTTAGAATACGACCGTATTGCAGAGAGGGGTTCCACCAACTGCGAGAAATAAACAGCCGGCTTCCGGCCAGTGATACAGCCGGAAGCCGGTGATATAAGGGATGTTAGAATCGGAGCGCGTAACTTGCTCCAAATCCGATGCTATCGAAGTCGACCCAGCTCACGTCAAGCCGCAGATCTTTGGTAGCAGCATAACGCAGGCCGAAGTTTACCATGTTATCTTCGTCAAGCGCTGATCCACCACTCAAGTACTCGGCCATCACGCTGAGCTTGGGATTGTATGTCCAGTCCAGCCCTGCAAAGAGCCCATCATAGAACCCGCTGCCAAACCCGAGTGTGCCTACAAGCGGCTTGGATTCGCCTGCTACTTCCGTTGCAGTCCGGGTCAGGTTCTTGCTTACCAAGATATAGAGCGTCGGATCGTCATCAAGTGCGTTTCCAAGAAGATCGATCACACCGACCGCCACCGCGGGCTTGGTGGCTGTCTCATCGACGAAGCGCCACTTGCCGTTGATCGCAACCTCGTTGTCATTTTCAGTATCAACGCCTGAGATGCCGACTTCAACGTTGGGAAGCAGACCAAAGTGGCCGTGCCAAACGTTGAGATCAGAGTCTCCCCCACCAACGTTTAGATCCTGAATTGAGTGATACCCTACACTAAGACTGCCCTGGGGCACGGTCAGTGCATCGGGAGTCAGAATGTTGCCTGACGGTCCGAGATAACTTGGAGCCGCCATACCTGGAACCGCCAAAACGGCGACGAGTAAGCAATACGTACCTAATTTCTTCATCTCATTTTCCTCCTGAAGGAATTTTGCCGTCACCTGCACGGCGCTGTTAAGTCGCTACCTGACTACAGTTTTCCCCAAATGACATAAATTAACAGCCTAACGGGGCAAAAAATAGTCACTTGCGCAGATTATTTTCACAGTCCGAGAATGACCAAGATTGTAAGCTCGGTGGCGCATAGCGCCAGCCCTTTCGCAGCCTTTGGCTGCTGTCACAGTGGCGCATGCGCCACCGGGGTCGACAGCGGCGCTAGCGCCGCGATAGACCTTTAAGAGACGGCGCAGATAGCGCCGTCGATTCTGTATTGTGCCCTCCGGAAACACGTCACGGGCTCTCGTGTTCGCTTCTCGACCTCACTTGTCCAGATTGAATTGAACTGTATCCACACTATACCCAACTAGCTTTGCATTGAAATATAAGGTTATATGCTTCGCGCGCTTTATGATGGGGTATTAACATGTTATAATGGAGCACGTCAGGAGCTGCGGCAAGAATATGCTTGGCGCGGCGTTTTTGTGCGTACATATCCCGCCCAGACCAGGAGTTTTGATCTATGAATCTCGAACAGGAGCAGCGTGACCACGGGTCAGGCGTCCTTATTGTTGTCGAAGGTATCGACGGATCGGGCAAGAGCACGCAGATCCACCTGCTGCACCGGTGGCTCGTAAGTGAGGGTTACAGGGTGTTTTTCAGCGAATGGAACTCGTCTGAGCTCGTCAAAGGCACGACCAAACTCGGCAAGAAACGTAAGGCGCTTACACCGACCACCTTCAGCCTGATACATAGCACCGACTTCGCCGACCGCACCGAGCATCAGATCATTCCGGCGCTCAAGGCCGGCGCGATCGTGCTCGCCGACCGGTATGTGTACACCGCGTTTGCCCGCGATGTCGCACGAGGGGTCTCCCCCAAGTGGGTGCGCAACCTTTATGAGTTCAGCGTCAAACCCGACCTTGCGTTCTATTTCAGGGTGCCACTTGAAGTATCGCTCGACCGAATTCTCACAGGCCGCGCCATGCTCAAATATTACGAAGCGGGGATGGACCTCGGACTTTCCCGAGACATCAACGAGAGCTTCAAGATCTTCCAGGAACGGATCATGAACCAGTATGACTCGATGGTCGACGAGTTTGGCCTGACGGTGATCGACGGCACGCGCTCGATTGAAGAGCAGCAGGCCCAGATGCGCCGGATAGTGGCGGGTCATCTGAAAAACCATGATGACATATACGGCCCGGGAAGGAAGGAATAAGATGGCGCGTTTCAAGTTTTATGGCGAAGGCATTCCAGACGTCGACCTTGAGTCGCTTTCGGGGCGACTTATTGTGCTTGAGGGGCCGGACTCGGTGGGGAGATCCACCCAGCTTGCACTTGTGCGCGACTGGCTTGAAAGCCGGGGGCACGCGGTCTCATACACCGGGCTCAGCCGCTCGGAGCTCACCCAGCAGGGGCTCGACCAGGCAAAAAGCGGGCATACGCTCGGCAGGAAGACCATGAGCCTGTTCTACGCGACCGACTTTGCTGACAGGCTCGAAAACCAGATAATTCCCGCGCTTCGGGCAGGGTATTACGTGCTTTCGGACAGGTATTTCTACTCCGTCTGCGCGCGCGACATCGTTCGAGGCGCAGACCGGGAGTGGCTCGAAGGGGTCTACGGAATCGCGCTTGTGCCGGATTTGACGCTTTACCTGAGAGCCGAAGCCGAAGACATAGTCCCGCGCGCGCTTTATGGCAAGGGGTTCAACTACTGGGAAGCCGGGATGGACCTTGCGCTTGGAGATAACCTGTACGACAGCTTCCTTGCGTATCAGGCGAGGGTGATCGAACAGCTCGACCGGATGGCCGAGGGCTATAACTTCGTCACCATCGACGCCTCACGCGAGCCGCAGGAGATTTTTACGGACCTGCAAAACACCATCACGCCGATCCTGCCAAAGGAACTCGGCGCAGAGTTGGAGGTATAACAATTGACTGATTCGCCGATTGAGATAACAGGAACGACACCGCTTGGCGTCGCTGCACAGACGACCATCTCTGGGCTCACAAAGCAGATGATGGCGAACCTGCCCGGCACGCGTAGTGGCGCCGACATAGAGGCGCTTCATGACATGCGAGTCGCATCAAGGCGGCTTCGGGCGGCGCTTCGGGGGTTTTGCGAGGCTTTTGCGCCGGAGGCGCTTAAGCCGGTGGCAGATGAGGTCGGCTCCGTAACGCGGGCGCTTGGAGAGGCGCGCGATCAGGACGTCTTTATTGAGTTTTTACAGGGCTACGCCCAGGCCAACCCAGACCAGATTATCGTCTGGCTGGTTGAGCGCGAGGAACGCATCCGCGACGGGGCGAGGCTGCGCCTGCTCGATGAGCTTGAGAGGCTCGAAGAGTCCGACATGCCGGGGATTATCTCTTCGCTTCTGTCGGGGGCGCAGTTGGTAAGCGAAGACGGCTACGCGAGCTCGTTTGCGGCCCACGCCGAGCCGCTTATCCGCCTCAGGATGTCAAAGCTAAAGTCGCTCGGCAAAGCGATACATGACCCCAAAAACGTCGCGGAGCTTCACCTGATGCGCATCGCCGCAAAGCGGCTTCGCTACAGTATGGAGCTTTTCGTCCCGGCGTTCGGCAAAGATATGAGCGACAAGATCTCCGATGTTAAGCTCCTGCAGGAGCAGCTTGGGACCGTCCACGACTGCGATGTCTGGGTCGACAAACTAAATGGCTACCGCGAAGAGCCGGGCCTTGCTCCCGAGCGCCTCGCGGCGGTAGACGCGGTCATTGACGAGCGCACGAAGAAGCGACAGGAGACCTACGCCGAAGCGCTCGCGCACTGGTGCGGACTTGAGAAGTCGGGGTTTGATAAAGGTCTCGTGAAGCTTGTATCTACCAAGCCAGCCAAGGTAAAGAAAGCTAATCAGGCGAAAGAAACGCCTGAAAGACCGGCAGTCGAAGCGCCAAAGCAGCGCGTGCCGAAAAAGAAGGAGACAATTATTATGCCCAAGCCTCCTACCGAAGTTGAACTTGCGCGCACGGCGGTCGAACAGGCTGCGTCAACGCTTCTGGTGGCGACATCTGGGTTTTCCAAGCTCGCAAAGCAGGTGGAACTGCTCGACGTGACACTTGTGGGGCTCCCCGAAGGCGATGCAAAGGTCGACAAGCGGCTGGCGAAGCTTCGGCAAGTGCTCGAAAGCCTGCCGCAGGATGGCGCAATCTCGGACAAAAAGGCTGAAAAGCTTGCAGAAGAGGTTCGTGCTATCCGAAAGAAGCTCGACGCGGACGGGAGCCAGTCCTGATGGTCAGGATAGCTGCGGGCATTGACGTGGGCACAAACTCGGTCAAGATCGCGGTCGGGAAGATCGAGCCCGATGGGGCGATCACCATTTTGCATGACTCAAGCGTAAACGTACGCCTTGGGGCGGGGTCGGATGCGACCAAGAGACTTCAGCCCGAGGGGCAGGAGCGGGCGATCGAGGCGCTCCGGGTACAGCTCGCCACCGCACGTGAGATGGACGTCGAAGCCGTGAGGCTCGTCGGCACAAGCGCGATCCGCGACGCCGAGAACCGTGATGAGTTTGTCGCCCGGGTCAAAAGTGAGCTTGGGGTCGAACTAGAACCGATCAGCGAGCAGGACGAGGCCCGATTGGCTTACCAGTCCGTCACTCTCGATCCAAAGCTCAGACACTACGACGGAGATCAGCTCGTGGTCGATATCGGCGGGGGTTCGACTGAGATGATATTCGGCAGGGGCGGCAAGACTACGCTTCGCGAGAGCCTGAAGATCGGCGCGGTGCGGCTGACGGAGCGGTTTCTCAAGCCCGAAAAAGGCCCTATCTCTCAGCTCGACGAGGCCGCCGCGTTTGCCGAGGAGATGATTGCTGAACTTTGCATTGGGATGAGCGTCGGCCGCGTCGTTGGGGTTGGAGGAAGCGTCGTCAACCTCGCACGGATGATGATGGAAGTGTCCGTCGATCACACAGAAGAGGTCCACACCGTCCCGATGAGCTACCGCGACATCCGCCAGTTGATGCACATGCTCTGCGCGCTTTCCCCCGAAGAGCGAAAGAAGCTCATCGGCCTTGAACCGGAGCGCGCGGATATCATCCTCGGCGGCACTGTGATTCTCGAGCGCCTGCTTGCGTTGCTTGGAGCTGAGAGTATCGTCGTCTCGACGCGCGGGCTCAGGCACGCGGTGCTTTACGAATTGTTGGGTAGCCATGCCGGTTAAACGAGCATCTATTGAGGCATTCGCCGCAGGTTTTGACCACGACTTCGACCACGCAAAGCAGGTCGCGAAGATTTCGGGGGAGATGTTCGACGCCTGCCGTGAGCTGCATCGCCTGGGGAAACGCGAGCGCGAGCTATTGGTCTCCGCGGCGCTTCTGCACGACATCGGCTGGGTTGGCGGGCAGAAGAAACACCACAAACGCTCACTTGAGCTTATACTTGAACACGGGATCGACGGGGCATCGAACCGGGACCTTGGGATCATCGCAAACGTCGCCCGCTACCACAGAAAGACGCTTCCCAAGCTCTCGCACGCCGATTTCGTTCGGCTTTCCTCCACCGATCGCAAGCTCGTGCAAAAGCTCGCAGCCCTGATCCGGGTCGCCGACGGACTCGACCGCACCCACCAGAACCTGGTCTCAGTTTCGACCTGTTCGGTATCGGGAAACACTGCTATAATCGGTGTTGAAACGAGCGCCGACGCAAGCCCTGAGTTTGAGACGGCACGAGAGAAGTCGGACCTGTTTTGGGAAGTCTTTGGGCTTAAAGTCGAGTTTCTCTCAAGCAATGGCGGTTGACGGGACAGGGCGAACACATTGGTCCGCCCCTACGTTTGGGATGGGCACAACGTCAGTTGAAACTCAGTAGATCGGCAGGATGCTATGAGAACCATCGGGGCAATGGATATCGGCACAAACTCTATTCGGATGCTCGTAGTTCGGATCGAGGAGGGCCACGATTGCAGCGTGCTCTCGACCTACAAGGAGGTCGTTCGGCTCGGTGAGGGCGAGTTTACCCACAACAAGCTCACCCGTCCCGCTATGGAGCGGGGGCTTCTGGTCGTGCGCAAGTTCGCCGACATCGCCCGACGCTGGGGGGCCGAGAAGATCATCGCCGTCGCCACTTCAGCCGTCCGGGAGGCCCAGAACCGAGGCGAGTTCGAGGAGCGTGCGCTCTCCGAGTGCGGAGTGGACGTTCGGGTCGTCTCAGGAGTTGAAGAGGCGCGGCTTATCTACCTCGGAGTGGTTTCGGGGGTCGACATCGGAAGCTCGCGGGGGATGTTCATCGACATCGGCGGCGGCACGACCGAGCTGATCATCGGCGACCACCGCGACTACCAGTTCCTCGACAGCCTGAAGCTCGGCGCGATCCGCCTCGCAAACATCTTCCTCGCGGGAGAAACCGGGCCCGTGAGCAAGAGGAAATACCGCCAGATGCTCGACTACTCCAGGGGGGTCTCGAACCTCGCCGTGCGCAAAGTCAACGAGATCGGCTTTGACCAGGCCTACGGCAGCTCCGGCACGATTATGAACCTCGCCGAAATCACCGCCAAACGCAAAGGCGCAAGCGTTTCGAGCATGCGCAACTTCAACTTGAAGTATGATGACCTCGCGGAGACGATTCAGATACTCTGTGGGCTTTCGGTTGAGGAGCGGAGGAACGTTCCAGGGATCAACCCCGAGCGCGCCGATATCATCATCAGCGGCGCGGCTGTGCTCGACTCGATCCTGACGAGCGTCGGCGCACCGAGCATCACCGTGAGCGGCCGCGCGCTTCGCGAGGGGATCGTGGTCGATTACCTATTTGAAGAAGAACACGTCCGCGAGGAGTTCTTGCAGATATCGGCGCGCGAGCGGAGCATCATGCAGCTTGCCCGCACTTGCCACTTCGAGGAGGGCCACGCCGTCCGGGTGCGCGACCTCGCCGTCTCGCTCTTCAGGCAGCTAAGAGATATGGGCCTGCACGCCTACGGTGACGTCGAAGAGGACCTGCTCAGGCACGCCTGCATAACCCACGACATCGGCTCGTTCGTATCGCACACCAACCACAACAAGCACAGCTACTATCTTCTGAGAAACTGGGATTTGCTCGGTTTCGACGACGAAGAGATCGAGATCATCGCGACGACTGCGCTATGCCACAGAAAGCTGACCCCCAAACAGGTGCGCGGCAAGAAGCTCGACGCCTCGGCGCTCAGGCTGGTTGAAGTGCTGACAAGCGTTCTGCAGGTCGCCGATTCGCTCGACATAAGCCAGCTCGACCTCGTAAACGATGTGGCCGTGCGAGACCACCGCGACGGCCGGATAATCCTCGAAATCTTCGCCAGGGGCGCATGCGAGCTTGAGATGTGGGCGCTTGAGCGCAAGAAACGGCTCTTTGAGCAGACGTTTGGCGTGAAGCTCGACGTAAGAGTTATTGTCGCTGGCGGCGGTTAGAGTCAGTTAGACTCGCAATGGCCGAGATCATTTACGAGATTGCTCCTGAGCGCAAAGAAGTATGAGGACTTTAGTCCGGGGAGTGGGCTTCTGCCGACTGAGCGGGAGTAAACTCCCTTGTTGTTCTTTGCGTGCGCGATGAATATCGCACACGATCACCGACGCGCCTTCGTCAGAGTTAGTTACACTCGGATATTGACGGGGAATAATGATGGTGATACACTGTAACCACTAAGTGAGAACGCAGGTGCTACCATGATCAAAAAACTGACCAAACACGGCAATAGCGCGGCACTTGTCATCGACAAGGCGATACTGGACCTTTTGAATATCGACACGGATACGCCGCTTGAAATATCCACCGACGGGCGCGCGCTTATCATATCCCCGGTGCAGGATGATGAGCGACGGAAGAAGTTCCGTTCGGCTCTTGACGAGGTTAACCGCGAGTACTTCGACGTGCTTCGAGACTTGGCTAAATAGAATGGAACCGATATTCCTCGAACTCGACGAAATTCTTGAAATCCACACCGACGAGATCAACCTGCACGGAGGTTCGCTCGGCGTTCGCGATACCGGGTTGTTGCTTTCAGCTATTGCGGCGCCAAGAGCGACATTTGGCGGCGAATACCTGCACACCGACGTGTTTGAGATGGCTGCAGCCTATTTGTTTCACATCGTGCAGAATCATCCGTTTGTCGACGGCAACAAGCGGACGGGTGTTGCTGCGGCACTGGCTTTTCTAATTTTGAACGACGCACGAATAAGAGCGGACAAGGAAGCGCTGAAGGAATTGGTTTGGAAACGGGCGCAAGGGCTGGTCGAAAAGAGCCACATTTCCGAGTTCTTCAGAAATTCGCGCGGAGCCTGATCGGCCTGCCACCTATAATGTAGAGGTAAACACAGTTGCTTGAACGACTCGGGGGACTTTCCCCAAAAACCAGATGGGCTATTTTGATCGCGGCTTGCGCGGTCTTTTTCTTTGCTTGGTTTGTGCGGGTGCCGCTGACGGAGATCGACGAGACTCGTTTTACCGAGTCTAGCCGCGAGATGATCGAGTCGGGCAACTGGGTCATCCCATACTGCAACTACGAGCCGCGCTACCGTAAACCGATCGGCTTCTACTGGGTGCAGGCGGCGGCGATGAAGACGTTTGGCAACAACGAAGTGGCCGCACGGCTGCCATCAGCTGTGTCGGCTACGGCTCTCGTGCTTATGATGTACGGGTTCCTCCTTGGAAAGCTCGCCGGGGAGGCTGAGTCGAAAAAACGGGCTGGGGGGGCGGCGTTTTTGGCGTCGCTCGCGCTTGTGGTCTGTCCGCTTGTTGCGGTGTACGCGCGGGCGGCGGTGACTGATCACGTGCTGACGCTCTTTATCACAGGTGCGCTTCTATCGATCTTGAACGCTGACCTCGCGACCGACAGAAAGTCGATCAGGCGATGGTATATGCTCGCGGGAATCTCAGCGGGCCTTGCGTTTCTCACCAAGGGGCCGCAGGGGCTCGTGATTCCGGGGGCGGTGTGGTTTCTTTATCACGCTAGTCGACGAAATCTAATGAACGCGGCAAAGAGCGTGCCTTGGGCGTCGACGATCGGGCTCTTTGTGCTTGTCGCAGCGCCCTGGTATGTGGCGACCTATGTCGTCGACGGCCCGGCGTTCCTCAGGTGGTTTTTTCTGAGAGAGAACGTCGCCCGGTATTCTTCTACGATGGAGGGGCACGGGTCGAACAACCCGCTTCGGGTGTTTATCACACCGCTGATGTCGATTCTGCTTATGTTCCCGGTGAGCGCCTACGTGCTGAACGAGCTTGCAAGGCCGTTTGGCGGCGCAACTGACGCAAAAACCGACACGCTTGCCCGGATGCGGCGCTTTGCCATCGTCTGGCTTGTGGTCGTGGTCGGAATATTCTCGATCTCCAAGACCCAGCTTCCCCAGTATGTGATGAGTATCATCGGCGCGTGCGGGGTTCTCTTTGCGATCAACCTGCTCGGGCGGTTTTCGATCGAGAACAATCGGGCGCGGTGGGGAGAGACGGCTATCATCTCGATTGTTGGCCTGGGCTACGGGTTTCTGCTCCTCAAGGTGCTCCAGCGCGGCGACGCGACGGTGAAGCTCCCCGCGATGCCATTTCCGCAGCCCATTACCACAATCGTTCTGATCTCGGGCATTGTGCTCGCGCTTGCAGTGGCAGTCGGGGCGATCGTACTTGGGTCGATGCGAAAGCAAAGCGTCGCATGGACGATCTCGGTCTGGTCGCTCTTTATGGCGGTGTTCGTCCTTGGGGTGCTCCCGATCTGGGTCAGAAGCGCATATATGCCATCGGTCAGGGTCGGCGAGTATTTGCGGACGCTCCCCAAAGGTGTGACCGTCGTCAGCAACACCAAGAAGAACTCGGAGAGCCTCTACTATTACGCAGAGCGGCGGGTGGAGTCAGCGCGGCAGAGCGACCCGAAAACGCTTGGCAAGCTGCGTGCTATGCTTCAAAAGACGGGCAAGCTGGCTGTTGTTACCGACGATCATGGGGCCGAGGGACTGAAGAGCTTAGGGCGAGTCGCCGAGCTTCGCAGGTTTGGGAAGATTGTGGTTGTTGGTGTGAGCAAGTAGCGGCACACCTGATCGCGCCGGTTCTGGAGAACCGGCGCGGATATTCCCAGGGTCTCCTGACCCCATAGCGCATGGATCGGGGTCTGGAGACCCCTCAAATGTGCGTGCCGCGTCTGGAGACACGGCACGATCAAGGCACGATCAGATCAAACTATACTTTGCAGGCGTCAGCATCCTCGTCGCTTACATCTTCAAACTCAGGAACCGGCGCAGATTTCCCCGCCATGATCGAAGGGACGAACGCCGCGCCGGGGGTGCTCGCTAGCATCATGATCGTTCTGTAGAGCAACGCCGCAGCGGTGGCGGTGGCGGTTGAGACTCCCATGTGAGAGAATACATAGACCACGGAGAGCTCCTGCACGCCCAGGCCGTTGATTGAGATCGGCACCAGGGTCACGAAGTAGACTATCGTCCAAAGCCCGGCGATTGTGGCAAACGGGACAGGCTCGCCCATCACGACGAAGAGCAGCGCGAAAAAGCCGAACGTGGCGAGCATATGGACCCAGGTGCAGACTATCGCGCCAAAGAGATGGTAGGGACGGGTCGCGCCCTGCAGAAGCGCGCGCAGCATCCGTCCGAGTATCCCCTTCACTTTGCCTGCAATTCCGCCGCCGGAGATCGCCGCTACCTGGGGGCAGGCCAGCATCGAGCTCTTGTGAAACGGCATGTGGAAGCGCAGTACATGCGTAAACGCGGGCAGGCCGAACGGGATGGCGACGACCATTCCAAGCAGCCCAACGAGCCGGTCCAGCACCACCGATGCGGCGCTCTTTGAACCGCTGTAACCAAGCTGCATAAGCGCGGCGAGCCTGGCGGCGTCGCCTCCGACGGTGCTCGGCAAGAAGTTCGAAGCAAATAGCCCGGCGAAGGTGATCTCCATGCTGCGGCGAAACGGCATCTCAACCCCAAGCCCGCGCAGCAGCACATACCAGCGGACTCCGGTCGCGAGGCGCGAGACCATCATCAGCGCGCAGCAGGCCAGAATGCACCAGATGGGGATGCTCCGAAACGCTCGGATGATCTCACCCCAACCCTGTTTTTGAAGCAGAAATAGGAGCAGGCCGAACGAGCCGACGCTACCTGTCAGACGCAGAGCCGAGGTCTTCGAGACCTTGCGAAACACCGAGGGCATCTCCGGAATCCTTTCTCCCAATGACCTTTTTCAGGTGGTAAATGGGCATCGACTGCGACTCGTGGTAAGTGCGCATCAAGACCTCGGCGACAAGCCCGAGCATCACGCTCTGCGCGCCGATCGCGAAAAGCACCGCCGACGATGTGAGAAGCGGCACAACAGGCTCGTGCGCTCCGAAACCGAGGTTGGCGGCGAGCAGGTAGGCTATCGGGAGCAGCCCAGCCGCCATCGCCCAAGCACCGACCTTGCCGAACAGGTATATCGGCTTGGTGCTGTAGCGGACGAACATGTTCACCGTGCAAAGGTCGAGAATGACCTTGAAGGTGCGCCCGAGGCCGTATTTCGATGTGCCGAAGCGCCTCGCGTGATGGGTCACCGGGGTCTCAAGGATCTTGCCGCCGGACATCGCGATGTAGGCGGGGATAAATCTGTGCATCTCGCCGTAAAGCCTGAAGCTCTTCACGATCTCGCGCTTGATCACCTTCAGGGTGCAGCCGTAATCGTGGAGGTTGACGCCGGTCACCTTGCGGATCAGCCGGTTTGCGATCACGCTCGGGAGTTTTCGGCTGAGGAGCTTGTCCTGTCGGTTTGCGCGCCACCCGCAGACGGCGTCGTAGCCCTCGTCGAGCCGCGCGAGCATCATCGGGATATCGGCGGGGTCGTTTTGGAGGTCGGCGTCCATCAGTGCGATCACGTCGCCTGAAGCGTGGTCCATCCCGGCCATCATAGCGGCGGTCTGACCGTGGTTTCGTCGGAACTGGACTACGACCACATGCTCGGAGTCGTCGCGAGCGAGCTGTTCGAGCACCGCGACACTTCCGTCGCTGCTCCCGTCGTCCACATAGACGACCTCCCAGGCGCACTCAAGCGCGGAAAGCGCCTCCCCGAGCGTTCGGTGCAGATGCGGAACGCTCTCCACCTCGTTATAGACCGGTATCACGACCGATAGCAGTTTCACTTGCTGTCCACCACCTTGCGAATTTGTCGCCGCCTCATGCGGCAGCCTCTATTATACAACCTCAAGCGGAAACTGTCGAAGATATGTGAGCGAGTGAGCGAACCGCGCTTGACACATGGCGCGCGAGGGAACTACACTGTGGCGGATTACTTACGGAGGAAAGAGAATTGCCGACGGTTGAGATTGAGGTTAGCCCGGAGTTTATCATAGACATGCGCCGCAATATCGTGAAGAAACGCTCAGCGGCGGAGGTGGTGATGGTCGCCCCTCGGACAGGCGGCACAGTGCTGCTCCACACCAAGGCGTTCTATCCGCCGGACACGTTCAGGCTGCCCACGGGTAGGCTCCACTTCGAGGAAAACCCGGACGAGTCGTTTTTCAGGGAGTACCGCGAGGAGCTCGGGCACGACGCAGAGCTCGATCGCAAGCTCGGAGTCGTGGTGCAAAGGCTGATCTCAGGGGACGAGTCGCTTGATTTCACCTCGCACGTGTATCTTGCCAAACGAAGTGACGCGCCTCCGGTCCCGGAGGACACCTCAGAGCAGATAACGGAGTTTATCGAGGTATCGGTCGCGGGGATTCGGGATACGGCAGAGAAGCTTCGGAACATGCCGGAGGGATGGAGCGATTGGGGCAAGATGCGGGCGGCGGTGCACGACTTTGTCGCCGAAGAGCTCACGTAGCTTTCGGGAAGAAGCGTTCGCGCCGAGTCGGGTGACGCGGCGCGAACGGGGTTTCTCTATTTCTTCTTTGCCGGGGCCGGTTTGGCAGCGGGCTTCTTTGCAACAGGCTTGGCGACAGGTTTCTTCTTGGCCTCAAGAGCCGTGAAATACTTCATCGAGTTTCCTGCCCACGCGGCAAGCTTCGGCACGTTTACGAACCCTACGGTGCGCACTGCATAGACGGACTTTTTGACCGGGTCCGTGCCGACGACGAAAAAGTCCTGGGAGTCGCGCGCGTAGACCGACACGGTCCCTTTGCCTACTACCGAGGCGTCGTAAAGCACTCTGCTCCAACCATCCTCAGCGGTAAGTTTGCCTGCGTAGAAACTCATCACGCTTGCTGGAGTCGTCGTCGCGGCAAGGCGGAACTGCATCGCCCGCACCACCTCTACGTCCTGAAACGCATCAACGAGGGTGTTCAGATCAGCGTTTTTCAGAAACTCGCCGAGCTCGCCGCCGCTCACCTGCGCCGTCTGCACGAACGCGGGAACAGCCTGCTTGATCATGCCGAGGATGTCGTTGTCGGTTATGTTGATCTCTGTTAGCAAGGTCGTCCCCGGAGCCACGGGGATCTCTGGCTGAGCGACGACCTGCGGCTGCTGGGCACATACCAGGACCGGAAGAACCATTGCCGCAAATGCGGCAAGAAACATTTTTTTCATTATCGTCAATCCTCCTTGATTGTGGGCCTATTTACCGATTTTCGGGGCCTTCGGGGTCACGCCAAGCTGCTCCATAATGGGAAACACAATACGGACCGCGTTCGCCGGGTCGAAAAACCCCTTGGTGCATACGGCCTTGATTGTCCCTGCGACGAGCCTGCCCTGCTTGGAGATCGTCGGCTTGATCTGCGCGCCGAAGTAGCCACCCCCCGAAGTCGCAATGAGCACCATGCCGCTCCCGGGTTTGCCCTGGGTGTTCCAGAGCACCCGCCTGCCGGGAACCTGCTTCTCAAAATAGGAAAGCATGTCGGCGGCGGCATATTTGGTCGACAGCTTGATCTCGGCGAAGTCCACCGTCTCAAGGTTTCCAAGCGCTGCATGAAGCTGGGTAGGGTCGAGATCGATCTGTTTGCCGGTCTGAAGGGAAAGCATCATCCCAAGCTGGGCCTCGATCTGCTCGCGGCCAAGGCTCATCTCGGTCGTGACCTTGCCACCGGACGGGATGGGAATGCTAAGCACTGCGGACTCAGTCTCCTGGGCGAAGACGGGAGCCGCGAAGACGAGTATAGCAAGAACTGCGAAGAGTCGTTTCACTGACAATTCCTCCAATGTGCAGACGCCACAGAAGCAAGCCCGTGGCGGGTGTATATTACCATAAGTCGTTTCCTCTCACAACAAATCGACCATTTAAGGTTGGCCATATCAACTTTCTGCGCAATCTGAGCTGGAAATGTGGAAAATCAATACTGAAAGCAAGTATAATTCACTGTTCGATTCTACGGACAACCGCGTCGACGCGGTTCTGATACCACGTTAGCCAGGTCTATGACTGACTTTATAATTAACCAAACAGATTATATTCACTTCATCTGCGGGCTCGTCTACGTATTAGTGGCGACGGTGTGTTTCACCGCCCGCCGCACTACAAGGTCGCGCCTCCCCTGGGAATGGATGGGGTACCTCGCAGTTCTCCATGCCGGAAACAGCTGGATGGACGTGGTGTCGCAGTCGTTCGCCAATGACTCAGCGATGTCTGTGGTAAGGCCCATTCTGCTCATTGCAGCGTGCCTCTGCCTGATAGAGTTTGCCCGCGTCGGAACCTCTCGCATAACCGACAGATCCATCGGTCGGTGGGTCTACATTCCACTGCTGATAGCGGCGGGCTCTGGCGGGTTGATGGGCCAGCATGGTCTGGTCACATCGCTAAATACCGTTCTGGGGGCTGTGGGTGGGCTGTGGTCGGTTGTCGTAGTGCTGGTAGAAGCGCGAAAACAAGCAACTCTGGCTGGTCGGGCGCTTAATAACTATGCGACCGCATCAGTGCTGATCGCAGTATCCAGCGTGCTCAAAGACATTGCCCCGCGCATCATGCTCGCACACAAGATTCCCGTAGGTCTGGTCAGTGTCGCTAACGTATCCATTGAGGTAGTCGCGACTGCACTTGTTATGTGGTCCGCCTTATCCCTGATGATCTACACCCAGGAACTGACGGAGAAATCGGACCCACTCAGGCTAATTTGGAGCGCCCGCCACCGAATAATGTGCCGCACACTTGCAGTGATCACGCTCATCGTTTGCTGTGGCTGGATTGTCGCGAATGTGGCAGGAACCAAGGTGGACAACGATATCAGAAGGTCACTTCTGACCCGCGCAAGGACGACCGCAGCAGCCATCGACTGGCACAAAGTGAAGTCGCTTGATGGAAGTCCCTCAGACACCCGAAAGCGCGCCTTTGCGGAACTCAGGCAGCAATTGAGATCCGTAAAGGCATGCAACTCCGACTGCAGGTTTGTCTATCTTATGGGCGAGCGCAAAGGCGGTGTGGTCTTTCTGGTCGACTCAGAGCCGACTTCGTCTAGCGACTACTCGCCTCCCGGAGAGCCCTATAATGAGGCTTCCACCGATATGAAAGGTGTGATTGCGCACCCAGGGGCCATTGTGGAAGGACCAGCCGCTGACCAGTGGGGAAACTGGGTATCCGGGCTGGTGTCTATCGTCGATACACATACAGGCAAAGTCTCCGGAGTGCTCGGCATGGACACCGACGCCCACAACTGGGCGCAGATGATCGCCAAACAAAGGCTTCTGTGCATCGCGTTTGTGCTGCTGCTCTGCATAATAACTATAACGTTCGCCTATATCCTGCAGACAACCACAGAAGCCAGCGCCAAAATCTCCCAGTCCGAGCTGCACTACAGAGGTCTTGTGGAGGGCTCACCAAACTGGGTATCGCTCTTTGACGGCGAAGGGAAATTCCTGTCTATCAACCAGATGGGCGCTTCATGCACGGGCTGGACAAGCACCGACCTGCTGGGAACAAGGTTTCACGAGATATGGCCCGAACCGATGCGTGCGATGGTCGAGCGGACGATTACCCGCGTGCTTCGCGGCGACAGATGCTCCTTTGAAGGCGAATGCGCGCCACCCAACGGTCGTGCAACGTGCATGAACGTCGTGCTAAACCCAATCCAGGACACGGACGGTGTGACAAGACGGTTTGTCGGCATCCTGACCGATGTAGCGGAACAGAAGAAGGCCGAGCAGGCCCTTGAGGAAAGCCGAAGGGCGCTTTTCACCCTGCTTGGAAACCTGCCGGGCATGGCCTATCGCTGCTCCAACGATGAAGGGTGGACTATGGAGTTTGTAAGCGACGGCAGCGTTGAGCTAACCGGCTACAGACCCCAGGAACTCGTCGGTACCAGAAGTGTGCGCTACGGAGAGCTGATCCATCCCGAGGACCGCGACAACGTCTGGCGGACTGTTCAAGAGGCGATAGACAACGACAAAGGATTCCGTCTCAACTACAGGATAGTCACCTCCGAAGGCGTCGAAAAGTGGGTATGGGAACAGGGACGCGCGATAATCCGCAGGTCGGACTCACACATCGTCCTTGAAGGGTTTATTGTAGATATCACAGATCAGAAACGCGCCGAAGAGGCACTTGTCGAAGGTGAGCGCAGATACCGACTCCTTGCAGAAAATGTCCGAGACGTCATCTGGACCACTGATCTTGGCCTGAAAACAACGTTTGTCAGCCCGTCGGTCGCAGCCCTCACCGGCTATGTGCCCGGCGATATGACCGGGATGAACGCCCGCAACATGATGACCCAGGCAAGCTACACCGCGATGGTCCGGGCGATAGCCTCGGCAAGGCAGGCGGAGTGCGAGACAGATAGGCCGCCTGATCCGCGTTCGATAGAGCTTGAGTTTGTTCGTAAAGACAGCGACACCGTCTGGACCGAAAACGAGCTTTCGTTCCTTCGCGGATCAGACGGCAAAACGATGGGGATCATGGGCGTCGCCCGGGACATCACCCGACGCAAGCAGACCGAGTCGCACCTGCGTCTTCAGACATCAGCCGTAAACGCGGCAAGTGACCTTATAGTCATTACCAACGTGCAGGGCGGAATCGAGTTCGTGAACGCCGCGTTCGAGCAAGAAACCGGCTACGAAATGCGCGATGTGCTCGGACAAAAGCTGAGCCTCCTGAAATCCGGCAAGCAGGAAGAACCTTTCTACTCTGAGCTCTGGCAGACGATCCTTGCGGGATATACCTGGCAGGGTGAGATGGTCAACAAACGCAAAGACGGCAGCATCTACGTCGAGGACATGTCTATCACCCCAATCAAAAACGACACCGGAGCGATAGAGCACTTCGTCGCGATCAAACGCAACATCACGGAGAAAAAGGTCTACGAGCGCAAGCTCGACCATCTCGCGCACCACGATCACCTGACGGGGCTCCCGAACAGGCTCCTCTTCAGCGACCGGCTGACCCAGAGCATCGCGGTCGCGCAGCGCCGAAACAAGCTCGCCGCAGTGATGTTCCTTGACCTCGACCGGTTCAAGTATATCAACGACACCCTCGGGCACAACGTCGGCGACAGCCTTCTAAAGCAGGTCGCGCACAGGCTTTCACTGACTCTAAGGCGGGCCGACACGATCGCCCGGATGGGTGGCGACGAGTTTACGATCATCCTCGGCGACATCGACTCTCCGCAGGACGCAACCCGCGTGGCAAAGAAGGTGCTAGACTCGCTCACAAAGCCGTTCCTGCTTGACGGGCGAGAGCTGTTTGTCACAACAAGCGTCGGCATAAGCGTCTACCCCAATGACGGGGTCGACGTTGAGACTCTCGTTAGAAACGCCGACACGGCGATGTATCAGGCCAAGGAGGAAGGTCGCAACTGCTACCACATCTACACCAATGAGCTGAACACCGCCGCAATGGAGCGGATGACGATGGAGAACAGCCTGAGGAAGGCGCTTGAGCGCGAAGAGTTCGTCGTCTACTACCAGCCGAGGGTCGACCTGAAGACGGGACAGATCCTTGGAGCCGAGGCGCTCGTGCGCTGGCGTCACCCTGAGTTCGGGCTTGTCGCGCCGGTCCAGTTTATTCCGCTCTGCGAGGAGACGGGGCTTATCGTGCCATTGAGCGAGTGGGTGCTGCGCGAGTCGTGCAAACAGAACAAGGCCTGGCAGGACGCGGGGTATGACCCCATTTCGATCGCCGTCAACATCTCAGTCAAACAGGTGGAACAGCGAGGGCTGCGGGCGACTGTCACAAGAGCCCTTCGGGACACAGGGCTAAACCCGATCTATCTCGACCTTGAGCTAACCGAAAGCACACTTATGCAGGACCCCAAGCGGACTATCACGGTGCTTGGCAAGATCAAGGATATGGGCGTGCAAATATCGATCGACGACTTCGGCACGGGGTACTCCTCGCTTAGTTACTTGAAGCAGTTCCCCGTGGACGCAGTGAAGATCGACCAGTCGTTCGTCAAACACGTGACGACCGACCCCGATGACGCCGCAATCGCGGGCGCGGTGGTCGCGATGGCCCACAGCTTAAAACTGCGCGTAATCGCTGAAGGCGTGGAAACCCTCCAGCAGCTCGAGTTCCTGCGGGAGCTGAACTGCGACGAAATGCAGGGCTACTTCGTCAGCCGCCCCGTCCCGGCAGATGAGTTCGAACACCTGCTCAGGCAGGCAGACGAGAACTCATTTTGCTGGGCCGAAGCAGCGTAGGAAAAACGACGCCCAAAACCAGCCTTGTTGACACCGTAGTCGGGCGAGCCATATAATTGATTCATACAATATAGACCATGGAGAAACGGAATTGCTTAGACCCGATGATCTGTTTGATCTGAATGAATACGAATATCGCGGAGTTTTTGATGGCTGCGAGTTCGTTTGGCAGTCGATTCACAGGATAGGCGCGTTTGTCCTTGAGTATATCACCGAACTCGACGGCGACACCACGATCTTTGGCGAAGTCCGCCCCGGCGCACATATCGACGACCGAAATATCGTCGTGATCGGCGATGGCACAGTCATCGAACCCGGCGCATACATCCAGGGGCCAGCGATAATCGGTAACGACTGCCAGATCCGCCACGGCGCTTATATCCGAGGGGACGTCATTATCGGCGATGGCTGCATCGTCGGCCATGCAAGTGAGCTCAAAAATGCTATCATGCTCGACG
This sequence comes from Armatimonadota bacterium, assembly GCA_038207085.1. Classification (GTDB taxonomy): domain Bacteria; phylum Armatimonadota; class UBA5829; order UBA5829; family DTLH01; genus JBBRAE01. The sequence goes on from JBBRAE010000012.1 coordinate 42,438, forward strand.
GCGCACAGGCACCGCATTTCGCCTATGTCGGCGACAGCATCCTCGGTCGGAATGTAAACCTTGGCGCGGGGACCAAGCTGTCCAACCTGCCAGTGGTGAGCGAGAAGGATATGAAGACCGGCAGACGCCCGAGCATCAAGATCACCCTAAACGGCAAGGAATACGATACGGGTTGTGCCAAGCTCGGCGCGATTCTCGGGGACTATGCACAAACCGGCTGCAACGTAGTCACCAACCCCGGCACCATCATAGGCCAGCGCACCCTGATTTATCCGAACGTGTCGCTCAGAAAGGGCTACTACCCGGCCGATCACATTGTCAAGCTGAAGCAGCAAACGGAGCTTTCAACAAGGCAGGCTTAGATAGTTCAAAACTCGGTTGTTTCGGGGACCCAGTCCCCGAAACCTGCCTCCCAGTTTACACTCCCTTAATGACTTCTTCGGCCCGGTCGTTGTCCTCGGTTGAGATAACGGCTTGCGCGACGCCTCCGCCTGGGGTGACGGTTGCGTAGATGTAGCGGATATTTATATCTGCGTCGGCGAGTTTGCAACAGAGTTCGGAGAGCGCGCCGGGACGGTCGGGGATTTCCACCAGGACCACCTCAGTTGCGACAAACGAGCAACCCATTTCACAGAGCGCCGACACTGCGCGGTCGTGGTCGTTGACGATCAGCCGAGCTACACCGTAGTCCATTCCATCAGCCACCGAAATCGCCTTGATGTTGATGTTGAACCGCGCGAGGTGGCTGGTAATCCTGGCAAGTTCACCGGACTTGTTTGCAAGAAACGCCGAGATCTGCGTCGCCTTCACGTCATGATACCTCCAAAGATAATTATCCCCGAAAAACGACGAGAATCACACCGGGCAGGCGATGGCAGAAATAATCCAACCCGCATTATTCACGAATAAAGCGGGCTAAGCAGACTTGGGGAGACCTTCCGAGCAGGATATATCAAGTCGACGATTAAGTCCCAGACAGATGCGCCACAAAAGCTCAAGACTGCTTCCGTCATAGTCCGCATTCTCAAGTTTCGATATCATAGACTGGGTCGCTCCTACCTTCTGCGCAAGCTCGTTCTGAGTCAGTCCAGAACGTTCGCGCAGATCGAGGGCTATCTGCGAAACTCGAACCTTGAGCTCCTCTTCCGCGACAATGCGATCCCACTCATCATCCCCTCCATACCTGCGATCGAGAATTTCGACTGCATCTTTAGTCTTACTGGTTCGTTTCATAGCCATACCTCTTGGGATCTAATTCGTACAGCTTGCGCCGTTTCACCGCCAGCTCGATTTCTTTTGTCGGGGATCCTATCCTCTTTCATTAGTCCGTGCGACAAAACCGCTGCGACCGACCCACTGAAAAAGTATAGGATCCGATAGTTTGAGCTTCCGTACCTTACGCGCAGCTCATAAATACCGTCTCTGAGGTAATCAGCGGTCGGCCTTCGAATATCCCGCCCCTGGGATGCCAGCACATTGATCACAGCCCTGCACTTTGCGGCGACACGCCGGTCACGCCTTGCCACCTCACCATCCAGCCAATCAAGAACAGGGACAGAACCATCGTCGTCCCGGAAGAATATTATAGAAGTCTTGGCCAATAGTCTATCCGCACGACATTATACCATATTTTGCATATTCGCAACCGAACACCAGCCGACTGCGCACAAAAAGCGGGCGCAATCCCGAAGACCTGCGCCCGCTTTGACTTGTGACTCGAACTGTGAGCTATTCCTGCTGCCCGGCCCAGCGTTCTTTTACCTGCCACATGAAGTTCGCGACTTTTGCATCGCGACTTGAATCGATGAATCCATCGTAGTCGAGGTTCAGGAACGGCAGGTTGTTGTGCGCCTTTCTCAGGGCCTGAGAAAGCGCGGTTACGGTGTTTCCGGGCATGCAGTTGAACGGGATCACCGAAACGATACCCGCCATGCCCCGGCGCGCGAAGTCCTCGGCCTTGCCCATGCTGCAGATCGCCTCACCGCCGAAGGTATAATGGACATATTTCTGGCCCTCTTCGATTACTTCATCCGGGCCGATATCATCGTAGCCGTCAAGGAACGGAAGCGTCGCGTGGTAGAGCGCGTGCTCGTCGCGTTTGGCGAGTTTGTCGTTCATTACGCGGGCATAATACTCTTTCATACAGTTCTTGTCGCCGGTGTCCTCCCAGCGCTCTTTGGCGAATATCTTGCCGATCGCGTTGGCGTAGATGAAGAACTCGGTCGCAGGAGCCATCCATACTTCGCCGCCGCAGGCTTCAATCTTGCGGATGATCTCCTGGTTGGCGTCGCCGTTGATCCTGACGTAAAACTCGCCGACCATCCCGACCATCGGGCGCTTCTCATCGCGCTTGGGAACTCGTTTAAATTCCTTCGTGGCAAGGCGCAGCACGTCTTCGATCGGGCCGAGATGACGCGTGCCCAGAAGCGAGCCGAACTTGCCGAGCCCGTCCTGAGTGCGCCGCTTGTGCTCGGACATCATATCGCAGATCATTTGCAGATACTTCTCAAAGATCGCGTCGCTTTCGCCGGGGTTGATCTCGTAGGGCCGGGTCTTGTGGAGCATCTTCTCCAGTAGATCATGAGCGACAAAGCCGTCCCAGCAGATCAGCGCGAAATGCGTCCCAAGGCCGCCGTGCTCGCTCTTTTCGCCGAGCGTCACCATATCTACCGACTGCATCCCGAGCTTGTCCAGGATGCGCCGCTGGAGCAGAGAGTACATCCCAAACCGGCACGGTCCCTGGGCGTTCCCCTGGAAGAAAGCTTCCCTGCTCGGATCAAAATCCGGCTGGCTTGTGCGATAAAGCAGATCTTCGGTGGTCATAAGGGCGGGCAGACACACGTCTTCGCTGATCGCTTTTCGGGCGAGGTTCATCCCCTGGTCGGGGCTCTTTGGTATAACCTCAGCCTCGACTCCGTAGGCACGAAGCGCGGCGGCAAGCACCCGCGCAGCCTCAGAAGCGTAAGGAATCCAGACCTTCTTACCGCGAACCGAGGTGATCGACTTATCTGACGTGTCGATCACCTCGTAGTCGCAGTGGTCGCCCTTGGAAATCGCGGTGTCGGCGAACGCCTCGATGCGGGTGATGACGCCGGCGTCGGCGGTGTGCTCGTCGATCTGCATGATGTAGCAGGGCTCGCCGATCTCGTCTTTGAAGAATGGGTTGGCAAACGAGTCCGGGCCGCACCCAAAGAACGTCAGCACAACCGCTCGCAGCCGCACGTCCTCGCGGATGATCCGCGCGGCTGCAAGCTTCTTCTGGATCTGCCGGGAGAATGTGTTCGGCCACGAGTCGGATATATCGACCGAAGAAAGCGGCAAAAAGTCCTGCGGGATCGCGACGATTCCGAGATCGCCGACCTTCTTGCCGATGTCCATGTTGATCGCCTGTTCGTAGAGCGAGTAAGGCCGCCCAACGATCACAAACGCGGTCTCATCCGGGCGAAGAGACTCCAGGACCTCGCGTCCCCTGTCCTCCTGCCACTTGCGGAACCCCTCAAGGGCCTTCATCCCGACTTCAAAAGCACGCGCAGCCTGCGCCGGAGTCTTGCCCATCTCCGCCGCGAGCTTAGTAAACTCCTTCAGGAGATGCTTCTTGCCGCGCCTGAAGTGGAACCTGGGGGTGAGATACTTGGCCTTGCCATCTTTGACGCCGGTGCAGGTCGCGATGACCTCCGGGGCAGCCTGCAGGTATGGGCAGGTCTGGGTCTTGGGCAGGTTCGGGTTCGTCTGCTCACCTGAGATCACGCCGGGCATCAGGATGTAGTCGACATCCTTTTCCATCAAAAACTTGACGTGCCCGTGGGCGACTTTGAACGGGAAGCACGGCTCACCAATCGAATTTGATAATCCCAGCTCTACTATGTGCTTGTTGGTCGGGTCCGAAGGTGTCACATTGAACCCAAGCTCCGTGAAAAACCCGTTATAGAGCGGATAATACTCGCTGAACATCAGGCCTCGGGCGACTCCGACCGTCGGCGCGCCCTGGGGGGCTTTGCCCGAGTAGGCGTTGATCAGCATCATCTCCCGCTCTTCAAAGAGGTCGGGCAGGTGTTCGCCGAGCTTCTTCTTGTGGACGGCGCTGAACTTCTCGCAGCGGTCGTTGTAGTAATATTTCGGCCCGCTTGCCATCTGGAAGGTGTTCACGTCGCATGCGTTCGCACAGGACTTGCACTCAAATGAGCTCATCGTGTAGTCCCCGGCCGAGATCGCGTCAAAGCCGACAAAGCTCGACTTTTCAGGCTTCTGCCGAAGCGCCAGACGCGCCGCGCCGATCGCCCCTGTGATGTGCGGATACGGAGGGACGACGATCTTGCGGCCAAGCACCGTCTCGTAGGCCGCGACCATCCCCTTGTTGAAGGCCACCGCACCCTGGAAGACGACGTTCTTGCCGATCTCCCGGCTTGAAACGTTTTTGGCCATGTAGTTCTTGACCGACGCAAAACACGTCGCCGCGCAGAGTTCCTCGATCGGAACCCCGGCCTGCTGGTAGTAGACCATCGCCGACTCGGTAAAAACCGTGCATGTCCAGTCGAGGTCGGGCGGGTTCTGACCTTTAAGCGCCCAGTCGCCGAAATCCTGAATCGGGAGGCCGAGGCGGGAGGCCTGTTTCTCAAGAAAAGCTCCACACCCGGCGGCGCAGGCGCGGTTCATTTCAAAGTCGATGATGACCTCGCCGTCAAGGCGTATAAATTTCGAATCCTGACCGCCGATCTCAATGATCGTGTCGGCATCGGGGGTGAACGCAAGCGCGCCGTTGGCCTGGGCGGTGATCTCGTTTTTGATCAGGTCCGCGCCGATGTAATCGCCTGTCAGATAGCGCCCCGAGCCGGTCGTCGCTGCGACGATCTCGCCGATCTGGTAGCCTTTTTCTTTGATCTGATCGTTGATATTTGCGATCGTATCGCGGACGGCGGCAAGCGGGTCGCCGTCGGTCCTGCGATAGTAAAATGCGAGCACGTGGAACTTGCCGTCGACCTCGGTGACGAGCGCGGCCTTGGTAGAGACCGAACCGATATCGACCCCAAGCGCCGCTACGGCGATCTCGGTCGGGATCCCCTCGCCGGTTGGAGGAGGAAGCATCTCCGAGAGCTCCAGGCGAAGCGGGTCGGTGCCGTCATACTCGATCGGGCGGTCCATCTGGTCGGCAAGCGCGCCAAGGGCGCTCTTGATATCAACCGGCGTGGAGGCCCGAAGGGCAGCGCCAATGGCCCCAAGAGTTCTGTTGTGCTCAGGAATAAACAGGTCGCCGTTCAGCCCGAGCTCTTTTGATAAATACTTCACTACAGCAGGGTTTTCAGAGACGCCGCCGATAAAGGCGACCTGGCTCTTGAACTGCTTGCCCCGGGCAAAAGTCGAGCGATAGTTGCGGCAGATCGCGTGATGGATCCCAGCCGCAATTCTTTCACGCGGCGTGCCTTTTTGATAAAGATGTACGATATCGCTCTCGGTGAACACGCTGCAGCGGCCCGAAAGCGACGCGGGGTTCTCCGTCTCAAGCGCTACCTTCGCGAAGGCGTCGATTGCCCCGAAGTTCAGGCGCTTGGTCATGTGATCGAGGAACGAACCGCTTCCGGCGGCGCACTTGTTGCCGAGGTTCGAGTCGGCCATAAGCAGCCGCCCGGAGACCTCGTCGCGCTCGAACAGCAGATATTTCTGCTGCTCCCGGCCCATTTCGACCACGGTGCGCACGTCGGGATAGAGCTTGTCGATACTTGCCGCGATGGCGTTGGGTTCGTCGATGCAGTCCGCGCCGATCAGTTCGGCGACACCTTTCCCTCCCGCGCCGGTGATCCCGAGCACGGTCTGACCACCATCGTTCATATCCCCGGCTATCTTGAGAGCCTCTTCAAGCGCATCTTTGGCGCGCCTGAGCGGCTGACCTTGAATCTGGAGAATTGGAAGTTCTTTAACCTGGATGGAATCAGTCCCGCAGACCACCACGGTCTTGACGGTGTCGGACCCGATGTCCATTCCGATGCGTAAAGCCACGAATGTTTGCCTCCTGCCACATTAGTCCGCCACGGGCAACTCTCGCCCATCGGCTTGGTGAGGGGCTGCTTGTACGCCAGCCAATCACATCAGTATATACCCCAAAACCTCTGCCAGTCAAGCTCATCCGCCCCTTTGGAGTCGGGCCGGTGACACTGAAGTGACCGCCATTTCTCCCTCTTTGTCACTCAAAATCACCCCGCACAGGCCTGCCTGGTGTATAATAGAGGCAGCTTGATCCAACAGGAGAATAGAGTATTGTCCACACAAGTGTTTTTCGGGAATGCAAGGCAGAGCCGGCTTCGAGCCGACGAGACGCTGCCCGCAAAGCTCGACCTTATCATCGATAAACTGAACCTTCGCGAGCGCGTGAACGGCAAAACGGTCGCGATCAAGATGCACCTTGGCAGCAACATCGGCTACAGCACGATCCACCCCGTTTTCGTCCGCAAGCTCGTTCAGGCTGTGAAAGACGGCGGCGGCAGGCCCTTCGTCACCGACACCGCGCACGCGTGCGCCTCGGCTCACGAGCGCGGCTACTCGCACGACACCATCGGCTGCCTGATCCTGCCCTGCGCCGGGCCCGATGAGCGCTATTTCAAGACTTTTCCGGCCGACTTCAAGGGGATTACCGAGTATAAAGTCGGTGGGACGCTGATTGACGCGGACTTCTTGATCGACTTTGCACATGTAAAAGGCCACCCCAGCTGCGGAATGGGAGGGGTCTTCAAGAACCTCGCTCTTGGCGCGATGATCGGTGAAACCCGAGGCAAGCTCCACGACACGGTCCACTTTGACCAATACTGGTTCAAAGACCGGTGCCCGGACGCTGAGATCAGAAAGAAGATCATCGAGAGCTGCAGCATGGAAGCGCTCGTCATCGACAAAAACGACCCGGACAACGTCCACCTGCACACCGAGCCCTGCAACCAGTGCGGCGACTGCGCGAAAGTCGCGCCTGAGGGCGCTCTTAGGATCGACGGCGCAAACTTCTTTGCCTTCCAGCAGGCGTGCGCGATCGGTGTAAGCCATGTGCTCTCGCAGTTTGACCCGGCAAACACCGTGTACTTGAACCTGGCGACCCAAATGACCGCGGTATGTGACTGCTTCGGCTTCACAGGCGCATCGGTCTTGCCCGACGTGGGGATATTCGGCGGAAACGACATCTGCGCGGTAGAGCAGGCGATGCTCGATGAGGTCGGCAAGTGCGAGATCATCGAAGAAAACGTCCCGATGTCCATGCAACTCCAGCCCGGCGTTGGCCGACACCCGTTCCAGGTGCTCCACGGCGTCCTCAAAGACCCCTACAAGGTGGTCGAATACAGCGCAGCGCTCGGCCTCGGCAGCCAGAGCTACGAGTTTGTCGACGTATTGCCCCTTGAGACGCAGGACAGCTCCAAATACGAAGACATGGTCGTCAGCGCGGACGAGCTTTAGAGATACGCAGAAACGGGGCTCGACCATGTATGGGAGAGCCCCGTTTGGTTGGATGTCTAAGGGTTCTTGGCCCTGATGTCGCTTGCCCAGAGGGCGTTCTCCATCAGCTTGTCGACCCCCTGGCGAAGGGTGAGGGTGAGAGCGTTCTGACCGGTGAGATAGGTGTCCGGCCTCCACTGCTTTAGCGGCTCGGCCATCACCACCGGGACGGGCTCGTTCTTGTCGCCCCTGATGCGCACTGTCTTTGTAGAGACTGTGGTGGACTCGCCCGATTGGTTGGCTTCGGTGGGGGTGCTCCATATCTGTCGGCTGCTCGCAAGGTCTATCAGGCTCAGATCCGCGACGACGCGGGCGCTCGGGTACGAGAGCACAGTCAGCCTCCAGTCGACCTGGCGGTTCTCACATTCATACTCGTAGTCCCGCTTCTTGCGCTCCCACTCGTAGTGATCGTCCCGCCATCTGCGCATGTCTCGCTTGTAATCTGAGGAGCGTTCCCTATCTCCCGTGTCGTCGCCGGGGTATTTCTTTGGCCCTGCTATGCCGTATTTCCTCTCGTCGGGGCTCGGCCTGCTCGGCTCCTGATCGCGAAACTCAGGGACGGGAGGGGTGATTCTCTCTTTGATGCACTTGAACTCGACCGTTGGCTCAATCTCGCGCACTCGAAGAAGCAGCAGCGCATCCGACCCACTCGCCTTGACGACCTTCTCTGCCCCCACGTGCGCAGTTTGCGACCCGAATGCGTCTTGGACCAGCTTTCCCCAGTCCTGCGAGGAGTGCGTGATTTTCACCTCGGACTTCACCTGTTCAGCCGTGGCGGTTTCTATCTCCTGCGCCAAAACAAGCTGTTCCCTGGCGATATCTTTTTCGACAAAGCACACGCCGACTGCCATGCTCTTCACGCCACTTAGGTCGATGAGTTCGATCTTGTGTTCGCCGGGTTTCAGGTCCTCGGTGGTCACCTCGCTTACGAGCGAGCGAAGATGCCTCTGTGTAGGCGCACGGATGACCCAGGTGTCAGGAGTCGAATCGTTTCCCTTGAAGAACGAGGCATTAGCCTCGCGGCAAAACCTGTCCCAGCTCGTGAGCTTCCTGCCGTCAGGGGCGTCCAGTTTGCACAACCGGGAAAGCTCTGCTGGCAATATGCTCGCCGCGACGCTCGGGCTGCACTTTTTCGCTGCGTTCCAATCAAGAGCGATGACCCTGAGGTCAGCCCCGGTGTTTGACAAAAAGTCTCCCACCCCATCTGTCCCGTACTGCTTCACATCACTGTAGCGGAGCGCCTTTAGAAGCGACTCGGCGGAGGCGTCATCGTTTGTAAGCAGGCTGGCGGAGTATACGGGGTGACTTGTCTCAAAGGGATCGGTTCGTGATACAAGCGCCCTGTGAAGCGTCCAAAGCTCGTCGGCAAACGGCTGCAATAGCGTGGCCCGGGGAACGATGACGAGCGCCTGCATAGCGTTCTTGCCGACATTCTGCACATAGGCGGCCACCTTGTGCTGCTTGCCGACATCTTCGGTCATCGCCGGAAAGAGTTCGTTTTTCAGCCTGCTTAGGGTGACCTTTTCCGCGTTGTCGAGCCTGGAGGAGTCTACGACGATCACGGTCTCGTTCTTCTCGCGCCAGTTATAGCTCAACAAAGCGCCACTCTTGCCTTTGTCGACCTCTGACAAGGCTATGTAATGGCACTTACCTTGCCTGTTCAGCCCCTGCCTACAGACCGGGCGCATAACGTCCGACTCCGGTAGGTTGCTGATAATATACGCGCTTTCCTCTTTGCGGTTGACGATGTCGTCCATCAAAAGCGTAGGTTCGGCGCTTGAAACGCCGGGCAATAGAGTGGTCACGGCCACCAGGGATATAAATATCGATCTTGCGAAACTCACATTCATCTCAGACCCTCCTCGGTCGCTATTATATTACACCAAATCGACCTGATGTATAAAGACGATGCATTTCTGGCGCGCTTACGCATAACTTTACCTGTTTGTGCTTGGGAAAGCTTTCTTCGTTAAAATAGCCGCCTGTTTTAGCACAATTGCCCCCCTTACGTGCCGTACAGGTTGCAGGCAGGCGTGGTTTAGTGTTAGCATCATTGGGCAATCATAAGCTCAGCATGAGACAATAGGAGGCGCGGCAATTGTTGGACCCACGGATGAAGAAACTCGCTGATCTTTTGGTCAGTTACTCTGCAAAGGTAAAGCCTGGCGAACGGGTGCTTGTAAGCAGCTACGAGATCCCCTCGGATATGGTCGTGGCGCTCGTCAACAGAATCGCTCTGGCCGGTGGAATCCCCTTTGTCGAGACGATAGACCAGCGAGTGATGCGAGCAATCTATATGAATGCGACCGAAGAACAGATGAAGGTCCTCGGCAAGACAGACCTTGAGTTTATGAAGGAGATGCAATGCTTCATCGCACTTCGAGGCGCAGGCAACATCACGGAGATGTCCGACGTCCCGGACGAGCGGATGAAAATCGCACAGCAGCACTGGCTGAAACCCGTGCTCGACTACAGGGTAAACCACACCAAGTGGGTGGTCTTGCGCTGGCCGAGCCCGTCGATGGCGCAGCTTGCGGGGATGAGCACGGAGGCGTTTGAGGACTTCTACTTCGACGTCTGCACGCTCGACTACGCCAAAATGGCGCGTGCCGAGGAGCCTCTAAAGGAGCGAATGCTCACCGCCGACCGGGTGAGAATAATCGGCCCGGGAGAGACCAACCTTGAGTTTTCGATCAAAGGGATCGGGGCGATCCCCTGTGTCGGTGACCGCAATATACCCGACGGCGAGGTCTACACCGCCCCTGTCCGTGACAGCATCAATGGGGTGATCCAGTATAACGCGGGGACGATCTACCGGGGGAAAGCGTTTGACAACATCAGGCTCGTCTTCAAAGACGGCAGAATCGTCGAGGCGACAGGCTCGGACACGAAGGCGCTAAACGAAGTGCTCGACACCGACGAAGGGGCGCGCTACATCGGTGAGTTTTCCATCGGTTTTAACCCCTACATCAAGCGGCCTATGCGCGACATTCTCTTTGATGAGAAGATCAATGGCTCGATCCACTTCACGCCGGGACAGGCCTACGACGAGGCTGACAATGGCAATAAGAGCAAGATTCACTGGGATATGGTGATGATCCAGACCCCGGAGTACGGCGGCGGGGAGATCTATTTCGACGACGAACTGATCCGAAAAGACGGTCGCTTCGTGCCGGATTATCTGCAATGCCTGAATCCCGAGAACCTCGTGTAGCCAAGCGCTACCGGCTTAACACATTATCCCATCTGATCTTTAGAGCTGGTTCGGCATATGCCTGGAAACGGTACAAAGACACCAAAAAGCACCGATAGCCAAAACAAACAAACCGAGGCGCTTCCAACGGGAAGCGCCTCGGTATTATCTAAAGATCGTTTTGGGATTCCCCTACTGGATCTTTCGTTCCACCATATAGACTCTGGCTCCAAGCGACCTCCATCGGAGGTTGGTGCTGTTTGTGAGCTGATAGAGCGCGTCGTCCACGGTTCCGCTCGTCACTGTGACATCGCCGATCACCCGGTTGATATCACCGTTTACAAGAATGACCGCGCCAAACGCTCCGCTGATCTCCTGAAGAGCCGAGTAAAGTCCGAGCTTGTCGATCTCTACGCTGCCCTTGGGAGCGGCGCTGCCCTGGCTTGGTCTCATAGGAATAAATACCACCTCGGCAAACGACCGATTGCGGTGATCCCAGCGCACGAGCGCAGTCGCCACGCCGCTTGCATCGGTGCTCTGTCCGAGGACAAACGGGACAACCTGTCCGCTCTCGGTCACGTCACCTTCGAATATCTGGCGGGCTCCGGCCAAACCGTCGGAATCGAAACTCGGACGCCCTGGCTCCATAATATAGACAGAAACATGTTTTCCGGTCGCGTCCTGCGACTTGATGAGCAGCTTGAACACGCTCCATCCGCTGCGTGAGCTTGATGATTCAAGCCCAAAGCTGAGCCCGCTTTCAAGCCATGCCATACCCGGCTCTACGGTGTTCCATTTGGCTGTCTTTGCAGGTTCGGCGACCCTATTGAGGCCCAAACTTGCGCCGACGTAGTTCTTGACCGGGCTTACAACCACCGCGCCAAGCACTACAGCAGCCGCTGCAGCCGCAAACGCTCTGGTTGGAACTTTTGACGCGACCAGATCGCGGAGAGTTCTTCTCCACCAGCTGGCGGCGGCCTGTTCGGCCTCGCGCCGCGCCTGCACCTCAGCGACGACACCGTAAGCAAAGCCGACGGGCGGCTCCACCTCGGGCAGCGTCTCCAGCATCTGCCAAGTCATCCGAAACACGCTGTACTCTGTTTCACAGTCCGGGCACTCCGCCAGATGCCGCTCGAACGCGACAGCCATCGGACGCTCCAGAGCGCTTTCCAGATGCTCAGAAAACAGTTCTTGGGCTTTATCACACTTCATAAATCGTTAGCCTCCAAGCCGCTAACCTTGTGCTTTCGACTGGAGTCTTACTACCATGCCGTAAGCTAACATTGTCACATCCGACTGACGAGCAGTCGGCTCGCCTGCACTATGCAGACGCACCAGACGCCCATAATCTCTCACTCTTCCAACATGATTGACTGCGCTACAAGTTGAAAAGTTCCCTCACGGGTTCAAGTTTTTCTTTAAGTGCCAAACGAGCTCTATTTAAGCGTGACTTCACGGTCCCGATCGGAAGTTTCATAATCTGGGCGATCTCTTCATAGGACTTGTTCTGGGTGTGGTAGAGGATCACCATCATCCTCTGATACTCCGGGAGGTCCTGGATCGCGCTGCGGAGCAGGGTGTCGCGTTCGCCGGTCTCGGCTATATGGTCTGGGAGCGGGCCGGGGTCTTCGATCTGGCGCGTGACGGTGTTTTCCTCAAGCTCGATATAGTCCTCAAGCGAAGTGTGCATGTGCGACTTCTGCTTTTTACGTTCGTCGAGGAAGACGTTGGTGACGATGCGGTAGAGCCATGTGGTGAAGTTTGCGTCGCCGCGGAATGTGCCGATGGCGTTGAAGACCCGGATAAAGGCTTCCTGGGCGACATCGTGGGCGTCGTCGTAGTTTCCGGACATGTGGTAGGCGAAGTTAAAGACCCGCTTCTCGTACATCTGCACAAGCTCGTTAAACGCGCCGATATCACCCTGCTTACATCTCTGTATCAGGGCAGCTTCAACGATCTTTTTATCCGGGTCCATCATCCGCGTAGCCTGGGGTCGCGTATCAGGCAGAGTTGCCTGATCATCTCTTGAGTTCGCTTGCCCGTCGAAGAGCTTCCTTCTCCTCGTCCGAAAGCGTGCTCTGAGATCGACCCACTGTGATCTCCTTGGCATACACGCGCGAGTCGTTTCGGCTGTAAAGGTTGCTTATCACGACTCCGCTCAATTCCCTGTCGAGCAAAGCAAGCGCAAAGCTCTGTTCGCCTCCCACGTCCGGGAAGGCGTCGAACTTCACGAGCCCCACTCTCTGGATGCTCCGCGCAAGCGACTGGTCAAACGACTCTTGCACGCCTGCGAGCTCGGCAATCCGCATGTCAGATCCATCAAGCCTGCGGGTCCACTCGTCGATGTCCCAAAGCGGTGACGCGCCACCTGAGGCCGCCGCCTTTCCCACTTTCCTCGCGAGTCTACCCACTTTGGCGAGCAAGAGCAAGTTACAGATTACAAGAATTGCTGAAAGCGCGGATAGAATGAAGATAAACGCGGTTTCGTTCGCACGAATGAAACCGTTGACGGTATAAACCCAGTCCATAATTCCCCGTTCTCCTATGCTGGGTTCATTATATCATGGCCGAGCTTGTAAAGGTAGTGTAGTCTGCAAGCTCCGTAAAAATAACAGGGCAAAGAAGTGACACCAGTGTTTAGCACACCGGGGAAGCAGCAGCTTTCCCGGTGTGCCGAGGCGAGATTTCTAGCCGTACTTTTGCTTCATTATCTTGCCGGCCTCTTTGTGGATCTTCTTCCATTTAGCTCGATGGGCGGCCTCGGCGCCTTTGTCCTGTTTGCGGGCAAGGTAGCCGAGTTCTTTTCCCATCTTCTGGAAGTTCTCGAAGCGGGCCGGGTCAAGGCCCCCATCATCAAGTGCCTGCCTGATGCGGCATCCGGGCTCACCACCGTGAGAGCAGTCGGCAAACCGACAGCCTTCGGCGAGCCGAACGATGTCTGCAAACGCGCCGGAGAGGCCTTCGTCGACCCCCCAAAGTCCAAGCTCACGCATCCCAGGCGTGTCGATCACGAGCGCACCGGACGACAGAGCAAACATCTGCCGGTGGGTAGTCGTGTGGCGGCCCTTGCCGTCGTCCGAGCGGACTTCCTGAGTGCGCTGGGTCGTTTGCCCCAAGAGGTAGTTGATTATGGTCGATTTGCCGACTCCCGATGAGCCGACAAGCGCAAGCGTCTGACCGGGCCTCAGATACTCATCGAGCACTCCCAAACCGACCCCTGCGATGGCGCTTAGGGCGTGGACGGGAACGCCGGGAGCCGACGCCTCGACCTCAATAACCCGCGAAGCGACCTCGTGGCAGACGTCGGACTTGCTAAGAAGCACCACCGGACGCGAGCCGCTGTCCCAGGCAAGCGTGACGTACCGTTCGACGCGGCGCAGGCTGAAGTTGTCATCGAGCCCGACTACGATCAGCAGGGTGTCGATATTTGCCGCAAGAGGCTGCTCGCCTGTGCTCTTTCCCGCCTGTTTTCGGGAGACTTTGCTCGTGCGCGGCAGCAACGCGTGAATGACGGCGTGCGGGTCGCACTCGTCCAATATCTGCACGGCGACCCAGTCGCCTACTGTTGGCAGGTCGCCCCGCGTGTCGGCATCGAAGTACATCCGACCCGACGGCACAGCAGGCATCTCGCCCAGTTCCGTCCAGACGACAAACGAGTTCTTGTGCTCAAGAGAGACGCGCGCGGGGACGAACCCCTGTGGGTGATATATACGGAAACTATCGGCGAAGAAAGGCTTCCAGCCGAGTATATCGAGCTTCAATTCCTGGTTCCTCCATTATAGGTACACAAAAAAACCGCAAGCATAACCGTCGCGCCTGCGGCCTGTGTGCAAGAGAAACCCCTGCCTAAATAAAAGCTGATGTGGGAGGCTCTAGCGGGCTCCGCCCAGGCGCGACGAGTGATCCAGTATTCTCGATATCTCAAACACAGCGACCATACGCCGCCTCCTTTCGGGACATTTTTATTATTATACCACCAATAAGCGGGCAGTCAATACCAAAACTGGCATGGTGATCGCTTTTTCTGCTAAAATTGAATTGCATTTGAACAAGAGGACTGGAGATACTGATGAACCCTGAACTTTTCACGCTTCACCGACTGACCGCAGGAATGCTTTACCCACCCTTTGGGCTGCAGCCGGTCGATGTCAACCGAATATATGCCGCGATCACGGAGCGCTACCCGTATCAGTCGCTTCAGCACCTGCCCGACGGCGCACGGATGGCTAACGCCGAAAACGACTGCTTTATCCAGCAGACACGTATACAGATCAACGAAACCGTGCAGCTTCATTTTGAGGCCACCAAGCAGAAATGCGTCGATATGTTCTCAGTGATCCAGAACCATCTCCACATCCCACAGTTTATGACATTTGGAATCAAGCTTACGTCGCTTCTGCCGATGGAGCAGACTACGAACGCCGCGCGGTTCGTCGAGAACAACATGCTCCCGGAGGTCACCCGCAGGCTCGATATGCTCGGCGAGGGACGCGAGGGAGTCGGGCTCAGACTCATAATGCACAGGGAAGCGGTTTACGAGCTCAAGATCGAGCCATTTTTCGGCGATCTGTCGCAACTCTACGTGGAGCTCGATGTGCAGCACACGAACCCGTTTGCCGACCTTGCAATGGTCCCGACCTGGATGGACTCGGCTTACAACTACCTGTTTGGCGAAGTGAAGAACTTTATCGGAAGCTTTGCCTGACGCGATCGACCCAAAACCCGATGCGCACCATCACAGTGATTCTTGCAGCACTGATCCTTGCCGGGGCGCTTCCCGCGCAGGAGGCACAACTCAGCCGCGAGCAGATTATCGCCCGCTGCCCAACGCTCGCTCGTCTGTTTGAAACCGGGCAGGTCCATCAGCTCCAGGACCCTGTATTCTCCGACCCGGCGGAGGCCAAATCGTTTGGAAAACTCTGTCGAAAGGTAGTCGCGGAGCTCGATGAGGTGGCGCTGCTTCCCGGAGATATGACGGAGATCAGGCAGAAGGCAGAGCTAGTCGGCGAGTTTCTGCAGGGGGACGCCTATGATCTGTCGACCTCGGAAATTGGATCGGTCATCAAACTTCGGGAATGGGTGAAGGTCGCGCCACCGGAGGGACTCGTATACGTCCGCAAGTATCAGGAGGGAGACAAGGTCCCGGAGCAAGTCTCACAGGCGTTTGCACAGATGTCCGAGCGTCCTGATGGAGCAAAAGTTCAGGGGATTACAATTTACGGCCGCTACATCGCCGTGCTCCACTCCAAGTATCATGATGAGCTCGTCGACACCATCGCCCACGAACTAGTCCACGCCTACATCACGCTCGCCTCGCCCCGTCAGCTGCCGAGATGGTTCCAGGAAGGCGCGGCGGTCTACTTCTCAACGGGCAAAGACACCAAGCTCTACGGAATAACCGGTGACCCCGTGATGAGGCAGGTCACACTCCCCGAAGACTACAAGACCCGACTCTATTCCTTTCAGTATATAGAAAAGAAAGCCGGAAGGCCGAAGCTTTTCCAGTTTGTGCGCGACGCGGTCGACACCGGCAAGCCCAAACCACGCGAGGCGCTCGGGCTCGCGCAGCCGCCGAAACCGTTCAAGCCGCCGATATTTTTGATCTCATGCGTGGTCGGGGGAGTGGCGATTCTCTTTGGCGGCGCATGGTATATCTCCAACCGCCGCGAGCTTGCAGACTGACCCTGGAAAAATCTTAAGGTTGCTTAGGTTTTAACGGACAGACGTTGAGGTATATCTTAAATAGACGAGGTCGTAGCCTGGTCTAACAAGAAAGAGTCTCCAAATCTGCAGCGCGCAAGCAGATCCCCTGGTCGCCTCCAAACGGCCAACAGAGCAAAGTGTGAAGTGGAAAGTGAGACACTTCCCCGATCCCCCCGCCACTTTCCACTTCCACTTGCCCTCACCATACTTCCCCCTATGTTTGCCCGCAACACATGCTAGGGTACTAAGCAAAAGAGAGTTTCTCCTCTGTCGAAGGAACGCTCGACAAGAGAGACACGTCCAAGCATGCAGAGTCCGGGAAAGTCTGGACAGACTCGGGGGCGACAAAGTAAATGGAGAGCATACAATGGTCCGAAGTATAATTCAGACCGCCCTAGTCGCCGTATTTGCGGTGATAACAGCTGGCACGTGCCAGAATACGCTTGTAGAGGCGGCGACGCTGGGCGTCGGGGTGATGATCCCACCCCAACCCACGCAATATCCGGCGCAGCTTTCGTTTGAAAGAGACATCAAGCCGCTCGCCGACTCGCACTGCAAGGAGTGCCACGGCGAGATTATGTCCGACTACGCAAATATCGCATCCAAGAAATACATAACCCCCGGCTCGCCTGACCAGAGCCGATACTATACCAAACCGACCGGCAAGGCAAGCCACGGCGGCGAATCGGCATGGAGAGACAAAGCCGACACCATCAGAAATTGGATCGAGACCGGAGCGGCGGGCTAGGCCTTGCCCCTCCAGCACTCTTCTCTTCTTGAGCCGAGCGCGGCGATGACCAGGTCGGCGATGCCCTCGGTTCCGAAACAGTCGGCTACTGCCATCAGGTCATAGGCGAGTGGCTCGTTGATATCCTTGCCGTAGACGCTCTTGATAAAGGCTGCGCGGTCACGATCGGAGGCTCGGATGCGGTGACAAGCCTCGTCTTGGGTCAGCCCTTCGAACTCGACCAGGTTGCGGACCCTCAAATCCTCGGAGGCGATCACCCTCACGCTCAGGGCGTCAGGCAGAATGAAGTTTGCGCCGCGCCCGACAATCACCGCGTCGCCGTGCTTTGAGATCGACAAGAGCGCGCGGGCGAGGTGTCTCTTATAGAGGAACCCACCGGCGTCCGGCTGACCGGCGAATATGCGGGCGAGTTGCTCGATGTCGGAGACGGTGTGCTCGTCGAACGCTTCAACGATCCGGCGGCTGACGTAGGCGTCGTTTGCAACGGCGTCGACCAAGTTCTTGTCCCAAAGTGTATAGCCAAGTTTTTGGGCTAGCTTCTCGGCCACGAGCTTGCCGCCGCTTGCTAGTTGACGGGAGATGACGATCGTCGGCCCGTGCGGAAGCGCCGGCTCTGTACCAGCGGACTTGGCCGCCTCACGGAGTATGGACGAACGATAGACCTGTTCGTCGACCAGTCGAACTATGTTGTTTGTCATGTTCGCTCCCCTTTCCTTTACATGTTATATGTATATACCCATTCAAGGTCAGGGGTTCATTCACGTGTGGGGGCAGTTGGCAGAAGAAAACTTACAGAGCACAATTTAAGCCAAAACCTGGCAATTGGCACAGTTCTTGCAGTATATATAAGTGAGAAGATAATTCTCTTTTTCTCCTTCCTAAAAATGTGTTGTGAATTAAGACCGCGGCTGGCCCGCGGACCCGGTGGTGAAAGCCAACCGGGTATTTTTTTGTCTGGGCAGTGGCTTCAAGCGTGCCCACCCTGCTCCAAATGCCTCTGTGTAAAAATATTTTTCAAATTCCTGTAAAAACTGCGAGCATTGGCACGGGTTTTGCAGTATATATAAGTGAGAAGATAATTCTCTTTTTCTCCTTCCTAAAATGTGTTGTGAATTAACCGAAGGGACGCAAGTCCTGGAGGACCCGCAGAACTCCTAGTCCTGCGGGATATTTTTTGTACCAGCTATCACCCGAGAATTCGCCGGTAGACCTGCTCGACCTCGTCGGCCATCCTCCGGGAGGTGAATCTATCACAGACGACCTCGCGCGCAAAACTGCCGAGTCGCTTTGCCAGGTCGCGGTCTGAGATCACCCGCTCGATCGCACGTGCGAGTGAGTGGTGGTCCCCCGAAGGCACGAGCAAACCGGTTTCGCCGTCGCGAATGAACTCAGGCACACCACCAACGGCTGTGGCGACGATCGGGAGCGCGCTTGCCGCCGCTTCGAGCAACACCATCGGCAGCCCCTCCCGCAGTGACGACATGGCAAAGACATCCAGCGAAGCGAACACTCCCCAGGGAACATCGACGCGCTCGAAGATGAAAAGTCTGTCGCCAACGCCAAGCTCCTGCGCCAGCCGCCTGAGCTTCTTCAGATATCTGGGTTTCCCATAGCCGACAAGCACTATTTTTGCTTCAGGAAGCAGCGCCGCCGCCCGAACAAGCATATCAAACCCTTTGACCGCCGCCAGCCTGCTCACCGCGCCAACGAGGACGTCACCGGGCGCAAAGCCGTGATCTTCTCGGAAACCCGCATTGGGGAGCGGGTATTCGGGGAGGCCAATGCCGTTTTGTATGACGTCGACTCTGCCACGGAAGCCCCGAGACTCAATATCGCACCGAATATCGTCAGACACCGTGATCGTCGCATCGGCGTCCATGCAGTAGAGCGGCTCCAAAAGCCCGTGCACCGTGCAGACGGAGCGCACCCCAAGCCGCTTCGCGACCGGAAGCGCAATCACCGAGTCGAGCTTGAGGTGAGAATGCACGAGGTCTACCCTGTGGCGCTCAATGATCGACTTGATGCGACGCGGCCCGATCAGCTTGGAAGACAACCCCTTCATAGGAAGCGTCTCGACGGGCACCCCCCTGTCGATCGCACACCGCTCAACCCACGATCCCGACCGGCACGCGAGCACGGTGCGGTAACCGCGGGCCACAAACTCATCGATCAGACCCAGGACAACCCGCTCGGCCCCTCCGATGGAGCGACCCGACATGACATGAAGAATGGTTGGCGTGTGGCAAGAATGCATGACTCAATTATACCGCACAACCACGCAAGTCGGAAAGCATAACCATTGTTAATGGGTCAGCTAGCCCGCTTCCAAGATTTTGACCTTTCTGATATAATATACAAGAGTGATATAGAGGAATCCGTCGCAAGCCCGAGAGATCGAATGGCGTCGGGCTTGTTTAGCGCCTGAGAGAACTTCGATTGGGCCAAAGACGGGCTTTTTAGTTATTTGGGAGCCGCAGCGCAGCAGCGCCCCGCGGCCTTTTGTCCTGTACAGGAAGACTATTTTAGATGTATTACGCAAAACCGCTCGCGAAACTGGTGGGAGAACTCGAACGACTCCCGGGCATCGGCCCCAAGTCCGCGCAGAGGCTTGCGTTCCATATTCTCAGGTCGTCGGAAGAAGAAGCCCGACGGCTTGCAGAATCCATCGCCGAAGTAAAGTCCGCGATCACACTTTGTCCGGTGTGCTTCAACTTCACCGACAAAGAAATCTGCGAGATCTGCCGTGACCCGAAACGCGACCGATCCGTAATCTGCGTTGTAGCCGAACCGCGCGACCTCGTAGCGATGGAAAAAACCAATGAGTTCAAAGGGCTGTATCACGTCCTCGGAGGAGTCATCTCCCCCATGGACGGGGTGGGCGCGGAGATGCTCAAGGTTCGTGAGCTAGTTCAAAGACTGGGCCAGGACGACGTAAAAGAGGTCATCCTCGCGACCAACCCGACCATCGAAGGTGACACCACTGCGATGTACCTCGCAAGGCTCATCAAAGAGTTCGGGATCAAAGTCTCAAGGATCGCACACGGCATGCCCGTCGGCGGCGACCTCGACTACGCGGACCAGGCCACACTGATACAGGCGCTGGAGTGGCGCCGAGAAATGTAATTTGGGATCGGGGCCGGGATCTGGTTTTTCAGTCCCCACCCTTACCCCCAACACCTGATAAGGAGCCAGTACATATGGGAAAACTTACTGAGATCCGTTGGCACGGACGAGGCGGACAGGGCGCAAAAACCGCTGCCCTGCTGTTCGGCGACGCTGCGCTCTCGGAAGGCAAGTATATTCAGGCCTTCCCCGAGTATGGTCCTGAACGGACCGGTGCCCCGGTGCAGTCGTTCAACAGAGTCAGCGAAGAGCCGATTGACCTTCACTGCCACGTGAAGAGCCCGCAGGTTGTGGTCGTGCTCGACCCGACCCTGATCGGTCCTGTCGACGTGACCGCCGGACTGCCCGACGACGGAGTCATTATCGTCAACACCAACATGTCTGCAGCCGAGATGGGCACAAAGCTCAACCTCAACGGCCGCAAGCTGTACATCCTCGATGCTTCCTCCATCGCCAAGGAGACCATCGGCCGCGATATCCCGAACACCCCGATGCTCGGAGCGCTCGCCAAGGTCACCGGTCTGCTTTCTTTTGAGACCCTGATGGATGACACCCGCAAGAAGCTCGAGAAGAAGTTCCGCAACAAGCCCGAGGTCATTGAAGGCAACCTCAAGGCTATCGAGCGCGCGTTTAACGAAGTGAAAAGCTAAGAGTGACGAGCGACGAGTGATTGCCACTCTGAACTCTGAACTCCTCTAGGAGGATTTACATTGGCAAAAGTTCTTGATGAGGCCGCAATGGCCGCCGCGGGAAAGAACGGCAGGGGCGCAGGCGTGAAAAAGGCGCTTACGGGAAACGAGTCAGTCGCTTATGCGATGAGACAGATTAACCCCGACGTCGTCGCAGCCTACCCGATTACCCCGGCAACTGAAATAGTACAGATTTACTCGACCTACGTCGCTGACGGACTGGTCGACACCGAGTATGTTGCAGTCGAAAGCGAGCACTCCGCGATGAGCGCGACCATCGGCGCATGCGCTGCTGGCGCACGCTCCATGACCGCGACGAGCTCCCAGGGCCTTGCCCTTATGTGGGAAATGCTCTACATCGCGGCAGGCCTCAGGCTCCCGATCGTTATGCCTGAGACCAACCGCGCGCTTTCCGCACCGATCAACATCCACGGCGACCACTCCGACACGATGGGCGCACGTGACGCGGGATGGCTCCACATCTTCAGTGAGAACTCCCAGGAAGCTTACGACAACGTCATTCAGGCGATCCGCATCTGCGAGCACCCTGAAGTTCTGCTCCCTGCGATGGTCACGATGGACGGGTTCATCATCAGCCATGCTATGGAAGTCGTACAGGTGCTTGAGGACAAGATCGTTAAGGATTTCGTCGGCACCTATAAGCCGGAGAAATACCTGCTCGACATCGACAACCCGATAACTGTCGGCGGCCTCGACTTCACCGACTACTACTTCGAGCACAGAAGAAGCCTCGCGGAGCCGATGTTCCAGGCGAAGAAGTACATTCTTGAGATCGCCGAGGAGTATGCAAAAATCTCCGGGCGCAAGTATGGCCTCTTCGAGGAATACATGATGGACGACGCCGAGTATGCAATTGTCGTGCTCGGATCGACAGCCGGAACCGCAAGACTCGCAATCGACGAGCTTCGCGCACAGGGCGTCAAGGCCGGTCTCGTGAAGATCAGGGTCTTCAGACCGTTCCCTTATGAAGAGCTCGCCGAAGTCCTACAGGGCTGCAAGGTTGTTGCAGTTATGGACAGGAGCGACGGCCTAGCAGGATTTGGCGGACCGGTTTTCGGAGAAATCCGAAGCGCGCTCTGCGACTACGAAAAGAAACCCGTTACCGTCGACTATGTATATGGTCTCGGCGGACGCGACATCAACGTTGAAATGATCAAGAGCGTTTACCGCGACTTGCAGGAGATCGCTGCAACGGGTAACAAGAAGCTCGTGAACTACCTCGGAGTGAGGGAATAGTATAATGGCGAATATCAAAGAACTCTCAAAACTCGAAGAGAAATTCAGCTCGGGCCATAGGGCGTGCGCCGGTTGCACCGCGCCGCTCGTCGTCCGAATGCTTATGATGGCCGCGGGCGAGACCCCGGTTGTCTCCGGAAGCGCGACCGGGTGTCTTGAGGTCGTCACGACGATCTTCCCTTACACCGCGTGGAAGGGCCCGTTCATCCACAGCGCGTTCGAGAACTCGGCTGCGACCGTTTCCGGCGTCGAGGCTGCCTACAAGTCGCTTAAGAAGCAGGGCAAGTACGACAAGGAAGTGAAGTTCGTCGCGTTCGGCGGCGACGGCGGAACCTACGATATCGGTTTCCAGTCGCTCTCAGGAGCGATGGAGCGTGGACACAATATGGTCTACGTCTGCTACAACAACGAGGCCTACATGAACACTGGAATCCAGCGTTCATCGGCGACCCCTCGTTACGGTGATACCACAACAAGCCCTGTCGGGCAGGTTGAGCCCGGCAAGAAGCAGTTCCCGAAGGACATGACCCAGATCATGGTCGCCCACGAGATCCCCTACGTCGCACAGGGCACCCCTGGCATGTGGAACGACCTCATAACCAAGTTCCAGAAGGCGCTTACGGTCGACGGACCCGCGTTCGTGAATGTTCTTGCTCCCTGCCGCCTTGGTTGGGCGGTCCCGAGCGAGAAGGCGATCCAGATCGGCCGCGACGCAGCAGACGTCTGCATCTGGCCGCTCTACGAGGTCGTAAACGGTGAGTACAAGATCACCTACAAGCCTCGCGAGAAGAAGCCGGTAGAGTATTACCTCAAGCAGCAGACCCGCTACCGCCACCTGTTCCGCCCTGGAATGGAGTCTGCGGTGGAAGAGATCCAGAACTGGGTCGACGCCCGCTGGGAGAAGCTGAAGAGACTGGCTGGAGAAGAGTAAATCAGCTGTTAGCTGTTAGGTTAAGAGAGCCCGGGGCAGAGATGCTCCGGGCTCTTTTTTGCGTTGCCTATGTGTTGGCCTCAAGTCTTGACAGTGCAGCACACGGGGCTATACTGCAGATGCTGCATACAGCACTCGTCACGACTACAAGGTGCGATATATCAGGATGTTGTCTATTCGGACCTTGTAGGAGGTGCTGAAGTATCCGCAGCCGGTGATCACAGCGTCATTGGTCATCGCGCCCGCCCAGATTCTGATCGGCTGACCAGACCTGACAGCGACATTCACAAAGGTGGAGCAGGGATAGTAGGCAAATGTCTTGCTCTGGTTCGTGGTCTTGTAAGCTGTGAGATTCAGGTTTCTGAACTCGCAGATGCCGTAAGCGCCATTGTTCGTCTGCAGATAGACAGTCGAACGAATCATCTCGTATCCCCACGGCGAAAGCACAGTCGCGCTGTCTTTGCCATAGATGTGAGAATTAGTGATGATGCGCGCGGTGCCGGTGAAGTTTGGCGTCCAGTAGACATAAACTGCGCACTTGGCCGAAACCGATGACACCTTGCTTCCGCTGGTGTCGATGAGGATATCTCCCCACCGAACAGTGCCGGAAGCAGTAGCCGTAGCAGCGCCGACCGTGTTCGTGGAGATACCCTCTATCCCCTTGTAGGGCGCGCCAAACGACTGCCACAGCAAGACTGCGTGGGCTGCGGTGCTGGAAAATACGCAGATGCCCGCAAGTATAACAGGGAAAATTGTCAGTGAAATGCGTGGTCTCATAGTGAGCCCCCATTGTAGTTTAATTTTGCTGCAATAGTCGCATGAGGTCAGTGCTGTCCATTGGCACATGCCTGTCTGCCACATTTTACAACTGACACAGTATAGGCTCACATATGGCCGCTTGTCAACCTTTGTGGACTACAATTCTTCTGAAGTGAGTCCAATGGTCACTTTTGACACGCCAAGCAACTCAACATGTCCGCCAGCTCGCTGATATGAGCCCGCAGAAACCTGCTATAATTAGTGTGCCAGCATCAATAAATGGGAGGACGTCAAGATTTGAAAAAGGTTTATATAGCTGCAACACGACAGAATGATGGCAAGACGATCACCTGTCTCGGCCTGATGTCAGCGTTCAAGAGGAGATCTCCGAATGTCGGCTACATCAAACCCGTCGGGCAAAGGTTTCTTGAGATAGACGGCTGCAGAGTCGACGAAGACGCTCTTTTGATGCGTGACGTCTACGGCATAGAGGGGAATATCGGGGATATGTCCCCGGTCGCCATCCCGCATGGGTTCACAGAGGCCTACATCGATCACCCCCACCGCGAGGACCTTGTCGACACAGTCGTCGCCGCGTTCAACCGGGTGTCTACAGGCAGAGACATTGTGCTTGTCGAGGGCACGGGGCATGCCGGGGTCGGCTCAGTCTTCGATATGTCAAACGGTGACGTCGCCAAGCTTCTGGGCACCAAGGTGATTCTCGTCTCAAGCGGCGGGATTGGCCGCCCGATCGACGAAATTATGCTAAACAAAGCGATGTTCGACCAGGTAGGTGTCGATATTCTCGGAGTCATCATCAACAAGGTGCAGGCAGACAAGTTCGACAAGGTCAACCGGGTGGTGCGCCAAGGGCTTGCCCGAAAGGGCCTTGAAGTGCTTGGGGTGATGCCCTACCTGGCGGTGCTTTCAAACCCGACGGTCGAGCAGCTGCTCGACGATATCGACGGCGAACTGGTCAGCGGCAAGGAGGGACTTTCAAACTCCGCGTCGCGAATGGTCATCGGCGCGATGCCACCTCATGAGGCGCTGAACTACTTCAGTCCAGACGCGATTTTGATCACCCCCGGAACCCGCGAAGACCTGATTCTTGCGGCTATGAGCTCGTGCGCGGTGGGCGCCGCAAAGACCCACTGCGTCGCGGGGATCATCCTGACCGGCGGAACAAGACCCCATCACAATATCATGGAGCTGATAGAACGAACCACTATCCCTGTGATACTCGCAGAAGATGACACGTTTTCCGTCGCAAGCAAGATCGCCAAGCTTATCGTGAAGGTGCGATCAACCGATACCGAGAAGATTGCGACCACCGAGCAGATCGTAGAAGAGTTCGTCGACGTCAAACGCATATATGAGCTTCTGGGCTAGAACAAGCGTCGGGGCTCCGGCCCCCGGCGAACGTTTCGCGCAATAGCGGGTAAGCTTCCCCTCGATTGGAGAAGCCACCTATGCCATCCTCACAGTCACAGGCATATGTCTCTCAGTCGGCTGAATCGAAGCCTTCGTCGCGCGCCGGCAGGGTGTTTCTGATCCTGCTTGCGCTGACGGCGCTTGTGGTCCACCAGATGGGCCTAAGCGAGTGGAGCACGAGGATTGTGCCTGCGATCTTTGGTATTGCGAAACGGGGGATGATCTATCTGCTCTCAAGAAAGACTTTTGGCGATCTCCCCCTGGCACCTCTACTGGAGTCAGATGGCCCGATTCTATGCGATGACGCTCTTCTTTTCTGCGGCGTCGGTGCTTGCCCTTGTCCGTGGGCTTGAAGAAAACAGCCGCGCATGGACCGCCGCAGCAGGAGTTCTCCTTGCCCTGGGGACGCTTTCCCACTGCTCAGCGCTTCTGATCATGCCCGGCATCGCCCTCTACGCGGCGTTGATCGCGCTTCTTCGATGGCCAAAACCCCGTGGGTTCACCAAAACAAACGCACTGATATTTCTTGCCCCGTTTATCCTTGGAGGGATCGCTGCAGGGACGCGCGCGGGCTCGCTTATCGGCAAATACCTCGGCGGACACCCAACGGGCACGCTGATAGCCGACCCCATAAAAGCGGGAGTATATATGCTCGCCTCACTTGCCTACCGGATGGAGATTGGGTTATGGTGCTTGCTCTGGCGGCGGTTGGGATTCTTGCAATATTTGGGATGATGTCACACGCCGAAAACCGCTATGGGTTTGTGATCTTCGGCAACGTCGCGCTGCTCGCGGTGATCGTCCCGCTTGCCATTGCGCTTCCTATGCTCGGGCATGACGCTTCATACTTTAGCCGAGTTTCGATGGGAGAGCGATGGAACTACAAAGCCGCCGCGGGTTTCCTTAGAGAACACGCCGGGGCAGGCGAAACGGTATACTCATCGATGCCTTACCCGCTCCAGTATTACATGAAAGGCTCCGGGATCACTGTGGCAGATCTTGACCCTGGCGCCGAGCTCGCCCGCGGCCGACTACGGCCTGTCCGTGTACTCCCACTACAAGTGAGAGCGCCGAGGCTACAATTTGCCATTTCGGTATTATTGACAGTGGACATGCGTGTGGTATAATGCTATAGAAGCGAAGGCGCGTGGTGGCTTTCGCTTAATATTTATGTGTCCGGGCTTTCCGGATGCAGTCGAGATAATCGCCTCGGGTATTCGCGCGAGCGTGCGGGTGCGACAGGCCTCCCCGAAAGAGTGGTTCAAATTGCGCATTAAAGAGCAGTTGGTAATAACCGTGTTGGTCGTAGCTGCAATGGTTGCGGGCTTTGCGGCCAGGTCCCACGTGAACGCACGAGACCCCGAAGCGCGAGTCCTTCGTGAAGATACCCGTCAGCTTTCGGCCTACGCGTCGAACACGTCGTCTGATGCGGGCGGACGCTCCGACGTCGATCTGAGACCCCTTGAAGTCTTCTACAGCGCGCTTCAGCACGTGCGAGAAGATTACGTTGAACCGATCCAGAAGAATCAGGAGCACGAGCTCACCTACGGAGCGCTCCGGGCGATGCTCGATTCCCTTCGCGACCCGCAGACCCGGTTCCTTGAACCCAAAGAGGCTGCAATCGTCGAAGCCGCCGGACACGGCAAGTTCAACGGCATCGGCGCTGCGCTTTGGGTGAGCCGCGCCAAGGTGAGCGGTGCAAACGAGGAGCAGGTGGTCGTGGAAACCACGCTTCCGGGTAGCCCTGCTCGAAAAGCCGGACTTCTGACCGGCGACGTGATCACCACTGTCGACGGCAAGAATGTGCTGCCCTACAACCCGTTCGCCCGCGTCGAGAATATGATCAAGGCTACCAAGAACGGCCAACTGACCCAGGACAAGCTCCAGAAGATGCTTGAGAGCGAAAACGAACGAATCAAGAATGGAATAGGCTTCCAGAAGGCGATCGATCAGATGACGACCGCCGGTGACAAGGAGATCGCGCTCACCGTTTCGCGGCCCGGAGTCAAGGCCCCGGTCAAGATCAAGGTGCAGCCCGCACTTACCACGGTTGACCCCGTCAGCTTTGCCAAGATCAACCCCACGGTCGGCTATATCCGGGTGAACCTGCTGATAGACCCGACCAAAACCGGCGTCGCCGACGCAGTTGCCGAATTCAGGAAGGACGGCGTCAAGTCGATCGTTCTTGATCTTCGGGACTGCCCGGGTGGCAGTTTTGACGTTGCACAGACAGTCGCAGGCAGCCTGATGTCCGACCGAAGAATGTCGATCCTTCAGATGGCCCACGGCAAGCAGCGCTCGCTCAAAGCGAATGTGTCCGAGGATGTGAAGACGCCCTGGACCGGACCAGTCGCAGTGATCGTGAACAAGGGAACAGCTGGGACCGCTGAGGTCCTGGCGGCTGCGGTGCGTGACGGAGTCAATGCGCAGCTTGTGGGTTCGACCACGTTCGGTGACAACCTGCAGCAGACCTATGTAGCCCTACAAGACGGCTCCGCGGTGACTATGACCACCGGCAAATACCTCACCCCCAAGGGTGGCGACTATCAGAACAAGGGACTCGTCCCGAACGTCGTGATCGCCGCCCCAACGACCGATGCGCCGGCTGCAAACGATCCTGTGGTCGCCAAAGCCGTTCAGTCGCTTGCCGGAAACAAAGGATAAGTTGATGAGCAAGAGGATTCTTTATATACTGCCGGTGCTGCTGCTTGTGGCGATGGCGTTTTTTGTCGGGTTTGTTGCGCAGGACGTGAGCGCGTCGCACGGGGACCCAAGAGAACTGATCGCCTCGATCCGCCTGCTTCCAAGCAGGATGGAACTGCTTAGCGGCGTGCCGGAGAAGCCACAGGCTGAGCTTCCCGTGCTCGAAACCTACCACAGTGTGCTTGACCGGCTTCAGTCCGAGTATTACGGGGGGAAGGTCAACGACCGCGAGATGACGTACGACGCTATCCGCGGGATGCTCGCGTCGCTCAATGACCCCTACACACGGTTCCTCGACCCCACGAGCTACAAGCAGATGCGTGAGGAGAACGAGGGCAACTTTGTGGGGATCGGCGCGCAGCTCGACGTCAACACAAAACAGCAGGTCTACATCAAAGAGCCGCTTCCCGACAGCCCTGCAATTTTAGCCGGGGTTAAGGCTGGGGACATTATCCTGAGGGTCGACAACAAGCCGATCGCCGGGCTGGACATCGATCAAGTGGTAAAAAAGATCCGCGGCGCTGAAGGCACCAAGGTCAGACTTACCCTGCTGCGCGCGCCTAAGCAGACGCCAGTCGAGATTTACATCGTGCGGCGTGTCGTGGAGTTTAGGATGGTTCGCTCCAAGATGCTTGATAAGACAAACAAGATCGGGTATGTGAGGCTTTACGGTTTCAATGAGCACAGCGACGGACAGATGGACGACGCGCTTACCGAGCTCGATCGACAAAAGATGAAGGGACTCATCCTCGATCTGCGCCAGAACCCCGGCGGGCTGCTGCCGGTCGCAATCGACATCGGGAGCAGGTTCGTCGAGAGCGGCCCCATCGTGATCATTCAGGAGCGTGATGGACGCCGCGACCCGCTCAATGTGGACGACTCTAAGCACAACCACAAGAAGCCCCCGCTCGTAGTGCTTGTCGACAGGTCCAGCGCGAGCGCCTCGGAGATCGTCTCCGGTGCGATCCAGGACAACAAGACCGGAACGCTTGTCGGCACCCGGACGTTCGGCAAGGCACGTGTTCAGACGGTTACGGCACTTGTGGACGGGTCCGCGATAGCTATTACGACCGCGAAATATCTTACACCTAAAGGCCGCGACATCAACAAGGTTGGCGTCCAGCCCGATGTTCAGGCTGATAGCCCGAAGACAGCGGTGGAGTTCGGCGACCCCAAGGTCGACACGCAGCTCGTCAAGGCGATGAATGTATTGAAAGGCAAGATGGGCCTGCCGAGTTCTCAACCGGCAGTCGCATCCGGCGGTTCGCGCTAAAGAGCGCTTAGAAAGTTGGGGCGGGCCGGGAACGGTCCGCCCTACCCCTTGAGGCAGTTAATGCTCAGTAATTCTACCCGACGTTTCACCATTTTTGTCATTGCAGCCGCCCTCGCCTTCGTTGCAAGCTTGCTTGTGTCGTGCGGCAGATCGACTCACTCATCCGGCACGAACTATGCGCCGCCTTCGCGCACCGAAACACCATCCCCTAATGAGCGGAGTGTCGAGCACCCGACTGCGCCACGAGCCACGGAAGACTCTTCGCAGGACACGGAGTCTGAGTCGCCGCGTATGGTGGCTGGCGAACACAAGACTGACGCTCAGTCTCAGGTCGCTCCCCCTTTGCTCTCCACTCCGCGAGCTACTTCCTCGCCGATCGATGATATCGGGGTCGAGCTGAAGCGCGGGTCGGCGGGTGAGAACCGGATCGCACTTACCTTTGACGCCGGTGCAAGCGCGGCGCCGACGCCTGCGCTTCTGGATGTGCTAAAGAAGAACGGTCTGCGCGCTACGTTCTTTCTCACGGGGCGATGGGTCGCGCAGAACCCCAGGCTTACGCGTAGGATCGCGGCTGAGGGGCACGAGATTGGCAACCACACCTATTCACATTCTGATCTTAGGACACAGTCCGACGACGATATTAAAGATCAGCTTGCCCGGACTGAGGCTATCGTCCAGGAGACTGCCGATGTTTCGACGAAGCCGCTGTTTAGGCCACCGTTTGGGGGCAGGGACGCTCGGGTGATCGAGGTTGCGGCTGCAGAGGGATATCGGTGCGTTTACTGGAGCGCGGACAGTTGGGATGCGTTCAAGAAGGGGATCAAGTCAGATGAAATCCGGGATCGGGTGCTTGATAGGGCGACTGACGGATCGATCGTGCTTATGCACTGCGGCAGTTGGCCTACGGTTGAGGCACTTCCCGACATTATCTCAGAGCTTAAGGCACGCGGCTATGAGTTGGTGACCGTCGGGGAGCTTGTTCGATAGTTGTCTGACCTAGGGAACCAGCACGTCCCGGACCAGGGAGATATCGGACTGTCGGCGCGGGCGGATTTGGCGGAAGTAGAAGCCGTTGTCGCCTATGAGGCAGCTTATGCCGGTGACTGCGACGATCTGACCCGCAAGTGGGGGGGTGATGCTGTTGCCGGTTGCGAGGCCACCGTAGTAGACGCGAACGCCGATGCCTTCGGTGTAGTAATCCATCATCCCGCTGCCGTCGTCGATGTAGAAGTAATCGCTGGAGCTGTCTACGAAGGTTACGACGCCCCAGGAGCGAATCAGCAGTCCCACATTGTTCAGTCCCTGGCCCTGGTAGACACCGGGAGTTGCAGCATTCAGGTCACCGCCGCCGATGGCCCGGTTGCCCATTCCAAGCGGGGCGATGGTGTCGGCGCTGGCCACGGAGGAAATCGCGGCCGGTGCGATGAGCGCTGCCATTATGAGTACTGCTAGGCGTATAGTCATGACTCTGTGTCTCTCCAGGTTGGGCCAGTATTGTCTCATCTATAGCTTTTGCAAACTGCGTACCAAAACGCCGGTCTGCACTTAATTAGACTGAGCGATCGCCCCCACGGTTCCCGCGGATTGGATATTTCTCTTTAAGACTGGAGCGGGCCTGGCGGGCAATACATGTAAAAAGGGTGGCTGCGGATTCTGGTCCGCAGCCACCCTTCTTGTTGGGGGACAATCGTCCCTCCTTAATTATGTTCGTAGTGGCCGGATATCTCGTTTCTTAATGTCTCTTCAATTGCGTTTTCGGATTCTTACGGGATCTTTGCAGGAATGATCAGCGCCAGATTGTTGACGTTTGTCTTGATCCAATATCCCTGACTTTTCAGCAACTCCTGGTTAGGAGCATAGGACTCCACGCGAACGTCGTAGTAACCATTGGTCGAGGTATTCCAACCCTTGGCGATACCGGTGGTCCAGTTATACGGGGCACCTTTAGCCTGTGTGACGGTAATGGTGACGTTGCCGTCTGTCATCAGGCAGTTTGCCCAGACAATGCTCTCGTAGAACGGGTTACCGATCAGAGTGTTGCCAGCCTTTGGGAGACTGATCCACATATCGGTCTTCTTGGAGGAGCCGTCCGGAACTCCGTTCGGAACTCCCTCGTAAACCCAAAACACGGGGGCAAGGGGATTCTTTAGCCAAGCACCGTCGCCGAGCAGAACCTTGCCATATAGAGACGTCTGATACTTGTTGTAGGGAACGTAGCTCTGGTTCGAAGCGTTCCATCGCTGAAGCTTCAAGTGCAGATCGATGGGCATTGACGGTTCGAAGTCATCCCTGAAGCAGGTTGACGGTGTCGGATCGTAAGGAACGAGAGACGCTGCTATCAGGTTCTGTCCGGTCTTGAGTAGCACGACGCTGGTACTGGCTGAAGCCATGACTCCAAGGGTGAGGAGTCCAAGAACCGCGAGTGTGATTGCTTTCTTCATAGTATCACCTCCTTTCGAGATATTGTTCGTAGATTTGAGTGTAATCATTGTGTCGTCCCCCTTTCTCTGGGTCGTCTTTCGACGTTTGTATTGAATTGCAAATTAGCACTAGGCTATCGGGCTGTCAACTAGTTCGTTGAAGTGTGTCGATATGATTGCAGAACGAAAGATGTGACGTATCGCGACCAGGACATCCCGGCGCAGCCTATATGTGGTTCTTCTCCTTCTGCTAATTCCCGTCTCTGAGGCGGGTTAATCACACTTGCTTACTTTTAAAGGGCCGTCGGGCC
>JBBRAE010000013.1:0-72443 GCA_038207085.1 Armatimonadota bacterium
GGTCTGGCCCGATAGTTCGCCTATCTCACCCAATGGAGCAATTGTTGTGACTTTCCCAATGCGGCGTATGATACCAGTATTCGCGGTGGTATTCGTCGGTATTCTGTTCTCACCCATGTGCCTGATAGGCGCGCCCCTGACTCTCACCGATGCGGTAACTACGGCTCTTGGAGGCAACTCCAGCCTCAAGCAAGCAGAGAACGATCGCCTGAACTCGCTATCATCCCTCAAAGTAGCCGGTTTTACCACAACCTACGGAGTCTCAAGTTTTACCAACCTCAAAAGCACACCAAGAGAGGAAGGAACGGACGGACGCGTATCAGGAATGGCCGGTCAGCTATTTGGAAACCTTACATACCAAGGCTTCAGCGGAACCACGGTGATGCTTAACGTTGCGCCGCTCGGCGTCGGAAGCGAGCAGGGTTCTCTCGCCCTCACACTGCGCCAGCCGCTCGCATCGGGCAAGGGACACCTCTCCGAGAAGTCCGACCGGCTCCTCTCAGCACAGAGCGAACTCGATATTCAGAACAAAGGGCTCTACATCGTTCGGCAGTCGACCGTTGCCGGCGTCGTCGATGCCTACTGCAGAGCGCTCCTTGCACGAGAACAGGTGAAGGTGCAGGAGAGAGCCGTCAGCATCTCCGAAGACGCTGCCACTCGTGCACGGAAGCTCGCGGAAGCAGGCAAAGTCGCCGAAATTGAGGTCACACGCGCCGAGATCAGAGTCGCACAAACCAGGGACCAGTTGAATCTGCAGCGTCAGGAAGCTCGCGCGAGCGTTGACAAGTTGATGCTTGCAATGGGGTCGGGCGTTGGAGACTCGCCGGACCTCTCAGAAAAGGTTCCTGACCCGCAGATCGATGTCCCCCCGCTTGCTGAGGCCGTTCAGACCGCGCTCGATCAGAGGCCGGAGCTTGCTGTGATGGATGAGCGTAAGATCACGCTGGAACGCAAATTGGCTATTGCGCGAGATTCGCTTAGGCCCAAGCTCGACGTTGTCGCAGGGTTTAACAGCACCGCTAGAGACTCGACAGTCATTTCTCAGTCGATCCTTGACCTCGGCTCACTGAACGCGGGACTTGAGCTCAAGTTTCCGCTTGACAGACGAATTTCGATGGAAGATAAACAGAGCGCGGACCGAAGCGTCAGGCTCCTTGGCACCTTGCGTGACTATGAGATGGAAACCATCGCCGAACAAGTGCGAGAGGCTTATCGACGATACGAGTCGGCACAGTCCTCGGTTGGCATCTACGGTCAGAACCTCAAGGTCACGGAAGACAACCTTCGGCTCGCTCAACGGATGCTCGAAGAAGGGCTCGACGACAACAGAAACGTCCTCGAAGCCCAGCAGGAGCTGACCCGTGTCCAGGGACAGCTCCTATCAACAAAAGTCGATTTGTTCCTGGCAAAAGTGAATCTCAGGCGCGCCATTGGCGACGACCTTACCAAGATGGGATGGAAATGAAAAAGCAGATCAAGATATGGGGAACTCGTAGTCTCTCGCTCGTCCTGCTCGTTGTGGCGATGCAGCACTGGGGAATGCCCCTCTACAAACAGTATTTTCAGCCCAAGAAGACAGTCGCTTATGTTCCCACGACCACAGTTCGTGAGGGCAAGTTCACCGTGAGTTTTCACGAGATCGGCACGCTTGAAGCCGAGAACTCTGTTCCAGTGAACTCGGAGATCGAAGGCAAGATCATTACACTTGTCGATGACGGCACAGTAGTCGGCGCGGGATCGCAGATCGTGGTACTCGACACTGAAAGCCTCCAGCGGGAAGTGATGAGCAAAAAACTCGGTTACGAGAACACAATTGCCGACGTGAACCGCGCTAAAGCCGAGCTTGAAATCCTCAAAGAATCCAACAGGACCGAAGTCGAGCAAAGTGAAGCCCAGCTTGGATTCGAGCAGACTGAGCTCGATCGAGCTAAGAAGGCGCTCGAGCGCGAAACGAGACTTGCTGAAGACAAACTCGTGCCAAAAAGCGAAGTGGAAAAGGCGGAGTTCGATGTGCGCTCCAATGAACTCTCTGTTCTTAAAGACACCAAGGCGCTTACTCTAAAGAAGAAGGAAGTGCAGTCAAAAGAAGAGCAGAAGGTGGCAGATGTGCGTAACGTGGAGTTCCGTGCCAGTATGGCGAAGATGGAACTCGACCGCTGCCAGGGGCAACTGTCAATGGGGGTCGTCACTGCACCGACCACCGGTCTTGTAGTCATCTCAAAGACGTGGTCCGCCGATGGCCGTCGCAAGCTTCAGGAAGGGGATCAGGTCCACCCACAGCAGATGATCTGCTCACTTCCTGATCTATCGAGCATGCAGGTTAAGATCAACGTAGGCGAGGCTGATGCGCCCAAGGTGAAGATCGGCGTCCCTGTGCTGATCAAGCTCGAAGCGGTGCCAAAGAAGGTCTTTCACGGCACGGTTGATGACGTTTCCACCCTTGCAACGGAGCCATCACCCTGGGAAAGTGGCTCAACCCCCGGACGCAAAAACTTCGAGGTCACTGTCGCTGTCAAAGAGGTCGACTCCAAGACTCTGAAGCCTGGAATGACGGCCGATGTCGAGTTTCTCTGCGAGCAGATCAAAAAGTCGGTATACGTGCCGCTTGAGGCTGTTCAGGAACGAAACAGCAAGACATTTGTGTTCGTCAAGAATGGCCAGAAGTATAGCCAGGTAGCCGTAAAGACCGGCAAGAAGAATGACAACTTCATCTGCATCACAAAAGGCCTGAAGAAGGGCCATGTCATAACTCTTCGAGACCCTAGCCGACCGACGGAGGATGGCACGTCTGATTCCAACGATGGTCAGGAAGACAAGAAGGCGGATAAGCCCGCCCTCCCGATGCCAAAGTCAGCAGGCAAGAAGTAAAATGGGAATCTTCGACGCAATTAGGACGGGACTGTCCGAAGTCCTCTCTCACAAGATGCGCTCCATGCTCACTATGCTTGGCGTCATCTTCGGAGTCGCGGCTGTCATCGCGATGGTCTCAATCGGAGAAGGCGCGAAGCAGGAAGCGCTGGATCAGATCAAGAAGATGGGCATCGATGTCGTGCACGTCAAGCGCGCTGTAGTGGCAGGGGAGCTTCTTGAAAAGAGCCAGGACCGGTCGCCGAACGGTCTCAAGTTCTCCGATGCTGACGGAATTTCCGAGGTGTGTGACTTCGCGAGACAGATCGTGCCGGTGCGTGAGGTGTTTGCAGACGTCAGAATTGGTGAGACGCCGATCTCGGTCAAGGTAGTAGGAACAACCCCTGGGTACGCCGATGTGACGCGAACCGTCACCGAACTCGGTAGATTTCTACGCACAAGCGATGTCACCGAGCACAATGCTGTGTGCGTTCTGGGAGCTGCGGCTAAGCGGGAGCTTTTCGGGTTTGACGAAGCGATCGGCAAGAGCGTGAAGATAGGACGCAGGCTGTTTCGGGTCGTCGGAGTCCTTGAGCCCAAAGAGTTAGGCTCGGCCAAAGCGTTTTCTGCGCTTAGAGATCTAAACTCAGACATATACATCCCGGTAACGGTATCGATCAGCGATTTCCAGATATACTCGCAGCAGGCAGTCCCGGCCACAATGCGATCCGTCATTGAGATGCGACAGCGAATGCTCACCCGACGCAGTATCGGCAACAGCCCAATCACCGAGATCATCGTCCAGGTTGAAAGCGCAGATGCAGCCGTACCGACGGCGTCCATTGTCAAGTCGGTCCTAAAGCGCCTGCACAACAACATCAAAGACTACGAAATAGTGATCCCGGTCGAGTTGCTGCGTCAAAGCCAGCAGACCCAGCAGATATTCAACATCGTCATGGCCGCGATTGCGAGCATTTCGCTTCTGGTCGGCGGCATCGGCATTATGAACATTATGCTTGCGACGGTTTCGCACAGAACCCGGGAGATCGGCATCAGGCGCTGCATCGGCGCGACCAGATGGGATATTGTGCGCCAGTTTATGATCGAGGCGCTTGTTATCACCTGCACGGGAGGCTTGACTGGAGTCGCGATTGGAATCGGAGGCGCTCGCTTGATCTCTGACTTTGCACACTGGCGGACGGTGGTTTCAATGCAGGCAGTGATCGTCTCCTTTGGAGTCTCCGGTCTTGTCGGAGTCGTATTCGGAATCTACCCCGCGGTTCGGGCGGCGATGATCGACCCTATCGAAGCACTGAGGTATTCATAGATGGCTCTGATTGAGATCAATGATCTTACAAAGACCTACAAGATCGGAAGCGTCGAGGTTCGTGCGCTTCGTGAGGTCACTTTCAACATAGAGCAAGGCGAGTTCGTCGCAATAATGGGGCCTTCCGGGTCTGGTAAGTCGACGCTCATGAACCTGCTTGGCTGCCTGGACAGGCCGACCTCTGGGACATATATGTTAGACAGCGTGAACGTCGGACGACTGAGAGACGCGGCGCTCGCATATATTCGAAACATCAAGCTTGGGTTCGTCTTTCAGAGCTTCAACCTGCTGCCGGGGCTCTCCGCGCAGCGCAACGTTATGCTGCCGATGCTCTACGCCGACCGTAAGAAAGACAACAAACGCGCGAGGGTCCTGCTTGAGTCAGTAGGCCTCGGCGGGCGGACTCACCACACACCGATGCAGCTATCTGGTGGCGAGCAACAGCGGGTAGCGATCGCGAGGTCGCTCATCAACGACCCGCCTCTCATACTTGGAGATGAGCCGACCGGAAACCTCGACACCACGACGAGTATTGAGATCATGGCGACCTTCCAACGATTGAACGATGAGGGCAAGACCGTCATCATCGTTACCCATGAGCAGGACATCGCGATGCACGCCAAGCGCATTCTCCGATTCCGTGACGGTCAGCTGGAATCCGACGAAGCGGTCACAGAGCGACTGATCATAGAACAGAAGACGGTTTAGTCTTCCGTGCTCTCTGTCGAGATCGGCCGTCCAAGCTGTTCAAGGCACTCGGGGGCAAACTTGCACCATGCTGCACAAGCCATGTCGTTTTGCGGGTTCACCATGTACTCCCCGCAACTCGGGCATTTGCGCCGAAGGTCGTCTTTGAAGAACTCCACCGGTTTGCCGCAATGCATGCACGGCAACTCGAATATATCCTCCGGCTTCCAATACCGAAGATCCTGTCCAGGGCAATTGCTATTGTTCATAGTCCTCATCCTCCCCACTCTGATATTGTACAACATGCTCAGCAGTTAAACATGGAAGTGGCTAGTCGTCAGTCGCTAGTGGGTCAATTGCCATGCATTACGCCATTCGGGATTCGGAAATCCCGTCTTAGCTTTGGGGTGGCGATTCGGAAATCGCCACCCAACAACAAGTGACCCACTAGCGACTAGCGACTGACGACTAGCTACTCTCCTTGGTAATCCCGTGCTCTTTGTGTAAAGTCGTTGCAAAGTGCACGAAAAGCATTGCATGGGCCCCCATGCGTGGTGTAGTGTAGTATTGCAAGAAGGTGGGATTCGCCTGCTTGATGGATTGGAAGGACTGCAATGGCAATCAAGTTAGCGGTTTCTGGAAAAGGTGGAGTCGGTAAGTCGACGCTCGCGGGGACGCTTGCGCTGCTCTTTGCGGCGGACGGCAACCGTGTGCTCGCGGTAGACGCTGACCCCGATGCAAACCTGGCATCGGCGCTTGGCATGCCTGAAGATCTCAAATCATCCGTTCGGACAATAGCCCAGGAGAGACAGCTTATCGAGGAACGAACCGGCGCTAAAGCCGGACAGTTCGGCCAGATATTCTCCATCAACCCCGATGTCTCTGGGATCGCAGAGCAGTATGGAGTGCGGCACCAGGGGGTCGACCTCTTGGTGCTGGGAGCCGCCCAGCAGGCTGGCGCAGGATGCGCATGTCCTGAGTCGGTGCTGTTGAAGTCGCTTGTTATGGACCTTGTGCTCGGACGCGGTGACGTGCTCGTGCTTGATATGGAAGCCGGAATCGAGCACCTTGGACGAGGGACAGCCACGGGCGTCGACCTGATGATCGCAGTCGTCGAGCCTGGTCAGCGAAGCTTAGAAACAGCCGAGCGCGTGCGAGATATGGCGCGGGGCATCGGCATCAAGCGCATTGCCGTGGTGCTGAACAAATCGATCGATCCCGTAGAAGACCGTGCGTGGCTTGAGTCGAGCTTTGGATCTGACTCGGTGATTGGGGTGATCCCCTACGACACCAGGGTGATCGCCGCCGACCGCAAATGCTTGTCAATCCTGGATATGGGTGACGAAGCCCTGCTTTCTCCGTATAGAAAGATATACGAGACTATAAGAGACAACTATCAGAAGTCGTAACACAAGCTTTATCGAATTTACTAATTTATCGCAAGCGAGGTATCTTTAGAGATGAGTTTCGAGCCCAAATGTATGGCAACAGCCATCGGCAGCCTTCCTCACAGCAATGCTGAGGACGCAATCACGGTAATTCTTGCTAGTATCCCCGACGCACCCATCTGGCCGCAGCTTCCTTCAACAGGGATGAACGAGCAGATGGAGGTGCAGTACTCCGAGAACCTTCCCGATGTCGTCATCGACCGCGAGAAGGAGAGAATGTACATCGACACCACCGACGAGACCTTCGCGGGCATCAGCACCTTCATGGAGAAGTTCGCGATGGACGAGGTGGACTATTTCGCCATCTCCCCCGAGTTCTCAAAGGGCATCTACGCGATGGAGGCCGCTCTCCAGGCAGCAGGGGCAAGCCGCCCGTTTGTCAAAGTCCAGACCACCGGGCCGATCAGCTTCGGTCTGACAATCGTCGACGAGAACAAACGCGCAATCTACTACAACGATATGTTCCGCGATGCGGTCGTCAAAGGCCTCACAATGAAGTGCCGCTGGCAGATCCGCAGGTTCAAGTCTTTTGCTGACAACGTGATCTGCTTCATCGACGAGCCGATTCTCTCGGCGTTTGGAAGCTCCACCTATGTGAGCGTCAACCGTGAGGACGTTGTGTCGATCCTAAGTGAAGTGATCGAAGCGATCCACGCTGAAGGCGCAGTCGCCGGTATCCACTGCTGTGGCAACACCGAGTGGTCGATCCTCGTAGACGCGGGCGTTGACATCGTCAACTTCGACGCGTTCGACTACGGCGACACCATCGCACTCTACCCCGAAGCTATGAAGCGCCACCTTGAGGCTGGTAAGTATCTGGCCTGGGGCGTCATTCCCACAAGCAGCGAGAAGATCCAGAGCCAGACCGTCGAGAGCCTCGTCGCGAAGTTCGATGCGGGCGTCGACAACCTCGCCAAAGCGACTGGGCTTGACAGAGATATGATCATCAAGCAGGCCTTTATCACCCCGTCCTGCGGCACGGGCTCACTCCCCGTCGCTGACGCTGAACTCGTCTTCAGCATGCTCGGACAGGTCAGCAAGGCTCTTAGAGAAAGGCAGTAATTAGCCATTAACTGTTAGCCGTTAGCAACCAGAACTGTGGTAACCACCAATCTGCCTGCTAATGGCTAACAGCTAACCGCTAACAGCTCAAAATGAGTTTTACAATCGCAGTTACAGGTAAAGGCGGCGTTGGGAAGACCACTCTTTCTTCGCTTATCGTGCAGTATTTGGTCGCAAACGGGCGAACTCCGGTGCTGGCGGTCGACGCAGATTCCAATGCAAATCTTCACGAAGCGCTTGGGGTCGAGTTCAGCGAAAGCGTCGGAGCGATCCGCGAGGACGCGAAGAGCAAAGTGGCTGAGATGTCGGGGATGGGCAAGCAGGAGTTTCTGGATATGAGAGTCCAGGAAGCGCTTGTCGAGCAGAACGGCTACGATATGATCGTTATGGGACGCCCGGAAGGGCCAGGCTGCTACTGCTATGCTAACAACGTGCTCCGCGATGTGATCCAGAAGCTTTCGCAGAACTACAAGTATCTTGTGGTCGACACCGAGGCTGGAATCGAGCACGTTTCGCGGCGCACGCTGATCAAGATCGACCTGCTCTGCGTGGTTTCTGACTGCTCAGTGCGCGGAGTTCGCACTGCAAAGCGAATCGCCGACCTCGCCGACGAGATGGGAACGCCTGTCACCCGCCGCGGACTGATTGTGAACCGCGTGCCGGGAGGCGTCCTCCCTGAAGGCGTCAAAACCGAGGCCGAGTCTACAGGGCTGCCGCTTCTCGCAGTCATCCCGATGGACGAAAACGTTGCTGCGATGGACGCGGGCGGTATGGCGATCGGTGATATCCCTGCTGATTCGCCGACCAGACTTTCTCTCAAAGCGCTCCTCGATGAGGCGCTCACGGCGGCTGTGTAACACATTTACCAATTTGCACTTTGTATTTCCCTAACAAGGAGTTCTTTGCCAATGGCAACCGAAATCGAAAAACCGAACAACGGCGGTGTATCACGTGACCCGGCCATTAATGAGATGGTCGAAGTCGCAAAAGCCGCGGGTATTGACACAGTCTGGGACCGCCACAAGTCGATGGGAGTCCCGTGTAAGCTTGGCTCAACCGGCGTCTGCTGCAAGATCTGCCACATGGGCCCGTGCCGAATCACGCCGAAGTCACCCAAAGGCATCTGCGGAGCCGACGCGGACACGATCGCCGCGCGCAACCTGCTTCGTGAGATCGCCGCGGGAACAGCCGCGCACTCAGACCACGGGCGCATGCTTGTCAGAACGCTGAAGCTGGTTTCTGAGGACAAAGGCGGCGACTACAAGATCACCGACCCCGGCAGGCTGCACAACGCGGCACAGTTCTTCGAGATCGAGACCGAAGGCAAGACTGATCTGCAAATCGCGGGTGAGCTCGCTGACTTCTTCATGGGACAGTTCGCCTGGAGCGACAAACCGAACAAAACCCTGAAGCGCGCTCCTGAGAAGCGGCAGGCGGTTTGGAAGAAGCTTGAAATCGAGCCCCACGGCATCGATTCGGCGGTCGTCGAACTGATGCACCGAACGCACATGGGCGTCGACCACGACTACAGGCACCTCATTATGGGCGGCCTGAAGTGCAGCATCGCTGACGGCTGGGTCGGTTCGATTATCGCGACTACAGTTTCTGACATTCTCTTCGGAACCCCGAAACCGCTTAGGAGCAAAGTGAACCTCGGCGTGCTTTCTGAGACCAAGGTCAACATCATCGTCCACGGCCACGAGCCGACTCTCTCTGAGATGCTCGCCTGGGCGTCAAAAGACAAGGAACTCCTGGACTACGCAAAGAGCAAGGGCGCGGACGGCATCAACATCGCCGGTATCTGCTGCACCGCAAACGAAATCCTGATGCGCCACGGTCTGCCGATCGCCGGAAACTTCCTCCAGCAGGAGCTTGCGATTCTGACCGGCGCGGTCGAGATGATGATCGTCGACGTTCAGTGCGTTATGCCGAGCCTTCCTGAAATTATGAAGTGCTTCCACACCAGGCTCGTCAGCACGTCGGAGATCGCCCAGACTTTCAACGCCGAACAGATCACGTTTGAGGTCGAGAAGGGCTTCGAGCACGCGAAGTCCCTCATTCGTGGGGCGATCGACAACTTCGCCAACCGCAACAAGGCCAAAGTTACAATCCCTGACCACTCGATGGACCTGGTAGCCGGGTTCTCCAACGAGACGGTCTTCCATATGCTCGGTGGACGATTCCGGAGCACATTCAGACCGCTGAACGATGCGATCATCGACGGCCGAATCAGAGGCGTCGTCGGGATCGTCGGCTGCAGCAACCCCAAGGTGAACACCGACGACCTGCACGTCACGCTGACGTCTGAGCTTATCAAGCGAAACGTGCTGGTGCTTCAGACCGGATGCTCCGCGATCGCCTGCGCGAAAGCTGGGTTCCTCACCCCTGAAGCCGCACGCGAACTTGCCGGTGAGACGCTTGCCGAGGTCTGCGAAGCAGTCGGTATTCCGCCTGTGCTGCATATGGGAAGCTGTGTTGATAACAGCCGAATCCTGCTTGCCGCGACAAATGTTTTGATGGAAGGTGGGCTCGGCGAGGATCTATCCGATCTGCCTGTAGCTGGAGCCGCACCGGAGTGGATGAGCGAGAAGGCGGTCGCGATCGGCCACTATTTCGTCGCTAGCGGACTCTACGTTGTCCTCGGACAGCCGCTCTATGTGGGGGGCAGCGAGAACGTTACCAAGCTGCTCACAGAGGAGATGGAAGGCCTCACCGGCGGCAAGTTCGCCTGGGAGCCCGATCCCGTCAAGGCGGCGGACATGATAATGGAGCACATTGAAAAGAAACGCGACGCGCTCGGCATCAACCAGAAACGGGAGCGTAAGCTGCTTGATATGAAGGAGCGCAGAGAGCTGTAATGAGTAAGATCATCGCCTCAAGCGCCATAATCGGCGCGCATAAGATATACAAACAAGCCGAGGAGATTGTCGCAAAGACGATAGCCGAGAAAGGCGCGGATAGCCCGGTAGCGTTCCCTGACACTACCTACTATCTGCCCGTGATCTACTCGATGCTCGGCACCAGGGTGGAAAAGCTCTCGGACATGCAGTCTGTTCTGGACGAGTGCAAGAGCCTTTTACCTCCGATCCCGTCCGACGACGTTTGGCTCCCCTATCTTGGTGGAACGCTCGACGCCGGTATGTCGACGCTTTTCGCGTTCGAGCTGATCGAGGCGTGCAAGTATCTGATAGGCCCGAACCCCGTTGATGGAATCTGGCTCGGGGCTGCGAGTGACGTTATCATCCGCGAGCGTGGAATCGAGTTCGTCGACGGCTCAGCTCCTGGTTTCGCCGCAGTTGTCGGCGCGGCTCCGGACAAAGAGACCGCCGTCAAGATCGCCCGCGAGCTTCAGGAGAAGAACCTCTACGTCTTCATAGCCGGTAACACCAACGGCGTATCGTTTGCCGAGCAGCTTGTGGAAGCCGGTGTCCAGATAGGCTGGGACACCAGGCTTGTTCCCTTCGGCAAAGACATATCCGCTGCGATCTATGCGCTCGGGTTTGCGAACCGCGCGGCGCTTTCTTTTGGAGGCGTTCAGCCCGGTGACTACGCTCGAAATCTGAAATACAACAAAGACCGAATCTTTGCGTTCGTAATGGCGCTTGGCGAGGTCGACGCAGAGAAGTATGCGGCAGCCGCCGGAGCGATCTCCTACGGCTTCCCAACGATCGCCGACACCGACATCCCGGAGATTCTGCCGACCGGTATCTGCACCTACGAGCACGTAGTCTCAAACGTTCCGCTTGACCGAATCGTCGAGAAATCGCTTGAAGTGCGCGGCTGCAAGATCAAGATCGCCAAAGTCCCGATCCCCGTAGCTTACGGCGCTGCCTTTGAGGGTGAGAGAATCCGCAAAGAGCAGACCTACGTCGAGTTCGGCGGAAACAAGACTCACGCGTTTGAGTATGTCACAACCAAAGACCTAACCGAGGTCGAAGACGGCAAGATCACCGTCGTCGGCCCAGAGATTGACGACGTTCCAGAGGGCACCGCGCTTCCGCTTGCGATTTGGGTGGAAGTTGCAGGCCGCAAGATGCAGTCGGACTTTGAGTCGATCCTGGAGCGCCAGATCCACCACCTCATAAACGGCGCGGAGGGCGTCTGGCATATGGGCCAGCGCGATATCGTCTGGACCCGAATCTCAAAAGCCGCCAAGGAGAAGGGCTTCAAGATCGCCCACTATGGCGAGATTTTGCACGCCAAGCTCTTGAACGAATACCCCGCCATCGTCGACAAGGTTCAGGTGACGCTCTTCACCGACCTGAAAGAAGTCGAGGAGCGAATCATTGAGGCCAGAAGAGTCTACCGCGAGAGGAACCTGCGCGTTGAGTCGATGACCGACGAGACCGTCGACACGTTTTACTCGTGCCTGCTCTGCCAGAGCTTCGCGCCGAACCACGTATGCGTCATTACACCCGAGCGACTCGGACTCTGCGGCGCTTACAACTGGCTCGACGGAAAGGCCGCCTACGAGATCGACCCCACAGGCCCAAACCAGCCGCTCACCAAGGGCGAGTGCATCGACCCCGTCCGCGGCCAGTGGAAAGACATTAACGATTACGTCTACGCAAACTCCAAGCAGTCGATCACGTGCTTCAACGCCTATTCGATGCTTGAGGACCCGATGACGAGCTGTGGCTGCTTCGAGGCTATCGTCGCGCTCCTCCCTGAGTGCAACGGCGTCGCTATCGTCAACCGAGAGTATCCCGGTGACACACCGATGGGTATGCGGTTCTCCTCGCTTGCTGGTATGACCGGCGGCGGCCAGCAGACTCCGGGATTCATCGGGATTGGCAAGGCGTATATCTCCAGTCGCAAGTTCATCTCCGCTGAAGGCGGACACAAACGAATCGTCTGGATGCCTGCTGAGCTTAAGGCAAGCCTGAAGGAAGATCTCGCGCACATCGGCGAGCAGCTTGGAATCGAAAACTATGCCGACCTTATCGCGGACGAAAACGTCGGGACAGATTCCGCGGCGATCAGCGCACATATGGAAAAGGTTGGCCACCCCGCGCTTTCGATGTGGGACGTGACCCAGCCGTCGCCTGAAGCCACCGAGGTCGACGTGAACCGTGGCAAAACCGCTGAAGCTCCTGCAGCACCTGTAGCCGCTGCGACCGCGTCTGCTCCGGCTCCGGCAAAAGAGACAGCACCAGTCGCAGTCGCCGAAAGGCCTGCGCCCGAGCATGCCAAGATTCCCGCAAACTCGACACCAGTTCACGCAGCACCTTCAAACGGCGGGAACGGTGGAAACGGTGACGGACTCTCTCATGTGATTTCCGTCATCGAACAAGTGCGTGCCAACGGGCTTCCCACGGCAAACCCGGCATCGACTCCCGAGGAGCAGATGGCCGCCCTTCAGATGTCGACCGCTCTAAACTTGCTCACTGCAGGCGCGAATATGCTCCTGATGTATAGCGGTGCGCTCGGCGTTACGCCCGTAGCGGCGAAAGCTGTTCCATTGCCAGTCGAGACTTCTGTCGAACCAACCCCGGTTGTCGAGACCCAGAAGATATCGGAAGTGCTCGAAGCACCGCAGAAGCCGATCACATCGGCCAGCATCATCGTG
The DNA here is from genome assembly GCA_038207085.1 of Armatimonadota bacterium. Classification (GTDB taxonomy): domain Bacteria; phylum Armatimonadota; class UBA5829; order UBA5829; family DTLH01; genus JBBRAE01. The sequence continues at coordinate 12,941 of JBBRAE010000013.1, forward strand.
CCGACCAGCTTCGGTGTGCCTGGCGAGGCGTTCGCTGGCACAGTTCGTGAAGTGACGCTCGGTGGGTCTGGCACGCGGACGTCTTCGGTGACAATCGGCGGCGCAAACGCCCTGCCCTTCCGCCACTTCGAAGGAAACACCGGCCGCAAGCAGGTGATCGCTATGGAGGTCTTCGACAAAACGCCGAGGAACTATCCCAACTCCCTGCAAGAGGCATTTGGAAGTCTGATAAACGATCCCGCTGCGATGGCTAAATACTGCGTTGAGCAGTGCGGCGCTGAGATCATAAGCGTCCGACTTGATGGAACTCATCCCGACAACGGCGATGCATCCATCGAGGCGGCCTCTGAGATCGTCGGAAAGGTGCTAAAAGCCGTCGGCGTGCCGATCATGGTCACCGGGCCCGGTCACTTCGAGAAGAACAACGCGGTTATGAAGCAGATCGCAAGCGACTTCGCGGGCGAGAACCTGCTGCTTAACTGGGCTGAAACCGACAACTACAAGACAGTCGCCGCCGCCGCGATGGGCTACAACCACTGCGTAGTCGCCCAGTCGCCAATCGACGTCAACATGGCGAAGCAGCTGAATATCCTGATGACCAACATGGGGCTTGCGCCTGAGAAGATCGTCATCGACGCCTATACCGGCGCAATCGGCTACGGTCTTGAATATACCTACTCCGTTATGGAGCGAATCAGGGCGTCGGCACTCACAAACGACGCGATGCTTGCGATGCCGATCATCGGCACACCGGGATTTGAAGTCGCACGCATCAAGGAGAGCAAAGCCCCCGAGAGTGCATTCCCGATCTGGGGAAGCGAGACCGAACGCGGGGCGTTGCTTGAGATATCGACCGCGATGAGCCTCCTAAACGCAGGCGCGGACGTTCTGGTGATGTATCACCCCGTAGCCGCCCGCACAGTGAAGCGCAAAATCGCAGAGATGAACGAAAAATAGGGTAGCTATTAGTAGTTAGCTGTTAGCAACCAAACTCGCACCAGCATGACAATCTGGTTGCTAACGGCTAATAGCTAGCTGCTAGCTGCTCCCAAGGAGTTGAAATGGCACTTTCAGGCTTAGATATATTCAAACTGTTACCGAAAACCAACTGCGGCGAGTGCGGCGTGCCTACATGCATGGCATTCGCGATGAAGCTTGCATCGAAGGGCGCGGAACTTGCTGCTTGTCCGTATGCGTCCGATGAGGCAAAATCCAAGCTCGGAGCCGCGAGCAAGCCGCCGATCAGGCTCGTCAAGGTCGGCACTGGCGACACAGAAGTTCAGGTCGGCAACGAAACCGTGATGTTCAGGCACGAGAAGACGTTCGTCCACCCGACGGCTATCGCTATATCGTTCACCGACGACCAGGCCGGGGACGTGCTCGCCCATCAGACCGCTGTCGTTCGCGACTACTGCCTTGAGCGAGTCGGCGAGGAATTGAAGATCGACCTCGCGGTTGTCGACAATGTCACGGGCGAGGCGGAACCTTTCGTCGCCGCAGTCAAGGAAGTCGCGGGGACGACCGGCAAGGCGATCGTTCTGCAGAGCTCTTACCCCGAGGTGATCGAGGCGGCTCTTCAGGCCATTCCGGGGCAGCGACCGCTCATCCACGCAGCGACACCCGAAAACATCGACGCAATGGCCGCGCTTGCGCTCAAATACAACGCGCCCATCGTCGCCAGAGCCAACACGCTCGACGAACTTGCCGCGCTTACTACAAAGCTTGCGGCGCTTGGCGTTCAGGATATTGTGCTCGATATCCCGGCTGACAACCCGGCCGCTATGATGCAGTATAATACAATCATCAGGAAAGCCGCTCTGAAGGGCAGCGTTGAGCCGATGGGCTACCCGGTGATGAACTTCCTTATGGGAATGGACCTGCCGTCGCTCGTCGCAGACGCATCGACGCTCATAAGCAAGTATTCATCGATCCTCGTTATCGACACGATAGCCCTCCAGGCACTGCTTCCGATGATGATGCTCAGACAGAACATCTACACCGACCCGCAGAAACCAATTCAGGTTGAGCCGAAGATCTATCCCATCGGCGAGGCAACAGAGAACTCACCGATCCTTGTGACGACGAACTTCTCGCTCACGTATTTTATTGTGTCGGGTGAGATCGAGAACTCTGGCGTCCCGGCGCACCTCGCGATTGTCGAATGCGAAGGAATGAGCGTCCTTACGGCATGGGCTGCCGGCAAGTTCTCCGGTGAGAAGATCGGCGCATTCATCAAGCAGTCAGGCCTTGAAGACCAGGTTAAGACCAGAAAGTTGATCATACCTGGATACGTCGCACAGATCAGCGGCGAACTTGAGGAATCACTCCCAGGCTGGGAGATCCTCGTCGGCCCGCAGGAAGCAAGTGACCTCGGCGCGTATATGAAGATGCACGCGGCATAGCCCGGTTTATTCGTGAAGCGAATAAAGTTTTCGCTAACCCGGTTTATTCGTGAAGCGAATAAAGCTCTTGCTAAGAGAGCATCATTCACGTTTCTCGTGAATAATGCGGGCTAACAGATGTTGGCTTGTAGCTCATCGACCTGTGGTCGCAACTCATAAACTTATGTATTCGATACAATTCTTACCTGCTGATATAGAGCTAAAGGTCCAACCCGGCACACTGGTCTCCGACGCCGCCATCATGGCCGGCCTCGAAGACCTGCACCTGCCGTGCGGTGGCAAAGGCACGTGTGGGCGCTGCCTTGTTGAAGTTGTATCCGGCAATCCTATACAGACCTCTACCGCGCGCTTGGACGTCGCGCTTGCTGGTAAGCGGCTCGTTATGGCCTGCCAGACCAAGGTGAACGAAGACCTTGTAATCAGGATCCCCGAGCAACGGGAGACTGCGATGAGAGTAGTCGGCGACAGCCATTTTCTCGTCGGGGAAGAGTATCTGCCCGATCGCAGCGCGCTTTCGTCACTCTATCGAATAGAGAAGCTCACGGTACCTCCAGCTACAATCGAAGAACACTACAGCGACTGGCAAAGGCTTGTCCGAGAGATCGGCGCAAGGATCGGGTCGAGCAACGTCACTACCGACGTATGGGTTCTGCGTTCGCTCGCCGATGCTCTTCGCGCCAAGGATGGGAAAGTCACCGTCGTTCTTCAGGAGGACGACTGCGGGTACCGCCTCTGGAACGTCAACGCAGGTCACAGCCCTGTCACCGTGTACGGGCTTGCAATAGACATAGGCACCACGACTATCGCGGTGCAGCTAGTCGATCTGAGCACCGGCGAAGTCGCCGCAAGCCGAACACTTTATAACGCGCAAATAGGTCGCGGCGCGGACGTTATTAGTCGGATCGATTATGCAAAGAACCCCGTTCGCCTGTTCGAGCTTCGCGAACTTGTTCTCGGCACAATCAACGAACTGATTGAAGGCGTCGCGGAGGAAGTCGGGCTCCCGCCTGTGGAGATTCGAGCTGCGTTCATCGCCGGGAATACGACGATGGTGCACCTGCTCCTCGCGCTCCCACCCAAGCATATTCGCGAGACACCCTACGTTCCGACGGTGAACACCATCCCCACCCTTTTTGCGCCAGACGTTGGGCTTCGTATCCACTCCCAGGCCGCGATCGCCTTTGCGCCCGGAGTCGGAAGCTACGTTGGCGGCGACATCACTTCGGGGCTTCTCTGCACTGAGATCCCAAAAAACCACGACGAGGTCTTTTTGTTCCTCGACATCGGCACCAACGGCGAGATTGTGCTTGGAAACGCCGACTGGATGGTAGCCTGCGCCTGCTCCGCTGGCCCAGCCTTTGAAGGCAGCGGAATCAAGTGCGGTATGCGCGCGACAACAGGGGCGATCGAGTATATCGAAATATCTGACGATAAACGCGAAGTTCGCTATGATGTGATCGGCGAAACCAAACCGGCGGGCATTTGCGGCTCCGGCCTCATCTGCCTGCTCGGCGAGTTGCTGGTAAGGGGCGTGATAGACCAGTCGGGACGCTTCAACATCAATCTCGACACCGACCGCATCATCACGCAGGGGTCGAACAAGGCGTTCGTCATTGAGTGGGCTGAAAACACCGAAAGCGGCGAGAACCTGGTCATCACAGAGCCAGATATGGAGAACCTGATGCGCACCAAGGCCGCAATTTACGGCGCGTGCAGCCTCATTCTGACAAACGTGGGGATCGAATGGAACGCCATATCGCGAATCTACATCGCAGGCGGTTTTGGCAGATACATTCAGATAGAAGACGCCGTGCTAATCGGCCTTCTTCCCGATTTACCCTACGACAGGTTCACTTACATCGGCAACTCATCGCTTACCGGAGCTTATATCGCCCTGCTTTCTCGCGACCACAGGCAGTTGCTGAACGAGATCGCAGGCATGATGACCTATATCGATCTTAGCAGCGATTCGCACTACATGGACGCTTATATCAGCGCGCTTTTCCTGCCACACACTGATATGTCGCAGTTTCCATCGGTCGCAAAGCGCCTTACCGATTTGAAATCTACAACCTAAAATCTGAAATCATCACTGGAGGTCTTTCATTTGAAAAGCATTCTTGAAAGAGTCGCCGCTGGAGAAGTTCTTATCTCCGACGGCGCGATGGGAACATTTCTGCAGGCCAAGGGTCTGCAGCCGGGCGAGTGCCCCGAGTCCTGGTGCGTGCTGCGCCCTGAGGACGTGAAAAGCGTAGCCGATGCATACGTCGCGGCTGGCTGCGATATGATCGAAACCGACAGCTTCGGCGGCACCTGCTACAAGCTGCGCGAGTATGGGCTTGAGGACAAGGTTGCCGACTACAATCGTGCCGCTGCACAGATTGCGAAGTCTTCTATCGGCGACAAGGGCTACGTGATTGCGTCGATCGGCCCCACGGGTCAGATCGTAGAGGACGAAGGCGGTATGGTCACCCCTGAAGGCCTTTACAACGCCTTCAAAGAGCAGGCTGTTGCGCTTGAAGAAGGTGGAGCAGACGCACTCTGCCTCGAAACGATGTCGAGCGTCACCGAGGCCGTACAGGCCATCAAAGCCGCGAAAGAGAACACGAAGCTACCCGTGATCTGCACGTTCACCTTCGAGCCGGGAGCCCGCGGGTTCCGCACGATGATGGGAACCGACCCAGCGACAGCCGTAACTGCTGCAGTTGAGGCGGGAGCTGATGTCGTCGGAGCAAACTGCGGAAACGGCATCGACAACATGATCCAGATCACCAAGGATATGCGCGCGGCCGTCCCGAACACTCCTATACTCATCCACGCCAACGCCGGAATGCCTGTATTTGAAGACGGCAAGACCCTGTTCAAAGACACTCCCGAGCAGATGGCAGGAAAGGTCCAGGAGCTAGTCGCCGCCGGTGCGAATATCATCGGTGGATGCTGTGGCACCAACCCCAACCACATCGCCGCAATGGCCGAAGCCGCACGTGGCAACGGTGGCTGCGGTTGCTGCTGTAATCACTAATTACCTTGTGGAGGTGGGTAATCAGCCCACCTCCAGCTATATTCTTCGCCAGATCAAAGTGTGTGTCTGAAACGGGAAACGCGTCAATACGTAGTGTCCGGTCGCTGTGCAGGACACTATGAGAGATGAGAAGTCAGACGCCCAGAACAAGATTATCCCTGTGGATCACCTCGTCAAAGTCCTTGCCCCCGAGAATCTGCTCGATTTCGGAAGTCTGTTTGCCGGCGATCTGGCGAATCTCTGCGGCGCTGTAGTTTGCGAAGCCACGGGCGATTCGCTTGCCGCCTTCGTCGGATACAGCGATAAGGTCGCCGGGCTTGAACGTGCCGGTCACATCAGTGATCCCCGCCGGGAGCAGGCTTTTGCCGCCAGTGACGAGCATATTCTTCGCGCCTTCGTTTACTACGACGGTCCCGCGGATTTGGGAAGAGAAGGCGATCCAGCGCTTTCGACTGGAAAGAAGTTTCAGACTTGGAGCAAACCTTGTACCGACTGAGAGGCCTTTGACGACTTCGGCGATGACGTTTTCTCGCCGCCCATCGGCTATCACCATCTCGACGCCGGATTTGTTCGCGATTTCAGCGGCGTCTAGCTTGGTGCGCATTCCGCCTGTTCCGGCGTCGCCCTGCGCGTCTCCGGCGATGGCGCGAATCTCAGGGGTAATCGCACGCACCTCAGGGATCAGTTTGCAGCCCGGGAGCTTTGGGTCACGGTCGCAGAGGCCGGGAACGTCGGATAGGAGAATCAGAAGATCGGCACGAAGGCCCGATGCGACGAGCGCGGCGAGCGTGTCGTTGTCACCGAACTTGATCTCCTCGATTGCGACGGTGTCGTTTTCGTTGATGATCGGCACGCACCCGTATTCGAGCAGCATATTCATGGTGTTGCGGGCGTTCAGGTAGCGGGCGCGGTGCTTGAGGTCGTCGCGGGTTAGGAGAATCTGGGCCGCCGCGATTCCAGATTCGCTAAAAACCTCGGAATAGGTGTGCATCAAGAGGCCCTGGCCGATGGCTGCCGCTGCTTGCTTCTCAGGGATGGTCTTCGGTCGCCCGTCGATGTTCAGGCGCTCGCGACCCGCACGAATCGCCCCTGAACTGACGAGCACGCACTCCATCCCCGACTGCACCTGATGCGAAATCTGCTCGACCAGGCTTCTGATATATGCCCGGTCGATCTTGCCGCTGCCGTCGGTCAGCGTGCTCGTGCCGACCTTGATTACGATTCTTTTTGACCCGTTATTCTGCGTCTTCGTCATAAAAGTCGAACTCGATATTCCTGATTTTGACCGTATCCCCGTCCTGCGCACCGGCTTCTCGGAGCGCCTTGATGACACCCATACGGTCGAGCTGGCGATGCAGCCGCCGGAACGCGAACTCGTTGGCGACGTTTGTGCGAGCGATCACGAGCTCCACTGGCTTGCCTTCAACCACAAATTCGTTGGGAGCCGTCTTCTTGACCTCCCACGTCTCAGGCTCAGATTCGACTGTGAACGTAATCACATCGTCCTCTTGCGCCTGGTGGCGCGGACCAAGACGTTCGACGTGCTCGCCGATGTCATAGACAAGCTCTTGAAGGCCGTGTCCCGTAACAGCGGAGATAAGATGAACCGACTCGTAGCCCTTCTCACGAACAGCACGAACGAGTTCGGCTTTCATCTCCTCATCCCCGTTGACATCGCTTTTGTTGAGCGCGACTATTTGGGGCAGCTCACCAAGCCTCGGGTTAAACTGCGTAAGCTCCGAATTGATGATGTCGAAGTCCTGGAGCGCGTCGCGCCCCGTCGTGCCTGAAATGTCGAGTATGTGCACGAGCAGCCTCGTTCGCTCGATGTGCCGCAGGAACTGATGCCCGAGCCCCGCACCCTGATGAGCGCCTTCGATCAGCCCCGGCATATCGGCGACCACGAACGAGCGGTTATCGTCAACCCGGACGACTCCGAGGTTCGGGATGAGCGTCGTAAACGGATAATCGGCGATCTTCGGCCTTGCAGCTGAGATACGACTGATCACGGTCGACTTGCCTACGTTCGGAAAACCTACGAGGCCCACGTCTGCAAGAAGCTTCAGCTCCATGGCGAGAGTGCGCTCTTCGCCAGGGTCGCCGTTCTCGGAAAATCTAGGAGTCTGCATCGTGGAGGTCGCGAACTGGGCGTTGCCGCGTCCGCCTCTTCCACCATGGACCGACGTAAACACCTGACCGTCTTCCACGAGGTCCGCGAGCACCTGCTCGGTGTCCTTGTCGCGAATGATGGTCCCAACAGGCACTTTCAGGAACAGGTCACTGGCCTTTTTGCCGCTCATGTTGTTCTGACCACCGTCACCGCCGCGATCGGCGTGGTAGTGCTTGTGGTAGCGAAGGTCGACGAGCGTGTTCAGGCGCTGATCGGCGGTGATCACGATATCCCCGCCTTTGCCACCGTCACCACCTGCCGGACCGCCCCTGGGCATGAACTTCTCGCGCCGAAAAGCGACGACACCGTGCCCGCCGTCTCCAGCTTTAACAAATATTTCCGCTTGATCTACAAATTGCATAACAGTAATTTATACCTCAGATCGGAGACTATTGTAACACAAACAGGCAGGGATGAGGAAATTTGGGTTCAGAGTGGAGATTTCAGAGTGCAGAGCAGGGAAATGACTCCCGTCGCTCTGCACTCTGAACTCTGAACTATAGCGCCCAGGGGTGGGTGATTTTCGGGGTATTGGCGTAGCGTTTCATAGAGACGACTAGCCGCTGTCCCGCGCCGGGGGCGATCTTCACGGTAAACGTCCTGCCGTTCACGGGAACGCTCTTGCCGCCATCGGGCTTGACTGAGAGTATCTGGTGTTCACCATAAGCGCCGCCCTGGACGATGACAGTATGCTCTTTGCCGCTGCTGGTGTTTACGAGCACGAGCGTCGCAGAGTCGTCGGCAAGCTTCTCAACAAGTGCAGCGCAGTCCTCGCTTATGCCGGGACGCTTGCGCTCGGGGTCCAGGTAGAAGAATCTGGTTATGAGAAGCTGACCCTGCCATCGGGGCATGACTCCTCCAGTCATCGCGTTCACGAGCGACCCGCAAGCACCGCCGCTGGGCGAACTGGGTAGCTCGGGGTCGACACCTTTCGCAGCGGCTTGCTTTACGAGCTCAAAGCTTGATTTGGCCTGCTCTAGCTGCTTAGTGATATACTCGACAGGCCAAGTGGGATTCTTGCCTTGAAGATATGCGAACCACTCGGCTTCGTGTCCAGCTTCAAAGTCGTCGCTATAGGTGGTCGCGCCGGTAAGCATTGAGCGCTCGTTAATGCGATCAAGATCGGCCTGTTTCATGCTGGCGAGATAGGTGTTGGCAAGTATCGTGGAGTAGAGCCCGCCGTGCTTGAAGTCGCCCCAAGTGTAGTCGTTGAACCCGGCTGCGTTGATGCCGCCCGGAACGCCCAGCACAGTTCCGTTGTCATCGATATACCGATGCTTCCAGAGCGTGTCCCCAAGCATTCGCCAGTTGTCGTAGTAGCTTGTGTCGCCCGTCAAGAGGAGACCGTTGGACCAGCCGGCGTTCGGGCCGGAGAGCACGACCAGCAGCCCGCCGAAGCGCGCGGTAGGGCGGTCCCAACCGAGGATGCCAGCCCACCAGTCCTCGGGAATAGAGCCGTCCCGGTTTACGTTGGTAGGCATTATGCCGCCGTTTGCCTTGCAGCGATCGCGCCACGCGTTGACATAGTCGACGGTCATCGTCCGGTAGTGTTCGTCGCCTGTGAGCAGGAACGCGTTTGTGGTAAGGCAGGTATAGATTAGGCTTGCAGGGCCTTCATATGCGTAGTCGGTGTCAGGGAGCCAGAAGTTGGTGACTTTCGGGTCGAACTGCTCCTTCTTCTCAACTGCTCCTCGACCACCCGACAAGATGCTCTTCATCGTTTTGGTCTTGGGGTCATAGTTCTGAACGAGCGTGCCCTGACCATCGTAGAACGAGGCGAACTTGAGCGCGAGCCGTCGGTACTCGGGGTCGTCGGACATTGCAAGCGCCGACATGAAGAATCCCTCGTAGCCCTGGCCCATGTGGTTTGCGTCGTGGCAGGTGAGAAACTCGTTGGTGCAGAACCCCTGCTCGGTCATCTGATCGAGTCCCGCACGCCAAACTCTCCACCACTGGTCTTTGATCGATGAGTCCCCGCCGAGCGCGTAGATGAGCGGCCACTTATACATCAAGGTGAACACCCCGTGCGGGTGCTGCGCGTTCTTGCCCTGGGTGTCGTATTTGCCCCTGACATACCCATTGGGAAGCGTGAAAGTCTTGGCGTTAAGCTCTATCACTTTGGCGTTGATATCGAGCAGTTCCCGCTCTTTCAGCGCCCACTCAGGGGCAGGCATCGGGCTTGAGATCGATACTATGGGTGTCATAGGCCTTTCAACCCCTGCCTGGGAAGCCGCACAGGACATCCCTGATATTACGGCTAATCCAGTCATTACCAGCTTGGATACACTCATTCGAACAGAACCCACCTTTCAGCTCGAAGCTCATTTGCCCCAAGGCATCCGAAGCGTAGGAGCGTTTGCATACCTCTTCATTGAGACGACGAAACGCTTGCCTGATTGCGGCGCAAGCTTTACCGCGAACAAAGTTCCGTTAACCTTGACCGATGAGCCACCTTCAGGCTTTACAGACAGGCACTGATGCTCAGCGTAGGCCCCGGTCTGCACAAGCACGGTGTGCTCTGTCGTCGGACTAGTGTTGACCAGCATGAGCGTCGCCGAATCATCTGACATAGACTCAATCATCGCCGCGCAGTCCGCAGTGATTCCCATTTTCTTCTGTTCGGGGTCGAAGTAACGGAACCTCGCGAGAAGCGGCTGACCGTTCCATTTCGGCACTACAGCGCCCATCATCAGGTGGACGAGCGGACCACACCAGCCTACGCCGGTGGCATTGGATCTTTCTGTGTGCTGGCCTGCTGCGATCTCCTTTACGAGAGTTTCGTTGGTTTTCTTGCAGTTGTCGATGAGCTTATCCAAAGACTTGTCGACCCACTCAGGGTTCTTGCCAGCAAGCCACCTGATCCAGTCGAACTCGTACCCGATTTCGTAGAACTCCCCGAAGCCGGCTATGCTTACGAGCATAGAGCGCTCCAGACAGCGACTCAGGTCTTCTTTCTTCATTGTGGCGAGGTAGATGTTGGTCATCACCTGGCTGTAGACGCCTTGACCATCGCCGTACCACGGAGTTCCGTACCAGCCGAGGTCGCTGCTGTAGCGCGCCGGGAAGTTGGTGACCTCTCCCTTGTCGTTGGTGTAGCGGTTCTTCCACCACTCATCGGCCATATGTCTCCAGTTGTCCCAGTAGGAGGTGTCGCCCGAGAGAAGCGTGCCGTTTGACCATCCCGCAGTAGGCCCTGCCGTGACGACGAACCCGCCCGTGAACTTGTCAGAGGTCCAGCCAAGGACCCCTCCCCACCAGTCATCGGGAATAGTGCCGTCGAGCCTGACTTTGGTCGGGACAATGCCTCCGTTAGCCTTTGTCCGGTCGCGCCATGCGTTGATATAGTCGAGAGCGACCTTCTTGTAGCGTACGTCACCTGTCATCGCGTAGGCATTGGTCAAGAAGCAGGTCGTAGTCATATTGGCCGGCGATTCAAAGGCGTAGTCCTCAACGGCTGTCCAATATTTGGTGTGTACGGGGTCGAACTTCGAGTTATCGAGCAGTGGGCCGTTGCCTCCGTGCATGGCACTTCGCATGACTTTATGAACGGGGTCATAGTTTGGGACCTCGGGGTTTGATCCGTCATAGAACGACGCGAACTTGAGAGCGAGCCTGCGGTATTCGGGGTCATCGAACATCATCAGCGCGCCGTTGAAGAAGTTACCGTACTGCTCTCCGATATGGTAGCCTTCCATGCTCTTAATGAACTCGTTGACGTAGAACCCTTCCTCAGTGCACTGGGAGACGTTGCCTTTGATGGCTTTCCACCAGACTTCGCGAACAGGCTCTCCTGCGCCCAGAATATAGACAATCGGCAGCTTGAAGAACGTTTCGTAGTAATCGTCGGGTGACTGTCCACCGCCGACACCATATTTCATACACCTGTGGCCATTAGGGAGCAGATACGCCTTGTCCCAAAGCTCTACGGCCTTGGTGTTCAAATCGAGGATCTCGCGCTCTTTGACGGCCCACGACGGCGTAACCATCTCTGTGTCCACATTAATGGTCGGAACGCCCTTCACGGGCTCACAGCGGGCCTCTCCGTGCGACGGGACGACGGCAATGCCGAGGAGCAAAACTAAAACCAGACTACACACAACTTCGTTCACAAGTTAACCTCCAGAGAAACAATCTCAACGAAACGATAGTCTCCAAAGCGGGTCTTTGTCAAGTGAATAGTTGATGGGGGTGTATGTGAGAATTATCAGTAACGGTCAATCGTCATTTGGAGTGCGGCTTGCGAGAGTCGCTTTCACAACTCTTCCGGCTGGCGATAATATGGCGCTTGCGCACCTTGCTGTCGCCTGAGAACAAAGCGGCGATTGCTCGCCGCACTCCACGTAAAGGCCGTTTGTCGCCGACAATCTTTACATGCACTCATTGTTCAGACTGCGTAAGTGCCATCACGAGTGGATGGCCCTGGAATTACAAAATTACTGAGGCTTTTGCAAGGCTCACCACGGGACCAGCGGCAAGGCAGATCGCAAACGTGAGTATTAGCATTAAGATGATGGTTGCCCTGAGGGGCTTGGAAAGACCGATCGGGCTCTTTGCTTCGCCCTCGTTCATAAACATCAATCGAACTACGTTGAAGTAGTAGTAGACCGATATTACGCTGTTCGCTACGGCGATTATTGCAAGTATCAGAAGGTCCTTTTGTCCAGTCTGGATGGCTCCGGCGAAGACATACAGCTTGCCGAGGAACCCGGCGGTCGGCGGCATGCCTGCAAGCGACAGGAAGAAGACCACCATAGACGCAGCCAGGAATGGAGAACGCTTCATCAGGCCGACATAGGCTGCGAGGTCGCTTGAGCCAGTCTTTCGCTCGACGGCGATCACTACGGCGAATGCTCCAAGGTTCATAAACAGGTAGCTTGCCGCATAGATCAGCAGTCCCGCCAGCCCGAAGTTCGCGGGGTTGTTGTGCGAAGCGGCTGCGGCCAAAAGACCGATCAGCATATACCCGACCTGCGCGATGCTTGAATAGGCCAGCATTCGCTTGATGTTCTTCTGGGTGATGGCGACCATATTGCCAAGCGTCATACTCACAGCAGACAGCACGAGGATGATCGTGTACCAGTCTACGTCAGAACGCATCGGGACAGCCGTAAGAAGGAACCGTGCGGCAACTGCAAGGCCAGCCGCTTTGGATGCGACGGAAAGCCACGCCGTGATCGGGGTTGGGGCTCCTTCGTAGGTATCAGGGGCCCACATATGGAACGGCACAAGCGCGAGCTTGTAGCCGATGCCGGCAAGCACCAGAATGACAGCTGTAAGAGCAGCCGGAGTCGATAACGCCTGCCCACTAGCCAGAGTCGACGCGATCTGCGCGAGGTTCGTCGTGTTTGTGAGCCCGTAGAGCATGGACATGCCGTAGAGCATCAACGCCGAAGAAAGCGCGCCGAAGAGGAAATACTTCATCCCCGCTTCGCTTGATTTCGGGTCGTCCTTCCAGTAAGCAGCGAGAACGTAGCTTGCGAGGCTCAAGAATTCGATCGAGAGATAGATCATCAATAAATCAGTCGAGCAGGCCAGGAGTATGGCAGCGACTGTGGCGAAGATGAGGAGCGCGAAGTACTCGCCCCGGTTTCTCTGGTTATGGTCGCCGAAGTACTCAAGCGACATAACCACAACCACGAGCGTGCCGATTATCGCCGCCAGGCTCAGAAACATCGCAAGCGGGTCAAACTGGATCAGATACGCCGGTAATGGTGAGCCGGGCTGGCCTCCGACTGGGAACAGCCGCAGCGTCTCCGGGCGTAGAATCGCCGATCTGAGCGCAGCAAAGCCGAATATGACCATCGGCACCATAACGGCGATCGACAGGTACTCCGGGGGCATCCAGTGGTTCAACTTGCCCTTTGGGAATCGGTCTGCGATGACGCCGAACATCAGGACGAGCAGACCCGCTACCGTAAGCATGAGCACCGGCGCAACGCAGATCATTGCCGTGGAGTCTTTGATTAGCTGACTTAAGTCCATTTGTCCGCCCAGTCTACTTGAACATCGCGCCGATGGCGAGCGAAGCTGTGTTTAGAATATCGAGAAGCAGCTTCGGCCATATGCCAAAGAGTAACATAAAGAAGATCAGCGGGGCGACGCACAACTTCTCGCGAACGTCGATGTCGGGCATCTTCTCATACTTAGGGTTAAGCGGGCCCAGGAGCACGCGCTGGACCGTCCAGAGTAGATAGGCCGCCGTGACGACAATACCGATCGTCGCAAGCGCAGTGATCAGAATACTTGCGGGAAACGCTCCCCTGAATACGAAAAACTCGCCGATGAACCCCGCCATTCCCGGAAGGCCAAGCGAGGCAAAGCACGCGAGTGTGAAGAGCCCGGCGAACACCGGAACCCTCGCACCAAGACCGCCGAAGGAGTCCAAGTCACGAGTGTGTGCCCGTTCGTAAACTACACCTACAAGAAGAAAGAGCGCGCCGGTGATGATACCGTGGGCAAACATCTGCATCTGAGCGCCGTTAAGCGCCGTTGCGCGGTCATTTAGAAGCACTCCAGGGGCGACGGCCGCAGCGATGCCGAGCATAGTGTAGCCCATATGGTTGACGCTTGAGTAAGCGATCAGCTTCTTCAGATCTTTCTGGGCCATCGCGACGAGCGCGCCGTAGATGATGGAGATCAGGGCGAGTATCGCAAGTGGCATCCAAAATCTTTGGCTGGACTCGGGCATAATCGGCAGGATAATCCTGAGGAACCCGTAGGTTCCCATCTTCAGGAGAACGCCTGCCAGGATGACCGATCCGGCGGTCGGCGCTTCGACGTGCGCGTCAGGAAGCCACGTGTGGAACGGCCACACCGGAACCTTGACCGCAAAGCCGAGGAACAGCGCCCAGAACACAAGCGATGCGCCAAGCGTGGTAAACCTGCCGTCCATCCCTGCCTTTGCCATCGCCATCATATCGAATGTATGCGGCGCGGGAGTGGCGAAGTAGAGCGCGAGGATCGCAAGGAGCATCGCGACGCTTCCTACTAGCGTATACAGGAAGAACTTGATCGCCGCGTACTCGCGCCTCGGGCCTCCCCAGATGCCGATCAGGAAGTACATCGGCACAAGCGTCAGCTCCCAAAAGACGTAAAACAGGAAGAAATCGAGCGCAGAGAACGTCCCGAGCATACCTGTCTCAAGCACGAGGAACAGCCAGAAGTACTCCTTGGGCCTGGTCTCGATTATGAGCGAGTAAATAAGGCAGATCGGCACAAGTAGCGTCGTCAGGAAGATCATCGGGACGCTAACGCCGTCGACTCCCATCCTGTAGTTCACGCCGAGCTGAGATATCCACGGCAGGTTGACCTCGAACTGGATCCCGTGTGGGAACTGCGCCGCGCCGGTCTTGTAGTTTAGCCACATAATGACCGAAAGCACAAGCGGCACGAAGCTCACGACGATCGCGAACCACTTGATCGTGTTCGGCCGCTCCTTGGGGATAAACATCAAGAGCAGCGCACCCGCGAGCGGGATGAACGTTATTAGAGTAAGTATCCAGGAACTCATCAAATCCCTACCTCAAAATCAGGAAATACCAGCTAAGCAAAATGACACATATAACGGTGATCGCAGCATACTGCTGAACGATACCGGTCTGAGTAAACTTAAGGACGCGCCCACCGATTTTACTTGTCTCGGCGACGAGGTTCACGAGCCCGTCCACAACGTATTTGTCGAACACGGACCAGAACCTGGAGAGTATGAGAGTGAACCAGCCGACACCGTTTACGATGGCATAGTCGATGACCCAACGGTCGAAGGCATACATGGCGTTGTTTACGAACATCAGCGGCTTGATGACGACGATGTCATTGATCTCGTCCATATAGTATTTGTTCTCGACGATGGTCTGGACCCAGCCAAACGACGGTTTCAGCCAGTCAAACTTGAGAACCGGCCAGATCCAAATAAGAGACGCAATGCCGATGCCCACGATTCCGGCGAGTGTGCCGAGGAGCATTACTACGAGCGAGAAATGGTGCTCCACCATGCCCTCGATACCGATCACCTCAGGGTTGATATAGTGCCCGAAGATGCTGTGACCGGGGATCCCGATGTAGCCCGCCGCGATCGAGAGAAACGCGAGGATGAACAGCGGAATGAGCATCACTTTCCAGCTCTCGTGAGCGTGAATGCTCGGGTCACGCGGCTTGCCGAGGAACGTCATTGCGACAAGTCTGGTCATATAGAACGCCGTCATAAACGCGCCTGCGAGTCCCGCGTAGAAGATGATCTTGCCATACTCCCAGTGATACGCCGTCAGAAGTATCTCGTCTTTGCTGAAGAAACCCGCGAAGCCGGGGAATCCAGCAAGAGCGAGAGTTCCGATTGCGAACGTCAGGAACGTCCAGGGCATCTTCTTGCGAAGCCCACCCATCTGGCGCATATCCTGAGTGCCGGTGCCGTGAATGACGCTTCCCGAACCAAGGAACAGGTTTGCCTTGAAATAGGCGTGGGTCATCAGGTGGAACATCCCCGCCGTATATCCGCCGACGCCGAGTGCCATCATCATATACCCGAGCTGGCTTATGGTGGAATAAGCGAGGACCTTCTTGATATCGTTCATGACGAGGCCCATGGTTGCTGCAAACAGCGCGGTAAACGCGCCGATTGCGGCGACTACCATAAGGGCCCGCTGGTCGATATGAAAGACGGGATACATTCGGGCAACGAGATACACACCGGCTGCGACCATCGTAGCCGCGTGAATGAGCGCGCTCACGGGCGTCGGGCCTTCCATTGCGTCAGGAAGCCAGACGTGCAGCGGGAACTGAGCAGATTTGCCCATCGCTCCCCAGAAGAGGAGCAACGCGGCAATCGCGGCAATCGAAAGCGACACTGAAAGGCTATGCATCAGTGCAAAGACTATAGCAAACACGGCAACGCCAGCGATGATCGCAATGGGAAGCCTCTTTGCGCCTTTAAGAGCCGCCGCTGCGAACCCGTAGGAGAATATTCCGAGTATGATCGCCGCGATTGCGCCAATTGCCGGAATCGAGACTTCTTTGGCGGCCATTGCGATGAGGGTATGGTGTTCAAAAATCTTTGAAAGCTCGAGGCTTCCGACGTTGGCGTACAGCAAGAGCAACCCAAGGAAGAACCCCACGTCACCGACACGGGTAACGAGAAACGCCTTCTTTGCCGCGCGCATGGCTTCGGGCTTCTCGAACCAGAAACCGATCAGCAGATATGACGTGAGGCCGACAAGCTCCCAGCTCACATACATCAGCAGCAGGGTGTTTGCGATCACGAGCGAGAGCATCGCGCAGGTAAAGAGCGAGAGATACGCGAAGAACCTCGGGAAGCGTTTGTCGCCGTGCATATAGCCGACGGAGAAAATCTGCACCATCATGCTGACGACTGTTACGACGAAGAGCATCATGATCGTGAGCGCGTCGACGCTGAACCCCACCCGGATCATGTCGGAGCCGTAGGGAGCCCAGTTGCATATGAAATCGCCAGTCTTGCCGTGTCCCGCGAGCCAGGTTACTGCCGCGTAACACGACACCAGAAACGACCCCGCGATAGCCGCGATGCCGACGTACGGCGACCTCTCCTTCAGGTTCTGCCCGAAGAAGATGATGACCAAAAACGCGGCAAGCGGTAGTATCGGTATTAGCCAAGCAAGATGCATATTCTGTCCTTATAGCGACAACGGCGTAAGAGCTGAAACTCCATCACCACTTCATCAGGTTTACATCGTCGGCGTTGATGTGCCGGACTGCGCGATAGACGTTGATGACGATAGCGATCCCCACAGCAGCTTCAGCCGCGGCAAGGGTGATGACAAAGAGCGCGAAAATCTGCCCCGTAAGCGCAGGGCCCCTGAGATACGATGAGAAAGCGACGAGATTGATATTCGCCGCGTTCAGCATAAGCTCGATCGACATCAGAAGCGCGATGGCGTTGCGGCGGGTCATCATCCCAAAGAGCCCAAGCGAGAAAAGCGCCGCCGAAACAGTGATATACCAGCTAAGCGGGACCATTATTCGTTCTCCTCCTTGGCTATGACGATCGCACCAACGAGCGCCGCGAGCAATATCAAAGATGCAAGCTCAAACGGCAGCACATAGGGCCGAAGAAGCATCTCGGCTATCTTCGGGGTAGTACCTTCGGATGCCCTTGCCTGCTCGTTTTCGGCATAGAAATCTTTGGGCACTGCAGGCGCGCTTGCGATGCTGACGGCGGTTCCTGAAGTCGGGTGTTTGAACGGAGTCACAAAGCTTGTGGTAAAGAGCAAAAACGCCAATACGGCAACCGGGGCTCCGATCCACCACGCGCGCGAGCTCTGTTTGATCTTTGCGCCCATAAGCTGCTGCGTCAGGACAATCGCGAACATAATGAGCACAGTGATAGCGCCCACGTAGATCAACACCTGCATCGCAGCGAGGAACTCAGCGTTGAGCAAAATATATAGCGCCGCAACACCGAGAAAACTGAACGCCAGGAACAGCGCTGAGCGCAGAATATTCGGGATTATTACAACACACGCCGCGGCTATGATCGTCACAGCGGCGATAACGATAAATGCAATCTGGTTTCCCATATCTTAAGCGACGCCTCCTGATTCGGGTTTCTGCTCGTCAGTCGCCTCGTCCTCGGGTTTCTCTTCGGCGGGCTCTTCAGGCCATCGTCCACCGGCTTTGTTGAGGTCGTCGAGGTCCATCACCATCTGATCGCGAGTTGTGCTCGAAAGCTCGTAGACATCGCTCATGACCAGCGCATCTGTCGGGCAGGCCTCGGCGCAGAGACCGCAGAACATGCACCGTGACATATCGATTGTAAACTCAGTAAGCTTGCGTTTCTTATCCTCGCCGACCTCGAACTCAAGCTTTATGATCTGCTCGGGGCATACCCGAGCGCACGCGCCGCAGGATATGCACCGGGTCTTCTCGGTTTTGGGGTCGATCGGAAGCGCTGGCATCCCACGGTAGCCTTTGGGGAGGTCCCAACGCTCCTCAGGGTATTGCAGGGTCACTTTCTTGCGCCAAAAGTTGTTGAATGTGACGCCAAGGCCTTTTGCAAGGCTCGTGACTGTGCGCAGGATCTCGCGGGGCAGGCTTCTTCTTTTCATAATCTTAACCTCCCGCCGCCACGATGCCGCCGGCAGCGAGTAGAAGAACTAGACCAATGGGGATCAGCACCTTCCACCCGAAGTTCATAAGCTGGTCGACGCGGACTCTGGGCCACGTTGCGCGGATCCACATCAGGGTCACCACGAGGCCGATAGATTTCGCGAGGAACCAGAAAAGTGATATCCCCATCCAGAGCAGGCTCGCGTGCTGACCGGGAGCTGGCATAAACTGCGCTCCAAGGAACGGCAGTGGCGGGTTCCATCCACCGAAAAATAGCGTAACGGCGATTGCGGAAATCGTAAACGATGCAGCAAACTCTTCGAGAAAGAACAGCGCGAACTTCATACCGCTGTACTCTACGTTGAACCCGGCGACAAGCTCGGACTCAGCTTCCATAATGTCAAAAGGCGTGTGATTGATCTCAGCAAGCCCGGCGGCGAGATAGATAAACGCCGCAATGGCCGGGATGCCGTAGCCGGAGAGTATAAACCACTTTGGGATGAATCCCATATAGTATCCGGACTGTGCTTCGACGATTCCCTGCATTCTAAGCGTTCCGGCAAAGACCACGGGGATGCAGATCGCGAGGATCATCGGAACTTCGTAGGCCACAAGCTGAGCGGCTGCTCTGAACGCACCAAGGAGCGACCACTTGTTGTTGGATGCCCATCCCGCAATGATGACCCCTATCACGGCGATGCTCGTGATCGCACTCACGTAGATGATGCCGATGTTGAGATCGCGGGCGATCAATCCATCACCAAACGGCATGACGACATAGACTAGATAAGCCGGGATAAAAACGATGGCCGGAGCAATGGTGAAAAGCCATTTGTCCGCGCCTTCGGGGATAACATCTTCTTTTTGAAGCAGTTTCAAAGCGTCGGCGACAGTTTGAAGGAGACCCTGAGGGCCAACCCTGTTGGGCCCGATCCTTGCCTGGATGAAACCCATCACCTTCCGCAGCCCATAAATCATATAAAGGACTGAGAACAGGACAAAGCTGAGCACAACCACTGCGACAAGGAGCATCTTACCTATTGCGAGGAGTAGTTCACTGTTCATACTTGTGATAGCACCGCCGACCTTTGGGGTTACGTGCGTAGTTTGTTCACGCACCCTGACGGCACAAAGCTTATGAAGTCTTAAGCATCCCCTAGCCGCCATACCTATTATATTTGCTGGGCTGAGGCGTGTCAAGCAAAGACAGAGGCACGAAATGGGGGAGAGACGGGTGTAAACAGGTAAACCTCTCAGTTGTACGGGAGGTCAAATGAAGGTATTTGTTACGTGTAACCTCCTAGGCGGCGGACCTCCTCAGGATTAGTTGTTACCGCGATTAATGGTCTGCCGCCTCCCAATATCTAGCCCTCGATCAGCTCAATGGCCTCATCGATTTTCACATACACAGGAACCCCGTTTCGCTCCACGTAGAGAAGCCCACCGTCCTCGGCGACATCAAGCAGCCTGTCAGTGCGAATCTCTTCTGTGCGACCGTCCGTAGTGGTCAATCGATATTTGAGAGCGAGTCGTTCGTTATTGTCGAGCCTCAGGGCGATTTTCTTCAGATCCATCTGCATCACTCCAACCGCATACTCCGGTGGCGCATAGCGCCAGCCTTTAAGAGACGGCGCGGATAGCGCCGTCGATACGGTGACAAAAATCTGATTATGTGTTAGGCGCGAACGCTTGATATTCCTTCAATTGAATATCCCGTCGACGGCGCTATCCGCGCCGTCTCTTAATGGTCTATTGCGGCGCGAGTGCCGCTGTCGACCCCGGTGGCGCAAGCGCCACTGTGACAGCAGCCAAAGGCTGCGGAAGGGCTGGCGCGGATAGCGCCACCGGCTATTGACATACCGAGGCGTAAACTGGAATACTACCGGAAGAGAAGTGTTGGAGGCAATAACGAATGGCAAGACTCTTTGGTTGCGACTACACAAGAAATGAACTTCTTGCGCGGGTCGGGGATATCTCGCAGGTCGGCGGGATCAAGAAGGTGCGACTTTCTGACGGTATGGAAGATGGCGTCGAAGCTTACGATGTGCGCACCGGCACGGGTTTCACTTTTACTGTGCTTGCCGGACGCGGAATGGGGATCGGGGGCGCTGAGTTTCAGGGAAGGCCGCTTGCTTGGCGCTCGGCGACTGGGGACGTCGCTCCACAGTTCTATGAAGCCGAGGGCAAGGGGTTTCTCCGAGGATTTGGAGGAGGGCTTCTTGTTACCTGTGGCCTGACCAACGTGGGCTCGCGGGTCGAAGAAAATAGCGCGCTCTATCCGGTGCATGGACGGGTGCACAGCATCCCTGCGCGCGAGGTTTCCTATGGAGGAGAATGGGTCGGCGACGACTACGTTATGACGCTCGTGGGCAAGGTGAGAGAAGCCGCGGTATTCGGGGAAACTCTTGAGTTAACGAGAAAAATCACGGCGAGGCTTGGCGAGAGTGTTATCACAATTGAAGACACCGTCGAGAATCTCGGGCACGAACCCGCCGATCATATGATCCTTTATCACATAAACGCGGGTTTTCCGGTGCTCGATGCGGGAGCACGCCTGCTAGCCCGTTCCAAGACCGTTACTCCAAGAGACCCACAAGCGGCCGAAGGCTTGGATGACTATGCCGTCTTTGACGCCCCGACGCCGGGGTATCGCGAGCAGGTCTTTTACCACGATCTTGAAAGTGATGATTCGGGTCTTGTCACCGTAGCGGCTGTAAAAGACAACTTTGGGTTCTATGTTACTTACAGCAAAGAGGAACTTCCTGTTTTCGTTCAGTGGAAACAATGCGGGATGGGCACCTATGTGATGGGGATGGAACCTGCGAACTGCCACGTGGAAGGCAGACAGCGGGAGCGGGAAATGGGGACGCTTCAGTCGCTTGAGCCAGGTGAGGCGCGCCACTATAGGCTTGAGATTGGCGTGATATCCTCCAAGGACTGAAGAATCGCGTCAAAGTCGCCGATAATTGAGGACGAGGTGGTGGAGACGTGATTATGGCATTTTTTGCTGGATGGGTTATTGGTAGCCTTTCGGTATATAGTTATTTGGTGTTGACGGCGAAGCAGCCGCCGTATCCTGAGTGTATGGCGTGCGACAGCGCGTCTTGTGAAGGCTGCGAGGTGCTATCGTCAGACAACACCGAAGAGTTTCGCATGGCTGCGTAGTAGTTACTGCAAAGCAGATAGATCTGGAGAAATACGAAAAGCCCGGGCAAATATGCACCGGGCTTTCAATCTTTACAGGCGTTATTGGTCGACTTACTTGATGTAACCCACCATGGCACTAGTGACCATGAAAGCGATAGCAGACCACTTAGTGACCTCGGCTAGTCTTTCTTCACTCCCGGGCTTGCCTCGGAAAGCGGACTCAGCCTTACCTCCGATGGTGCCGGTCAGACCCTCACTCTTGGTAGACTGCGACATAACGATCGCAATGAGGCCGACGGCGGCTATGAGCTGAATTGCAGCAAACAGAATTTTTAGCGCATCCATTATATTAGAACCCTGTCTCCTTTGTATGCCGAACGGCAACCCGCCAGTAGCGCACAGCGCCATCTCAGCGGTCACCACCGGTGGCGCTATCCGCGCCACCCATTAAGAGACGGCGCGGATATCGCCGTCGAGCAGTTTATTCCTTAAAACCTCAGATATATTAGCTGATTTTCACGTTCTCGTCAAGTGCTCGTTCAGGGCGCTCGTCTCCCGTCTGCTTGCCGCCGCCCCCTCTTCTCCGGTATAATCATATGTAAGTTATGAGTAGGATCAGGTGACCCAATGACTGAGACAATTTCCGAAGTAAGACAGAAGGCGATGCTGGCCAAGGCTGCGGCACGGGCGCTTGCGTCGGTTTCGACGGGCGTGAAGAACGCGGCGCTTCTTGGGATGGCGCAGGCGTTTATCGACCGGCAGGACGAGATTATCGCAGCAAACGCCGTCGACCTCGATCGCGCCAAAGAAAAGGGCATATCAGGCGCGCTGCTCGACCGGCTGACGCTGAACGACAAACGCATTGAAGGCATGGCCGATGGTCTTAGAATCGTCGCCGCCCTACCCGACCCCATCGGCGAGGTCATCAAAGGCTGGAAGCGACCGAATGGGCTCGATATCAGGCAGGTGCGTGTGCCGATCGGCGTTATTGGGATCATCTATGAAGCCAGGCCGAACGTCACTGCTGACGCCGCCGGGCTCTGCATCAAGGCAGGTAACGCCTGCGTGCTCCGAGGTGGCTCTGAGGCGATCAATGCCAACAAAGTGATCACGAAGATTATGGCCGAAGCCGCTCTGGCCGCTGGGATGCCGGACAACTGCATTCTTTTGATAGAATCGACCGACAGAGAAGCCGCGCGCGAGCTTATGAGGATGAACGAGTTCGTCGACGCGCTTATCCCAAGAGGCGGGGCGGGGCTCATTCGAACCGTTGTGGAGACAGCGACCGTTCCCGTGATCGAAACAGGCTGCGGCAACTGCCATACGTTCGTCGAGGCGTCTGCAGACCTCAAGATGGCTGAAGATATCGCCTTCAACGCCAAGGTGCAACGCCCGGGCGTCTGCAACGCGATGGAGTCGCTTTTGGTCGATGAGAAGGTCGCCGACAAGTTTCTTCCGGTTATGTTGAAGAGATTCGAAGACGCCGGTGTCGAGATTCGGGGCTGCGAGAAGACTCGGGCCATCTGGCCGAACGCCACACCTGCGACCGACGAAGACTACTACACCGAGTACCTGGCGCTGATTCTCGCTGTAAAGGTAGTATACGGAGTCGACGAGGCGATCGCGCATATCAACAAATATAATACGCGCCACTCCGAGACGATCGTGACTAGCAACTTCAGCACGGCAAAGAAGTTCGAGGACGAGATCGACGCCGCTGCCGTCTATGTGAACGCTTCTACCAGGTTCACCGACGGCTTTGAGTTCGGTTTTGGCGCGGAGATCGGGATTTCCAACCAGAAGCTGCACGCCCGTGGCCCGATGGGCCTGCAGGAGATCACTACTTACAAATATCTTATCGAAGGCAGTGGGCAGATCAGGCAGTAGTATGACTGAGCGTATTGGCATCATCGGTGGGACGTTCGACCCGATTCACCTCGGGCATCTCTTCATCGCCGAGGAATCGCGGTATAGGTGCGGACTCGATCGGGTGATATTTGTCCCTGCAGGTGTGCCACCGCACAAGCCGGGTGAGCCAATCACCGCCGCCGAACGTAGATATAGTATGACCATGCTCGCGACTGAGGACAATCCCGCGTTTGAGGTCTCTCGAATAGAGATAGAGCGCCCGGAGACGTCGTACACCGTGAACACGCTTGAGGCGTTTCGAGAGGCTCAACCCGACGACGAGCTTTTCTTCATTATGGGAGCCGATTCGGTCGCCGAACTTGTGACGTGGTATCGTCCTGAGAGGATTGTGGAACTCGCAACGGTGATAGCCGCCGCACGCCCTGGGACGGATATTGAACGCGCAAAGGAAGATCTGCCGAAGAGTCTACGCAACCGCGTGATCTTTTTGGAGTCACCGGGGCTGCATATATCCTCTACGGCGCTTCGTGCGCGAGCTTCGCTAGGTATGCCACTCAGGTATCTTCTGCACGATAGAGTGGAAAAGTACATAATAGAAAACGAATTATACAGGAATGGAAGTTGATGCAAAGAACTAGACCGGCCAAGCGACCGAAACACGTGCTGCGCTGGGTGATAATATGTCTGCTGGGCATTGTGATCGGCGTTGGTGGCGCATATACAGTTCTAATGATGAAGGCGTCCGGCGGTGACATCCGCCGTGCGTTCGACCCACCGTTTCGAGGCAAGAGCTTTGTTCGGATCCTCGTTCTCGGAGAGGACAACACAAGCAGGAACCGCGCATCGGGCCACGGGCTCTCAGACACGATTATGGTCGCCGCCATCGATACAGGGAACAAGACTGTGCGGGCGGTATCAGTTCCAAGAGACACGATGATCGAGATTCCCAGTCACGGCACGCAGAAAATCAATGCGTCGTTCGCCTTTGGCGGGCCGGAACTCACCCAACAGATGGTGCAATCGCTTCTCGGGCTCGACTCGATCGACTACTACGTCAAGACCGACATCGAAGGCCTCACTAAAATCGTCGATATGGTAGGAGGCGTCGGGGTTGATGTCGAGAAGAACATGCACTACGTAGACAGGCACGGCGGGCTCTATATCGATCTCAAGAAGGGCTACAGGCACCTCGACGGCAAGAAGGCGCTGGGGTATGTGAGGTTCAGACACGACAAGCTCGGGGATATCACTCGGACGCAGCGTCAGCAGAAGTTCCTGCGCGCACTGGCAAGGCAGATGTTGATGCCTCAGAACTGGGCGAAACTTCCGAGAATCATCAACGAGATCAAGAGCAAGGGGTATATAGAGACAAATATGCAGCCCCGCGATCTCCTGACGCTTGCGAGACTTGCCGGGGACGTGCCGGCCGAAGAGGTGCAGACACAGACGCTTCCCGGCGCGCCTGAGCGCATTCGTGGCATCAGCTATTGGCAGATAGACCACGAGAAGACCGCTGAGATCGTCGGAGATATGCTCGACTATCCTACGGCCAAGGCAGCAACCGTTGAGGTCTTGAACGGCACAGGGATCGCCGGACGCGCCAAAATCGTCGCTGACAAGCTGGAGACATCGGGATTCAAGATTGCCTCAACAGGCAATGCGCCGTCGTTTGACTACGACAGCTGCAGTATCATCGTTCATAACCCAAAGGCGGCCGGTGTAGACAGCATCGCAGAGATGCTTGGTTGTCGTGAAGTCAAAACCGAGCCAGCCGCACATGGCGCATCAGCGCCGGATATCACTGTAATCATCGGCCGGGACTACCAGCCGTAACTATTAATCAAGAAGTAAACGGGAACGTAAATGGCAAAAACCTCCATTTACTAAGGGAGTATATGACACAAACTATAGCAGCAGAACAGAAACTTCAACTCATTCGCGAGGCCATTGATGAAAGCAAGGCAGAAAGCGTCGAAGTGCTTGATCTCAAGAATCTTACGCTCGTCGCTGACTACTTTGTCGTCGCAACCGGCACCTCGAACGTCCACATCAGAGCTATCGTGGATAACGCTGTCAAGAAGCTGAGAGAGCAGAAGATTCACGTAAACCACGTGGAAGGCCAGTCACAGGCCAAGTGGGTGCTTGTCGACTTCGGAGACGTGATTCTTCACGTCTTCGCAGCAGAGGAGCGCGAGTTCTACGACCTTGAAACGCTTTGGAGTGCTACAGCTAACAAGCTTGGAGTGGGCTAGGCATGACCCGGGACGCAGGGGATATCGCAAGGATCGCTGAGATCGACAAGCTTCTGTCGCGCGGCAACATCCACAGGATGCGCGGTGACATACTGGAAGCCGAAGACTCGTTTCGTCAGGCGCTTGCCGTCGACGAGTCGCGCGACGACATCCGTGAGCTGATAGCCGATATGCTCTATGCCCGAGGACAGCTCGACAAGGCTGCCCAGGATTACAGATCCCTAATGGAGAAGCGTCCGGGCAATGTGCCGATAGAAACTAAATACGCTAAAGTGGTCCTTGAGATCGGCGAGCGTAACTTCGAGCGGCAGATGGCAGAAGGGCTGATCATGAACCCTTCACGGTTCAGTGAGCGTCCCCAGAGGCCGGTCGCTTCGATGCTCCTGTCGATCACTGCGCCCGGGGCAGGGCAACTGTACAACGGAGAGATACTGAAGGGGATGATACTCCTTGGGGTGTTCTTCTTGTCCATTGTTGCGCTTGCACTGTCGCCAACGGACTGCAAGAACATGCTTTTGTATCTCGGTGCGATGATAAACCCTCACGAGGGTATCCTGCCCCCTGTGAGCGGTATCGCGCTTCTTTTTACGGTGTTACTTGTAATTGACTGGATCTACGCTATGATCGACGCCCCGATCTCTGCGGATAAACTGAGGAATCGGCCCGGCCAAAGCGCTGAGTCCAAGTAGATAGCCCGCTTTATTCGTGAAGCGAATAAAGCTCTCGCTAACAGAGCATTATTCACGAGAAGCGTGAATAATGCGGGATAGCGCAAAGGCCGCACCGTGTGGTGCGGCCTTTGCAGCAGGTAATGGTTCCAAAACGGAATGATCACTCAGCAAGTGTATTCTCGATGGAAATCAGTCCCAAACGAGTGGCCCTGCGGAATGCCTGGACCCTGTTGGACACTTGCAGCTTGTCATATATGTTGGCCAAATGAAAATCGACCGTTCTTTTGCTTACGTAAAGCGCGTCTGCGACATCCTTGCTTGATCGGCCTTCGATCACCAAAGAAAGAACTTCCAATTCGCGTTTTGTAAGCCGAACAGCTCGACTTTCTTGGACCTCGGGTATTCCCATAGCCGCCATATACCGTGGTCTCCTTTCCCTGCTCGCCTCTCACATAGGTTCTTCCACGGCATACCAGGGAAATGAGACACGAATATTGGCATATTGCCTGAATATTTCGTGTCACACATGAAGCATACAAACGACAAAGGCCCGGGAAGTTTCCCAGGCCCGAAAAGTTAAACTTTGTGCTCAATCAGCCAAGCTCGATCATCGTACCGATGCCGTGCTCGGTGAATATCTCCATCAGCAGCGAATGAGATTTCGTGCCGTCGATGATATGGGTCCGCTCCACGCCGCCCTCAAGCGCCGTGATGCAGGCCTCGACCTTGGGGATCATCCCCTTGTCGATCTTGCCAGAGCCGATCATCTGCTCAGCCTCGTTTTGAGACAGCACAGAGCAAAGCGTGCCAGGGTCCTCTTTGTTGCCGAAGATCCCGGCCACATCGGTCAGCATAACGAGCTTGCTCGCTCCAACTGCCGCGGCTATAGCGCCGGCGATGTGATCAGCGTTCACGTTCAAGCTCTCCCCACCTTGACCGATCGCGACAGACGAGATAACAGGGATATACCCCTCGCGCCCAAGCGTCTCAAGAATACCGGGGTTGATCGTCTTCACTTCGCCTACAAGTCCGAGATCGACTTCGCCGCCCCTGCGCTCGGCTACGATCAGATTTGCATCTTTGCCAGAAAGGCCGACAGCCTGACCGCCGTGCGTATTGATGATCGATACGATCCCCTTGTTCGTCTTACCGGCAAGCACCATTTCGACGATCTCCATCGTCTCCTCATCGGTAACACGAAGCCCGCCGATGAAATGGGGCTCTTTGCCCATCCGCTTCATCATCCCGGAAATATCAGGGCCGCCGCCGTGAACGAGTATGGGGTTCATCCCTACGTAGCGCAACAGGACGACATCTCCAAGCACAGAGGTCTTCAGCTTGTCGTCCGTCATAGCGTTTCCGCCGTACTTGATGACGATGGTCTTGCCGAAGTAGCGCTGTATATACGGGAGCGCCTGCACGAGAATGTTGGCCTGTTCTGAAGTGTAGCTCATCATTTCACCTGTACCCAAACTTTTCGGCTCCTGGGGCCGTCAAACTCGCAGAAGTATATCCCCTGCCAAGTTCCAAGCGCAAGTCGTCCATCTTCCACAATAACCTGACTCGAAAACCCCATCATACTCGCTTTGATATGAGCGTCAGAGTTGCCCTCGCCGTGCCTGTAGTCACCGTGCTCCGGAACGATCCGCGCGAGGTTGACCAGAATGTCTCTCACAACGCTTGGGTCGGCATTTTCGTTGATAGTCACGCCAGCGGTCGTATGAGGGACAAATATGGTTGCAACGCCGTCACGGACCCCCGATTCCCGCACTGCCGAAGCAACTTCTGAGGTGATGTCGATCAGCTCGTTTCGCGCACTGGTTCGAACTGAGAAACCCGTCAATTGCGTCACCTGCTCTTGATCCGATCAATCAGAATCTTCGGGTTCTCGTAGAGCACCACATTGATCTCTTCATCAGAGAGACCAGCTCCTAGACCGACGATCCGTGCGAACTCCTCGGTCATAAGGTCACCGGGAGCGTGCCCGTCGGAGTTGATCAGAAACTTCGCCCCAACCTCCCGACCAATCTGCACGACTCGGCCATTGGTGAGTGAGTGCCCCTTGCGGCAGGTTATCTCCAGAAAGACGTTGTGCTCGGCTGCGAGCTTCGCGTCCTCAGGTGTTATAAGGCCAGGATGGGCGAGGATATCGACCTTGCCACAAAGTATAGCCGCGCGGTTTGTACCGGGCTCCACGGGCTCCACAACGGTCTCTCCGTGGACGACGACGTAGTCGACGTCCAAGCTATGCGCCTTGGATGTGACTTCATCGATCGCCGTAGCCGGGACGTGTGTGATCTCAGCGCCCACAAACACTTCCATGTTCCACGCGCGCTTAGCCAGATACGCGTCGCGCCTGAGTTCGTGCAGCACGCGATCAACAGTCGACAGGCTCACGTGATCGGCTATGCCAAGTGCCGTGTAGCCGTTCACCGCACAGCGGCGAATCAGCTCCATCGGCAAGAGAACGCCGTCAGACAGAAACGTGTGGGTATGGAAATCATAGAGCATTCCAAGAAACCTCACTTTGCAGCGTTAACGGAAGAGCGTTGTGATCGATTCGTTCGCCTGAACCCGTCTAATTGCCTCAGCAAATATCGGCGCTACGCTGATAACCTTCAGGTTAGGCAACCTCTCAATCGACGGCGCAGGGATCGTGTCAGTGACGACGATCTCTTTTAGCTCCGGGCGATTAAGCTTCGCAAACGCAGGCTCAGTGAGCACTCCGTGGGTCGCGGCTATGTAGATCTCAGGGTTGCAGCCGTGGGCCAGGAGCGCATCGACGCATTCTGTGATGCTTCCGCCGGTGGTGATGATGTCCTCGACGATGATCGGGGTCTTGCCCTTCACGTCGCCCGCGAGGTGGGTCATCTCAGTCATGCCGTGCTCGGGGTGGAACTTGTAGCCGACAGCAATGGGGGCCTGAAGGCGGCTTGCGACCTGTCTCACGGTCTTGACGCGTCCCTCGTCGGTTGAGACCAGGACGACGTTTTCAAGCTTCTTCCCGATGAAATAGTTGCTGATCGTCGGGATCGATGTAAGATGATCGACGGGGATATTGAAAAAACCCTGAATCGCGCCTGCGTGCAGGTCCATGGTGACAATTCTGTTCGCACCGGCTGCGGTCAGGATGTCGGCGATCAGTTTTGCAGTGATCGGTTCGCGCGGAGCATCCTTCTTCTCCTGACGGGCATAGCCGTAGTAGGGAATCACGACGTTTACGCTTCTTGCCGAAGCTCTCTTAAGCGCGTCAATAAGAATCAGAAGCTCAACCAGACTGGTATCAACCGGCGGACATGTCGGCTGGACAATGTAGGCGTCGATCCCGCGCACGCTCTCTTTGAACTTGACATAGCACTCGCCATCACTGAACCGTTCGATAGTCAGATCCCCGAGACTCAAGCCCAAGTAGTCAGCAATCTTCTCCGCAAGCGGCCTGTTTGCCGTACCCGCAAAGATCTTCAGCCCGTTCTTAATGTCAGCCATTCGCCGTCCTCCATGCTTACACATAAAAAAACCAACGCAAGCGTTGGTTTTAGTTTTCCACAACAGTAGCTCAACCGCGCCATTGCTATTATACTGCTAAACAAGGTCTAACTTCAAGGCAGATTAGACCTCTACGATCACCGGCACGATCATCGGGCGGCGTCTGGTGCGCTCGTAGATGAACTTGCCAAGCGCCCTGCGCACATCCATCTTTATGGTCATAGTATCGTCGCCATCGATGTCGGGATCTGTTTCCACGACAGCCTCGAACTTGGCCATAATGATCTCCTTGGCCTTCTCCATCATCTCATCTTCGAGCTCGGGCATGGCAAACCCTCGTGAGACGATGTCAGGGTCGGCGACAAGCTCGCCGGTCGTACGATCGACTGTCAGCACGGCGATCATAACTCCATCCTGCGCCAGGTGCCTGCGGTCGCGCAGCACAATGTCAGTCACGTCACCGACACCAATGCCGTCGACCATCACCATTCCGGAGTTTTCGATCCGGCCTGCGTGTCTCCCCTTGCCGTTTACAAACTCATAGATGTCACCGACACCCAGACGCGGCACCCAGTCTGGGCCATAGCCCATCATGGCGGCCATCTCAGCGTATTTCGTGAGGTGGCGATACTCTCCGTGAACGGGAATCACGTACTTCGGACGCACGAGGTAGAGCATCAGCTTCAAGTCTTCCTGGTTGCCGTGCCCTGAAACGTGCGTCTCCTCTGATGCGTCGTAAATAACGCGCGCACCGCGCCTGTAAAGATTGTTGATCGTCTTGTTTACGAGGTTTTCGTTGCCGGGAATCGGCATCGCAGAGAAGATGACCGTATCGCCAGGCCCTATCTTGATCTTCTTATGCTCATCGACCGCCATCCGGCTGAGTGCGGAAAGCGGCTCACCCTGACTGCCGGTAGACATAATGACGATCTGCTCCGGCGGTGTGCTGTTCAGCTCACCAAGCGGTAGATCGACGCCTTCCGGGATGCGAAGGTAGCCGAGCTGGGTCGCGATCGCGCTGTTTTTAGCCATGCTACGACCGACCACGGCAACCTTACGCCCACATCTCGTTGCGGTGTCGTAAACCTGCTGCATACGGTGGACGTTCGAGGCAAACATAGCGACGACGATTCTTCCCGGTGCCGTCGCAAACGCCTCGTCAAAGCTCTTTCCGACAAGTCGCTCACTTGGGGTGTAACCCTCGCGCTCGACGTTTGTCGTGTCTGACATAAGCGCAAGCACGTCTTCGTCACCAAGCCGTGCAAACCTCGCGACATCGATCGGGTGACCGCCGACGGGGGTGTAGTCAAACTTGAAATCGCTTGTGTGGACGATCGTCCCGGCGGGAGTCCGAATGGCAAGCCCCACCGCGTCGGGGATGCTGTGGCTCACGCTGATGAACTCGATCTTGAAGCTGCCCACCGAGATCACATCACCGGGTTCAACCACATTGAACTCAGCCTGATCGAGCAGACCGGGGTGGTCCTCAACTTTCGCCTTCACAAACCCGAGCGTAAGCCCCGTGCCCCAAACGGGCACGTTCATCTCTCGAAGGACGTAGGGCAGCGCGCCGATGTGGTCCTCGTGGCCGTGCGTAAGCACGATCCCAAGGACGTGCTCTTTGTTCTCGATGAGAAACGAGATGTCTGGAATGACGATATCGACACCGAACATCTCTTCATCCGGGAACATCAGCCCGGCATCGATGACGATAATCTCCTCGCCGTAGCGTACGGCGGTCATATTCTTGCCGATCTCCCCCACTCCACCGAGCGGGATTATCTGCAGTGGCATACTTTTCTTTGAACGACGCGGCATGTGTACAATATTAGAGGCGGCGCAGCCAGTGCGCCGCCAGCCTTTCAATTTGTTGTCTTACGTGACTACTTCTTCGCGATAAGCCCGCGCTCGATCATACATTCAGCAATCTGAACTGCATTTAGCGCGGCGCCCTTTCTGATGTTATCGGCGACGACCCACATATCGATCGTGTTCGGGCAGCACTCGTCCTGCCTGATTCGACCGACAAAGACCGGGTCCGACCCGTCAGCGAAAAGCGGCATCGGATACTTGCCGTTCGCCGGGTCATCCATCACCTCAACGCCGGGATAGCTCGCAAGCGCGTTGCGTGCTTCTTCGGCGGTGATAGGGTTCGCAAACTCTACATTCACAGTCTCAGAGTGAGCTCTCATAACCGGCACGCGAACGCACGTGGCGGATACCGCGAGTTCAGGGATGTCAAAGATTTTGCGTGTTTCTTTGATCATCTTGATCTCTTCGCCGTAGTAGCCTTCGAACTCGTCGGTAAGTTTGGATATCTGCGGGATCAAGTTGCAGAATATCTGATGGCTATACTCTTTGACAGGTATCTCAGTCCCAGCAACGCTTGCCTTGATCTGCTCCTCAAGCTCGCGAATCGCCGCGCCGCCTGAGCCCGACACGGACTGATACGTCGAAACTACAACCCTCTTCATTGTTGCCTTCTTGTGAAGAGGAGCAAGCGCAACAACCATCTGAATGGTGCTGCAATTCGGGTTAGCGACAAGACCCTGATGCTTTTCGAGCGCGTCAGCGTTTACTTCAGGGACGACGAGCGGGACCCGTGGGTCCATCCTCCAGTCGTCTCCGTTATCGACGACAACCGCGCCGCGAGCGACAGCCTCCCAGCCGAACATAGTCGATGCGCCCTTCTCGCCTTCGGTTCCGGCGAAAAACGCGATATCGACGCCATCAAAGGCCTCTGCTGTGGTCGGGATGATATCAAACTCCCGTCCGTCGAGGACCTGTTTGCGAGCCGAGCGAGCCATAACTTTCAGCTCCGCGATAGGAAAGTTCCTTTGTCGGAGGACCTTCAGCATCTCCTCGCCTACGGCTCCTGCTCCGACTACTGCTACGTTGTAACCAGCCACCAGATTATTACTACCTTTCTTTGAAATTGGACGACCAGGCTAGGGGTGCAATTGACCCCGGCCACGCCCATGCTAGAGTAGATTATCCAGCCCATACACCAGGCCGCCCAGCCCTCGGACCTTGCGGACCGCAAGCAGGACGCCCGGCATAAAACTTGTTCTGTCAATACTATCGTGGCGGATCGTGAGCGTCTGCCCCTGTCCGCCGAAAATCACTTCCTGGCTTGCGACAAACCCCTGAAGCCTCACGCTGTGAATTGGAACATCCGACTTAAGCTCACCGCGCGTCGGGCCTTGATCGGGATGCACCTGATACTCGCTGCGAGTAGCGGCAATAAGCTCAGCGGTCTTGATCGCCGTTCCCGATGGAGAATCAAGCTTCTTGTCGTGATGAAGCTCAATAATCTCGACGCTCGGCATATACTTCGCGGCCTCAGCGGCAAACTTCATCATCAGAAGAGCGCCAATCGCGAAGTTCGGAGCGATCAGGACAGATGTGCCAGCCTCACCCGAAAGCTTGCGGAGTTCATCGATGTTCTCAGGAGAAAGCCCGGTCGTCCCGATTACCGTCGCGATACGCTTTGAAATACACACCTTGGAGTTTGCAAAGACGGTAACAGGCGAGGTGAAGTCTACAACGACATCGGGGTTCTTACCTTCAAGCATCTCAGCGAGGTCTGACTCGATAACCACGTCGCTTGTAACACCAACCACAGTTCCCGATAGCGTGCTTCCAACACAAGCTACGTCACACGCGCCGACGACCTCCATGTCAGGGGCGCCAGACACCGCGCGCGCAGTTTCCTGGCCCATCTTGCCGCACACGCCGACAATCGCCACTCTGATCTTCTCGCTCAAACCGTCTTCCTCCCCCGCTTGAAAGGACCGATGGCAGTAAAGCAAAGATTCTCTTCGACAAAGAGCTCATTTGCCACCCGCATCACGTCCTCCGCAGTCACCTTCATGATAGCATCAATTACTTCTTGCACGGGCATGATTCTTCCGTGATAAATCTCTGAACTCGCCATCCGGCTCATCCGGTTGGACATACTTTCCTGACCAAGAACGAGCGCGCCGCGGATCTGGTTCTTGCCGCGCTCCAGTTCTTCCTGCCCAAGCGGCTCAGCTTTGACGTTCTCAAACTCTGTTCGGATGAGCGCGATCACTTCGTCCATGTTCTCGAAACTCGTCCCGGCGTAGACTGCAAACATCCCCGCCTCCCGGTGCGAAGCTGAGTATGAGCCGATGTTATAGACCAGGCCCCTGTTCTCTCGAACCTCCTGGAACAGCCGCGAGCTCATCCCGCCACCGATCGCGCAGTCAAGCACCGCAAGCACGAACTTATCAGGTTCGCTGTGGGCAAACCCTCGTGTCCCCAGACAAAAATGGACCTGTTCACTCCGTTTGGCGATCATCTGAGTGCCGCCACTACTAAGAGCGGGGGTAAGCACCCTCTCAGGCGTCCCACTGTCCAAAGGGCCCATTCGCTCAGTGACAAGCCCAAGTAAATCTTCGTGTTGAAGGTTCCCGGCAGCGGAAACGACGATGCGCCCGGGGCGGTAGTCGCGCTCGATGTGGCTTACGACCGTGTCTCTCGTGAACTTCGCAACGGTCTTGCGGTCGCCCGCGACAAAATTGCCAAGCGGGTGACTGGGCCAAAGCGCCTGCGCGAAGACATCGTGGATCATATCCTCGGGGGTGTCCTCGTGGCGTTTGATCTCTTCGACGACCACGTTACGCTCGCGTGCAAGCTCCTCGGGGTCGTGCACCGAGTGCAGCACCATGTCCGATAGGATATCGACCGCTGTAGGCATATGCAGAGAGAGCACACGGGCATAGTAGCCGGTGGACTCTCGATCGGTGAACGCATTCAGGTGTCCAC
The DNA here is from genome assembly GCA_038207085.1 of Armatimonadota bacterium. Classification (GTDB taxonomy): domain Bacteria; phylum Armatimonadota; class UBA5829; order UBA5829; family DTLH01; genus JBBRAE01. Next base: position 47,830 of record JBBRAE010000013.1, read on the forward strand.
CGAGCATCTCCATTTCATCGGCGATACGCCGTGCCGTGCGATTCTCGGTCCCCTTAAAGAGCATGTGCTCAATAAAGTGGTGAATCCCCTTTGCGCTGGCCTCTTCATCGCGTGAACCGGAGTCCACAAAGATACCGACAGACACAGAATCCACGTAAGGCACGGACTCAGAAAGCACGCGGATCCCGTTTGGGAGAACCGTCTTGTTGACATGGGAATCAAATGGCATAATATATCCAAAAAAGCCACCGCAACCAGCCCGAACGGCAATGGATACGCGGTGGCCGAAGAGAAGTTGGAAGCCTAAGCGGGCGATCGATCATCCCGACCGCCCACAGCTTCCAACTTCGGTATGTTATTGTTTCGGTCTGAAGTGAGCTCTAACGTCCTCGCCGCCGTGGCCGCCTTCACGACCACCGCCGCCGCCACCACGTCCGCCGCCGTAACCGCCGCGTCCGCCACGATCTCTGTCGCCGCCGCCGCCACGTCCACCGCGGTCCTCACCACCTGGCCTCGGAGTGAGCGCTGCCGCCATTCGAGCCTCGAAGTCCTCTTGGGTCTCACCGGCTCTGGGCTTCTGAGTCAGGCCTTTCATTGAAAGCCTGATCTTGTTGTCCTCACCCGGAACGACCTTGACGAGCACTTCGTCGCCCATTTGCACAATATCGCTAGCCTGGTTGACTCGGCCCATCGCCATCTCAGAGATGTGGACCATACCTTCGCGTCCGGGAAGAATCTCCACAAACGCTCCGTAGCCCTCAACCCGAGTGACTCGACCGGCATAGGTCTCACCGACCATAACATCGCGAGTAATGTCCTCGACGATCTTCTTAGCTCGCTCGCCGCCCGCAGCATCAACCGACGTGATGTACACGTGGCCGTCCTGCTGGATGTCGAGTTTCGCGCCGGTGTCGGCCTCGATCTTCTTGATCACCTTGCCTCCAGGACCGATAATGTCACCGATCTTGTCAGGGTGAATCTCAACCATGAAGACCCTCGGAGCGTACTCCGAAAGCGCCTCTCTTGGCTGCTCGATCGTCTTTAGCATAATATCAAGCATGTGCAGTCTGCCGTCACGAGCCCGATCAAGCGTCTCTCTGATAACTGCATCGGAGATTCCGCCGATCTTGGTATCCATCTGTATGGCAGTGATACCCTCACGGGTTCCGGCGACTTTGAAGTCCATGTCGCCCGTGAAGTCTTCCATACCCTGGATGTCGCTTAGCACACGATAATTCTCGCCATCGGTCATAAGTCCCATCGCGATACCCGCAACCGGGGACTTGATCGCAACGCCTGCGTCCATCAGAGCAAGAGTAGATCCGCACACACTTGCCATCGAGGACGAGCCATTTGACTCAAGCACGTCCGAGATCATAAGCAGTGTGTAAGGGAAATCCTCCTGGCTCGGCACAACGTACTTCAGTGCCCGCTCAGCAAGAGCTCCGTGACCGACTTCTCTTCTGCCCGGAGAACGAAGGAATCTCGCCTCTCCGACAGAGAACGGCAGGAAGTTGTAGAAGTGCATGTAGCGCTTCTCGCTGTCTTCCTCAAGGTTGTCGATCCTCTGCGCATCATCAAGCGAACCAAGTGTGCAGGTTGTCAGCACCTGGGTTTGGCCTCTGGTGAAGATACCTGATCCGTGTACCCTCGGAAGCATCCCGACCTCACACCAGATGTCTCTGATCTGATCAGGAGTCCTGCCGTCAGGGCGGACGCCCTTCTCAAGGACGAGTTTGCGAACTTCCTGCTTGACTACCTTCTCAGCTGCCTCTGCAAGCTCCACTTCCCGCTCAGGGAACTGGTCTGCAAGCCTCGCAACGACATCAAGTTTGACATCGTTGATGCCGCTTTCGCGGGACGCCTTGTCCGGATCCTGAATCGCTGATGCGATCTCGGCGGAAGCGTTGTCCACGATAGCCTGAAGAATTTCGGCGTCGACCTTGTGAAGCGGTACTTCGGTCTTGACAACGCCTACCATCGCGGCAAGCTCTTCCTGAAGTTCGCAGAGCGCCTTGATGGCGATCCATGCGAAATCAATCGCGTCAAGAATAACCTGCTCCGAAAGCTGCTCAGCGCCGCCTTCGATCATCGTCACCGCTTCTTTTGTGCCGGCGACAACGAGATCGAGGTCCGAAACAGGCTGCTGCTCAAGGCTCGGGTTCAGAACGAACTCACCCTCGATCCGTCCGACGCGAACCGCGCCAACCGGGCCAAGGAAAGGAATGTCCGAAACCGTGAGAGCCGACGAAGCTGCAAGCATCGCGAGCATATCGGCGGGGTTTTCCGGCTCCATCGAATAGGGAATTGCGATCACCTGAACGTCGTTGCGCATCCCACTGGGGAACAACGGCCTTAGGGGCCTATCCATGAGGCGGGAAGTAAGAACCGCCTTCTCAGACGGGCGACCGCCTCTTTTGATGAAGCCGCCCGGAATTTTCCCAACAGCTGATTTCCGCTCTTCATAATCACAAGTAAGGGGAAAGAAATCTATCCCCTGCTTCGGAAGAGCGCCCATCGTAGCCGTGCCAAGGACCACAGAGTCCCCGCACGAAACGAACACGGAGCCATTCGCCTGCTTGGCGACCTTGCCCGTCTCGATGACGTACGTGCGCCCTCCGAGTTCTCGTTCAACTCTATGCGTCATATGTAGTTAATGTCCTATCTGCGCAGACCAAGCTTTGCAACAATCGCGCGGTAACGGCTGATTTCCGTCTTCGCAAGATAGTTTAGCAGCCTTCTACGCTGTCCGACCATCATCAGGAGCCCACGCCTCGAATGGTGGTCCTTTTTATGCTCCTTGAGATGCTCCGTAAGCCCAGCAATCCGTGTCGACAACAGTGCAATCTGCACCTCAGGTGACCCGGTATCGCCATCGTGAGTCTTATGCTCCGCGATTATCTGGTCCTTCTGCTCTTTTATAAGCCCCAAAAAATCTGTACCTCCGTATGTTCTACGAGAATTTACCATAATGTCGTTCAAATTGTCAACGTAAGTCTGCTTGCCGAATAATCACCGGCGAGCTACACACTTTGTAATATGCCCAAACCAACAGCGCCACGCTGCAAGCTCGCTTCCTCATCTCTCGGCAACTATGCGCCTGGCCTCGGCGATATCCACTCCTATTTGAGCGATAAGGCTCGCCAGACTCTCGAACTTCTGCTGGTCACGAAGTTTTCTGCGAAAGACCACCCCAAGCCGAGTGCCGTAAATATCCCCCAAAAAATCGTCTATCAGCACTTCAATCGCGTGCTCTGTCCCGTCAATTGTCGGCCTGTGACCGATGCTGCAAGCCGCAGCATAGCACCTGCCGTCAACAATCGCTTCGACGGCGTACACTCCGTCCGGCGGCACGATCTGTCTGTCTGCGACATCCACGTTCGCCGTTGGATATCCAAGCTGACGCCCGAGACCAAGCCCAGTGACAACCTCGCCAAACATCGTAAACGGGCGACCAAGAAGCAGCGCCGCAGTGTCAACCTCGCCGCGCTCGATCGTGTGGCGCACCCGTGTGCTGCTGACCGGGGCTCCCTGAAAGACAGTAGGCTCGACGCCGATCACCCGAAGACCTCGCGCGTCGCCAATCTGCCTGAGCGCTTTAATATCGCCTGAGCGATGTTTGCCAAACTTGAAATTGCTTCCCACAACTACAACTGCACAGTGCAAACGATCTATCAACACGCGATCTACGAACTCCTCGGCAGTAAGATCGGCAAGCGCGTGATCGAACTTCGCGACTACCACGTTTTGAACGCCGGTAGACTGCAATAGATCGACCTTCTGGTCAAGAGTCGTCAAATACCGAGGTTCACGCTCGGGAGCTAGAAGCGCTCTAGGGTGGCGGTCGAACGTAAGGACCACATCGCGAACACCGAGCCTCGCCGCCTCAGCACGAAGCACCGCCAGAAGCGCCTGATGTCCAAGATGCACCCCGTCGAACACGCCGATACTCACCGCACACCGGCCAAAAGCCCCGGGGACATCGTCAAGCGTCACAATACTCACTTGGAGGCCTCCGCAAAGACTTTCTCAGGGCTGATCACACTGCCCCCGGCCCGCGGATGTGCTCGGCCAAGCGCAAGCAGTTCACCGCTCTCGCTTTTCAACCGAACCACCTCGCCTTCAGCCGACTGGTAGGAGGACGGAACCACGCAGCCGTGAAGCACCAAACCGGCCTGCACGGGGTCGACGATCACCTCGGGCATCGCAACAAGCGCTGCATCCATCGACAAAAGCAACTCTTCGGCGCCAGACTTCGATGCGCGCTCCGCCAGGGTGTCCAGCTCTAGCGCATTTTCTAAATCAAAACTGCCCACACGGGTGCGAACCAGGCTCAGCATAAACCCGCCGACACCAAGCTTCTCGCCGATATCAGCGCAGATCGTGCGAATATAGGTGCCGCTGGAACAGACTATTCGCAGACCGGCAACAGGAAGACCATCAGGCCCGCCATTGTCGCTAAAACTCGTCATCTCAAGCTCGTAGACCGTCACCTCGCGCGCCTGTCGCTCCACCTGGATATCCTTGCGAGCAAGTTTGTATAACCTTTCGCCCTGATACTTAACAGCCGACACCATCGGAGGAATCTGCATAATGCGACCGGTAAAGCCTGGCAGGGCGTCAAGGACCATCTCGCGGGTAACGTGGGAGGCATCGGTCTGAGTAAGCACGTCGCCCTCTACATCCTCGGTCGAAGTAGTGCGGCCAAGGACCATTTCAGCGCGATACTCTTTCTGTTCTGCGACCAGATACTCCACAATGCGAGTAGCCTTGCCGACACACACCACGAGCACACCCGTCGCCAGGGGATCGAGCGTCCCCGCGTGCCCCACCCGCTTTTCTCTTAGAATCCGTCTTATGCTCGCTACCACATCGTGTGAAGTCGGACCGGAAGGCTTGTTGATATTTAGGACGCCATCCACTTACGAACCTCCGCAAGGACGGCGGGTCTCGCCACATCCAGTGGTGCTTCAATGGTGATACCGGCGGCTGCCACGTGACCTCCGCCTCCAAAAGTGTTAGCGATTGCGTTCACATCAACCTTGCCCCAGGATCTGAGGCTCACTCGTGTGACCTTCTCATCGAGCTCCCGGAAGAGCACTCCAACATCAGCGCCCTTGATCGCCCGAACATGGTTCACGATGCTATCGGTATCGGCGTCGGTCGCATTGAACCGCGCGAAATCCTCTTTGGCAACCTGTGACCAGGCAAGGCGGCCTTCAAGCTCGGTCTGGATCGCAAGCAGCGCGACTCCGAGCAGCTTGGTGTTCGCCATCGAGCGGTTTTCGTATATCTCGCGGGAAGCGCGCGACGGGGATGCGCCAAGCGCAACCAGCCTCGACGCGAATTCGAGAGTCTGGGCGTTTACGTTGGAAAACCTAAAGCCACCGGTGTCGCCGACGATCCCAGCCATCAAGAGCTCAGCGGTCTCGGTATCGATGAATATACTAAGCCCGTGCAACAGCTCAAAAACAAGCTCGGCAGTCGATGCGGAACTCGAATCACCCAAAAATAGCGTTGGCTCACAATCACTGTCACCGGGCTTGTGATGGTCGATGATCAAAAGCGACTTTGCACTGGTAGCAACTTCACCCGAGGTCCCACAGCGGCCAGCCGAGTTACAGTCGCAAATTATACCGACATCGAAGCCGCGGTCACTCGTTTCACGCTGCACTTTATCGACGTCCGGGAGCCAGGTGCATGTGTCCGGCACGCCGTCCTCGGAGAGCACAACGACCGACTTTTCCAGAACCCTGAGGCCCCGGGCGAGCGCAAGTATACTCCCGATCGCATCCGCGTCGGGCCGAGTATGCGCGGTGATGACAAAAGTCTCCGCCGACTCGATTAACGCCTGAGCGGCGTCCAGTTCATTCTTTGTTAGGCTCATTCTTTTTTATCTTCTGCAACAGCTCGAACATTCTTATCCCCTGCTCGATGCTTTCATCGAAGCGGAAATCAATCTCAGGTGTGGTTCGCATCTTGACCCGCTTGCCCACTTCAGCGCGAAAGAACCCGGAGGCGTTCTTAAGGGCCTTTAGGGACAACCTCTTGGCTTCGTCGTCGCCAAGAACACTCACATAAACACGCGCATGTCTCAGGTCCGCTGTGATATCGACATCAGTGATGGTCACAAACCCGACGCGAGGGTCTTTCATCTCGCGGTGAATTATCTCGCTGATCTCAATCTTCAGCATCTCCTCAACTTTTTCCTGTCGGGTGCTCACAGCTATACAAACTCCATATCTATCGCACCAACTGCGATCGCGGGGTTCGATTCAACAAAATCCACCACGTGGTCAAGCACGCCGTTGGCTACGTCGCGTTCGTTTGACACGCACGATACGCCAACAACCGCGCGCCGCCAGACGTCGTTATCACCGACCTCTGCGGCAGACACGTTGAACCGATGCCGGATACCGTCAATCAGGCTCTTCACCACTTGACGTTTATCCTTTAATGAATTTGCCCCCGGTATACTAAAACTAATAGTCAAAATGCCAACAACCATATAGTTATTCAGCAAAAAGTTGCGAGCCCGGTCGTCCGAGCCCGCAACTGATATTATCTCCAAAACAAAGGGCAGCGCTTATACAGCGCGAGCAACCCTCTTGGTAGTGTAAACGTCGAATACGTCGCCTTCGTGGAAGTCGTTGTATCCGTCCATCGAGATACCGCACTCGAAGCCCGCGGCCATCTCTTTCACGTCGTCTTTGATGTGCTTCAGCTGGTCAATCTTGCCCTCGCGGACCACTTCGTTGCCGCGCATCACTCTCACGAACGCGCCTCGCTGAATCTTGCCTTCAGTCACATAGCAACCAGCGACCATTCCGATCTTCGGAACCCGGAAGGTGGCTCTCACTTCGGCCTTGCCAAGCGGGACCTCTTCGATAATCGGCTCAAGCAGACCACCCATCGCAGCGCGAACGTCGTTGATCAACTCGTAGATAACGTTGTACGTTCGCACCTCAACGTGCTCCGCCTCGGCCATATCGATCGCTCTCTGGTCGTAGCGGACGTTGAACCCGATCACAATCGCGTTGGATGCTGCAGCCAGCAGAATGTCCGACTCGCTCACGTTGCCAACGGCGCTGTGAATGATGTTTACCCGAACTTCCTCGTGCTCGATGCCCTCAAGCGACTGTCGAACAGCTTCTTCGGAACCCTGAACGTCTGCCTTAAGAATGATATTCAGGTCTCTGACAGCTCCCTCTTTCACCTGTCTGAACAGGTCTTCAAGGGTCAGTCTGGACTCGGATGCCATTCTCTCATCACGGGCGTCGCGTGCGCGGCTCTCTGCCAAGAGTCGAGCTTCTCGCTCGTCCTTAGCCGATACCAACACGTCACCAGCGGCAGGCGGCATCGACAGGCCAAGAATCTCGACAGCAGTCGCAGGGCCAGCCTTAAAGACTCGCTCACCATTCTCGTCAAGCATAGCCTTGATCTTGCCGTGGACGGCCCCCGCAACAACCGGGGTCCCGACCTTGAGCGTGCCCTTCTGAACAAGCACAGTCGCGACAGCGCCTTTGCCTCGGTCGACCTTTGCTTCGATGATCGTTCCCAAAACATCTCTTGTCGACGCCGGGGCAGTAAGCTCCTGCATATCGGCAACGAGCAGGATCATCTCAAGCAGGTCGCCAATGTGCTCCCCCTGCTTGGCTGAGACTTCGACCATAATCGTGTCGCCGCCCCAGTCTTCGGTCATAAGACCGTGTTCCATGAGCTGCTGCTTGGTGCGGTCGACGTTCGCGTCAACCTTGTCGATCTTGTTGATCGCGACGATAATCGGCACGTTCGCCGCCTTGGCGTGGTGGATAGCCTCAATAGTCTGGGGCATAACCGCGTCGTCGGCTGCGACAACAAGCACTGCAATATCAGTAATACTAGCGCCTCGTGCACGCATGGCAGTAAAAGCTTCGTGACCAGGAGTATCAAGGAACGTGATCTTCTTGCCGTTCACTTCCACCTGGTAAGCGCCGATGTGCTGGGTGATGCCACCAAACTCACCAGCGGTAACATTTGCTTTACGGATAGTATCAAGAAGGGTCGTCTTACCGTGGTCGACGTGCCCCATAATAACAACTACCGGCGGCCGTGCGACGGTCTTGCCGGCATGTTTGGGCTTGGGTCCGTTTGCGGTTGGCTTCGGGGCGATTACCCGGTCCTTCTTCACGACCTGCAATTTGTAGCCGAATTTTCCGGCAAGCGAGCCGGCGACTTCGGCGTCGAGCTGCTGATTGACACTGGCAAGCACGCCCATCTCAACCAGTCGCTTCTGCAGATCGGAAGCATCAACTTTCATAGCCTCCGCAAGTTCCCGAACCGATATGGTCTGCCCGATCTCGACCATGCGGCTTGAGTCCTGTGCGACGAGATCCTTGACGGTCTGAGCCGTCGCCTCATCGACCACAGCGCCACCGGTCGAAGCGGAAACACCGAGATCCTTCAGGATATCGATAAGCGGACCAGTCCCGATGCCCATCTCCTTTGCTAGTTCGGAAACCTTAAGGTTCTTCATACAGATTTTCTTCTCCAATCGGATAATCGGCTCCGTGCGCGTTCTCAGGTGCACGGCTAATACGGAGTCATTAGAATATACACATCAATACAAAAGTTGAGAACAACCGTGGAGAAACAGAGGAGCCAAAGGGGCAAAGGAAAGAAGTGGGCACGAGGCCCATAGATAGGAGCACTGCTGGCGCGGGTGATATTCACACGCGATCTCGCCCGAACCGATCGGGCTATATTATAATGAGCGTCAGTGTTCCATAGTTATTCCTTGCCGTCTACTGTTCCGCGTTTTCGTTCTCCTGCACGACCAATTCAATTTCACTGATGAGTCCAGCAGGCAGCGCCGTGCGAAGCGCCCGCTCGAACCCCTTTTTCTTGATCGCCGCAGCAAGGCACACCTTGCTGCGACAAATATACGCTCCCCTGCCCGGCTTCTTGCCGGTGGGGTCTATACCAATCTCACCGGTCGAACTCCGTACAATACGGAGCAGACCTTTCTTTTCCCCTGTCGATCGACAGGCCACACATGTTCGGATCGGTTTCTTCTTGTCTTCCAAAACCAATACCCATTTTCAATTTGGGACTTAAGTTCCAAAATCAAATCAATCCCAGGCTGATTCGCCAGAGTCGCCGCTGACGACAGTCTCAGAATCCACTGCTTCAACCACAACTTCAGCTTCAACAGCAACAACGTCCTCAGGTTCAGGATCAACCGCAGCCACAACCTCTGGCTCAGGCTCAACGGTCAACACTGCTTTTGCGATCTGGGCTTCGCTTCGAATATCGATTCTCCAGCCCGTCAACCTCGCCGCAAGCCTTACGTTCTGCCCGGACTTGCCGATAGCAAGCGAGAGCTGACTGTCCGGCACGACTACAAGCGCGGTCTTGGTATCTTCGTTCACAGTGACCGAAGAGGCCTTGGCCGGGCTCAGGCTTTCGGCGATGTACTTCGCCATATCCTGGTTCCAGCGGACAATATCGATCTTTTCGTCGTAAAGCTCGTTTACAACCGCCTGAACGCGACTTCCACGATGCCCAACGCATGCGCCTACCGGATCGACCTTGTCATCACTCGACGTAACGGCAATCTTGGTCCTTGCCCCGGCTTCACGGGCGACAGATTTGATCGTCACGATGGCCTCCACGATCTCAGGAACCTCAAGCTCGAATAGCCTGCGGATCAGAGTCGGGTGAGTCCTCGAAACGACCACCTGCGGTCCGCGCGGTGTGCGCCTGACCTCGAGAATATAAATCTTCAGCCTGTCACCGAACCTGTAAGGCTCGGTCGGCACCTGCTCCGCAGCCGGCAGAAGCGCCTCAACCTTGCCCAGGTTGATAAACACGTTCCGCTGCTCTTTACGCTGAACAGTGCCCGTTACGACCTCGCCGACGCGCTCGCCGAACTCCTCGTACACGTGCTCACGCTCGGCCTCGCGAATCCGCTGCACGACTACCTGCTTGGCAGTCTGCGCCGCGATTCGTCCGAAGTTCTCAGGCGTAACCTCGATCTCTACGGAAGAGCCAACAACAGCGTCGGGGTCGTACTTCCTCGCGTCCGTAAAATTGATCTCAGTATGATCGTTCTCAACGTGCTCGACTACGTCTTTTTGACAATAGACCTTAAAGCCGGACTTGGAGGAGGTCACTCGGACGCGAACGTCCCCAGTTGCGGCATAGTTTTTCTTATATGCCGTTTCAAGCGCCGACTCGATAGTCGTGAGGAGCACCTCAAGCGGTATATCTTTTTCCTTCTCTATCTGTCGGAGCGCCTCTAGGAAGTCCTGGTTCATTCTAGCTATCTCCCGATAAACTTGCTTTAAACAATAAAAAGAGTGGGTGTGCGACCCACTCTTTCGTTGCACCTGTATAACAACTCATAGTATAGCACGGCGCATCGTTTTTGGCAATAGTTCCGACAACTCCACGGTCCGAAGCCGTCAAGGTCTTGCACACGTCTGCCATATTCCCTTATTATCATCAAAGCTATACATCCTGACGAGCAGTGTTTCAAGCTGGAACATTGTTGGGTGGCGATTTCCGAATCGCCACCCCAAAGCTAAGACGGGATTTCCGAATCGACGGCGCTATGCGCCACTGGATCCCGAATGGCGTAATACATGGCGATTGACCCACTAGCAGTGTTTCAATGTGGAACATTACGTCTACTCGCTCAGTCTTCATACCAGGGAGGGATCGACCTATGAAGAAACCGCGTTGGTATCACACACTTTTGGCCGCCGTGCTGATTCTCAGTTCAGGCATGCTTTTGGCCGTCTCTTTTGACCACCGATGGGGGTTTTTCGGCTGGATATCGATGATGCCGCTTCTCATCGGCACAAGATTCACCCGCCCCGGCATCTCTGCGCTACTTGGTTTCGTGGCGATAGCGATCTGTGGATGCTTGATGGTCGGAGGTCTCGCGAACGCGACCGAAGGCGCCAATGCGATGTTTCTGTTTCTGGGCCTCGCCCTGATGTTCGCTGCTGTCCCTGCCCTTTGCTCCTACACCGCTCCCCGAATGTCCCCTGCCCTTTGGGTAGTATTCGTCGCGTGTGCTGCAGTTGCGAGCGAGTGGGCGATAGACTTCCTCACCCCGGCAAGCACTTCTCTCCCTCTTGCCCACAGCCAGGCTGCGCTCGGAATCGCCCGTTTCACCGGAATATGGGGAGTTACGTTTCTGGTGTGGCTGATTCCTGGTGCGCTCGCAATGTCGTTCGCGAAGAAGAAAAAGGCGTGGCCGCTTCTGATTCCGGCGATGGTGGCAATCGCCATCGGCTGGGTGTCAGGTGGACGGGAGCCCTCAGGAAAGAGAGTGACAGCGGCTGCGGTGCAGTGTATGTTCCCCGAGCAGGCGCTAGACGAGACTTCAAGGCTTCCGGCAAGCGTCGAATACGCAGTGTGGCCTGAATATGTGATCGACGGCGACTTCCCTGAAGCACATGCCGCCGCGACGCAATCCGGCGCGTTTGTCGTCGCTAGCATAACCGAGCACACTGGGGCGAAAAAGCCCTACAACACAGCAATCCTCATATCACCCGACGGAGAGAAGATTGGGCAATCCCGCAAGCGTCATCTCTTTGGCGACGAGGTCTTTCACTACTTCTCAGGAATGACCTCAAGCCCAATTGACGTCGACGGCACAAAGGTGGCTCTGGCGATATGCTATGACACGGTTTTCACCGATGTTACCCGTGACCTCGCATCCCAGGGCGCACAGATACTCTTCGTGCCTACCGGCGACCCGGTCATCCACGGCTATCTGTTCCACAAGCTCCACGCCGGAATGGTAGCCTTCCGCGCAGCGGAAAACGGGATACCCATAGTCTGGGCGGACGCCCACGGGATGTCAACCGTGTTCGACTCACTCGGGCGAGTGGTGGAACAAGCGCCAACCGACCGCCAAACAGCCGTGTTTGCGACCGTTAAACTAAGAAACGAGACGACACCATTCACCCGAATGGGCGATGTGTTTGCCTACGCGTGTGCAGGGGCCGCCTTCGCCATACTCGTCATTGTGCTCGCGAAAGAAACCTCTAGTCGGAGGCAGGCTCGAGGTCAGGGAACCAGAGATTGATCTCCGTCTCCGCCGCCTCAAGCGAGTCCGAACCGTGGATCAGGTTCTGTCGCATATCGGTTGTGAGATCGCCTCGGATCGTCCCCGGCATCGCGTCTGAGGGCTTGAGCGCTCCCATACTGTTTCGCGCGAGCCTGACTGCGTCATCGGCCTCTAGCACCATCGCAACCACCGGCCCGGACGTTATGAACTCAAGCAGCCCATCATAAAATGGTTTGCCCTTATGCACAGAGTAGTGTTCCTCGGCGAGTTCACTCGACGGCGTCACCATCCGCAGTGCGACAATGCCGAACCCTCGGTCCTCAAACCGCCTGATTATTTCGCCCACCAAGCGCCGTCTCACGCCATCGGGCTTTACCATAACAAATGTGCGTTCCACGATAACTCCTTTATCCACTCGGAGAATTGGTTAGTTATACCAAGCAACCAGGCATTTGGTCAAGAGTATTATCCCACATATACCCAGCAATTAGCCTTGACATGGCAAAAAATACATGGTATATGTGAAATATGATATCGGCAATCGCATGCGCATTGCCGACTATGTAGTAGAAGAGCCCAACCATCGGGCCATAGGGACGAGGTCGATCTTATGACGCGGTCCCTCAGAGGTAACAGGAATGTCGATGATCTTCAAGCGTAACCCGGCTCTGTTCACCCTCACAATTGTTTGTCTTCTTTTTGCGCCAACGTTGGTTAGCGCGGGAACGCTAACGGGAGTGATCAGCACTGGCGCTGCCGGAAACCCTCCGCTCGCCGAAGCCTTGGTAAGAACCCTGGGCGAACCCAACTATGGCGCTACCACCAGCCCAACCGGGGAGTATTCACTCATCGCGCCCGATGGCTCATATACGCTGCTTGTTTCCGCACCGGGACACATTCCCCAGCGAGTTTCGGTTACCATATCATCCAATTCGGTCAAAGGGTTGGCACTGCGAGAGAGCTCTCAGTCTGCTTCACCCATAGACCTGCCACCACCGTCCAATTGGGGAGAGCCGCCCGCAGCGCCTGAGCCCCCCGGGGACAGTTTCCCGATCTGCTTCGCCGATCTCGGAACCCAGCCGACCGCCGGGAGCCCCAACATCTCCGAGTGGAGCAGGACAATCGAGCCCGACGACACCTTCAGCCTGACTGGTTCCGCCTTTACCACAAGGACCGGCATTGATGCAGGAACCGACACGACTGTGTGGGTGTGGGCGCGAACATCGGATTCGGGCGGCGTGCTGCGGCAGGCAACGATCTGGAGCGTGCGCGACAACTTCCTAATGGCAACGATGCCCGAGGACATCCCCTACGGAACCTACCTTCTCTGGGTCGAGAACAGCGCTGGAGTGAGCGCACCGATCATCGTCAACAAGCCTCAGGCTCACTGGATCGGCCCACTCGGCAACAAATGCTCTGCAGGTGCGGTTAAAAGAGTAGTCGGGCGAAACGTCGCCCACAACCGAGGCACGACCACCTCGGACGCACATGTCTACATCCAAGATGCCTCCGGCGGCGCATTCATGCCCTGCACGATCACCAGAGTCGACCCCTATATGGCGGAGTTCACAGTTCCCGCAGGTCTCTCGAACGGCAACTACAAAGTCTTTGTTCACAGCGGACACGGTGGAGCCTACGGCTGGAGCAACCCAGTCGATCTGGTCGTCGAAGATCGATTCGTGCGAGGAACAAGCGAGGTTGTCGTCGCTCCAAACGGCACCGACGACACAGCGAACCTCCAGTCCGCAATCAACACGCAGACCGCCAAATCAAGCGGCGGCGTCATCAAGCTTAGCGCGGGCGACTACATCATCAAAGGCCCGCTTTATTTGAAAGCCAAAGTCGAGCTGAAAGGCGCGGGTATGAACTCGACCCGCATACTCATTCAGCTTTCAACAGCTCAGCACACAACGATCAACATGAACGAGGACCATATCGGGGTAACTGACCTCTGGGTGCACGAGTCAGCTGGGTTCGCCAAGACGAACTATGTCGCGATCGGGCACTACTACTGGACCCCGCCCTCCTATGACGCGACTTTCACTCGTTATAAGCAAACCGCAGACCCCAACGTGTTCACGTCTTACGCGCTTGACGCTCCGGGCCGAACCGAACTAAACGGCTGCGTAATGTATCGCAAGGCAAACGCAGGTTCTGAAGGCTACATACACAACTGCACGCTCTACGGCGACTTTTACGGGCAGTCAGAGGCAGCGTCAAGCATCGGCGACAACAACGTATTTGAGTATAACCACATCGAGACACAGAATTGGCCGACAAACCCGGCAAACGGAAGCCGAAATTATCTTCCCGGACTTGCCGACGCTTGGCTGACGTGGGACCAGGTGAGTACTATCGTCTGGGCAAAGCGGGTGGCGCTATCTTACTGCTCCAACAGCTATATCGCGCACAACACGACCAAAGATGTCGCCGTACAAGACAACAAGGGTGAGATGATCTTGTTTCACGGAAGCGGCAGCTTGTGGTTTGGCAACGTGCTTTCAAACGATATCCGCACAATGACGCTGCGCACCGACGGACTAGTCGACGGACAGACAATAGCCGTAGACAACTATCGTGGAGATGACCTGCTTGTCGGCGGCAAACCTGTACCCACCTGCGTGGGCTCAAGCGCGATCATCATCGCCGGCAAGGGGTTCGGACAGTCAAGGCTCATAGTCGCAAACACAGCGAACATGATAACCGTTGACTCACCCTGGCTGGTTCAGCCCGACTCTACATCGAAGATATACATATCCACTGGCAGAGCTTACACGAACAACGTCGTCTACTCAAACGACCTGAACGCGTTCCCCGTCGGCTACAATCGAGGAGACGCCGCCAGCGTCGGTTGGGATGTTGACGGCAACGGCTGGATGAACATGTTCGAAGGGAACACATCCCGAAGGAACATGATGGCCCGCTGGCTTGTCGCAAACGGCGGCCCTAACTGGTGGAACGATGCCCGCAACGAAACCGCGCTCGACGTTTTCAACGACGGACTGGCCGCGTTCTGGTGGAGCGGACACCCGCTATACTCACCGTCTTTCAGCAACACCTACCGTGACTGCTATGTCGAGATCACCGGCCCTGCGGACTCCAGGTTCGGCGGCGCAAGAGTCATGGGTGAGGGATGCGTCGCGGAACGCATTACGGTTAAGTCCAAACAGGGTTATGCAATAGACGGTCGACAGGTAGGCACGCTCGGAGAGAACATCATCCGAAAGGGCAATGTTACCGTCACTGACGCTGCATCTGCTCCGCCTGTGCCGACACCGGTCGGGATCACCAGCGCTGACGGTGCAACACTGCTCGTCGACAATACCTACGCTGGGTCCACACAGACGTATTTCCTTGGCTCAGGAGTTTCCAGTTACAACATCCCCGTCCCGGCACAGAGAGTCGCCCGATTCAAAACTCATCCGGGTAGGACATCCGACTCTGTGCTTATCCCCATCGCAAACGCCGGTATCCAGTCCTCAGCCCTGAGTGTAAATACAAGTGACACTTGGATCACCGCGAGCCTCCCGGGTGCCTCCACAATGGGGCCTGAGAGCAGTTACGCACGGCTCCTGGTCAGCATAAACGGGGTTGGGCTCTCTGTCGGCAGGCACTGGGGATGGGTCGACGTATTGACCCCCACAAAGACCGTCAGAGTGGGAGTCGTGGCCGACGTAGCTTCGAGCGCTCCTGCCAATCTTCCTCCCATCGCTTCCTTTGTGCCAAACCCGACCGCGGGCACCGCGCCGCTCACAGTGAGCTTCAACGCCGCAGCATCGATGGACTCCGATGGGCTTGTCACCGGGTATTCCTGGGACTTTGGCGACGGCACTTACGGCGTTGGCGCAGCGGCGAGCCACACCTACAGCAAGCCCGGCCTGTTCGTCCCGACGCTCACTGTAACAGACGATGACACGGCTACAGGCTCGGCATTTACGAGCATCACCATCACCCCGCCACTTACAGGCGTTACACTATCGGGCACGCCGGTTTCGCCCGTCGATATTGGAACCGCTGTCACTCTGAGCGCACAGGCCGCAGGAGGCTATCTGACCAAATACAAGTTCCTGATCCGAACCACAGCCGGATGGACAACGCTTCAGGACTACTCAACCCAAAACACCTGCCCCTGGACTCCATCAGTCTCAGGCTATTACGAGATCAAGTGCTACGCCAAAGCTAGCGACTCGACGCGCGCCTACGATGCCGCCAGCAAGGTCATAAGCTACCCCGTTGGCGTTCTTCCGACTGATGGACTTGCTCTGTGGCTCAAGGCGGACGGTGGAGTCATAAGTGACGGTTTGGGTGTGGTCAGCGAGTGGGCCGATCAGGTTACGGGGTCTACAAAGAAGCTTACTCAGTCCACTCCGAGCTATCGACCCAAAATCATCGACAGTGCGATGAACGGCAAGCCCGTTGTCCGATTCGCGGGAAACTCCTGCGCACTGTCAACGCCTGCCTCAGTCCTTACAGGCAACTGCAACTTCACAACCTTTACAAGAGCCAGGCTTAACTCCCTTCCCGGCTCAAACTACCAGTATCTGTGGTGGTGCGGCGCAGACTCGTCGTATACCGGCTACGGCCCGTGGATCTCAACCATCGGCCGGATGAGAGCGAGTTGGGGCAATCTGAACGGAATTGTCTCGACCCCCTCCACATATCCCGCCGTACCCGAAAACTGGTATCAGTTCACAAGCCGCTATACCCCCGGAGCCCACGAGTTTTGGATAAATGGCTCCCCTATAGGCACAGCGACCAAATCCGACTCCAATATGACCCTGGGCTTTGCTGTCGGCAACTATGCAAGCAGCTCCCAGTTTTATGGCTTTTTCGGCGATATCGCGGAAGTGCTGATCTACAGCCGCAAGCTTTCCGACATCGAGCGGCAAGGGGTGGAACTCTATCTTTCGTCACGCTGGACCGCAGCGGCGCCGCTTTCCCTGGATCGCTTAAAGGACGTAAGGGCGCTTGGTGAGGGAGTGCTGGTCAGCATCACATCCGGCAAGACCGCCATCACCGCTTCAGAGACATATTCCGATACCGGAGTCTATCTGTCTGAAACCGACAGAACATGCGGGCTCAAGGTCACAGGTGCAGGAACGCTTTCACCTGGGGACAAACTCATGGTTTCCGGCACTACCGATATCGACAGCGCGACCGGCGAGACTGTTCTCAGGGTCTCTTCAGTCAACAAAACCTCAGACAAAGAACTCGGCGCACTTGGCATGTCCAACAAGGTGTGCACTGCATCCGGGCAGCTTGTAAGAGTCTGGGGGCGGGTGACGGAAAAAACCAGCGGCTATATCACCCTGGATGATGGAAGCGGCTCACCTGTAAGAGTCCAGATAGACGGGCTCCTCACGGCTCTTTCAACTCTCCCCAACACTGGGGACTATATGTCGGCAACCGGACCTGCAACCACTATGGCTGGAGGAGTAACAGCTGTAAGAGTGCGGTCTGCAACAGATATCCGGGTGTATTAAACAGCACCCGGAGAACGGCCAAAGGTGACTCTTGCTGGAGTGCTGGCCGGGTTTTCTCCTTTCTTACTCCCTTAACTAAGGCCCGGTGGTTATCCGCCGGGCTTTTCTTTTGGGGATAGACAAGAATTGCGACCGAGGAGAGAACCAGACACAGGTTGCGAGCGTGGAGGATGAGGAAGTCCGCGCGCCAACCACAATGAGTCACGGTATCGCGCAGCGCAAGCGCCTCTCCCCAGCCACAGTCATATAATCGCACTGAAGCATTTCGGCAATGTTTCACGCCTATTAATAGTTTATCCGTATATCACGCGTGAATTATTTATACATTATTTTTGACAGATTCTGTCTGAAGTGTTTAGGTACCATGAGGCTGGGGTAACACATTAACGCAGTAGGCTCTGCAGTACTCTGAAACGACACAGTGGAGGTGTCCGAATGTCAACCAAGCAGAGAGGCTTCGCCTCAATGGACAGAGAAAAACAGCGTGAAATCGCTCGAAAGGGCGGCCAGGCTGCCCACCAGAAGGGAACAGCCCACGAGTGGGACAGCACTGAGGCGAGAGTCGCTGGACGCAAGGGCGGAGAGGCCAGCCACGGAGGCGGCCGCCGCAAAAAGGAGCAGTTCTAGCTCCAGGCACACTATAGCCTATCAAATCATACATACTATCAACACTTCTGATGAGGGCAGGCATCCCCTGGGAGAGACCTGCCCTCTTCTATGTGTTCTCTTTAGCTTCGTTACAGTCGAATATCAGCAACTCCAATCACCGATGTGCCTGGAACCCGATTAATATTGCTGACTACGTTTTCAGTGGAAACCGGCACAAGCGCTCGGATGCGGGCGTTTCCGTGGAAATCACCCTCAATCTGGGCGACCGCTTTCACCTGGGCCACCTGCTCTCTCTCTCCTGCGACCACCGCTACGCCGACCCGCAACCCGCTGCCAACGCTTAGAATCGGCACAGCCTTTTGACTCATATCGACACTGGTCTTCGACTGAACGCTCGGCCCGCCACCGGTCGATGGAAGCGTAGACGATGGCCCCGCCCCGATAGGAGCGCCGGAGATCGCGCTTCTCAACTGATCTCGCCAAGCAATCGCAAGACCGTACGGCGTGGTGCTGTATTCAAGCGCCTGAGAGTTGTCCGCGGTGATCAGAACCTGGTTGCGAGCAACCACGACATATTGACCATTCACCTTGCTCACTGTTACTTCCGAGGCTGCAAGGTCCGGCATCGCCGAAAGCCTCCGGGCGACAACTGCCGCTCTTTCGGAAGCTGAAAGGCCGCCAGCCGAGAGCCGCAGACGAATCGGCGTCTGGCCGTTTACCACCACTTCGCCGACAGTCACCCCGCTCACAGTCACACTTCGAGAGCTCACCGTAATCGCGTAGGCGTAGACCACCGCGATCAGCACCACAATAGCAATAACCAGGGCCAAAGGCAGGTATCTTCGTTTCATAATGAACCTCCCCTACACCCTGAAATCGATCAGGGCCGAAAGCCCAACGCCTTCGATCCTGTCGACTCCCTTGGTAATATTGGTCGAACCCACCGGAATGAGCGCATTACCACGGAGACTCCCGATTTTGAGTTCTCCCTGCGCGACGGCTTTCACCTTCTTCACAAGCTCCGGTGGCCCGGCGACCTGGGCCGCGCCTATGTAGAGGCCGCGCCCGATTGATATTATCGGCACAACCTTGGTAGTGCCCTGCCACTCAACACCGCGCTGCACAAGCAGCGTGTTTATGAAGCTGTTGATCTGAGGGCCGAAATGCTTCACAACAAAGGCGATGCCAAAGAGCTTGACCGCACTTCCAAGGTTCAACGCACTCGAGGGCATCGTCGTCGCTGAGACCAGCATAACGACCGCCAGAATAACGGCAAGTAGAGCTATTCGTGGTCTCATAAACTCACCTCGCGAGAAATACTGCTCTATTCTTGGGATACCCCCGGTGTTCATGTGCAAAACGGACATTCTGTTCGAAGTGCATGCAAAGATTGTCGGCTTCACTTGGAGTGCAGCGAGCAATCACCGCTTTGTTCTTGGGCGACAGCAAGGCGCGCAAGCGCCACATTATCACCAGTCGGAAGATTCGTTAAAGCGGCTCTCGCAAGCCGCACTCCAAAGCTAGCTTGATCGCTGCCTGCAATTCGTAGATTCATTCAGTTCGTCGCCACTTGAAGACTAAGCGCCGGACTGATATACTATATAGGAGTATTTTCCGGAGGAGTATTTTACATTGAGGCTACTTAACCTCTGCAAGAGCAAGATTCACAGAGCGACTGTTACATGCACGGACGTCAATTACGTTGGGAGCATCACCATCGACGAAGATCTGATGGACGGATGCGGCATCATCGACGGAGAATACGTCCACGTGTGGAACGTCAACAACGGACAGAGGTTTGAGACCTATGCGATTACAGGCGCGCGTGGGTCGGGCGAAATCTGTGTAAACGGCGCGGCAGCTAGACTTTGCGAGCCCGGCGACAAGGTGATTGTCGTCGCGTTCGTACTCTCTGATGAGCCCGTCACCCGACAGGTAGTCATCGTTGACGAGAAGAATCGCATCTCCCAGCAGTTGTAATTCCCCCCAAACGCGCTCATATTCCCCTGATTCAAGCGTCTGACCATTGGGTATTAGCAGGAGGACGAGGGTGCTTGCCCGCAAGCCCAGGCAAGCAGGTGGGACGTGAGAAACGATTGAGGGAGAACTACAATGACTCGAAAAGCTCTCATTCTCCTCGCGGTCGCGTTGGCGGCCAGCACTTTTGGATGCGGCGGATCCGACAACAACGAAAATAATAACTTCATCACGATCACCGAGTTTCAGTTCCAGCCCAGTCAGACAACTGTACCGGTGGGCACTACCGTTCAGTGGCTCAATGCAGGCAACGCGACCCACAGCGTGGTCAGCGGCACTCTCAATGCTACAAGATTTCCCACAACGACTCAGGTAGACGTATTCCCGGACCAGTTCTCGATGCTGAACCTCAACCTGGACCTCGGAGATCAGGTGATCTTTACCAACCAGGGACCAGTCCAGGCTCAAGTCCGCGTTCAAGACCAAAACAACAGTGTCATCTTCCTGAGCGCCGTTCTGAACCCCACCCAGCAGGCCATCTGGCGGACAACAAAGGTTGGTCGGTTCTCCATCACCAACGCCCTGAGCCCAGGATCAATCATCGCCACCACGGTCACCGGATTCCCCGATGCCAATGGGCTCTTCGACAGCGGGGTTATCACCCCAGGCGGCAAGTTTCAGTTCACGTTCAATATCCCCGGCACATTCACATATTTTTGCGGCGTACATTTCGAAGAACAGGGGACAATTACTGTTCAGTAACACTAGCCCGCTTTATTCGTGAAGCGAATAAAGCTCTCGCTAGCAAAGCATTATTCACGCTCCTCGTGAATAATGCGGGCTAGTGTGTGACGCCGGTGAGCTAATCGGCGTCACACACACACAAGCTCTAGTCAATAACAAACGTATTGAACGAGTAGCCCTCAAGCGTAGCTGATATACCCTCGAAGACGAACTCGCGCGCCTCCGCCCACGGGTTTCCGACAACCACCACCCGTCCGCCATCGGGGTTTTCGAAGGCAACAGCGTTACCAGCCCAAGCACCTGTGAGGCCGAGCCGCACCGCGCCCTTGTCAACAAACCGCGAGAAATGCTTCATCACAAAGAACTCGGGGTTATACGTGACGCTCTTTACCTTGCGATCAACGGTAACCATCGCGTTCTGATGCCATCCCCAGGTACTTAGGCCACCCGGCTCAAGGACCATATTCCAGTAGACATAGCCGTGCGCCCCATTGGTGATGTAGTGCCACAGGAGTTCGTAGACGTAGCGAGCGTACACCCAGGAGTTCTTACCGTCGCCACACTCGTTTTCGGTCTGCATGATGCCGGTCTCGGGCCACGCGATCGATGTGCGTTGAATAGCGCCCTTCCCTGACCACTGGAAGCCGATTCCAGAGACATACTGCGCCGCCTCAGGGTCTGAGAGCACCGTGTTGGGATAGCCGTTGTAGTCGTCAGTGTTAAGAGTCCCAAACCATATCTCGCAGTCGAGCCCAGCAGTCTTGAACGCCGGGCCAAGATGGTCGCGAATAAAGTCAGTCATCTGCTGCCCGGTCCAGACGCACGACGGGAACTTCTGATCAGCTAGCGGCTCGTTTTGCACGTGCACCTGATTGATACTGATCCCAGCCTCTTTGTACGCCTGCACAAACTTGACGAAGTAGAGCGCGTAAGCGTCCAGATACTTCTTGTCCCACATCATCGTGCCATAGTTATAGGCCTTCGGGAACTTGAACCACGTCGGTGGGCTCCAAGGGGAGGCAAAGAGCTTCATGTCAGGACGAAGCTTCATAGCTTCCTTGATATAGGGGATAAGTATCTTCTCGTCACGTTCTATAGAGAAGTTCTTCATCTCAAAATCGCCGTCGGTCTCGTTGTGGCTGTACCACTCCGCGGCGTAGTCACTCGCGCCAATGGGCAGTCGGCACAAGTTGAACCGGCAACCGTCTTTTGGGTCAAACAGAGCCTGAATGATCTCCCTGCGCTTGGTCTCCTCGATATCGGAAAGCGCGATCCAGCCAAGCTCGTTAAAGCATCCGCCGAACCCGTCCCAAGTCTGGTGCCTGCTCCCGGAAACTGCCAGGTTCGCACCCGAATCAGACTTTCCCACTTGTTTTTCCTGCCATTGTGACTGCTGGGTAGTAGAAACCCACTTCAAGTCCTGCATGCGATAGTCACTCCTGTTCAGTAGTTTGCATAATTACAATCAGTAGTCGTGGGTCCCCACTGATACGCATCCCCACAGCCTACCAGGCATTCTTCAACTGCCAACAGAAGAATTCCTCCAATCCAATCCACTTTTCACCGGTGACGTTGTGAGGTATCAGTCAAAGCCAAGTTAAGCGTGCATTAGCCCGCTTTAGTCGCTTGACAAATAAAGCTTTCGCTCAACACTCCGTACAATAAATAGAGGTTGGATGCTGAAGGGTGGTATTTGACAACCAACCTCCAGCTTCCAACCTCAATACCCTGGCGCCCTCGGAGGGAATCGAACCCCCAACGCCCTCCTTAGGACGGAGGCGCTCTATCCAGTGAGCTACGAGGGCAATGATATGGCGCGCTTGGAGGGACTCGAACCCCCGACCTAAAGGTCCGCAACCTTTCGCTCTATCCTCTGAGCTACAAGCGCACTACCAAGATCAGATTATAGCACACCGCCTCGGGGCTGTCAACGCTTTTTGTCCGTGCTTATAGCGATTCTAGCAGTATTTGTGTCGAGCCATACCTAAGAGCAACACCATCACAGCAGTTGGAGCAAACAACCAAAAACCTGGTAATGTGCACGCAGATTATAGCGCAAATACGAGTATTACTGAGGAACGATATAGATGTAGCACACTTGAACTGATTTTCGTTGTCTACCGATGCGGCAATACCGCGTGTAGATGTTTCTCGTCAATACTTGCAGATGCCGAAGACTCGGGTTAATCCACCGCTGGAAGCGGGTCACGTCAGCCGACAGAACTATACAAACAGAGGAGGTCCATATGCAGCAGCTGGACCTGAACAAGATCGTCCCCGCCGAGGGGCAGCCACGAAAGACATTCTATGATGATACGCTTGAAGAGCTCTCGCGGTCCATAAAGGAACGCGGAGTGCTTGAGCCTATAGTCGTTCGCCCAATGGGCGACGGCACTTACCAGATCGTCATGGGCGAACGCCGGTGGCGTGCCAGTCGTCTTGCGGGCCTCACTGAGATACCTGCAATTGTCAGGGAACTGAACGACGAGGACGCTGCTGCCGATGCCCTTCTTGAGAACTTCCAGCGCGAAGATCTCAACCCAGTTGAACGAGCACAGGCAGTCAAACAACTGCTGGCCTTTATGGATATGGAGCAGTGCTGCAGG
Organism: Armatimonadota bacterium; assembly: GCA_038207085.1. Lineage (GTDB taxonomy): Bacteria > Armatimonadota > UBA5829 > UBA5829 > DTLH01 > JBBRAE01. The sequence goes on from JBBRAE010000013.1 coordinate 71,313, forward strand.
ACTCTCGGGGTTGTCGAATCCACACTCAGGCGCTATATGGAACTTCTCGATCTACCGGAATCGATCCAGCAGGAGCTATCCAAGCGCTCAGATCAGGATGATGGTTCGTTCCTTGAGGGACATGCGCGGCTTCTCAAGGCTTTCACTGGTGACGAAAAGACCCAGCTCCGGGTCGCTCAGAAGATAAAGTCCGAGCGACTATCTATCGACGAGACGCAGAAGCTTATCGAAGCGGTCAAAGAGATGCCGGCAAAAGCCGAGGCGTTTCTGCGGGTGCCACTGAACGTAACTCAGGAGATTTTGCGACACGCCGGTCGCACTACGGAGAAGAAACGAAACTTCAAACCACAAACCGCAGAAGTTCACCTAAAACAAATACTAAAGACCGCGACCGGAATTACCGATCTATTGGATGACCGCATCGGAGAGTTCCTGTCGGAAACTCAAATGAACCAGCTGCTCTCGTGCGTATCTGAGATGAACGAGAAACTCGAAAGGTTCGGGCGGATGGTGCGAACCAGTCTGCAGCGAAATGACCGAGGGTTCAAAGAGATTTACGTCCACTGCCCGCTCTGCGGCAGAATCGAACTTGTAGGAAGCCTGCGTTGCGCGGTCTGCTGGACAGTGCTCCGAAGATGCTACGACTGTGGCAATTACGATCAGACCTACCAGCGCTGTTCCGTCAGCGAAGGTTACGTCTATATGTCTGAAGCGGAGTCGCCTGATGAATACTCCGCCTCTTACAAGTGCGAAGAGTATAAACCCAGGTTTGAGCCGCGTAAAGCCGCTTAGAATGGGTATACCACAGTTAGTTAGGGGAGTAACGAAGCACTACTCCACACTTTCTCTTAGCCCGCTTTATTCGCTTGATGAATAAAGCTTTCGCTAACAGAGCATTATTCACGCTCCTCGTGAATAATGCGGGCTAGGAGCAATACGGTTCATATTAGCACTTTTTGTGCCATCCTATATATAGCAGTATCGTTGGAAGTATATGAGGATGGCTCGAACATCAAGTAAAATGCCTGGCGGGGCAAGGATAGCTGATTATGTCAATTTGGGCGTGATTGCAAAAACTTTCCCGGCAGAGGCTGTGGATAATATACTCAATGAGACCGGAAAACAGACCAA
>JBBRAE010000014.1:0-68325 GCA_038207085.1 Armatimonadota bacterium
TGGGGGCGGCTTTTTTGCTTTCCGGCTTTAAAACACCCCCTTTTTTTATGTGTCCTCGCTTTTCTATTACCCATTCGCGGCGTTTTGGTGTGGGGCGCTTGCCCGCCCCCACCCCAAACGGCTCTTCCCTCAAACTGTCTCTTACGGTATACTAAATAGGTTGACAACATCACCCCGGAGAAGTCTTTTTGGAAGATCGTTCGTATTATTCTCAATCTGACAACGCGGAGTTTCGGCTGGTTTTGCCCGGGACGCTTGGGTATCGTGAGGCGCTTGAGCTTCAGCTTGAGCTTCATTCCGAGGTGAAACAGGGCAAACTCGGAGGGGCGCTTGTGGTGCTTGAGCATCCGCCGGTTATTACCAAAGGCGTCGGCACGCACGCTGAGAACCTGCTTGTGCCGGAATCTGTGCTCTCGGCGAACGGTGTGGAGATCGTCGAGACCGACCGCGGTGGGGACGCGACCTATCATGGGCCGGGGCAGATTGTCGGCTACCCAATCGTCAATCTTCGTGCTCGTGGGAACGATGTTCACGCGTTTTTATGTCTCTTAGAGAGTATAATAATCTCAACATTAGCCGACTACAACCTCGAAGGCGAGCGACACGGGCTTGCGGGTGTTTGGGTCGGCGATAAAAAGATTTGCAGCATCGGGATTGCGGTGCGCGGCGGGGTGACTTATCACGGGTTTTCGTTCAATGTCAGCCCGAATATGGCGCATTTCGGCTTTATCAACCCCTGTGGCCTCGACGCGCAGCAGATCACCTGCCTTTCGCGCCTGATCGACCCCGCGCCCGGGATAGACGAAGTCCGCGAGCGGGTTATCAAAAAGTTTTTCGAGCATTTTGGGATCAAGTAATCCATATTTATGAACCGTAAACGGCAGCGACAACTGATTCTCCTTCTGACGGTCGTACCGGCGCTCGTCTGTGTTGTCACGGCTGTTGTATACATCGTAGGCGAGGTCAAGCGGGTTACCAGGCATCTTGACGTGGTGATCGTCGATGAACTGCGTCGTCAGACCCGGCGCGACGTGAGAATCGGCGGCTACGGAGTCTCACGGCTTGGCAAAGCCGTGCTCAAGGATATCGAGATCTCCAACGGCCCCACATTTCGCTCCGGCACCCTCCTTCGCGCGGACGAACTGATCGTCGACTACAAGTTCTGGGACCTCGTGCACCGCAAGGTGACGCCGATACAGAGCATTCAGTCGCTGCGTCTGGTCAGGCCTGTGATACGCCTTGACCGTTACCGAAACGGTAAGCTCAACATCAACGACTTTTTCATCAAGCGCCCCGGCCCCAAGCGTCCCCCGTTTGCGGGAACGATCTATTTTGAGAATGGCGACTTTACCTACAGCGATTGGCAGGCAAAGACCCCCGGCCCGAAGCCCGCAGTGATCCGTGTTAAGGATTTCGACGGAATCTTTGACGCATCCGGCACGCCGTTCTATGTCTACAACGTCACTGGTCGAGGCCCCAAAGGTGGCAACTTTGATCGGCTGGCGCTGAGCGGCTCGATCGACAACCGAAACGGCGTCGTCGCAATCGACGTGCGCGCAAAGGGCGCAGACGCCGCGTTCTGGCTCGCGTACTTCGCCAACCCCGGTGCGGTGCACGTGCTCGGTGGGCGTGCCGATGTGAATATGAGCGTCGCCCGCAAGACCGCCAACGGCAAGTCGAGGTGGAGCTACACGGGCACGGCCGATATTCGCGACGGACGTGCGCTGATTACCGGCTTCAGCAAGCCTGCGGACAAACTCTCGGGCAGGATCAAGATCGGCGACCAGCGGCTCGATATGCGCCTGAAGGGAAGCATGCTTGGCTCGCCGTTTTCGATTGCCGGATCAATAGTCAACTTTGCGCGTCCGGGAATCAACCTGCATATCGCCTCGCGGAGCGTCGACTTTGCGCCGGTTCTTGGCTCCATGCAGCTTTCCGACTCGCTCAAGCAGGTCAAGGTGGATGGCCGTGGGCCGCTTGATCTGCACATCATTGGCCGAAGTGACGGGCTTGCCTACATCGTGCGCACTTCGGTGCCGTCTGTTCAGGCGCTTGGTTATCGTGCGCGAAACGTCGATGTCCGAGCGACCTACTCAGGAGACCTGCTTCAGATCGAAAGCGCCCGCGCGGATGCGCTTGACGGGCGTATTTCGCTTGGCGGCACGATTGTGATCGAGAAGGACACCACAAGGCTTGCGCTTTCAGGCACGACATCGGGTGTAAAGCTTGGTATGGTTCCCGAGGTCGCCAAAGCTGGGATCTCGGGTACGGCAAACGGCAAGTTCGAGCTCTCAGGGACTGCCTCCAACCCCAGGCTTGCCGCCGATGTCAAACTTAAGCACGGATACTTTAACAATATTGCATTCAATAGCGCCGCGACCCAGGTCATAGTTACTGCCAAGAGCGTCGAAGTCAGCGCCCTCACTGCGAAAGCCGCAGGTGGAGATGTGCAGCTCTCTGGTCGGGTCATCGGCCCCAAGATGGATTTCCGAGCGGTTGCGGTCGGGGTCGACCTTGCACGCGCGCTTGCTCCTTTTGGTATGAAGGGCGTCTCAGGTGTCGGCAACTTTGACGGCACGATATCCGGGGAGGCAGCAAACCCCACCGTAACAGGCCGGGTAGAGCTCTCGGACGGGCGTGTGCAGGACTTTAGCTTTGACTACGCTCGCGGCAACATCGTCGCCAACAAAAAAACGGTCGAGTTTAAGGACACCGTCGTTCGCATCATCCCAGCGGAGGTCACGCTTGCCGGGCGTATCACAGGGCTTGACACAAAGACTCCAAACTTCGACCTCGACGTCTCCGTAGTCGACGCACCCGTCGGGCGGCTTCTTCGTGAAATGAAAGTCACTGCGGACGTCACAGGTATTGTCTCTGGCAAGCTTGCCGTGCGAGGGGCTGGTAAGAAGCTGCAGGCCTCGGGGAGTATCAGCCTTTCTGATGGGTCGATCGCCGGATACCCGGTCTCATCCGCGGAGACCAGCATCTCCTACTCGGGCGGGGCTCTTGAGCTAAGCGACTTCACGGCTAAGAGTGGAGAAACCACGTTCGCCGCATCCGGCACGCTCGACAAGCGCGGCAGCGTCGACCTCACATTTGCGGCAAAGGGAGTGTCTCTATCCGAGATCAGCGAAAAGACGCAGCCGTACGTCACGCTTTCAGGGACAGCGGACGTTTCGGGCAAGGTTTCAGGCCCGCGGGCGAACCTGAGTATCGCCGCAACGGTTGCCGCCGATCATCCGATTATCAACACGGTGCCCTTTGATGAGTTCCGGGCCGAGGTCGCCTACGGTGAGCAGGGGATGAGTGTCTCAGGAATCGTACTCGCCGGGCCTCAGGGCAAGATCGCCATCGACCGCGCCGAGTATGACGCCAAAACTGAGAAGTTAAAGATTAGTGACGGAAACTTGGACAGCTTCTCCTACCCCGCGCTTTATACTCTCTTGTCCGAGAGTCCATACGCGAGGACACCCGAGGCCGAAGGCCTGAGAGGTATCCTCACCAGACTCAGACGTCCCGACGACGGCTCGATCTCGGGGGCGTTTGGCGCGGAAGGCCCAGTTGACGATCTACAAGCAAATGTTAAACTTTCGGCCAAAAAGCTGGATATAGCAGAGCTGAAGAACCTAGACATCGACCTTTCGGCGAGCACTTCGGGCGGAGGCGTCAAGATCGAGAGCCTTGAGGCAAGAGCCGATTCGCTTTACGTCAGAGGCGACGGGACGATCGACCCCAAAGGCAGTTTGAACGTCAACCTCGACGCCTACAACGTGGACCTCGGTGCGCTGACTTCCGCGATCGGGCCAAGTTACGTAACTGGCACGGCAACCGTGACCGCGTCTATCACTGGCCCCGTAAGCACTCCCAGGGTCACGTTCTCGGTCAACATGGTCGACCCCGTCATCTACGGGGTTAAGTTCGACAGCTTGAGCACCGGTTTGATCACCGTCGATGGTGACACAATCGACCTCAGCCGCGTAGTAGTTACCAAGGAAGACCCAAAGAGCAAGGAAAGCCACTCCGGCGTGATCTTCGGCAAGGTGCCCTGGAGTTGGTCCAAGTTCACGGTTCCCGCGGACAGGCCGATAGACCTGCACGCAAGCTTGGAGGAGCAGTCGCTCAAGATCCTCGCGATTTTGGTGGACAAGCTCGATTCGACTCGGACATCGGGGACGTTTTCGGCGAACGTCGACATCGTCGGCACGCTCGGCAGCCCGAACCTCGCGGGGTCTATCACGGTGAACAAGGGCACGGTCGGTGTCGTCGGGATGGATAACGATTTCACCAACATTGCAGCCGACGTGCGCTTTGAAGGCAGCACCATCCGAGTAGCACAGCTTTCAGGACAGTCGAGCGGCGGCGGGTCGTTTGATGTTGTTCCGGGCGGAATAATCTCGCTTGCAAACGTGATATCGCCCGTTCCGGGGCAGTCTCGCAGCACGACGAATCTGACGGTTCGTGCGAAATCGCTCTACTTTGCCGAGACGAACATGCTCGAATACCGCGAGCGGATCTCCGGGCAGATAAGCACCGGAGAGGCCGGGGTCGTGGTCACGGGCCCTGTAACCCATCCGAAGATATCAGGGTTGATTGAGCTTGCCAAGGCAGATGTGCTCCTTGGCCCGGTGCCTGAGGGCGCTTCACCCAAACCTATCACCGGCGAGTTCAACCCGGCGTTCGATCTCACACTTTCGGTCGGTAATGATGTCTGGTTCAACAACCGAAGCAGCATAAACGCGCTGATGCTGGGGCAGGGGAGGCTCACTGGGACGCTTCGCAAGCCGGTCCTGTCGGCGAACGTAAAAATCGCGCGCGGCTGGCTCAGGTTCCCGACCCAGAGGATGCGAATCACAAATGGTGCGGTGACCGTGGCTTGGAACCCGTATTCAAACAGCTCTCAGGCGGAGCCGCCGCGGGTGACTGTGAACCTTGAGGCGGAGACATCGCTCTCGACTACCTCTCCGCTTGGAGGCAGACGCCGCTACAACATTACGATGTCGGTTCAGGGGTCGCTTCTTAGTCTTGAGCCGGAGGATATCGTCTTCAAGAGCGATCCTGCGGGGCTTTCGCGCACGCAGATATTGGCAGCGCTTGGGCACTTCGAGGATATTTTTGGAAGCGGCGAAGTTGCGCTCAATCAGCAGTTGCGAAACGTCTTCACGCTCGCTGTGTCGCCGTATGTGCTTGAGCCACTTGAGTCGGGGTTCATCGAGGCGCTGGGGCTTGAGGACTTTACAATCGAATACGGTTTCGAGCAGCCGTTGGCCGTTTCGGCATCCAGGGAACTGATGGATAACGTGTATGTTTCCTACTGGAGCATCCTAAACGGCACATCGTCGAACACTGGGTCGTCATACTCGCTGAAGCTATCCTATCGGCTAAAAGACTGGCTGGAGATCGGGTACATCACCGATTCAAGGCGAATACAGTCGCTGGAAATTGCTGTCAGCAGGCGCTTCTAGCGCCGCTAGGCTTGAAGCTTGCCATATCGGTGGGTTGTCTGCTAGCATGTTTGCTGGGTGGCTATATTGGGAGCTATGTAACGTCTGGATCAATTGGCTCCGCGGAATCGATAGTCACTTGCGGGACAGGAGAGTCCCGCCTTCTTGGGATTTTTCACATAGAGGAGAATTACGCTATGTCAGGTTTGAGATTACGGATGAGGTGGAGGCCCGTTGCGGTGGTCGTTACCGCTGCGATACTTTTTGGGCTGTTGCCTGTAGCCGTTTTTGCACAGGAAGGTCAGAAAGTGACCCAGGTGGTCATCACCGGGAACAAGAACATCAACCGAGACACGATCGCAAACGAGATCAAGCTCGAACCCGGCGCAGATTACACCAAGGTGGCTGTCGATAAAGACCGGGCGGCGATAAACGCCACGGGGTACTTCAGCGCGGTTTCCGTGCGCACGGAGGAGACTCCCGAGGGGCTCCGCGTGATCTATGATGTGGTCGAGAACCCGATCATCAAGGACATTCAGATCGTGGGCGAGGGGCCAATTTCGACTGATACCGTGGAAGGCCTGATGCGCACGCAGGCGGGGCAGGTGCTGAACACCTCCACGCTGAACATCGACATTGAGGCGATCCAGCGCAAGTATCGTGACGACGGCTATGTCGCATACGTCACTGAAGACATCGGAATCGACCGCGAAACCGGCGTGCTCTCGATCCCGATCCTCGTGCATACAGTTCAGTCCGTCGATATTGTCGGCAACAAAAAGACGCTTGATTATATTTTCTTCAGAGAGATGAAGACCAAGCCCGGGCAGGTATTCAACATGAAGATCCTGCGCGAGGACGTTGCCCGAATATATAACCTCGATATCCTCGAGGACATCCAGGCCCCGAAGATCGAGCCTGGCGCCGACCCCGGCAAGCTATCGATCGCGCTTCCGGTCACAGAAAAGAAGACCGGTTCGGTCTCTCTTGGACTCGGTTACAGCTCCCAAAAGAAGCTCGTTGGCCGCGCGGAGCTTTCGGAGACAAACCTCCGGGGCCGCGGACAGGGACTTACCCTGATGCTTGAGACCGGCACGTCCGACAGCGAAATCGGCAGCAACTATAGCTACGACATCGGCTACCACGAACCGTGGGTCGACGCCAAGCACACATCGCTTTCCGTAGACTTGTTCAACAAGCTGAACTATCGCTTCTCATCAGGCACGGAATTGGTTGGAGGCGACAGTCAGGTCAACGGACAGCAGTACAACGAACGGCGCAAGGGCGCTGAAGTCGGACTGAGCCGTCCGCTTTCGGGCTTCACCCGAGCGTTTGTGACGGTTCGTGGTGAGAACGTCGAGACGACCCCGGTTCAGATCACTGGCACAAGTGGTTCGTTCGCACCTGCGTCCATCCAGACCCGCGCCTCGTCAGGCTCCAACAGCGTCATTGGAATGGTCCAGCAGGACGGCTCCATCCAGAGTGGCACGTTCAGATTGCTGAACAACACCAGAGACTTTGAACGGGACCCGGCTGACGGTTGGTATAAGTCGGTTTCTCTTCAGATTGGCAATGCGGACATCAAACAGACGAGCGTTCAGGACCTCACTCCTGACGTAACTGACGATGCACTGACAAAGACAGTTGCAGATGTAAAAGGCCCGTTCCAGAAGCTGCAGTTCGATGTTCGCAAGTACTGGAGCAAAGACGGTCGCAAGGTGAACCCGAACGACAAGCGTGCCACCATCGCTACGAGGCTGATGGGTGGAGTCGCTGCGGGAAGCCTGCCGTTCTTCGAGCAGTATTTCGTTGGTGGCGCTGAGTCGATTCGAGGCTATAGCGAGGACCGGTTCTGGGGCGACAAGATGCTCACGGCAAGCGTGGAGTATCGTAAACCCGTCGGCAATTCGCTGACCGGCGTAGCGTTCCTCGACTACGGCGACGCGTGGGGCGCTCCCGGCGACTACAACGGCGTAAGCGACCTTCCTCAGAGCCAGTCGTTCCACGGCAATGTCGGCATGGGGATTGGCCTTCGGGTGAACACTCCGATCGGCAACCTGAGGCTCGACTATGGCATCGGAAGCGAAGGCGGCAGAACGCACTTCAGCATGGGGCAGGCGTTCTAGCTCCAGAAGAGAAAGTTCGGACTTTTGAGGGCTCGGTGAAGATCACCGGGCCCTTTTTATTTGGTGTTCGGCAATGGGGCATGTCGGGGGACGTCTTAAGATAAACGTAGCGTAGATTAAGATGCGTTGCTTGCCGAGCTCTGCATTTATCTGGTATAATTACGGCCAGCGGAGGCAGAGCAGCACGATGCGCTACGGATGGAGCTCGGCCTCCGTATTGTTTAGAAGAGGTGCGCCATAGTGGTGAGTAAACGTTTGGGGATTCTCGTTGCGGTGTTTGCGATGGTGGTCGCGTTCGCAGGGTCTGCGCTTGCGGTTGACACTGTCGGGTTTGTCGACGTACAGGATGTTTTCAAGGGATATGACAAGACTGTCAAGTCCAACGCCGAGCTCGATGCTCTAAGCAAGCAGCTCGTTGCCAAGCTTCAGGCTATGGAAGAGAATATGCTTCTTCCTGAAAGTGACCTGCAGGAGCTCGTCGTTCTTAGGACCAAGGCCGATCTCACAGATGTTGAGAAGACCCGCCTGAAAGCGCTCCAGGACAGGGAAATCACCCTGGACAAGGAACTTGCCGAACTCTCCGTGAAGAAAGAGCCGACGGCTCAGGAGCAGGCAAGAATGAAGGAGCTTCAGGCTCGCAAGACTCAGTCCAAAGAAAACGCCAACAAGGTGCGCGACGAGTCCGAGAAGTCATTCCAGGCAAAGAGCAAAGAGCTCAGTGCCGGGATTCGCGAAGACATAGTCAAGGCGATCGAAGCGGTCGCAAAAGACAAGAAGCTCACTGTGGTCATCGACAAGGAAGCCGTACTCTTCGGCGGGCTTGACCTGACCAAAGATGTTCTTTCCAAACTCAAGAAGTAAATTGGGTTGATATTGAGCAACAACGGCAGAGCAGCCTACGGCTGCAAGAGAGTGACGCAGGTAGCGCCACAGAAAGTCCTGCCGTTGTTTGCTTAGAAGTAAATGGCAAAAACCGCCATTTTATTTGGGAGCGCCGCATGAGCCACAGGATAGTTACAGCATCCATAGCAGCGCTTTGCGGAATCGGACTGGCCATCGCCGGAGTAGGCTGGCGAAGCGAGGAGCGTCCGTTGCCCAGACCCGCAACACGGGTCTTTTGCAATGTAGATGCGCTTGTCAAGCTTCATCCCGCGTGGGGTCAGTACGGGCAGCTTAACGGTCTCCCGTCGCAAGGATTGCCGCCGGGAGACTCCGTGCGTACGGGCGACAGAGCGTCCTCTTTTGCGCCAGCCTCGACAAAAAACGAATGTGCAGGCTTTTACCGATCTCGCTTACAATCGAAACTTGAGAGCAGGGCAGGCGAGGAGCTTTCGCGGATACGCGACGGCTTGAACGAAGCTCTTGATCTGCGGGTGAGGGAGCGGCGACGCGAGCTTGTCGCACGGGCCGAGGCCGAGCAGGCCGATGCAAGGCGTGGAGCTGAGCAGTCGCTCGCCGAGGACCTTCGGGCGCTTGACGAGTCCCGCCAGTGCGAACGGGTGGATGCGGCGATTAAACTTTCGGCCCTGAAGGCGCAACTCGGCGCTCCGGGGGCTTTGGGCGACAACGTCAAGGCGTGTATCGTCACCCACGAGAAGTCGCTTGCCGGGGTGCGGGCCAAGCTTGCGCAGGATGAGGATGCCCTTAGGCGCAAGACGGCGCTTGGGCTTCAAGCGACGCACGAGGCGAGGCTTGCCGAGATCAACATTGAGCTGGAGCAGATTCGCTCCCAGGAAAGCAAACGTATCGACGAACGCATGCGCGAGGCCGACGCCAAACTCAGGGGCGATATTGAGGCCGACATGCTCCGCGGGCTTGAGAAACGTCCCGCTGTGAAGGCTGCGGCGGTTGGCTCCGGGGTTGGTGCTGGAGGCAGACGAGATATCGTTTCGCAGGCGAAACTGGGATATGTCTCGGTGGCAGGTTCGGTCAAGGGGTCTTCAGGCGGCACGAGAGCTCGCATGATCGCCGAGATCAAAGCAGAAGTAAAAAGAATTGCCCGTGAAAACGGGCTTGAAGTAACTTTTAGTCCGGCCCGAGGCGCAAAAGACTCGACCCGCTGGTTTGGGGAGAGGCTTCCATACGCTGTGGGGAAGGCCGGTTAGCAGGAGACAATGGCAGGGCTTAGACTCGACGAAATAGCGCGCGCGGTCGGTGGAACCGTTGTTGGCGACGGTGATGTGATCGTTACAGGCGTGGCAAGCGTCGATGCGGCAGGCGAAGGCGACATCGTGATGGCCGAAAACGACCGCTACCTCGGTCTTGCGGCGAAATCCGCCGCAACGGCTGTTGTCGCTCTGGAAGCTGATGGCGCGGTGAAGCCTGTCATCGTGGTTGAGGACCCGAGGGCGGCGTTCTCCAAGGTGCTTGAGATGCTCGCGCCCGTGGTGAAGCACCCGGCGGTCGGGATCGACCCTGGGGCCTGGGTGGATGAGAGCGCAAAGATCGGCGAGGGCGTCTGCGTAGGTTTTGGAAGTGTGATAGGTGAGGGCGCGGAGATCGGCGAAGGATCTGTGATCTACCCCTTGGTCTACGTCGGTGACGGAGTGAAGATCGGCGCTTTTACGGTGCTTTACCCTCACGTGGCTGTGTATCACGGCTGTGAGATCGGTGAGCGGGTGACGGTTCACTCGGGGACTGTGATCGGCGCTGATGGGTTCGGCTATATGCTCGTTGGGTCCGAGATCAAGAAGGTGCCGCAGGTCGGAAACGTCGTTATTGAAGACGATGTGGAGATCGGGGCGAACACGACGATAGATCGCGCGAAGACTGGAAGCACGAGGATCGGTCGAGCGACGAAAATTGACAATTTGGTCCAGATCGCGCACAACGTCAGGACGGGGCAGATGTGCGTGCTCGCAGCTCAGACCGGTATTGCCGGAAGCACTGAGCTTGGCGATGGGGTGACCTGCGCCGGACAGTCTGGCGTAAAGGACCACGTCCGCATCGGGGACGGTGCGGTGATCGCGGCTCGCGCTGGAGTTACGGGGAATGTGCCCGCAGGGGCGACATACTCCGGGTATCCGGCGAGGCCGCACAGAGAGGCTATGAGAGGTGAAGCGCTCGTGTATCGGCTGCCTGAGATGAGGCGGCGGATAGATGCTCTCCAGAAGGAAATCGAGGAGATGCGGGCGCAGATTGCGCGGCTTGCAGGCGGTGATGACGGTGGAAGTAGTTGAAAAGTGTTGCCAGCGGACAATCGCGGAAAGCGTGACGATTGCCGGTACGGGTCTCCACTCCGGAGGCAAGTGCGTTGTGGTGGTGCATCCGGCTGAGGCTGATACCGGGGTGGTGTTTGCGGCGAAAGGCGAGAAGATTCGCTGCCTTGCCTCAAACGTCGTAGGTACGGCTCGGGGCACGAACATCGGGCGAAACGGCACGAAGTTTCAGACGATCGAGCATTTGATGGCGGCTATGAACGGGCTTGGGATCGACAACGGTATCGTCGAGGTCAGCGGCCCTGAGATGCCGGCTCTGGATGGCAGCGCTCTTCCTTACGTAGAGGAGATACTAAGCGTCGGCATTGTTGTGCAGAGCCAGCCAAAACGCGTGCTTGAGATTGACGAGCCCGTGAGCGTCGTAAATGGAGACAGTTTCATTCTAGCCGTGCCCGCAAAGACGCTGAAGATCACGTATGTGATGAGCTACGACCACCCTATGATCGGTAGGCAGTCGCCGACGTATGTGATAAACGAGGACAATTTTACCCGGCACATCGCCGCTGCGAGAACGTTTTGTTTGTATGAAGAGATCGCTCACCTGATCAGCCAGGACCTCGCGCTCGGTGGAAGCATCGCAAACGCGATTGTGATCTGGCAGGACAGGTACAGCTCGGATCTCAGGTTCCCTGACGAGCTCGCGCGTCACAAGATGCTCGACCTCGTGGGCGACCTCGCTCTTCTCGGCATGAACCTCGCAGCCGAGATCGTCGCTGTGAAGACCGGTCATGCGATGAATGTGGAGCTGGTCCGAAAGCTCACCGAGCAGATGCCGGTCGACGAGTCGCGAGAAGCGGCGTAAGTAAAGTTTCGTTGCATCATCAAGTTTATCGCACACGGGCACAGCGCCCGTGTCGGAGGTGTAGGAAAATATGGCGAGTCAGATCGCTGAAGTCGTGAAGAAAGAAGAGAGGTCTCTCCCAGTGGAAAAGGGATACGTTATGGACGTTGAGGAAATCAGGGCGGTACTGCCGCACCGTTTTCCTTTCCTGCTTGTTGACAGGATTCTCGAGCTCGAGCCCGGACTAAGAGCTGTCGGTCTCAAGAATGTAACCATCAACGAACCATTCTTTCAGGGACACTTTCCAGGGCACGCTGTGATGCCCGGTGTTCTTGTATGTGAAGCGATTGCTCAGGTCGGTGGCGTGGTTATGCTTACACTGAGCGGCAATCAGGGCAAGCTCGCTTACTTTGGCGGTATGGACAAAGTTCGCTTCCGCAAGCCCGTACTGCCGGGAGATACACTCATCATCAAGGTGGAAACCATCAGGGTTCACGGACCCATCGGCAAAATTCGTGCGGTTGCCAGCGTTGACAACCACGTAGTATGCGAGGGTGAGTTCACATGTGCGCTTGTGAGCCGCAAGAAGGACGAAAAGGCGGGCGACAATGACGTCGAACACCGGAACGAGTGAGAGTGCTATGAAGAACCCAGAAATCGCGACAGAAATACACCCGAGCGCGATCGTTCATCCTTCGGCCGTACTCGGCGACGGGGTTGAGATAGGGGCTTTTTGCGTTATCGGCGCCGATGTGCGCATTGGTGACGGTACCAAGCTCTCCTCGAACGTCGTCGTCGAGCGATTCACGACCCTTGGAAAGAACTGCCGGATCGAACAGGGCGCAGTGCTTGGCGGGCTTCCGCAGGACTACAAGTTCCACGGCGAGCGGAGTTTCCTTGATATCGGCAATAACAACATCATCCGTGAGTTTTGCACGATTCACAGGGCGAGCGGTGAAGAGGAGTCGACCACCATCGGTGACAACAACATGCTGATGGCGTACTGTCATGTCGGCCACAACTGCAAGCTCGGAAGCAATATCACGATGGCGAACAATGTCGGTATCAGCGGACATACGCTTGTTGAGGACAGGGTCGTGTTTGGCGGGATGACCGGCGTGCATCAGAACGTGCGCATCGGCAAGCTTGCGATGGTCGGCGGGATGAGCAAGGTCGTTCAGGACGTGCCACCGTTTATGATGGCCGACGGCAGACCTACCAAGGTCTACGACCTGAACGTCATCGGACTGAGAAGGACCGGCGTCGCTCCCAGAGTGCGCGCTGGGCTCAGGCAGACCCAGAAGCTGCTTTATCGCTCGGGAATGAACGTTGCGCAGGCTATCGAGGCGATCGAAGCGCAGATTGAGCCGAGCCCGGAGCTTACCTACCTGCTGGACTTCGTGAAGAACATCAGGTGCGGTAACCACGGCAGGCAGAAAGAGCACCCAAAGGTATAACACGCAATTGCCAAGTGTCGCAATAGTCGCGGGAGAGGCCTCCGGGGACGCAAGTGGGGCCGCTCTTGCGCTTGAGCTTAGGAACCTGTGCCCTGAGATCGAAATCTGGGGCGCAGGTGGGCACGGCATGCGTGACGCCGGTGTGCGGATCGTCGCCGACTTTTCATGGGCGGGGGCGATCGGGATCGTCGAGTCGCTCCGGCTTGTGCCGAGGCTCCTTGGTGAGCAGAAACGCCTGAAACGCGAGCTAGTGGCGCGCAGGCCGGACGTGTTTGTGCCGATAGATTTCGGCGCGTTCAACGTGCCCTTGGGCAAGTTCGCCCGCAGTGAGGGTATCAAGACCGTTTACTATTTCCCGCCGGGTTCATGGAGGAGACGGGCGAAGGACTCTTCCAACCTTGTCGCCGCGTCCGATAAGATCATTACCCCGTTTCCCTGGTCAGAGACCAACTTGAGAGATCAGGGAGCAGACGCGCAGTTCTACGGGCACCCGATGCTGGACCGCGTCGCGGCGAAGATGACCGAGTCGGATTACAGAGGCGTGCTTGGTGTCTCTGGTGACGCTCCGCTAGTCGGGTTTTTGCCCGGAAGCCGCACGCATGAGATCGACAATATCATGCCCGTGATGATTGGCGCGGCTGAGATGATCGCGAACGTCATTCCCAACGCTGGCCCGTTTGTGATCGGCGCGGGCTCGGAGAGGGCAGCCGAGCGAATCGGGCGGGTGATGCGCCGGGCGAAAGCGCCCAATGGGATGTTCCGGGTCGTGCGCGAGATGACCTACGAGGTTATGGCCCACTCGGACCTCGTCGTAACCTGCTCAGGCACTGCCACGCTTGAGTCGATGATCCTTGGCACGCCGATGGTCATCGTCTACCGTGGTTCCAAGCTGATGAAGCTTGAATATTTGTTCAGAAAGAGCATCCTCGAAGATTTCATCGGGATGCCTAACATAATCGCCGGGAGGAGTATATGTCCGGAATTGCTGGCCGAACAGGCATCACGGGAGGGGATCGCGAAGACGGCGATCAGTCTTCTGTCGGATCAGGCGGCGCTATCACAAATGAAGGAAGATCTGAGGTCGTCACTAAGAGTCCTCGGGGAGCCAGGCGCGACGAGATCAGCTGCTCAGGCGGTCCTCAGGGCAATCTCTCCATCTTTGCTCGGGTAACGCGCTTTTTCTTCCGCAAGCGGACGGCTTTTCTGCCGGTTGCCGCGCTTTTCCTGCTTGTCATGGCCCATCCCACACCGAGAGGCTTTGGGATAGGGATGATTTTTGTCGCGCTTGGTCAGGCCATAAGAATGTGGTCGGCCGGGCACCTTGTGAAGTGTGACGACCTGACGACCTCCGGGCCGTTTGGGTGGGTGCGAAACCCGCTCTACGTCGGAAGTTTGCTGCTGGCCTGCGGCTACTGTGCGATCAGCGGCGGCTGGGTCGTTTGGGCGGTCGTGATGCCGATGTTTATAATCGCCCACGGCTCTGCGGTCTTATGGGAAGAGAAATTTCTTCTTCAGACCTACGGGGAGGCGTTCGCCGGGTATTGCAAGTCCGTCCCGAGGTGGTTTCCAAAGCCCCCAATAGACCGCAAGCCGGGTAAGAAGTTCTCGTGGTCGCTTATGGTCACCAACGCCGAACCGAAGTCGCTTGTCGGAACCGCGATAGTGGTTTCGATCTTTGCTGCGAGGATGTACTTTGGATAGTAACAAACCAGACGCCCGAAAGCGCCTTGTCGGTTATGTTCTTGAGAACAAGTGGCGTTTCCTGACCGGTGCGGTGCTGGGCGCCATCTTTACGGGTCTCGAATACCGCGCGCTCACGCTTCTGAAGCCGTTCTTTAACCTTGCCGGAGCGAGCGGCGGGCATCACGCGCTCGGCGTTTGGGCTGACGTGGTTAAGATCACGCTGTTTTATATGGCGATTCAGATACCCAAGGGCCTCGCGTTTTACTTCCAGTTTTATGCGATTTCCTCGGCTACGAACCGTATAGCAACGACGATCAGGAACGATATCTACCGGCATCTCCATCGGATGTCGCTGACGTATTTCGAACGCCAGAGGATCGGGCACCTCATGTCTCGAATGACAAACGATGTGGGTCTGATCCAAAACGGCGCAAGCTCGGTGATCGACTTTCTCACCGCGCCGATGATGGTGATCGCCGGACTCGTGCAGATGTTTATAATCAGCTGGCGGCTGGCGATTATCTGCGTCGTGTTTGTGCCGGTGATCGGCTGGGTGATCGGCAAGATCACCCGGAAGATGCGAAATCTGACGACTACCCTGCAACTCGCGCTTGCCGATGTTGCCGCGGTCTTTGAAGAAACGATCGCCGGAGTGCGCATCGTGAAGTCTTTCGGGATGGAGGGCCACGAGGTCCGCAGGTTCCGGGACTTCAACGGCAGGAGTCTGCGCGCCGCGCAGAAAGCCGCGAGAAGAAACGCCGCCGTAACCCCTGTGACCGAGCTCTTCGGCTCGCTTGCGGTTGTCGCGATAATTTTGGTTGGTGGCTGGCAGGTGGTCCATCACCAGCTCGATTTCGGAAGTTTCGCCGTATTCGGCGGGATCGGTTTCTACGTCTCATCGAACGCGAAGAAGATCGGTCGCCTGAGCGTCACCTACCACCAGACCATGTCCGGCGTTGAGCGAATCTTTGAGATTCTGGACCAAGAGCCCGACATGCCTGATGCGCCGGATGCGCTCGAACTTGGGCAGATCGAGGGGCTGGTCGAGTTCCGGGACGTGTCGTTCTCTTACAGCACGGGCGAAGAGGTGCTCTCAAAGCTTTCGTTTGTGATTGAGCCCGGCAAGTCGGTGGCGATTGTCGGCCCGAGCGGCGCTGGCAAGTCTACGATTGCGAACATTATTCCGAGGTTTTATGAAGTGACCGGCGGCGCGGTGTTGGTCGACGGGCACGACGTGCGCGAGGTTACGACCGCGTCCCTTCGCCGACACATGGCGATCGTCCCTCAGGAGACTATTCTCTTTAGCGGCACGCTTCGGGACAACATCGCCTACGGGCGGCCCGATGCCTCAGACGAAGAGATCGTCGCCGCAGCAAAGGCCGCGAACGCACACGACTTTGTCACAGCGTTTGAGGACGGCTACCAAACCATAATCGGCGAGCGGGGGGCGAGGCTTTCGGGCGGCGAGCGGCAGAGGATTTCCATCGCCCGTGCGATTCTAAAAGACCCGAGAATCTTGATTCTCGATGAAGCTACAAGCTCACTTGACGCGACAAGCGAAAGGCTCGTGCAGCAGGCGCTCGACAAGCTGATGCAGGGGCGCTCCACGCTTGTTATCGCGCACAGGCTGAGCACTATCACCAAGGTCGATGAGATCATCGTGCTCGCTCGCGGCGAGATCGTCGAGCGGGGTGACTTCAAGACGCTTCTGGCAAAGGACGGCGTGTTTGCGAGGCTTTACCGCTCGCAGTACGATGTGCAGGCGGTCGCAGCGACCGCCGGGGCAAGCTCAAGTGAAACAGCTCTGGAAGAAAGTTAAAACGACTATCACCTGGCGGCTATTGTGGCTCGTTTCGACGGGAATCGCCTACTCGGTGCGCACCAAAACCGTGGGTGAGGAACGCGTCGAGAAGATGATCGCGGATGGCAAAGGTGGGATCATCGCCACCTGGCACGGCACGACCATGCTCCCCATTTTCTGCTGTCGGCACCGTGGGCTTTGGGCGATTGTCTCCAAAAGCCGCGACGGCGAGCTGCAGAACAGGCTCGTGCAGAGCCGTGGCTTCAGGACCATTCGTGGGTCGAGTGGGGCACAGGGTTTGCGCGCGTTTCTTGAGGCCGCGAGACGCATCAGAGAGGGCGCTGTGATCGCGATCACCCCCGATGGGCCGCGAGGGCCTGCGTGCGTCGTTCAGCCCGGCACCGTGCTTCTTGCGGGAAGAGGCGGATGCGACATCATCCCGGTCGGGGTCGCCATCGAGCCCGCGTGGCGTCTGGGTTCCTGGGACAGCCATATGATCCCCAAGCCGTTTTCAAAAGCCGTCATCGTCTTTGGCGAGCCGCTTCGTATAGATGAGTGCAGAGGCGACGAGGAAACCGATGCCGCCCGCGTGCTGATCGGTGAAGCGATGGACCGCTCCGTCGCCCAGGCCGAGGCCGCGCTTTACGGGAAGGACAGGGGCGATGTGGCTCGCATATAACCTCGCGCTTTTCGTCCTGTACCCCGCAATCGCGCTTTACATGCTCTGGCGTGTCGTTGGGTCGAAGAAGTCCCGTGGCGCGTGGCGCGAGCAGCTTGGAATCCTGCCAGAGTCGCTCAAACGGGTTGATCGAGCACGCCCGAGGGTTTGGATACACGCCGTTTCAGTGGGTGAGGCTGTCGCTAGCACCTCGATTTTTCGGGAGCTTCGAGCGCTTATGCCCGACGCCGAGCTGATCGTCTCTACGACTACGACTACGGGGCAGGCGGTCGCCCGGAAGTCTATACCAGAGGCCGACCACGCGATATTTTTCCCGCTCGACCTGCCGTTCTCGGTCGCGCGAAGCCTTCGAGTTGTGCGCCCGGACGTGTTTGTCAGCGTAGAGAGCGAGATTTGGCCGAACTTCTTCGCTGCCGCAAAACGCATGGGCGTGCGTGTGCTGGTCGTAAACGGCATCGTCTCTGACCGAACGGTCCTACGGGGTCACAGTCTCCGGGGCGTCTACAGGTGGACACTTGGAAACGTCTGTCGAGCGCTTATGCAGACCGGGTTGGATCAGAAACGATTGATTGAGCTTGGCGCTGATTCGGCAAGGGTCGAAGTGGTCGGGAATTGTAAGTTTGACCAGGAAAACGGGCCGCTCGCGCCCGAACAGGCCACGGATATGCGCCGCATCTATGGCGTTGCCGACGGGCAGAATGTTTTCGTCGCCGGGAGCACCAACCCCGGCGAGGACGAGCCAGCGTTTGACGCGCTCATCGAGGCCAGAAAGACGCATCCCAGACTGAAGATGATTATCGCGCCGAGGCAGATCGAGCGCGCGGACGAGATCGGTGAGATGGCCGCATCCCGTGGCCTGTCGTTTGGCAGACGAAGCGAGGGCGAACTCAAGGGCAGCGAAGACGTGGTCATCTTGGACACGTTTGGCGAGCTTGGGAGCGTCTATGGCATCGGGGACGTCGCTTTCGTCGGCGGGAGCCTGATCCCCAAGGGTGGGCACAACATCCTTCAGCCGATCAGCCAGGGAAAACCCGTGTTTTTCGGCCCGCACACGTTCAAGAGTCGCGATCTTGTCCGTCAGGCGAGCGCATATCAAGTAGGTTTTGAGATCGCGGACGGGAAAGCGCTGGGCGACGGCATCGCGAGGCTTTTGTCTGACCATGATCAGCTCAAAGTGATTTCAGAGCGCGCCGCCGAGATGATGGCCGCAAACCGGGGCGCTTCAAACAGGTGCGCGCAGGCGATAGCCGACGCTGCGAGAGGCAAGTCGTGAGTCGAACCCAAGCGCCCGGCTCCTGGCCCCCGGTGTGGCTCGTCCCCGCGCTTGCGCCGCTTTCGTGGCTGTATCAGACCGGCCTGTCGTTCTATCTTGCACCCTACGAGCTTGGGATCAGAAAACAGCACCAGCTTGGGTGCCGGGTCGTCTGCGTGGGGAACTTAACCTTTGGCGGGACAGGCAAGAGTCCGATGGTCCGCGCTATTTGCCGTGAAATTCAAATACTCGGACTGCGTCCCGCAGTTCTTAGCCGAGGTCACGGAGGGCGGATGTGCCTTGCCGGTGGCCTTGTGTCGGACGGCGAAAAGAGGCTGATGGAAGCCGTCGACTCAGGTGACGAACCGGCGCTTCTTGCCGACTCGCTTCCTGGTGTGCCGGTCGCGATCGGCAAAGACCGCGGAAAGTCCGGCGAGATGGTGATCGAACGATTTTCTCCCGATATAATCGTCCTTGACGACGGCATGCAGTACTGGCAGCTCCATCGCGACGCCGATATCGTGCTTGTGAGCGCCGTCGACCCGTTCGGGAACGGCTGGGTGCTTCCTGCTGGAACGCTTCGCGAGCCTGTGTCGGGGATATCGCGGGCTTCGGCGGTCGTCGTCACGGGCGCTGAGGCTGTGAGCCGGGAACTGGCGGTTGGGGTGGCTGAGCAGATGAAGATCCGCGCGCCGGAGGCCGAGGTCTTTATCGCACGTCGTGAGCCGACAGCCGTTATCGACACCCGGACCGGAGAACAAAGAGGCGTCGAGACGCTTCGGGGGATGAAAGTAGTCGCAGTCTCGGGGATCGCAAACCCCCAATCGTTTGAATCGGCACTTGAGCGGCTTGGCGCCGATATCGCCGCACGCGTGCGCTTTGGGGACCACGCGGAATACTCGCAGACCCAGATTGATACTGTTAGAAAGGCTTTAAAGGACACTGGAGCGGTGGCGGTCGTTACCACTGCAAAGGACGCGGTAAAGTATCGCATACCCGAAGGGCTCTTGGTGCTAGATATGAATATGGTTGTTGAGAATATGGACAGGCTCGTTCGCCTGGTTATCGGAAATATGGAGGTTGCCGGAGTTGAGTAAGCCCGGTGGCAAAAAGTGGATAGTTGGAATCGCGGGGAGGTTCGCCTTCACGGCGCTTTCTTTTGTGGCAAAACGCCTGAACCCGAAGCGCATGGAACGCTGGGGCATGGCACTCGGCGATTTCATAAGACTCTCATCGTCTCGTTATCGTAGAGTGGTGAAAAAGAACCTCACCCGGGCGTTCCCGGACTGGAGCGAGGCGGAGGTAGAGCGGGTGGGCCGCAAGGTCTTCGGTCACTTCGCCCGTGGGATTCTTGAGTTCTTTCATCTGCTCAATCTCTCACGGGAGGACGTTGACCGCTGGGTCGACATCACGGGCACGGAGCACCTCGACCGGGCGCTTGAAGCTGGTCACGGCGCGGTTCTGATCACCGCGCATTACGGCAACTGGGAGCTTTTCGCGCGAAAACTCGTGCTGAGAGGCTACCCCTTAAACGTGATCGCCCGCGATAGCGACGACGCCGGGATGACGGGAATCGCGAACAAAATCCGAGAAAGCGCGGGGTACCACGTGCTTTCAAGAGAAAACGCGGCGCTTCCTGCCATCAGAAGGCTGAAGAAAAACGAGCTTCTCGGGATCCTTCCCGATCAAAACAGCTTCACGGGAATTATGGTCGACTTCTTCGGCCACCCGGCAATGACTGCTACCGGCCCTGCGGTGTTTTCGCTAAAGGCCGGGTCGCCGGTAATCTGCGGGTTTGGTCACAGAGAGCCCGATGGCCGGTTCAAGGTGACTATCCATCCGCCGCTTGAGGTCGAGATCACGGGTGACGACGAAACCGACACCCGCACAATCACTGCGGCCTTCACAAAGGCAATCGAACAGGAAATACGCAAAGACCCGTCTCAGTGGCTCTGGCTGCACGACCGTTGGAGGCGCGCAGACGACATTGTATCGGGGAGACTGCCGAACACGGAGAAAACAGGTTGAAGACATTACGCATCGCCGCGATACTATTTAGTCTATTTGCTGCCGCATCAGGGGTGGCTGTGGCTGACACGGTTGACGCGCTCGGAGGACTTCGGGCGAATATTGAACAGAACAGCAAGCTGAAAGACATGAGGGCGACGGTCAGCGTCGTCCAGTCCAACCGCAAAGAGCTTGAGAAGATGGGCAAGACCTTCGCCGAGGGATATCAGTTCAAGAAGGCCACCGTGGCTTTCAAGTGCCCTGATAAGTTCAAGGTAAATGGCACGCTCGGGATGGTGAAGGCCGAGTTTATCACCACCGGCACGAAGAGAATCGTCCGAATACCATCAATGAAGATGAAAAAGATCGAGGACATCAGCGACGAAGTCCAGAAACGTATGACCAGCCTTGATGTGGGCGTCGTAAGCCCGAGCATCTGGCAGGTGTACAAGATCGCTCTGGAACGCACCGAGTCAAACGAGCAGGGTAAAGTTTACGTGCTCGAGCTGACGACTGATGGCAGCAAAAAATCGCAGTTGGTGTGGGTGACTGAAGTCGGCCACAAGCTGATTCGCCGCGACAGGCTTCAGGACGACGGCAGCATCAAGGTGAAAACCGTCTACTCCGGCCACAAAGATACGTCAGGGGTATGGGTACCGACCAAGGCTGAGGTGTATAATGGGGATGGCAAGCTGGCTGCCGTGACCGACACCAAAGATATCGTGGTAAACGCCGGCATTGACGACAAGGAGTTTGAGTAAGTCTGATGTCTTCGGGCCTGTCCATTTTAGTGGTGAAGATGAGTGCAATCGGGGATGTGACGCTTGCTACAGCCGCCGTCCGCGCGCTACGTCGGCACATCCCTGACGCGCGGATCACGTGGGTCGTCGAACCGAAATCAGCAGGGATCCTTGAGGGGAACCCCGACATCGACGAAGTGGTGCTCTGGCAGCGGGGCAGGTTCTGGGAATCGGTCAAGTGCGTGATCGGTCTTCGCCGCAGGAAGTTCGACATTGCGCTCGACTTCCAGGGGCTTGCCCGAAGCGGGATCATCACGCTTCTCTCCGGCGCAAAGAAGAGGGTGGGCTACGCGGACGGGCGCGAGATGAGCCATCTGGCCTATAACGTGCGCTACGACTGCCCGGAGCGTCCCCACGGCAAGCAGTGCGCGCTTGGCATGCTTGAGGCGATTGGCGTCACCCTCGACGAAAGTGACGGGGCGATGCGGGTTGCCGTAAGCGCAGAAGAAAGCGCCAACGCCGACGACGTGCTCGCGAAAATTGGTGTCCGTCCCGGCGACAGGCTCGCTGCGCTTGTCCCCGCGACCTCGCGGGACTACAAATATTGGCGTGAGGACGGCTGGGCCGAGGTCGCAGACAGGTTATGGAATGAGTTTGGGCTGCGGACGATGTTTCTAGGAGCAAAGCTAGACGTGCCGCTCATTCAGGGTATAATCGCTCAGACGAGCGCACCTGTTGTGAGCGCTGCGGGGCTTACGTCGCTCAAAATGTCGGCGGTGCTTGTCGCGAAGACCGAGCTTACGGTTGCGGTCGACACAGGGCTTATGCACATCGCGATGGCGCATGAGAAGCCTACGGTTGGGATATTCTCGGTCACGTCTGCGTGGCGCGACCATATCGAGAGCCCGAACTTTCGCATGATCCGCAAGATCTACGACTGCGTGCCCTGCGGCAGGAGACCGCAGTGCGAGGAATGGAAGTGCATTCGCGATGTCTCCGCTGAGGACGTAATAGCCGCCGTTCGCGAGCTTTTGCCGCAACACGAGTTGGAGGAAAGTCGGAGTTGAGTCTCTCCCTTAATACGCTGCACGTCGAAACGGGTCGACACCTCTACGGCGGCGGTCTGCAGGCTATTTATCTCGCAAGAGGCCTGATGGACCGCGGTCACAGGGCTACACTCGTCTGTGCGGCAGGCAGCGGAATCGAGCAGGAGGCCAGAGACCGGGGTATTCCGGTTCGCCCGATCAAGATTTTCCACGACGCCGACCTCTGTATTGCCTTTCGCATCCTAAGAGTGATCCGGGGGGAGCGTCCGCAGGTCGTCCATCTTCACAGCAGGCGAGGCGCGGACCTCTTCGGGGGGATAGCTGCACGGCTGGCGCGGGTGCCGGTTACGGTTCTTTCGCGCCGTGTCGATGACCGCGTCCGGCTCGACCCCATCGGCCGCCTGAAGCACCTGGTTTTACCCGACAAAGTGGTTGCCATATCGGGGGGCATCCGGGATGTGTTGATCGATTGCGGAGTCCCCGCCGAGCGGGTGGCGCTTGTTCATTCCGGGGTTGTGACCGGTGAGTTTTGCTACGAGCGCGACCGCGCGTGGTTTGCTTCCGAGTTTGGCGTGCCTGAGGGCGCGCCTGTCATTGGGACGATCGCGCAGTTGATCGAGCGCAAAGGGCACAGGTTTCTATTTCAGGCGGCTGTTGACATCCTACGCGAGTTTCCCGAGACGCGGTTTTTGATCTTGGGTGAAGGCGCAATGCGGGCGACCCTTGAAGCGATGGCTCGGGACGTCGGAATCTCTGAATCAGTCATATTTGCAGGTTTTCGAGGTGACATCGCCCGGATTATCCCCTGTCTTGATATCGTCGCTCACCCCGCGCTTCGCGAGGGGCTTGGCGTGAGCCTGCTGCAGGCGTCGACCTCGGGTGTGGCGATTGTAGGAGCAAACGCGGGCGGGATTCCTGAGATAGTGCACAATGGGGAGACCGGCATTCTGATCGAGCCCGGCGACGCAGGTGCAATCGCCGACGCGTGTATCAGACTTCTTCGAGACCCGGAGCTTCGTGCGGGGCTTGGGGAGCGCGCACGGGCGATGGTGGAGACCGAGTTTTCGACCGAGCAGATGATTGAGGGGAACCTGCGCATCTACCGCGAACTGCTTCAGGGCAAGTGCCCCGGGGAGGTCGCGTAGGTGGGATCCCACAGAGATGTCGGACGGGGCGGCTTTCTGCTCTTTAACCTGAGCCACATTGGTGATATTCTCTTCACTACACCGGCGATTCGGGCGATCAAAGAGAGCAACCCCGACTCCCGCGTCTCGTGCGTCGTGCTTGAGGGGCTTGAGGATGTGTTGCGGCACAACCACTGCGTAGATAGTGTGATCCCCAGACGCCGCGGGCTTACAGGGGGTTTGAGGCTCCTTGAAATCGCTCGCAGGGGCCGCTTTGACACAAGTCTTGTTTTCTCATTTAGCGCGGTTGACGCTGCTGTGATCGGTATGCTCTCGGGTGCGGAAAGACGCGTCGGTTTTGACGCAAACGGGCTTGGCAAGTTCATTTCAGAGCCCGTAGCCCTTCGCGCCGATGCCCACCGGGTAGATGCTTATCTGGACCTTGCGCTTGCGGCTGGAGCTGAAATAACTGCGCCCAGGATGGAGATGTTCTTATCCGACACTGAGCGCAGGTTCGCATCAGATCTGCTTGCGTCGCACTCGCTTGACCCGACGCGCCCGATTGTGGCGCTTAGCCCCGGTTCGACTGTTGCGGCCAAGCAGTGGTTCCCGGAGCGCTATGCGGCGCTTGCCGACCGCTTTGCGGCAGAAGGGTTCAGTGTTGTGGTCGTCGGAAGCGCAAGTGAGCGCCCGAGCGTTGAGGAGGTCATTCATCACGCAAGCGGCAACATCGTGAACCTCGCTGGGCGCACCAAGATCGCTGAGCTTGCAGCGGTGCTCGAGCGCTGCGCGATTGTGGTGACGAATGACACCGGCCCGCTTCATATCGCGGTCTCGGTCGGGACCCCGGTTACGGCGATTTTTGGCCCGACGGACCCGCGTGTCACTGGTCCTTATACTTCCGACTCGGTCGTGATCTGGGAGAAGCTCGATTGCTTCCCCTGCGGGTACTCCAGGGACTGCTCGCGGGAGTGTATGGCGGCGGTGACGGTGGATAGAGTATTTCGAGAATCGATGAATTTGATAGATCGGGAGGGGAGAGTCAGACTTTGGCGAGAATTTCGGTCTTTGTGATTACCAAGAACGAAGAGGCGCGGATCAAGAGGTGCCTTGAGTCGGTTTCATGGGCTGATGAGCTTGTTGTGGTCGACTCCGGTAGCACCGACGGCACCGAGCGGGCGTGCCTGGAGTTCACCGATCGTTTCATTTATAACGATTGGGTCAACTCAAACCGCCAGAAGCAGTTCGCGCTTGAACAGTGTTCTTATGACTGGGTGCTGAGTATCGACGCTGATGAGGTCGTTTCCCTGGAGATGCGCAGGGCTATCAAAGAACTGCTCTCGGGCAAGCCCTCCAAGGTCGGCTACAAGGTTCTGCGGCGAAACTACTACAGGGAAAGGCTCGTAGACTTCGGTGTGATGCACTCAAAGCCGGAGCTCAGGCTATTTCGTCGGGATGCGGGGCGATTTGCTCCGCGCGCAGTGCATGACAAGGTGGTTCTCGATGGCCCCAGCGGGCAGATCGGGGGGTATCTTGAGCACTACAACATAACCAGCTTGTCTCTGTGGGTGGAGAAGAATATACGCTACGGAAAAGTGAGCGCCGAGGACGATTTTGCGCGCGGCAAGAGAGTCACCTGGCGGCATTTCGCGGCGCTTCCGAGTCTCTTCCTGCGACGGTATTTTCTGTGGAAAGGTATCTTGCACGGGGTGCTCGGCTTCTACTTTTCGGCTATGCCGGTGTTCTTCCGGCTGCACCAGTATTCCATAATGTGGGAGCTGCAACAGAATACGAAAGCAAAGGATTCCGATGGCATCTAAGTTTGAAGAGTTCGACTGTTCGAGATTACATACGCATTCCGTCGCCGGGAGCGCCCGCAAGGTGGAGATCGACAACTCTGCATCCGTATGGAATGCAGGTGGCGGCGCACGCGCGCTTATCGACTCTATGCCCGATATTCTGGCAGGCCGAGACATAAAAGCCGCCGTCGCCGCGATCGTCGACGCTGCAAAAAACGGTCGCCCCGTGATGCTCTCGATGGGCGCGCATGTGATCAAGTGCGGCTTGAGCCCACTCGTCGCAGATCTCGTCCGTCGGGGTGTTGTCACCTCCATTGCTCTAAACGGTGCGGGGGCGATCCACGACACGGAAATCGCGCTTTTTGGTATGACCTCGGAAGACGTCGTCGCGGGCCTGAGAGACGGAAGCTTCGGGATGGGGCGCGAGACGGCCGATGTGGTGAACTCGGCAGCTGTTCGAGGCAAGAGTGAGGGGTGGGGGCTTGGGGAGGCCGTCGGCAACGCGCTTGTCGAGTCAGACGCGCCGCACAGTGACCTCAGCCTGCTCGCAACAGCCTTAACTCAGGGGATTCCCGCGACTGTTCACGTCGCCCTCGGGACCGATATCGTGCACATGCACCCCTCGGTCGATGGAAGCGCGATAGGCGACTGCTCTTTGCGCGATTTTCGCATATTTGCTTCACGCGTCGAGGATCTTGCGCGCCGGGGTGGGGTGCTACTGAACGTCGGCTCTGCCGTTTTGCTTCCAGAGGTCGCGCTGAAGTCGTTTTCGATGGCGGCCAACGTCGGGTGCAGCCTTGATAATGTTTTTGCAATAAACTTGGACTTTCTGCGGCAGTACAGGGCCGAGCAACAGATCGTGATACGCGTTCGGGCGCTTGGTGGACGCGCCGTGTCGCTCACCGGACATCACGAAATCATGCTCCCGCTCATTGCCGCGGCTGTTATTGAATCTCTGGGATTGTGATGAAGACTCTCGCAGCGCACAAACCCGCGCCGCTGTCGTCATCATCACAACGGGAACGTAAATGGCAGAAAGCGCCATTTACAAGGGAGGATTGTATTGTTGGATAGTCTCTCGGGCGTGCTTGGAAGGTTTGATGGGTTGAGGGTGCTTGTGGTCGGCGATCTTATGGTCGACGAGCACATCTGGGGGTCGGCGAGCAGGTTGTCTCCTGAAGCCCCGGTGCTTGTGGTGGACGCAAGCGGCGACCCGGAGATCAGGCCAGGCGGAGCGGCGAACGTCGCGAACAATATCGTGGCCCTCGGCGGGCACGCGTCGATCATAGGTGTGGTCGGAAGCGACTCCTACGGCGACGAGCTCGAGCGTCAGCTCAGGGATGCGGGTGTGGACACGAGCGGAGTCATCGTCGACGACTCCCGGGTCACATCACGCAAGACCCGCATCTGGGTTTCGCACCGCCAGCAAGTCGTCCGCGTTGATCGGGAGGACCGCGAGCCTCTGTCAGACTCCATTGCAGAGCGGCTTCTCTCCGAAGTCGCAAGCCACTTGGGCGAGTGCGACGCGGTGATATTTTCCGACTACAACAAGGGTGTGATGGTCCCCTCAATCGCGGTGCGGGCGGTAGAGCTCGCCCGGGCGATGGGCAGGGTCTGCACAGTTAACCCGAAACCCATGAACGTGCGCGGTTTCAAGGGAGCCGGGACGATTATGCTGAACCACTCCGAGGCCGAAGCGGCCGTTGGGTGCAAGCTCGACTCCGAGGACTCCGTCATGGATGCGGGCCGCTCGATGCTCGCCGAGCTCGATGCCGGATGTATCGTCGTTACTCGCGGCTCGGTGGGGCTGAGCGTATTTTGTCCGGGCTCGTCCGTCACTATCCCTGCGCAATCGGTTGAAGTATACGACGTCGCGGGCGCGGGTGATACTGTGATAAGTGCGATCACGCTCGCACTTGCCGCTGGCGCTCATCATGAGCAGGCGGCGATGGTGGGGAACCTTGCGGGCGGCGCGGCAGTCAGAAAAGTAGGGGTTGCTGCGGTGACCAGAAAAGAGATCGTTGCTTTGGCGCAGGCTCAGCATGAATGATATTTCACAACTTGGAGATGCTCAAAAGTCGGGCCGGGATATTTGGGTCCCGGTCGCGATACTGCTCGTTCTTATCGCGATTTGGGCGAACTCCACTCCGGTCGTCGAGCCTGGGGTAAGAAAGTCGCTCGCGCGGGCCGGGCGACACCTCGCCGCGGGTATGATTCCTGCCGCTGACAGAGATATCGCCTCAGCTTTCAACTCCTCACGCCACAAGATCCGCACCTACGAGCTTGCCACAACCATTCTGCGCCGTCCCTCGCGCGTGCCGGACTCGGTGGTCGCCGACCGCATCGCCTCGCTGTCCCGTCAGATGATCGTTTTGGACGAGCGCGGCAAGCTGGAGCGGCGCCTTTCTGAAAATGAGATGAGGAGCATCCTTTCGACCTACATGCTGAGCTCGTTTACGCTGGGGCGAAAGGGAGAGGTCCTGGATGCTGCCGAGCGTGCGTATCGACTGTGGCCGAACGAGCCTATGACACTAAACGACCTCGGGTATTTTCTGGCCGATTACGACGTGGATATCGACCGCGCCGAAAGCCTGATAAAGCGGGCGCTCGAGTTGTCCACTGGCAGTTCGACGGAGGCTTCTGTCACCGATAGTCTGGGTTGGGTATATTATCGCCAGAAAAAATATGAAGAGGCCGTGATAGCGCTTCAAAAGGCTGTGAAGCTTGCCCCCGGTAGTGCTGAGATCAGATATCACCTCGGGTGCGCATATTTGGACTCCGGTGACGATATTCGTGCAGAAATAGAGTTCAAGAAAGCGCTTGCATGCGGTGACGAGTTCGACATACATTCCCGTGTATTGGACAGTCTGAAGAAGATGAGTTACAAAATACACAGAGTATGAGTGGCAATGATCTTAAGATAACCAAGTAGAAATATTGCAGCAATGTAGTTGACATACTGGCGAAAGTGGTGGTACAATCTGTCGCACATGAGTGCTTGCATGCTATGGCGAGAGATGGAGGGGTTTTACCACTATGATCGTTGAAACAGCAGTTCTACAAACCGGACGAGTCAAATGGTTCGATAACAGCAAAGGGTATGGCTTTATCGAACTCGAAGGTGAGCGGGATGTATTCGTTCACTTCAGCGCGATTCAGAATGATGGCTACAAGACATTGAGCGAGGGCCAGGCGGTTCAGTTCGAGGTTGTTGACGGGGATAAAGGCCCACAGGCTACGAACGTTTCGTTAATCTGAAGCACGAGACTCAAAATAACTCTATAGGCGCGGCAGAACATCGCCGCGCCTCTTCTGAAAATCTCCCCTGCTCGACGGCGCTATGTGCGCCATCTCTTAATGGTCTATCGCGGCGCAAGCGCCACTGTGACAGCAGCCAAAGGCTGCGAAAGGGCTGGCGCGGATAGCTCCACTGGAAATCTTCCCGCGAATTTGTGTTCGACCAGGGAGGATAAGACCCCTGGTTCGGCGAAATATGTTGATAGACTGACATTAGCCAACGGCGCAACGTGCGCCACTGTGACAGCAGTCTTTGGCTGCGAAAGGGCTGGCGCGTAGCGCCACTGGGCAAGGGGGACTACTGAAATGGTGCTTTCAACTCGGCGTTTCCGGCCGATGAACTTCACCGACATTCTCGATGAGACGTTCGACCTGTTCAAAAGCAACCTCGTGGTGCTCGTCGGCATCGCCGCCGCGTTTTACATTCCCGTCTATGTTCTTCAAGGGGCAGTAGTCGGCCCGATGTTGGCCAATATTCAGGCTGGTAGCAAAGGCGCGCCGGTCGGGGATACAACGGCGATGTTGTCTCGCTATATGATGGGCCAGATGCCAATCGGCATACTGATGCTGCTCGCATACTGTGTTGTCACAGGCGCGGTGAGCTACGCCGTTTCTCAGAGGTACCTCGGCGAACCAGCGACGATCGGTTCGTCGTATTCTGCAGTTTTCAAGCGTTTCGGCGCTCTTCTGGGGACGCTAATCCTTTCCGGCATTGTTTCGTTTGCTCCGTTGTTTGTCATCCTGGTGATTTCGGGGATACTTTTTGCTGCGGGTGGAGCGATTGGTATAGTTGCTGGCGTGATTCTGTGTATCGCGGCAGTAGTGTTCATGGTCATGTCCGCGGTGCGCTTTTCTTTTGTCGTTCCATCCGTTGTTGTCGAAGGTCGTGCCCACAGCGACGCCCTCAGGCGAAGCTGGAACCTGATCAACGGCTACGCAGGCAAAGTGATTGGAACGAGCATTGTCGTTAGCTTGGTCGTGAGCATAATCGCCGGGGTTGCAACCGCTGCGGTGGGGCAGTTGATCGGTTTTGTAGCTCCTCTGACGAGTGTCACCGCCCAGACTATAATCGGCCTCGTGAACGGAGTCGTCGCCGCGTTTTTGAACCCCATCGGCTCGATCGTCGTCGTGCTGCTATACTATGATGTGCGCATCCGCAAGGAAGGGTTTGACCTGCAGATGCTTGCCCGCGATCTCGCTATTTCGAGCGGACAGCCGGTTCCCGAATCTGAGCCGCAGCCCGTAGATCACACGGAAAGCCCTAAGTATTAGCTCCATGCGAGGATTTTATCTTGTCGCGATTGTATTTCTCGGGCTGCTTAGTTTGGCCTGTCCCTCCGTCGCAAAGAGGAGGAGCGTGGCCGAGCCTGTCCCCGCGTACGTGATCGCGCCTTCTGAGAAAGTCGCCTACGTTGGAGGCGAGGAACGCAAGGCCGAGATGAGGGAAATACTCTCGCGCAGGGAGTTTGCCGGTTCGGACTCGTCGATCATCGACCTCGTTAGCTCATGGATAAAGCGCGCGCTCGGCGGCCTGTTTGGAAGCGGGCTCGACGCGATTCCAAGCTCAAAAGCCGTGTCGGTGACCCTTGCGGTGATTGTTCTCGGCGCGTTTCTCGTGATACTCGCCCTGGTGCTCGCCAGACTCGGGTTTGGAATGTCCTCGACCTTTGAAGAAGAGACCTCCGACCTTTACGCAGGCCCCAACTCGCCCCGACTTGCGCTCGATGATGCCGCCAAAGCGGCCTCAGATGGTGACTTCCGAAGCGCCATCCGCCTGGTGTACCTCGCAGTGCTTCTCAGGCTCGACGAACGCGAGATGATCCGGTTTGACCGCACCGGGACCAACTGGGAGTACCTGGCGACGCTTAGAAAGCGACCCGCGATCTACACCGTTCTTCGTCCCGCGACTACGCTTTTTGACCGCAAGTGGTATGGTCACGAGTCTGCGATATCAAGCGACTACGAGACGCTTCTCGACACCTACGGCAAGGTGGAATCGGCTGAGGTGGCGGAATGAAACGACCGTCACGCGACTTTTGGATACTGGTACTGATACTCGTAGGCGGCGCTGTTGCGACCCACTTCCTCGGACTGCGCGCGCGCAACCAAGTGGACGAACCAAGCAGCTATTCGGCAGGTAAGTCGGGCCTAAAGGCGCTTTACCTCGGGCTTGAGAAGCTCGGGTTCCGCGTGGGACGCCAGACCCGTCACTTCGACCGTATACCCGCCGACGCGCGGGTGATCATCTCGCCGGGGAGCGTCAACTCCCAAGACTCCGAGGCGATTTCAAAATGGGTCGAGAAGGGCAATACGCTCATTCTGACCAGCTCGGGCTCGACGCTCGGCGATGACAACGACTGGTTCATGACCGACTTCGATCATCGACCGCCGAAGCTTCCGCGCACCGTGAAACCCGAAGGGGGGCGGTACTCAAGAGACGTTGAGCGCGTTCGGATTTACCCGTCGTCGTTCATCTACCGCGCCGCTAACGACGATACGATTTCGATTGTGGAGGTTGAAAAGGGCGTAGCCGTAGCTGAAAGGCAGATGGGGCGGGGTAGGGTGATCCTCGTCACCGACCCATCGATGCTCGCCAACTCCGGCATCCGCGGGGAGGACAACTTCGTCCTGATCTCGAACCTCGTATATGAGAACGCGGGGCGCGGGGACCGGGTGCTTTTTGCCGAGTGGAGTCGGATGCCCGACGCCGCAGGCAAGGACACGGGGCCGCTTCTTGGGCGTGCGGGGAGGCTTGCTTATGGGTGGTTTATTGCTGTAGTCTTGATCGCGCTTCTTAGTTCTGCTCGGCGATTTGGCGCAGTTCACCCCCTAAAGGGACGGGAAGAGCGGCGAAAAGGCGCAGAGTTTGTGCAGGCGATTGCTGGGCTTTACCGGCGCGCCGAGGCCCGAGACGCTGCGTTTTCGGCGATATATCAGGAGTTTCGTCGGGAGATTTTTCTGCGTTTTGGCGTCTCCCCCGAGGCAAAACCCTCGGAGGCCGCTGATGCGGTGCTTCGGGCGAGGAATATCGACGCGGCGAGGCTTGCCGCGCTTCTTGAACGTTGTGAAGGTGTAACGGGCGGATCTGAGCTTTCGGACCACGATGCGGTCGAGCTCGTTCGCGCGATTGAGGACTTTAGAAGGGAGCTTGGAATTGCTCAATCAAGGGATAACTGAAAGCAGAGTCACGGCGGTGGTCGAGGCTGTAACTGGTGAGATCGCGAAAGTGGTGGTTGGACAGGACGAAGTCGTCGAGCAGGTGCTCGTCGCGCTCTTTGCCGGCGGCCACGTGCTTCTTGAGGGCGTTCCGGGCGTTGCCAAGACTTTGCTCGCCCGCACTGTCGCACACGTCATCTCGGCCGATTTCAAACGTATACAATTCACTCCAGACCTGATGCCAAGCGACGTGATTGGGACGAACGTCTATGACCCGTCCAAGGGCGAGTTCAAGCTCCGGCTCGGGCCGATCCACACCAACCTCCTGCTCGCCGACGAGATCAACCGCACCCCTCCAAAGACCCAGGCCGCGTTGCTTGAGGCTATGGAGGAGCGTCGAGTGACGATCGATGGCGACCCGCAGCCGCTTCCGACGCTTTTCATGGTGATCGCGACCCAGAACCCGATCGACTACGAGGGCACCTACCCGCTCCCCGAGGCGCAGCTTGACCGTTTTATGCTGAAAGTCACAGTAGGCTATCCCGACGCCGACGAGGAACACCGGGTGATGCAGAGCTATCACGCCGGGTTTACGGCGATTCGAATCGAGGATGCTGGTGTCCGTGCGGTTGTGAGTGAGTCCGATATCATCGCGTGCCGTGAGGAGATCGCGAAAGTTGTAGTCGATGAGCCGATCATGCGCTACATCGGCGAGATTGTGCGAAAGACCCGCCAGGACCGAAACCTGATCCTCGGCGCAAGCCCGCGGGCATCGATTGCGCTGCTGCTCGCAAGCAAGGTGCTGGCCGCGATACGGGGCCGCAGTTTCGTGATCCCCGACGACGCCAAGTCGCTCGCCCCCGCCGTGCTTCGACACCGTTTGATTCTTCGTCCGGAAGCTGAGATCGAAGGGCTGACGCCGGACCGTGTCGTCTCTAGCATTCTTTCGTCTGTCGAGGTGCCGAGGTAGTGGGGGCAGGAGGGGTAGTAGGCCTCGCTTAGCACCAGGTAACCGGGCGATGACATATCAACCGCAACCCTGATCTCGTTGTTGTTTCGTCGGGTGATCTTGACGTGGTCAGGCCTCTTTGAGGCGACTGCTCTTGGCGGCGTGGCATCTGATTCCAGTATCGCCACCCTTCTCGGATCGAAGGCCTTTGACTTGATGGCGCAAAGTGTGCGACCAAGTAAATAAGAGCAGACGCGGTCGCGATGCGCGCAAACGACCTCCGGCAGACGACTCTCCGGCCGATCTTGCGGTCGCAGATCAGCACCATCGCCACCAGTCCAATGCTTGATACTACAAGCGCCGAAAGCGCTGCGCCGATCATACCCATCTTTGGAACAAGCGCGAGGTTGAACGCCACTGACCCGGTAAGAAGCGCCCCTGTGGCGATAAGCGGCGTGCGCGTGTCTCCCATCGCGACAAAGACGTTGTGCAGTAAACGGTGCGCGAGCAAGTTGCCGATAAGCGCGCCCTTTGCGCCGTAACCCATCGAAACAAGCGTGATCACCACTACCAATTTGACCAGCGCGTAGACGTTCATCGTCACTCCGAAGTCGCCATAAGCCGACGGGCCGAGAGCGCGACCGATGTAGCAATGGATCGCGTAGCCGCAGACCATGTAGAAGCTCTGCGATGTGACAAACGCGAACGCGCCTCTGGCTACACTGTCTTCTTTTTGGGATGAACAGCGTCTATCCCCCGTTTGCGCTTGTCTACATATCGCAGGACCTCCGCTGCGACCGACGATGCCCGTCTATCGAGCCCACTTTTGTAGGTGTTTTCGACCTGAGAGATCATTCGATCAAGCCCAAAGAGCGCTCGGGCGCGGGCGCGTCCGGCGGCTCCCATCGCTCCCCTGTCACCACTGGCAAGCACTCGTTCTATGGCGGCGGCGAGCCGGTCAGGGTCCTTTGGAGGCACTACGCAGCCAGTGACGCCATCGGTGATCGTCTCGCGCACGCCTGCCACATCGGTCGCAACGACGGGAAGACCTGCGGCCATCGCCTCGATGACGGCAAGGGAGTGACCTTCCCAAAGCGACGACATCGCAAAGACGTCAAAGGCGCTCATCACGCTTGCAACGTCGGGTCTGAAGCCTGTAAAGTAGATCTTGTGGGCGATTCCGAGGTCGCATGCGGCCCGTTTGAGGATGGAGGTCTCCTCGCCGTCACCGACCAGCGCAAAGACCACATCCGGGCGCTTTGACGCGACGACTTTCGCCGCGCGCAGCAGATCGGTCAGGTTCTTCTGTCTGGTGAACCGGGCGACGGTGCCGACGACCCTGCAGCCATCGGGGATGTCGAGCTTTTTCCTTGCGGCGGACTTGTTCAGCGCGCACTCGTAGCGGGAGACATCGGCCCCGCTGTGGATTACCGTGAGCTTGTTCTCCGGCACACCAAGGGCGATCATCCGCCGGTAGAGGTCGTCTGAGACTGTGATGATCGAATCGGTTACGCGGCTGAGCGCGCGGTCCATAGTCCTGTATGCCGAGCGTTTTGCGCCGTAGACCGGACTGTCTTTCTTGAACATATCCTCGGGCATGGTATGCACGGTGTGGACGACTCTCCGGCAGCCTGCGAGTTTGGCGGCGACTCGGCCCGTCATTCCCCCGCGCACTCCGTGGGTGTGGATCACATCGACTTCCAGTTCTTTGGCCGCTCGACAGATCGCCGCGACGGCGGCTGGGTTGGGCCAGTGGCGGAAACTGGTCTGAACGGTCGGGATGTCGGAGGCGCGCAGCAGCTTATGAAAATCCTGATGATTGCACGAAACAGCGACCTCGTGTCCTCGGCCGATCAGACCGAGCGCAAGGTCATAGACGTGGCGCGTCTGCCCTCCAAAAAACGGAGCCCCATCGATTAGAAGCACTCTCATGTTGTGATATCCCCCAAGTCAGTCTTGATCTCTGGTTTTGAAATGCGTAGTCCGGGTTCTTCGCGTGTGCGTCGCCGTCGCCTTGACACGATCGCGTTCAGCCTTACGACTTCAGAGCGCGACACCTCACCCATTGCGATCATTGCAGTGATGTAGAGAAATATCAGCCCAAAGCTTGCGCCTATGACCGACGTGCCGTTCGCGGGCATAGCTTTTGCCACCCCGTAGACTATCAGAGCACCGACGACCGATCTTGCCGCCGTTGCAGGCGCGATCAGTCTGCCGATTTCCATTGCGCCGATCACCAAAAACACCGCGAGCCCTACAGCCGTTGTAATCAGCAGGGCGATCGCAGCCCCAAGCATACCAAGCCTCGGCACGAGGGTCACATTTAGCACGACGGCAGCCGCAATCAGGCCTATGGTACCCAAAAGCGGCGTCTTGCTATCACCTCGGGCGACCATCGAATTGTAAAGCGCGTTTAGTAGCCCCGCGCAGGTCATCGCAAGCGCAAGCACGGGGAGTGCGGCAGCCCCTGAGGCGTACCGGGCGCCAAATAGAAGATCGATGATGCCTTTTGACTCACCGGCGAGGATAGCCGTCACCGGAGCGGCGAGCAGGAGATGGGTTCGAAGCGCCCGGACGAGGTGGGCACGGAACTCGTCCGGGTCATCCTCGTGCCAAGCCCTCGAAAGCGCGGGAAGCGTCGCCGTCGCGATGCCTAGAAACACCATGAACGGCGCTTTGGCAAGGGCGCTCGCTGCGGTGTAGAACCCCACGTCGTCGGGGTTGGACATAAACGCCTTTACCGCAAACAGGTCTATACTGACAAGCAGTGTGAAAGTGACCGCCAGAGCCGATGTCCCCCCTGCAAACTTCACAAGCTCGCGAATTGGGTATCCCTGCGCCTTTGGGAGCCCTCCCGCGAACACTAGCGCCGCCCCAAGCCCCGCGACCGAGGCCAGAATGTTCCCGACAAGCGCACCGGCAACCCCAAAGCCCAGGGCGACCAAAGTAAGCATCGTCCCGACTTTGCAAGCCGCGTAGGCCATCATCGCGCCCGACTGAAGGGTATAACGCCTCCTGCAGTTGAGCACCGCCGTATAACAGAAATAGAACGCAAACACGGGTATATCAAGCGACGCAAGCCTGATCAGCGCCGTGAGTTTGGGGTCGCGTAAGAGCTTTGCGACAAACGGAGCCGCCGCCATCGCCAAGGCAAATAGCAGCATCGAGTGGATAAACTGCCCTCTTATAGCGGCTCGGGCGATTGCTGGGACAAGGGAGGAGTTCTCCGACCCGAACTTCCTGATCGCGTATGGGAAGCCCCCAGTAAGCGACACCTCCGCCCATATCAGAAACGCCATCACAACCCCGAGCGTGCCGTAATCGCTTGGGCCGAGCCTGCGCGCAACGAAGAAGTGGACGGCGTAACCACCCGCCATAAGGACGAGCTGAGCCGCCATCAGGGAGAACATTCCCCGACCTACGCTGTCCTCGCGACTCGTAATTGCTTCTTTTCGTGCGACTGCCAAGTCTGTCCTCACATCCTGATGATCGCTTTGATGATATCCTCGGGCTTCGGTGGGCAGCCCGGAATGTGTATCACGTTTTTCGGGATATCCTCGAAGTTGTCTAGCACCTCGCGGGCGCAGTCGCCGCTTATGATGATCTTTTGGCCGCGCTTGAACTCGGGTGTTTGCATCCCGCGCCCGCGGACCACATCTATTCGCCTGAAGAACGTGTAGTACCAGAGCTTGACGAAGAACATCCAGTATCTGGGGTGTCTGCGGGCAAGTTTCGCTGCGCGGACGAAGGCGTCGTCGTCGAGGTGGCAGGCGCGGTGGTTCCTCCAGAGGTAAAAATTGTAGTTTCGTTTGACGTCCTGAGGGGCGGGGTCGAACTTGACCGCGAGGTCTTCCACTCGTTCTCCTCGCACGTCGACGTCCCAATCACCGAGCCCGAGGTCGACGGCTTTGTTGATGTGAATCACTTCGCGGGGGTCCTGTCCCATAAGCGCGCTTCCGACTATGTCGGTTTCGACCATCGACTTGCCAACGAGCATCGCCCCGACTGCGACGGGTTCTCCAAGAATCGGCCCATTTCCTTCGAGACCAACGACGCCGTCTACTATGGTCATATTGGGTTTCACGGCCCGGGCGATCTGGGCGATGGGTTCGTGCAGTCCGATCCTGTGATACGATTGTCTATCCCGAAATGAAAGCAGCCCCCACTGGTTTTTCATCGCAAGGGTGACGGTGGTGCGGTTGTGGGTCTTTAGCTTTGGGACGTTGATGTAGAGGTCCGACTCAAGGATCAAGTTTGGGATAGAGAGATGCCCGCTGAAGTAGTGGGCGAGGTCGGAGTCCTCAAAGACGTTTGGGACGTTTTCATAGCCGTAGCCCGCGTGCACGTGTGTCCGGGAGCACTCCATCAGGTCGACGAGCTGCACACGTTTGGTCTGTGCAAGCTCGATGTACTTGGCGGCGGCAAATGATCTGCTTGCAGGTATCCCAAGCGCCGGAGCTTCGGCGATGGTGATCTGGCGGACCCCATAGTCGCGCAGAATGTTGATGATCGCCTCGATGACGACGGGGTGGGTGACGATTCCCGAATCAGGTGCCATCGCCTGGACCAGGTTCGGCTTGATCACCGCAGTCTTTGCACCGCTTAGGTCGATATTGAGTTCTTTTACTGCACGTTCTATTATCCCCTCGATCCGATCGAGGTCGTAATCGTGGACTGCGTCCAGATAAACAGCCATTTGTCGCCTCTCATTGAACTGTGTCAGATGTTGAACTTCCGCTTGGTCGAGCGCGCGTGTTCTGCCAAGAGC
The DNA here is from genome assembly GCA_038207085.1 of Armatimonadota bacterium. GTDB lineage: Bacteria > Armatimonadota > UBA5829 > UBA5829 > DTLH01 > JBBRAE01. The sequence continues at coordinate 37,325 of JBBRAE010000014.1, forward strand.
GTGTCTGAGAAGTGTAGTGGCCGTCCGCCGTGACGGCCATCGGCTCCGAAGTAGCCGGAAAACGGTGGAAATTCGTACCAATTGAACATTGATACGAGATTGCGCCGTAGGCGCTGATGGCCGGCACGGCGACCGGCCACTACAATCGGGATTTCTCAGATACGCTCTAAGTCTTGTCGGTCCTATGGGTTCTTAGATTAGCCCCCGTTCCCTATACCAACCCACCATTCGCATTATTCCTTCGGGCAGCTCGACCTTTGGCTGATATCCGAGCATTTGCTGCGCTTTTGATATGTCTGAGGCATGGGTTCGAGCAAAGAAATCCACCTGGTAACGGGTGAACTTCGGCTCTCTTGAGAGCACCTTGCCAGTGATCTCCGCACCGAGTGCCGCGATCTTCGCCGCAAACGCCGCCTTTTCCCCTTCGCATTTGGTCCGCTCATAGGCTCCTGTCGGTCGATTTTCCAGCGCGGTGCGGTCGGATGTCGGCCTGACCAGCGCCTGTACCCGGTGTCGGACGATGAACCCCGTAGTTCCGGTTACGAGCACTAGCATGCTACGTGATCCTCCCGCGATGCAAGGCTTTCGATCGTTTCGGTCATCCGGTCCCAGGAGAATACCTCACGGAAGTTTCTGATGTTGTGGGCGAACTCCTCGGCCTTGTTTTCTCTGAAGAACCGCACTATAGCCTCGGCGATCGCTTTGGAGTCAAGCGGGCGCACCACATAGCCGGTTTCGCCGTCTTTCACAGTCTCAGGAAGCCCTCCGACGCTTGTCGTGATGACGGGGCGATCGAGCCCGTAAGCAATCTGCGCGATCCCGCTCTGGGTCGCCGACACATAAGGCAGCACGACCACGTCCGCAGCAAGGAAATAGTCAGCGACGTTCTCATTCGGGACATACTCGTTTCTAAGATGCACTCTGCCCACGATATCGAGCTCTTTGATGAGTCTGGTATACTTGTCATAGGACTCATAGAACTCGCCTGCTACCATAAGCGTAGCGTCGATGTTCTGAAGAACCTCGGGCATCGCCTGCACGAGGTAGCGCAGCCCCTTATACTCGCGCACCAGCCCGAAGAAGAGCACTACCCGTTCTTTTTCCTTGAGATTGAGCCGCCTTCGTGCTTCAGACTTGTGACTGTCGAGCTCGGAGATCGGCCCCTGGGCGAACACCTCGTAGGTGGGGTGCCTCGCCTTCTTCACTTGCGCGTCCGGGATCATAGCTTTCAGGTTGCAAAGGTCTTCTTCTGAGTGGACGACGAACATGTCGCCTTTGGATAGCGCAGCCCTGGAGAACGCCTTGACCGGCCCTGTCTGTTCGTGAGGCAGGACGTTGTGGCAGAGAAACATCACCCTGGTGAACTTCCGCAGGCGCGCGGCGATGTCCCTGAAGGCCGGCGCAAAGAACGGGTGCCACCACTGGATGATCACCAGGTCCGGCTCAAAAGACTTGATCCGGCGGACCGCCCGGATCCAGGAGGCGGGGTTCATCGAGTCAACGAGTGCCTCCGCCTCCGGCACCGCAAACTTCACCGAACTGTGGTCGGTCTGCCGCTTTCCGGGGAACAGGATGCTCGGATACTGGCGCGAAAGCGACACGACCTTCACCTCGTGCCGCTTGGCAAGGCTTGAGTAAAGCAGCGCCGTGTAGTGCGCGATTCCCCCCCGAAAAGGATAAACCGGTCCGATGATTGCGATGCGCATGAAACAACCTTTCTCTATCGATATGATGCAACATCTAGATCGCGCCCGGTCTCCAGACCCCGTGCGCAGATTTTGTATGCGGCAGGAACGCTTCGTTTCGTCCCACTTATCAAGTCTAAGAGAGCTTAGTTCCCGCAGCAGCCGTACAATCTCCCGCTGCTGCGGGAACTTCATTATGCAAAGCCCATATCCTTGCAAGCGCTTCGGATGAGTTGTCTGTGCTGCCGTCATTGGTGAAAAGAATCTCGTAGTCGCCGCCAAGCGACCCCAGCGCCTCGGACAGCTCGTAATAGAGTGGCTCCAGGTTCTCATCTTCGTTAAATAACGGGATAACTGCCGAAAATGTTTCTTTGCGTTTGTCCGGCGTCGCGCTGCCGGAGTTTGATCTCAAGCGTGCTTCCACTGCTATTCGACCGCCTCCGCGAGCATCACCCCAATGGGTGGTTATTCCCACCTGTATGGGAAGTGAGTTACCCACCAGCCTGTAGCGCGAAACATCAGAAACGATTTCAACACTGATCAAACTCGACCGCAATAGTATGTCTGAGGTGACATGGGCAACCGTATGCAGATTGCAGTAAATTCTCGCCGGAATTATGCCGACAATCAACATGAAATGGATCGTCACCGGGATGGCAGTAGAGTTGTGAATACGATTGGAAATCGGCTAGTCGGAGAGCAGGAAGCACAAGGCGCTAGGCGAGGCTTGGTTGCAAAACTGAGTGTCTGGTTCGGAGCGCTTGCTTTGTTCGCTGTGCTGTCGTGCGTCTTCGGTCGGGCCCTTCCTGCGCCCGGTCCGACCCCGATAACGGCTTTCTTTGCAGTAAACGCCGTTTCCTACTTGCTCGCCTTTTTCCACTGTCTACTAAGGCTGATCTACTCGCGCTGGCCCAGTTGGTTTCTGTTTACCCTCGGTTTCGGCGCTCTCACGCTTTCGGGCCTTGCTGGGGTAGTAGAGAACTCCCACTTTGGGTCAAACCCGATGATCGGCGCCTATCTTGAGCTGTTCAGGCTCGGCATTCTGCCTGTTGCGACGGTAGTTCTGCTTGCTTCGGCCTATGCTTCGCGCGCTCGGGCCAGGGGACACCGCATCGGTAGCTTGAAGACGTTCTTCAAAGGGTTCTTGATGCTGACTATCCTGGGCTCGGTGTGGCGGATTGGCGGCTTTGAGCTGATAGGACGACTGATCGGCGCGACCAGCGTGAACGCCAACCTCGCGGTCGAGGTATGTTCGGCCCTTGCGCTTGGCGTGTTCATCTTCCGCGTCCGCCGACTCGCTCGGGAGGAGCACGATGAGATTGTGGCTCCCGCGGGTTATTGGGCGATTGCCGTATTCACCGGCCGCGTACTTGCGATATTTTGCTATCTGACTCATCAGTCCATGTGGTGGCAGATCACGGGGCTGGAGCTTGCTGGGATTGGGGCGTTGCTCCTTGGCCTTGGGCTTGCAAACGAGCAGACCCACCGGCAGGCCACCGAAAAGATGACAGAGCTTCAGTCGATGCAGCGTGTGTCGTGGTCACTCGTTGGCGCAACGAACCTTGAGGAGCTCACAGACGCGCTTGTCAGAGGGATGGCGGAGAACTTCGGCGCAACCGCAGCAGCGGTATATCTTGCCGGGGATACTGACGAGGAGTTGGTGATAGCTGCGACTGCCGGGATCGATGACCCGACGGTCGCGGTCGGCAAAGTGTGTTCGATGCGTCCTGACCGCAGGCGGGGGTTTCACTCCGGCCACACCGCGCGTGCTTTCGCAAGCGGTGAAATCCAGTTGGTGACGGATATCTTCTCAGACGTGGAGTTCTTGCCTTGGAGGACGGTTGCGCAGGCGGATGGGATAGTCGTATCGGTGCCACTTCCGTATAGAAACCGGCAGATAGGCGTGGTGGCTCTCTACCTCCACGGTGTAGAAAACATCTCAGACGCGCAGTCCGACCTGTTGCAGTCGATCGCCGCAGCGGTTTCTCCCTCGATAGAAAACTCACGGCTGCGCTCGGCGCTATCTCAATCTACCGAACAGGCGGCGTAGTCCTAACGGCTAACTACGGCAAGTGATCAGGCGTCGCTCCGGCCCCGACAAGCTCCTCGTGTTCGTGCATATCCTCGTTGCCAAGGAGGCACCCAACGGACGGCTTGAGCAGCGCTTTAAAGAAGTGAGACCACTCCAGCTTGCGTTTGCACGAGCAGCAGACGTCGGTGTGTTTCTCGTTAATTGTCCCGCACCAGAAGCACTTCAACATAGTGTTTCGAATCCCTTTCAAGCATTGACCAGAATGCCCCAGGAGCTGTCCTGACTTCCGTTAACTCCCGGTAATAATCCCTGCAAGAATCGTACCAGGTAAGCAGATTTACTCCGTTTTCCACAGGTATTTTTTGTGGGATGGAGGCTGAGGGTGGGGGATAACGAGATTGGGAGGCCTGATTAGCTTCCATTTGATGTTATACATTGATAGATGTGTCTAGCGCACCCTTCGAGAGCCTCAGGGTGAGGGGTTGGCTTGGGTGAAATGTGAGAGATCGTACCTATGCCCTGAGGCTATACACCGCCATCTTGAGCAGCGAAGCGTCTGCTGAGGCTCTCGAAGCACGAAGGATGAGCGACCACTATCTCTCATATTTGATCAATCCAAAACCCATCACGTTGAGGCTCTCGAAACGTGCGCTCCACCCAAACCCTCGACACCCGCCAATCTCCCCGAAGCTAATCCCCAGCCCCTGCTTCCCAAAAATCACGCAGCTTTCCGCACCTCGTCGGCGACAAGGGCGAGATCACGGCGAAACTCCCCTAATCGGCGGTACCAGGACTCGTCGAGTTGACGCAGGATGCCCGCCGGGTCGACGAACGGACGCCCGAGTTTATCTTCCTTGTCCCCGGGCGCTTCTCCGACGATCGCGATTCGTGCGTATGGCGAACCTTCACCCCAAACAAGCCCGTGTCCCGCCTCACAGGCACTTGGCAGAAGCACCTGGGCACGTTCTTTCAGTTCCGAAAGCGCCGTTTCCTTATCGGCGGCATCATCAAAGAGCCTCATTTCAGCCTCCATGACGATTGTTTCGTCCCGTTTTAGTGTACCCTGCAATTTTACTGGACACTCCGGGAATTACCTTCTCCAGGCAAGGTGTTTGAAGTGGAATAGGATACATGCAACACAGTTTCTGAGGTACAGCCCTTTGCGTGTTCTATATATTGTGCTTGTCTTCACGGTATCCGTGCTCTCTGCGGCGGCATCGCCGCTTCACAGGCCGATGTCGCGCGCGGCGTCCCCAATGTCGCCTTTGCCTTACCACAACGGCGCGACCCTGGTCTGCACGGACTGCCACAGTTTGCACATTGGCTCGGACAAGGGCTCGTCAAACGCCCTGAACGATGTCGACCCGCTCGATGTCTGTCTCAGGTGTCACGACTCCCACTCCGGCGTCCCCGATGTCGTAGGCTCCGACGCAAACGGGCTCTCCGACCGCTCCGGCGGGTTCTTTGACGAGTCAACCGGCGCATCGTTTCGCGGTCACAACCTGGGCAGGAACCTCGGCCCGCTCTGCGACCGTTGCCACGGACGCGACAAGGCAATTGCAGCCGTCACCTGCATCGACTGCCACGACCCACACGGCAACGGCAGGCCACGCAACCTGAAATGGGCTTCCGCGCCCGGTGCCGAGCCGCAGTTCGGACTGTTCGTCGACCCCGGAGCCACAGGTATGGCCCGCTACGAGTCTTCCAGGGTCTCCTACGGCGCGTCAAACGGCGACGGCGTGCGTGAGGTTACGAGCGTCTGCGTGGATTGCCATCACGGGTTCTCGGGGAGTTCTAACGTGGGGCAGAGCGGCGACCACTTCAGGCACCCGTCCTACGACAGTGAACGTGGCTCGACCAACTCGATATCAAATGGCGGGGCAAAGTCGATCACCTCACCGACACATTGGACCGGCGGGATCGGACTCGGTTTCGACGGCGCAACGCGCGTCCCATTCGTCACAAGTGGGGCGACGACATTTTCTTCGGCAAAATCAATCAACCCGTCCGCGAACGGTGTATTCTGTCTCTCCTGCCACAAAGCCCACGGTAGCTCCGAGGCCTTCGGGCAGACCTGGAGCGGCAGTTCCACCGGCTGCCGGCAGTGCCACCTGCTTTGATCCTGGACCAGATCGGGCTTTATCGCTTTGCGAGCACTCTTTCGCACCAACGGGCGTTGGCGTGGTGGATGTCGCGCATCTCGGTCAATAGCTGCCAAGTCGTTTCGTCTATGTCTCCCTGACCCATAATCCGCCTGATATCGTGCACGACCATCTGCTGATAGCTGCAAAGGAAGTTGATTCTCGCGTTGATGTCATCTTTGTCACCGATCTCGGCGGCGAAGTCACTTGTCTCGATGTTGGGGGTGCCGTCGAGTTGGCTTATCCTGTGGTAAAGGCCGGAGGATGACCACCGTTCGTTGTCGATGATATCCTCCAGCCCACTATCCATATCCGGGTCGAGCCGGTGTATTTCTTCGGCCATGATCTGAGTCGCTTCAAGCGCGCCTCTGGTCTTGCTTAGCAGCCCGTTAAGTTCAGCAACGAGTGACATAACACAACTCCCATGTAAATGTCGGTTCTTGCCATTTACACTTTCGTCCCATGACCGGAGAAACTGGCGCGATACAGGTCTATTCGAACAGCCCGGAAACAGCTTCGACGCCCTTTATCTCCGGAACGTCTTTCTTGAGCATTCTTTCTATACCCATCTGAAGGGTCATAGCCGCCATCGGGCATCCGTGGCATGCTCCCTGAAGTTCGACCTTCACAGTGCCGTCGGGGTCTATCTCGACGAGTCTTACGTCTCCACCGTCAAGCTGAAGTGCGGGCCTGATGCCCTCAAGTGATTTTTCTACTCTTTCTCTAAGATCTTCTGACATGTTGGCTCCTTTCGCGGCTTTTGCCGCATGTTCAATTCGAAATTATTCGTGATCGTGATCGTGTGAATGGTCATGCGGCTTCAGGTCAAGACCCTTGCCGGTTGTCTTGGTAAGATAATCGTCGATAGCAGCCTGGACCGCCTCTTCGGCGAGTACCGAGCAGTGCATCTTGACCGGGGGAAGCCCGCCAAGCGCCTCTGCAACGGCCTTGTTAGTGAGCTGCAGGGCCTCATCGAGGGTTTTACCCTTGATAAGCTCCGTCGCCATACTGCTTGTCGCGATCGCCGCACCACAGCCGAACGTTTTGAACTTCACATCGGTTATGACGTTGTCGTCGACTTTGATAAACATCTTCATGATATCGCCACAGGTGGGGTTGCCGACCGTTCCGACGCCGTCGGGGTTGTCGATCTCCCCGACATTGCGGGGGTTGGCGAAGTGTTCCATAACCTGTGGGCTGTACTGTCCGCTCATACTATGATACCTCCGTTAACTACGTTCAGCCGCTTGATGTCGGCTCGATATTCGATACAAAACCTGTTCTTTCCTCTACATTTCGCGCGACCTCTCGAAACGCCTCAGCCTGTGCCGAAGTCGGCCTTGCGATAACTGTCGGGATTCCCCGGTCGCTGTCGATCACCGTCTCAGGCTCAAGCGGGATGTGTCCCAGCACAGGTATGTCCAACTTTGTCGCTGCAACGTGGACACCGCCCCGGCTGAAGATCTCAGTTTGGCCCTCGCAGTGCGGGCAGACGAAATAGCTCATGTTCTCGACGATACCCAAAATCGGCACGTCCATCTTGCGGAACATCTCCGCGGCCTTGATCGCAATAGAAAGCGCCATATCCTGAGAGGTCGAGACTACGACGACTCCAGTGATAGGCACCGACTGAGCGAGCGTGAGCTGCGCGTCGCCGGTTCCGGGCGGCAGGTCCACGACCAGATAATCGAGCTCGCCCCAAAGAACGTCCGAAAGCATCTGCTTGATCGCGCCTGAGACCATCGGGCCTCTCCAGATCACCGCCGCGTCCTCGGGCATAAGAAACCCAAGCGACATGATCTTGATGCCATGCCGCTCGATCGGGACGATCTTGTCATCAAGCGCCCGGGGGTGTTCCATCACTCCCATAAGTCTCGGGAGGCTCGGCCCGTAGATATCGGCGTCCATCAGCCCGACCTTCGCGCCCTGGTTCGCAAGGGCAAGCGCGAGGTTGACCGATATGGTCGACTTTCCGACTCCACCCTTGCCGCTTGCAACGGCTATCACGTATTTTACGCCCGGAATCAGCTCTTCGGCAGACGCATTTTTGTTGAACATCAGTATTTCTCCATCGGCTCGCCAGTGACTCTCTGGTGGGCCTGGCCTACTACGCAGAACGCGAGGTGATCGATGCCGCACCGCGCGCACGCTTCATCCACGTGCCCGTTTGTTTCCAGGGCGAGCTTGATAAACTCCTCAAGGCTGTCGACAAGTGAGCTGCGTCGCTCGTCGTTCATCATTCCGAGGATTGCTCTTAGCCATTCCATCCGCGAAAGCCTAGCCTGCACGATCCACTTTCGCCCCACGTCTGTCAGCTCAACACGTGCGAGCCTTCGGTCGTCCTCACTGTGCTCGCGTGTGACGAGCTCTTTGCCTACGAGCCGCTCAACGAGCTGGCTCACCGCCGGAACCGAGATCGAGAGCCCCAGGGCGATCTTTCGAATAGGGGAAGGCCCGTGCAGGTAAAGATACTCCAGGCACTGCGCGAGCGATGGGGTAACGTCCCCGTTTGCTCGACCATCCTCTTCGGTGACTTTGGTCACAAGCTCGGCAAAAACGTCGGCGAGTATTTTAAGGTATTCCACCGATTCTCTTGTAAGCGCAGCCTGTTCCATAAGAGTATAAGCACCTTAGTAGTTAAGCTGCTTACATTATACCACGTCACAAGAAGTTTCAAGCATGCAAGCGTGAGATTTTTATTGGGATTGTGCTTCAAGTCAAAATGTTTGCAGCGACCTCGATTGTGGGAACCTGCAAAATGTCACTAGTTGAGCTTGCCTGTAAGCTATTACGAGAGGATATATGCACGATCCGATAGCGGGGAATATATTCGGGCAAACGGCGCTGCTGCTCCTTGCGGCGGCGGTGTTTGGTGCGATCGCGCTTCGGTTGCGCCAGCCGCTCGTTGTCGCCTTTGTCGCGGTTGGGATCCTCGCGGGGCCTTCGGTGTTGGGGTGGACGACTTCGGACAAGTCCATCCAGCTCTTGGCCGAACTCGGCCTGTCGCTCCTGCTCTTTGTAGTCGGCCTGAAGCTCGATGTTGGGCTGATCAGGAGTATGGGGCTCGTCTCGCTTGCGACCGGTATCGGACAGGTTGCGCTTACCGGCGTGATTGCGTTTCTGATCGCGCTTGGGCTTGGGCTGGGCACGGTTTCAGCGCTTTACACGGGGATTGCGCTGTCGTTTTCGAGCACGATCATCGTGGTCAAGATGCTCTCGGACAAGCGTGAGACCGACTCCCTTCACGGCAGGATCGCAATAGGACTCTTGATCGTGCAAGATATTCTGGTTGTGCTTGCGATGGTTGTTCTCTCAGGCCTCGGGCAGGAGGGCAGCGGTGGGATAGGCCTGCGAATCCTTCAGATCGCCCTGCGCGGAGTTGCGCTATTTGCGGCGCTTGCGGTGTTTATGTATTTCATTCTGCCGAGGGTGATCGGCTTTGTCGCTCGGACCCCTGAGCTCTTGGTGCTCTCTGCGATTGCCTGGGCGATCGCTCTTGCGAGCCTTGCGTCTGCTATGGGGTTCAGCAAGGAGGTCGGCGCGTTTCTGGCGGGGGTGACGCTTGCCTCTACTGAGTATAGAGAAGTCCTCGCGGCCCGGCTGGTGAGTCTCAGGGACTTCCTGCTGCTCTTCTTCTTTGTCGATCTCGGCATTCGCCTCGACCTCGGCACTCTTGGCTCGCAGGTATGGGCGGCGATGCTGTTGTCGGCGTTTGTGCTCATCGGAAAGCCTTTGATTATGCTCGCAATTCTAGGCGCGATGGGCTACAGGAGGCGCACGGGGTTTCTTTCCGGGCTCTACATCGCCCAGATCAGCGAGTTTTCACTGATTCTCGCCGCGCTTGGGCTATTGCTTGGGCACATCGGCGAGGACATCGTGGGGCTTATCACGCTCGTCGGGCTCGTCACGATCGCGGTGTCGGCCTATCTCATCACCGCAAGCGAGGCGCTCTACGACCGACTTGCGCCTTATCTCAAAGTCTTTGAAAGAAAGGCGCTGAGCCGTGAGAGACTCGCCTACTCTGAGGGTCACCTGCCTGAAAAAGCGGAGGTTATTATGTTCGGACTCGGTCGTTACGGAAGCAGCATCGCCCGGCATCTCTCCCATCAGGGAAGACCGGTGCTCGGCGTCGATTTTGACCCTCAAGCGGTCGCGAACTGGAACAATTCCGGTCGCCCCGCCGTCTTCGGCGATGCAGAAGACCCCGAGTTCCCCGCCGCTTTGCCGCTTTCGAGTGCTCGCTGGGTCGTAAGCTCCATTCGGGACAGGGACATCAACGTCTCTTTGATGCACTCGCTTCGAAGCCACGGGTTTACCGGAAGCATCGCCGTCACCGCTCAGACGGAAGGGGAGGCGGGAGACCTGCGGCCGAGCGCGGACGTAGTCTTCGTCCCGTTCTCAGACGCCGCCAGCCAGGCCGCTGACATATTGAGCTCGGTCGATGCTGAGGAACGCCGCAAGCAGATGGACCGGGAGATCGAGGCCGTGGCCGACCACTTCATCATCTGCGGCTACGGGCGGATGGGCCAGCAGATCGTCCAAGACCTCTCCCGTGAGGGGTTGCCCTGCGTTGTTGTCGAGTGGAACCCTGAACAGCTTCCGAAGCTGATCAGGGAAAACGTGCCTCACGTGGTTGGAAAGGCAACCGAAGATGCGGTTCTTCAAGCCGCCGGGATCGCCCGCGCCCGCTGCCTCGTCTCAGTCACCGCGACCGACGAAGAAAACGTCTTTATCGTCCTCACTGCGCGCGGTTTGAGCCGCCACCTCTATATAGTCGCCCGTTCAATTCGCCATGACAACGAGGACAAACTTCGGCGCGCCGGGGCCGACCGCGTGATCTCCCCCTACATCCTCGGAGGCCACCGGATGGCGCTTGCGGCGATGCGTCCGAGGGTGATAGAATTCCTCGAAGTGGTCGAGCACGGTGAGGTCCCCGATGTCGACCTGTTCAACCTCGTTGTCGGCGGTGCGTCGACTCTTGTCGGCAAAAGCATCCGAGAAAGCGGCCTTAGAGCTCAGACCGGCGCCCTCGTGCTCGCGGTCCGTCGGTGGGGTGGGGAGCTTTTCGCAAACCCCGAACCAGATATGACGATCGAAGAGGGCGATGAGCTTATAGTTATGGGCACCCGGCCCCAGATCGACGCCGCCGAACGCCTCACCACCGGTTAGCCCGCATTATTCACGAGAAGCGTGAATGATGCTCTCTTAGCAAGAGCTTTATTCGCTTCACGAATAAAGCGGGTTAGCTCACTCTATTCGCTTACCGAATAACGCGGGTTAGCGCCCAGGCTCGCATAATTTGTTGTACTGGGTATGCAATAAATGTGAACGTATTGCGAAGTGGGGTGATGGTATTGGAGCAGGAAGTTATAGCCGAAGCTGCAGCCTTTATCCAGGGGTGTGAATATCCTTGCACCAGGCAGGAGTTGATAGACACGGCAGAGGTTGAGGGGGCTCCCGAGGAAGTCGTCGAGTTTATCGGTCAACTGCCTGATGGCGAGTATTTGTCTGAAACTTTGGTTATTGAAGCGCTGGAAGGCTGTCGGTGCTAAGCGATTTAGTCACAGCCGGCCTGTAGGTGACGCCTGGCCCGGGGACTTCGGTCTCCGGGCCGTTCTGCTGTTTAGGATTGTCGAGCTTGAGGGATAAAGCTATTGGCTCCTTGCCGCCACGGTCAGTCTGTGGTAACCTTTTATGTCCGCGCGTATGGGAGGCGCACTTACTGATCAGTTGGAAACTAAAACTCTTGATATACCGGTGATACTGCCGGACTACTACGGTGACTGCGAACGCTGTCTTGATCGGCTGCAAAGCGCGATGCTTGAAATCGACGGCGTGACCGATGTGAAAGTCGACACCAAGCGCCTGAAGATCATGCTCGCCTATGATGCCAACCTGGTTTCGATCGAGCGCATCGAGGACCGGGCGCGGCTACTTGGCGTCGAGGTCGCCGAAAGGTTCGCGCACGACACCGTCCGAATCGGAGGGCTCGATTGCCCCGACTGCGCGCTCAAGATAGAAAAAGCCGTCGGGCGGATGCAGGGCGTTCTCTGGGCGAACCTGAACTACGCGACTTCCATTTTGTCGGTTGAATACGAGCCGGAACGCCTGGATCACAGCGCGATCATCGAGCGCGTGCAGAATCTCGGCTATGAGGTAACAGAACCCAGTGAAGCTCTGGGTGGAGCGGCTGCCAAGCCTTTGTGGATGAACCGTAAGGCAGTCCTGACCGCCGTCTCCGGCATGTTCCTCGCTGCGGGTCTCATCGCTCTTTGGGCTGGCGCGGGCGGGCTTACGGCCAAAGTTTTGTTCTGCGTCGCGATACTCTCCGGCGGGTTCTACCCCGCGCGCGCCGGGTTCCTCAGCCTGCGGGCTCGGACGATGGACACCAATTTTTTGATGACGCTCGCCGCCATCGGCGCAATCGCGCTTGCGGAGTGGCAGGGGCAGGCGGCCGAATGGGCAGACGCTGCCGCAGTGCTCTTCTTGTTCTCGCTCGGCTCGGCGCTTGAGAGCTACACGGTCGAGCGCACGCGCAACTCGATTCGAAGTTTGATTGATATTGCTCCCCGCGAGGCCCACGTGCTTCGCGACGGCAAAGAGGTCCACGCACCCGTAGAGGGTATTGTGGTCGGCGAAACGATCGTCGTTCGCCCAGGTGAGAAGATCCCGATGGACGGCGTCGTCGCCTCTGGGCTTTCATCGGTAGATGAGTCGGCGATTACCGGCGAGTCTGTCCCCCGGGAAAAGACAGTCGGCGCTTCGGTCTATGCCGGAACGATCAATCAGCGCGGTTCGATGGAGATACGGGTGACGCGGCTTGTCGGCGACGACACGCTCTCTCGAATTATTCACATGGTTGAGGATGCTCAGGCCCAGAAAGCTCCCTCACAGCAGTTCAGCGAGCGCTTTGGTCGGTTGTATACGCCGGTGGTGGTCGGCCTCGCGTTCACGCTTGGGCTTGCGGCGCTTGTGACGGGCAACTCTGCGCTGTTCCGAAACGCGCTTGTGCTCTTGGTAGTCTCTTGCCCGTGTGCGCTTGTGATATCGACCCCGGTTGCAATCGTCGCAGCTATAGGAAACGCTGCACGAAACGGCGTGCTTCTGAAGGGTGGGGCATATCTTGAGGAACTCGGGCGCGTTCGGGTCGTAGCGTTCGACAAGACCGGCACGCTCACAAACGGACTGCTCGATGTGACCGACGTCATCGCCTTCGACACCGAACGTGAAGAAGTGCTTCGAGTGGCGGCGACGATCGAAAGCCGCTCCGAGCACCCGCTTGCCGAGGCGATCCTCAGGCGCGCGGAGTCCGACGGCATAGAGCCTTACAGTCTTACGTATTTTGAGGCGATCCCCGGTCTTGGCGCTCGCGGGATCATCGATAACCGGGTCTGCCATATCGGCAACCCTCGCATGCTAGAACGGCTCGGGGTAAGCGTCCCGGATGGTGACACCGTCTCCGGGCTTCGCTCCGCGGGCAAGACTTTGATGTTTGTCATCTGCGAGGGTAGGGTGATCGGGATCATCGCCGCCTCCGACACGGTTCGCGAAGGAAGCGCTGAAGCGGTCGCGATGCTCAAGCGTTCGGGGATTGAGCGCACGGTGATGCTGACCGGCGACAACTCAGTGACTGCCCATGCAGTCGCCTCACACCTTGGCATAGATGTGGTCGAGGCCGAACTTCTGCCTGAGGAGAAGGTAGAACGTATACGCGAGCTCGTCGCCAGGCACGGAAGCGTTGCTATGATCGGCGACGGCATCAACGATGCGCCCGCTCTTGCCGCGGCGACCGTTGGTGTCGCGATGGGAGGCGCAGGCTCTCCCGCCGCGCTTGAGACCGCCGATGTCGCCCTGATGGCCGACGACCTTACGATGCTACCCTACGGCGTGGCCTTGAGCCGTCGGGCGCTTCGGATTATCAAACAGAATGTTGGTTTTGCCGTGTTTGCCGTGATTGCGCTCGTTTCCCTGACACTCGCCGGTAAGCTCAGCCTTACCCTGGGCATCATCGGCCACGAAGGAAGCGCACTGCTTGTTATTCTAAATGGAATGAGACTGCTGCGGGTCAGATAATCGGTCCCGTTTATGCTGCTGGAGGTAACGTGTCGGAAACTACTCATCTTGTTTTTCTTAGGGCGATTATTGCGATGGTGGCCGCGGGTTTGGGCGGTCTTGTCGGTGTTTTGTGGAAAAAAACAAGCCACAAGACGCTCTGCGCGCTCGTCAGCTTTGCTGCAGGCGCTCTTTTGTCAGTTACAGCGGTCGACATCATGCCCGAGGCGCTTGAGATCAGCGGCTGGGGGCCGATGCTTGGCGCGACTGTCGTCGGGATAGTCTTCTTCTATCTGATCGGCAAGTATGTTTCATACGTCTGCCCGGCATGTGCAGCGTCGGCGGTCGAGCACCAGCGCGGATACCTGCGGCTTGGGATCCTCTTGATGGTCGCCCTCGGCATCCACAGCACAGTCGACGGCCTCGGCATCGCGATCAGCTCCCAGGCGGGGATGGAGCAGCTTGCAATACTCATACTCTTTGCCGTCTCTTACCACAAGGTTCCCGAGGGGCTTGCGCTCGTTTCGGTGGCGCGGCTAGCCGGGATTACGCGTTGGAAGGCGCTTGCGCTGACGATCCTGATCGAGATGACGACCGGCCTCGGCGCGTTTCTCGGTCTGGTCGCGCTTCGAGGGCTGTCCCCTGACAGCCACTGGATCGGCATCCATCTCGGCCTTGTCGCTGGTAGCTTCCTCTACATAGTAGGCTTCGCCTTGATTACCGAGATGAAGGAACACGAGCGAAAGTCGATCATCGGCTACGCGATATTTGGTTTTGCGGCGATCCTTGCCACGAGCATTGCCCTGAAGATGCTCGGCATCGGACACGAGCACTAGCCGTGGCAGCAATCGACGCCTATCTGAATATTGCATCTGATTTCTACGAGCAGGACCGCCTGGATGACGCAATGCAGGTCGTTACCGACGCCTTCGAGCGCGAGGGTTGGCCCGAGGGTGGCTGGACCGCCTTTTACAACTCGCTTGTCTGCGAAAAAGATGCCCGGGACGCGGGGCGGATCCACAAGATCGACTATGGGCTTCAGCTGGAAGTCCCCAAGACGATCTCCCCCGCGACTTTCGAGATGCTAAAGGCCAAAGCACTCGACGCGAGAGCCCAAATAGGACAGGCGCTTCGCGTCGGCTTCGTAAGGCCGATCCTCGTCACGGTCTTTCTCCCGGACGCGCCGCTTGACTTTATCTCAGGCTCCTACGGCTTTGCGACCCACAAATATGAGATCGACAAGGTCTGTTTTCCCTACAGATATCTCGACAAGCCAAGGGAAGTCGAGAGCACACTGCTTCACGAGTTCACCCACCTCGCCGTCTATGAGCTCGCCGGTCAGTTGATAGGGAACAGGTGGATCAACGAAGGGCTTGCGATGCACCTCTGCGGCGACGCGTCCGAGGAACTTTGCCGTGAGGCCGTTGAAGAATCGGGCTGGTCGCAAGAAGAGATCAGCTTGGCGCACATAGAAGATATTCTTATCAGCCACGACGACTATCGCGACGACCGGGGCGAGATATTGCTCGACGCCGCTTACTACCTCGCCGGAAGCTTTGTGGTTTTTCTTGTGAAGAGATTCGGGCTGGATATGCTTCGCGAGGTGATCGTTCGGATAGGCAGCAGGGAAGAGTTAGCCGATCACGCGATCCGCAAGGTCACGGGAGAGCGCCTGCGAGATATCGAACGTGATTGGCGAGCCAGTGTTGGATGAACACGAATCCTGCTACGGTATACGTGGGATTAAGTCAAGCGGGCACTAGCATATCCTGTTGATGATCTGCCCGGCGATCGCCTTCAGGCTCTCTTTTGCTGTGGAATCGGCGAGCCCATCAAGCGATGACACCGCGCGCTCAACGCAGCTTCTAGCACGGTCGCGGGTCATCTCGACCGCTCCGGTGCGCTTGATAAGCTCGATGATGCGCTCGATCTCGTCGATAGGGAGAATGTCTTCTTTGATCGCGGCGCGCAGCCTGATTTGCTCGGGCTCGTCCATGCTGTCGAGCGCGAGGAGCACGGGAAGCGTCACTTTGCCGTCCTTGATGTCGTTTCCGACGGGTTTGCCGGTCACTGCGGGGTCGCCGATGATGTCCAAGAGGTCGTCAGTGAGCTGAAACGCGAGGCCTAGCTCCATCCCAAAGTCTGAAAGCGCCGTCTCAACCCCGTCATTTGCGCCTGAGAGGATAGCGCCGCACTTGCAGCAGGAAGCGAGGAACCCGGCGGTCTTGTGGCGGATGATGTTCCAGTAGTGCTCGCGCCACATATCGATATCACCCTCGCAGAGCGCCTGCAGCACTTCGCTTTCGCTCATGCGGTTGGTCATCTCGGCAAGGACGCTCAAAATCTTCTGGTCACCGTCTTTTGCAAGCAGAGAAAACGCTTTGGCGAGCATGCAGTCGCCGCTAAGGACGCTTACTTTGTTCCCCCAGAAAGCGTTTGCTGTCACCCGTCCGCGCCGTGATTCGGAGTTGTCGATCACGTCGTCGTGGATAAGGGAGGCCATATGAATAAGCTCGACGCTCGATGCGATAGGGGCGAGCCTGTCTTTAGGCTCGGACTGGCCCGAGGCAATCGCCGAGAGGATAACAAGCGCCGGTCGAAGTCTTTTGCCGCCGGCAGTGACGAGGTGCTTGGAGAGCTCGAATACCGTCGGCACGTCCGACCCGCAGCATTTCATAAGGAGCTGTTCGACCTCGGCGAGTTCCCCTGCAATAGAGGAATGCCAATCGACCCTCCCTGTCTCCCGTTCTGTGCGCTCCACGTGCGCCTTCATCGCTTGATACCCATATGTATACAGACAAGACCGAGCATCAGGGCGCGACTCGTCACTTGCACAAGCCCACACTCCCGAAACACCTCGGCCAACTCCTCTCTTGAATGGAACCTTGCCACCGATTGCGGCAGATAATCGTACGGTTCCCGCTCAGCGCCGAACGCTTGCGCGATCTTCGGCATAATCTTAAAGAAATACAACCGCCAAAGCGGTGTGATAACCAGCCTGGTCGGCCTGACCATCTCAAGTGATACTACCCGTCCGCCCGGCTTTGTTACCCTTGTCATTTCAGCGATAGTCGCCGGGACGCTTGCGACGTTCCGAAGAGCAAACCCG
Source organism: Armatimonadota bacterium (assembly GCA_038207085.1). GTDB lineage: Bacteria > Armatimonadota > UBA5829 > UBA5829 > DTLH01 > JBBRAE01. The sequence goes on from JBBRAE010000014.1 coordinate 54,344, forward strand.
ATCGTCGCGCAGTCAAAGGTGTCAGGCTCAAACGGCAGATGCTCCGCGTTCGCCTCCACAAGCTCAATCGCCTCGTATGGCGCGACTTTGGGAGCCGCAAGATCGAGCATGGGACGGCAAAAATCTGATGCGACGACTCTGCCGGACTCTTTTACCGCCCGCGCAAGGTCGATTGCGAAGTCCCCTGTCCCCGTAGCGACATCAATCGCCGAGTCCCCGGGACAAAGCTCAAGCATAGCAACGGCCGTACGTCGCCATTTCTTGTGTCTACCAAGGCTGATAACGCTGTTCAGCAGGTCGTATTTGGGAGCAATCGCAGCAAAAAGCCGGTTGACGTACCGTTCTTTCTCGCTGCCCGCGAGCTTTTCCTGCAAACCTGCCTCCGGAGTTGAAAATGAGCGGAAAGTCCCTCGGTGGAACCTGAAATCGTCTGTCTGCTCTTCTATACCCAATACTGTATCAGAGCTGAACCATGGCAGCCGAGCATCGTCTGCATTATAGCTTTTCCAGGGTAGATAAGTCAATTTGCTGTGTGACGAACAGCACGAATGGGGTGGGGGGTTATGTGGAGTGCGACATCTCGATGTCGCTTTGTCTTCCGACTATAGATAACTTCTCACCCGAGGAACTATCAGTAATCGTAGAACAAAGCGACATCTAGCCGCCGCACTCCCAAATAGCAAAGCTTTACATCCCGTTGCCGGGACCGGAGCCGTCGTCGACGGTGTCGGATCCGTTGCGGTGGACGGGTTCGGAAATCGGGCCGGAATGGTTGGTGCGCGGGGCCGAAAGCGGCGTGTTTGGGTTTGGCGTCACCGAAGGAGTATAGTTTGGCTGTGTAGATGGCGCTGTTGGCTGCTGTTTTTGTGTAGTAGTCGGCGGGACGTAGGTCCCAACGCCGCCGGAGTTTCCACCGGGTCCGCCCTGCTTCGCAAACACCAGGAAATACGCGGCGAGGAAGATCACTATCGCTGCGGCAGCGACTATTATCATCATCATCGAGCGGTCTTTGGACTGCTGCGCGACCTTTGTGTCCTGCGCCTTATCGCTGGCCTTGCGCTTCTTCGCGGCCTCTGTGGCTTGCATTACATCTTTAAGAAGATCGCTTCCAAGTTCAATATGTTCGCTATCGTCGAAGTTTAGTCGGTTGTCGTTCATGTTCAGGCCTCTTCTATCCGAGTCTCAAATCTATTCTATCATACCGCACATGCCCCGCAGGTTCAACTGTTCAGTTCTTAAAATGTGTGGAAATGAAGGAAAGCAGGTGGGCGAGGAGTAAGAATATTCTGGAGGGATTGTTCGCGAATGGGTGATTTCAAGTTCTCCCGCAACCAACAGCTTGCAATACTGGCGCTTGTCGCACTTGCCTTGATCGGTTTTGCGGTCGGCAAGATGAGAAGCGGGCGCGCAGATATGCTCTCTGAAGGCGGGATATCGGTTACGGACCGCGAAAGCGGCGGGGTAGAGGTGGACGCCTCGGGCGAGATGCCAAGGTACTCACGTGACGGCGATATGCCGACCGTTATGGTCCACGTCGCCGGGTGCGTCAAGAATAGCGGCGTCTACTCACTTCCGGCCGGAAGCCGTGTGGTCGACGCCGTCAAAGCTGCGGGCGGACAGACATCCGAGGCCGATATGGACGCTATCAACCTTGCTGCCAGGCTGAAAGACGGCGAAAAAGTCATCGTGCCGTCAAGCCAACCCGTCGCGCCGCCTCCCGCGAACGTTCAGTTCTCCCTGCCCACGAGTGGAAGTTACCAGTCGGGGACCGCGCAGCCTTCGCAAACTCCCAGAGCGGGATACGCAGTTCCTCAAGCCGGCTCTACGATGGTTAATATCAATACGGCTGGCCCTTCAGACCTCGACCGGCTCCCGGGAGTCGGCCCGTCTACCGCGCAGAAAATCATGGAGTATCGCACCCGCGTCGGCCGCTTCAGCTCTGTGGAGCAGCTTCTTGAGGTGAAGGGTATCGGCCCGAAGAAGCTCGAACAGATGCGTCCTTTTGTGACGCTCTGAAGGGGGAAATGCTGTTCCTCGCCTCTGTTATGTCCCTCTTGTTTTGGCATGTCTCCAGAATTTTCACATTCTTCCGATAATTCCATTTGGAATAGCCGGTGAAATCACGGGTGCCAGCCAGGATGGCAGGCGATGCCGCGATTTTGCTTTTGGAGATTGCCGGATGCTTGCCCGCAGCCCAGTCAGTATCCTAAGGCTTATCCCATTTAGTGTTATTGCAAGGAGGCATAATCTTGAGCAAGCGACTGACAATTATCTCGATGGTCTTGGTCGCCATCGCGATTTTGGGGCCACCGTCTTTTGCAGCTGTCACAGTGACACTGCCGAACACGGCTCAGACCACCACTCTCACTGCAACTGTCAGTGAGCAGTGTACCGTTGATGTGCCCGCAGGCGTCACATTTAACGTGGAAGATATCTCGAGCGCAACCGTAGCAAGCGGCGCAAGCGTAAGCATGACAGCAATCGCACTTGCCACGGCTACCAAGCAGCTCAAAGTGTCCGTGCAGGCTGGTGCTGCTGCCTTTACCCCTCCAGTGGGTGGAGCGGTCACGTGGTCGGCTTCGGACGTATCGTGGAACGCGGCAACGTGGACCAACGGCACCGGAGCATCCGGGACGCTATCGAACGCAAGCTATACAGCGGTCGCAACGGCTGATGCCGACGCGGCTACCACCACGACTGCGGACCTCGTCTTCACACTCGACCCCAAAGGCACGGTGAAGCGATCCGGTAACCATACTCTTACGATCAGCTGGAAGTTCGAGTCGATCGGCGCTTAAGAGAGTTATTCGAAAAATAGCTAGGGGGATCAGGGCAACTTGGTCCCCCTTTTGTAGAGAAATTGGGAGGTGCACGCGAGATGCATCGTTTTTTTTCAACACGAAACCTGGTAATTCTGCTTGGGACACTGAGTGTGGCCAGCGCCTGGGGCATCAGCTTTATGTCGACTCTTGAGTCGATCAAGGTCGAAGTCAGCCCCGGGCAGGTCGTGAACAGCACTACCCAGCTCACTCTTTCGGACAAAGAGGCCAGGACCCACTTCAAGGCGCGAGTCGAGGACTGGTGGAAGAACGAAGACGGTACGCAGTCTTTTTATCGTGAGCCGGGCGGAAGCGACGCCCCCAAACGCTCGTGTGCGCGTTGGGTGAAGCTGAACCCTGTGGAGGCTGCGGTCGACCCCGGAGGCACGCTTCAAGTCCGGGTGACGATCGAGGTCCCAAAGGACGCCAAACCCGGCGGCTATTGGTGTGCTCTAACGATAGACGAGGTTCCCGATCCGCTTTCAGCGCCTCAAGGCGTCGGTGCAAGGTTCGTCGCATCGGTTTCGACGGGGATATTTGTCTATATTACTCCGGTAAAGCGCTCGGCGAAGATCGTAGAACTCAAGATAGGCAAAAACTCGGCGAGCGTTAAGCTCCTGAATGACGGCGACTGCCCGATCGGGGCCGAAGGCCGGTTCGAGTTCACACGCCCGGGGGAGAAGATCCCTGCCGCGGTGGTAGTCATTCCGCGCACTTCTATTCTGCCTGAACCTGTCAACACTGGCATCATCAATGTAAAGCTTTCTGATGCGACTACGCTTCCATCCGGTCGCTATCTTGTTCGCACCATTCTGGACATTGGGCTCGATCACTATATCGGTGCTCAGAAGGAAATGGATATAAACCGTGGAGAGGTCGTGCAGGTCAAGGGCAAGTAAGCTCATTGTCCTGACTACAATTCCATTAGTCCTCCTGGGGGTTGTTACGCTCGTTCACGCGTCCGGCCAGGCCTCCTGGCGAATAACCCTGCACGGGACGGATATCACAGCCGCCTGCGCGCCTATCGACCGGGGCGCCCTGCCATCCATCAACGTCTCCTCAATTGCCCCAGCGCTCGGGCTCACTGTCAGGTGCGAGGCGGGTGCTGTTACCATCATCGACACCTCCGGCTCTGAGTGGAAAGCCAGAAATGGCGCGATCACCTTTGAATCCGGCGTAAAGTCGGTTCGAATGTCGTGTCCACTGCTCTTGCAGGGAACCGCGGCGTACGCCTCCGTGGATGCGGTGGCCGAGCTTGCAGGGCTCAAATATTCCATAGGCTCAGTCGCCCGGCGCATTGAACTCAGCTCAAAGTTGAAGTCCCAGGGTGCGGTCGCCGACGGATGGGAGTCGTTCACACTCGCCAAATCCTTGACGGAAAAGCGCGATGGCGACGTCTATTCCCCATCCCAGACCTATCTCGGCCGGGGCAGAGAACAGGACCTCAAACTACCGGCAACCCGTGAGAGTTTGCACGCAAGTTACGGTCTGGGTTACGTGCAGGACGCTCCCTTTGGTGGGGATTTTTCGCTGTATGGAAAACTGCGCGGGCAGGAGATCACTCTAGGCACGACGTTCGCTGTGAAAAACGGTGGACTTCGTACCCAGAGTGGGCGCTTGTCGCTCTATGACAGGGAATATGGCTGGGGGGCTGAGGCCGGAGAACTATACACCGAGATTTGGGGAACTTCCAAGGGCCTGCGCTACTCCTGGCAGGGCAGAGGTGACAGATGGCCGTCCTTTTCAATCTATTTTAACGGAAACGGGCACAAACCGGTCGTTTCTTACAGGGACGAGCTTAGCCTCGGCAAACTCGCGGGGTTTGGCGGCGAGATCGCAAGCGACGGCTCGGTGCTGCTGCGTTCCAGGTTCGACGACGGCAAGTTCGGTCTGTTTAGCTATGTCAGAAACACCCCGGCGCGCACGGGTGACGGAAGCGGCGCGTTCGCATCGATCAATATCGGCGGTGGGCTGAGTCTGTATAGTTCGATCAGCCGGTCGAACGACTCCGACGGCGAGCGTTTGTGGCGGAGCATTTCGCTTCGAATTCCTATCAGAAGAGAGATGGATCTGATCTTGGAGAGGTCCACGAACGGCACCAGTCGCGGCAGAGAAGGCACTGACGCGGCGATGCTCACCATCCCCATTGGTCCGCTCCGGGTGATGTCGCGATATGAAAACCGAAACAGCGGGCGGATAGGCCTGCTTCCTTACAGCGGCTGGTCCGGTCTTGCGAGCAAAGAGATGATGACCTCCGCACTCTACAACGCGACCCCCAAGCTTGGCCTGGACCTGCAAATGAACACACGTTGGGCAGGGGGCGACGGTCAGCAGTGGCGTCAGCTCATAAGCACCTACCGCGTCAGCCCATCGACCCAGGTAGAAGCCTTCAGCGCGTTTCCCAAAGTGCTCGACCTGGATCAGACGAGACTGCGACTCACGCACGATCTGAGCGATGGCCGTTCCCTTGCTATGGACTACGGCAGGCTTTCTCCCACATCAAGCGTAGGTGAGAAGAGCCCGCGCGTGCTGCGGATTCTTATGCAGAAGAAGTGGAACCTGGGCGCTCCCGCACGGGGCGGACGAGTCCATGGAGTCGTCGCCGATCAAGGAGGCCGAGGGCTTCCAGGTGTTATAGTCAAGCTCGGCAAGTATCAGGCACTTACGGACAAAGACGGCAAGTATTCTATCAGATGCGTTCCATCGGGCAGCTACAAGATATCGATCGACACTGCCAGCCTGCCCGCCGATTATGCTCAGGGAACTGGTGAGAAGACGCTTGAGATCGACGCTAAAAGCCGCATCGAGCAGGACTTCTCTGTTGTGCCGTTGAACTCAATCGAGGGCAGAGTGTTCCTCGACAAGGACGGAGACGACACCTGCGACGCCGGCGAAGGAGTCGATGGCGTCGTTGTTCGCCGAGGTGAGGCGGCCACGATGAGCGGCGAGGACGGCGAGTTCGGTTTCTACAACGTCGAGCCGGGCAGTTACACAATAGAAGTCGATCCTGAGAGGGTTCCAGACGGTTATCAGTTGATCGACGGAGCATCAAAGACCACCGTTGAGCTTCAACCGTCTCGTGCGGCCGAAGTAACGCTCAGAATCGAGATGCGGGTCAAACCGATCGTGTTTCAGGATTTGTAGAGAAAGGGTGAATCAGAGCATGCGGGTTGCTACATACATACTTGTTGCCGCAGCGGTTCTTGTATCGCTTGCTGTGGTGGAGACGCGCGCGGACTCGGTGCAGGTTGATATCGTCGGCCCCACCTTCAACTACACGGATCTGGCATCAACCTCTTCGTGTACGACGACCCTTGCGTTTCGAAACGCCGATCTTGGGCCTGGTAGAAGAGTGCGAATCAGCGTGCGAGCCGCCGCAATCAACTTCAGCTGTGCAAACGGCGGAGTGAACGTGCCGTGCTCGAACGTTTCGTGGACGACATCCGGCGCGGTCAACTGCTCAGGCAGCAGCGGCACGATGGATTCTCTGTCCTACATCACCGTATTAACCGGTAACGCCGACGCAACCAGCGGTTCGGTGGACGTCAACTGGAACCTCGACCCACTGACGGCAGGGGTTGTGGCCTACAGCCACACCTTGTCGTTTACCTACCTGGTCGAGATCATCTAATTGGAGGCGGGTTTGATGAGCAGTCGCTTTGTGACCATCGTGCTGATGTCGGTTCTGATAGCTCTAATGCTTCAGAACGCGGCGTTTGGCGTCTGGTTCGACGTGACCGGTTCCTCCCAGAGCTTTGGCTCGGTGGCGACGTTCAACTTGTCAGAGCAGTGTGTGATAGAGCTGCCTTCAAGCGTCACTTTTGTCGTTACCAACCTCAGCACATCGACAAGCGCCCCTGCGGTCTCGATCGACATCAGCAACATCGCGCTTGCAAGCGCGACCAAGCAGCTCAAGCTCTCGGTCAGAGCAAACTCCGCCGAGTTCACACCTCCCACTCCTGGCGCGACGACGTGGGAAGCAGCCGATGTCACATGGAACGCGGGCGTATGCAGCGGTGCCGAAGGCTCAAGCGGGACGATGTCCGGCTCAGGTTTCAACACCGTCGCAACCGTGACTGCGGGCGAGGCGTCGGCGTCCACTGCGGGCCTTGTCTTCACGCTCGATGCAAAGTCCTCGGTCAAGCGCTCCGGCAACCACACGCTCACTATCACCTGGAAGGTCGAAGCAATCGGCGCGTAGTCGGGTTATATTCTATACTCTACGTCATTCTACGTCGACCGCCTGCCCGATCCTGCTACGATGACTTGCCCCTCACCACCCCGAGGCAGTACCTCGAAGGGTTGAGATGCCGGACGGCGGTGTTCAGCACATCCTGGGGCGTAACGCGGGCGATGCCTTCGAGGTACTCCTTGGTGCCGTCGAGTCCGTGGCCGTAGATTTCGTGTACCGCGAGAGAACCCGCGCGGGCAGCGGAGGTCTGAAGCGAGATCAGCCGCGAGCCTTTGAGGTAACTCTTCGCACGCTCGACCTCCTCGACCTCGGCGGGTTCTTCTCTCAGTTTCATAAGCTCTGCAAATATCGCCTCGCGGGCCTTCACCTCGTTTTCGGGGCTCGTCGCGGTATATATAACGAACATGCCGCTGCTTGCCGCAACGTGGCTTCCGGTCGAAACCGTGTAGGCGAGCCCCTGTCGGCCGCGGACTTCGGCAAAAAGCCTTCCACCGAGCCCTGATGAGATTGCCGATGCAACGTCGAGGGCGAAGCGTTCGGGGTCGTCAGCAGCCGCGCCGGGGAAACCGAGTGCCGCCGCGGTCTGTGCCCTGTCGCGCTCGATCACGTTCTCACGTATCTCCTGAGGAAACACAGCGGGCATCACCACGCAGACCGGCGGGCGCTTGCCGAGCCGTGCAAATAGCTCGTCGACGGCCTTCGTGACCTCATTGACGCGAATATTCCCGACGATCGACACCACCGCCGCATCAGGTGAGCAAATTGCGCTGTGCCAGAAGGCGACCTGATCGCGCGTGAGCGCAGAGATCGTCTCCTCTCTACCCTGATCTGGAAGAGAGTAGGGGTGCCCCTTGAACGCAATCTCAGTCAATAGGTCCGAAGCATAGGAAAACGACGAATCCTGCAGCCTTCGTATGTCCGACTTCAGCGCTTCGCGCTCTTTTTCAATCTCATCGGGCGGGAAGCTCGGCTCGGCGATCACGTCAAAGAGTATCTGCAGCCCCTCATCAAGGTTCTTGGAGAGTATCCGAAGCGAGTAGCCGAAGAAGTCGCTCCTGTTGCTCGTCCCGATCGCCGTTCCCAGGAACTCGACGCGCCGGGCGATATCTTCAGCCGAGTAGCGGGCCGTCCCCTTGAGCGAGGTCCTAAGTGCAAGCTCAGTGATCCCCGCAAGGTCCGGGTTCTCGCACATCCGCCCGCCCTTGAAGTAGATACTGACGCCTACGACCGACGAAGTCGGCTCCATCTGCGTAATGAGCACCGCGCCTGATGGCAACACTGCCCTGCGCAGATGGTCCTCACTTGACCCAACGACCACCGACGGCGCCGCGACAGCTTGAACAGCCTCTTTCGACGCCTCCGCGAGCTCTTCTTTAGTATAGCTCGGAAGCTCTTCACCAGATGGGACGTATTCGAGCACGGTGGCCCGGTCTACCGTCAGATACTTCGCAGCGACCCGGGCGATGTCGTCGCTCGTCACCGCGTGCAGGCGTTCGGTGAACTCGTCGGACTTTTTGTAGTCCCCGAGCGCTTCGAAGTAGGCAAGCCTGTTCGCTCGCCCGAGCACCTGTTCCTGGTCAAAGAAGTAGTCGCTTTCGATGGTGTTTTTGATCTTTTCAAGCTCGTCGCGGTGTATCGGCTCGGCCACAAGGCGCTCAATCTCACGAAATACCGAAGCGACGACCTTGCGCCCGTCACGCTCAAGAGCTTCGGCGGTGATTGTGACGATTCCGGCATCGGCGTAGGAGCTATAAAACGCCCCGATGCTGCTCACCAACTGCTGGCGCTCCATTATGTTCTGGTGGAGCCGGGAGCTTCGCCCGTCGCCTAGTATATCGACCGCAACCGAAAGCGCGTAGAAGTCCGAATCGGTGATCGCGGGCGCGTGAAAGCCGATATGGAGCAGTCTCTGGTTGATGTCGCCTGAGAGCCGGGTGTATTTCATATCCACCTGCTCGGGCTCTTCGGGCGAGGGGTTTTCAACGAGTGTTCTTGCCGGAATCGCGCCGTAGAGCCGTTCGGCGACCTGAAGCGCAAGGCCGGACTCGACTCCTCCGACGATACAGAGCACGATGTTCTGCGGCGAGTAGCGTTCGCTGTAGTAGTTCACTACGTCCTCGCGAGTGATCGCCCGAAGCTGGTCTGGGTAGCCGATCCGCCAGCGCCTGATGCGGTGCTTGTCAAACGATAGTTCGAACATCTTCTCGACCGAGTACGCCCACGGGCTGTCGAGCTTCTGGTGCGCCTCTTGAATGACTACCTCCGTCTCGCGCGCAAGCTCTTCGGGGTCCAATAAGGGGTCGGTGAGCGCATCAAACTGGATATCAAGCGCGGTCTCAAACGCCTCGGCGGGCGCAACGACGTAGTAGCTCGTCGACTCATACCCAGTGCCGGCGTTCAAGACTCCACCGAGCGCCTTTGTCTCCTGTGCGATCGCCTCAGGGTCGGGTCTGCGCTTGGTGCCTTTGAAGAACATGTGCTCAAAGACGTGGCTGATCCCCGACAGCCGGTCGATTTCATCAAAGTAGCCGGTTTTGACGTATGTGATGACCGCGACGACGGGCGAATCGGGCAGCTCTTCTATCAGTATCGTAAGTCCGTTATCGAGAACCTGTTTGATCAATTATCTCTCCAATATTGTCGGATTCTATATGATACCCTGTTTGCTTGCTATATTGGCGAGAAAATATGAGAAATTATGGGTTGAATTTGTGCAGGAGAATGGGTTTCTCGCTCCCAATGGGTCTTATGATGATGTTGACACTTCCTGGATTGGTGGTATAATGCCTCATATTCCTATGTATATTTATCGGGAGGCAGGAGATGTCTGCGCCCACAGAGTTGTTGAAGGGTAATGCGACCGTCTTGATCCTCTCCGCACTTGCGAGAGAGCCTATGCACGGTTATGGTATAGTGAAGCACCTCGACTCAATCAGCGAGGGCTATTTTCATATGCGCGAGGGGACGCTCTACCCGCACCTGCACAGGATGGAGAAGGACGCCCTGATCGAAGGCTACTGGAAGTCCCAAACCGGCGGCAGAGAGCGCAGGATGTACCAGATTACCTCAAATGGCACGTCCGAGCTCTTCCGTCTCCGCGCTCAGTGGAACGATTTTCATCTGAATCTGACCAGGGTTCTCGATCAAAAGGCTGGTGCCTGAGGAGTAAAAGATGAGATACCTGAAAAGGGTGGAAACGCTACTCGATATGCCTCCGGCAGAGAAAGCCGAAGTGCGTATGGGGAGGCCATCTGAAACTGCGGTGCGGCTGTCAATCGCCACAATATGGCAAGCTGGCCTTCGACACTGCTCACCGTTGCTCCGTTCATCGCTTCAGCGCTCGTTATGCTGCTTGGTACGCTCAAATCGCCTGCATTCAGGATTGCTCCGGTCACGATTCTGGGGCTTGTGACATCGTTTGTGACCGTGCGTGAGCTCGTTCGTGGACGCCGTCCGGTCTGGCTCTCTACCTGGATGGCGGCGGCGATGGCGTGCGTATCAACTCTGATACATTTTGGTGTCGCAGTAACGAGCAGCAGTTCTATCCTCGTTACGCCCAGAGCACATAGCATCACTGGGTTGCTTCTGACTGCCGGAGTATTGGTAGCTGCGTTATTGATGCGAAAATGGCGACTCCCTGCCGTCATCTTTGCAACTGCCTATGGATCGTGTGCAACGTATCTCTTGTGGAACGGACCGACGGAAAACGTTATGTGGATACCTTTGTTTTTGGGCTTTCCACTCATTCTCTCTGTCACCGTTATGCTGGCAAGTTTAGTATTTGCGTTTCACCCCTACGCCGATGGGACGAGGGGAGCACTGTTTCTGGTGGCTATTCTGTCGCTCAGGTTTCCTTTTGAACGCGGCATCGAGTTGTGGAGCCTTGTCTGTTTATTGTTGACAGGTGTGGTGGCGATTGAGTTCGTGCGATCTCCATTGCGGGAGTCGAAGAAGTCGTGGCTGGGGTGGGCTTGCGTGGCGGTCGGGCTAGGAGTTATGCAACCTGGTGTTTGGCATGAACAACTTATCGGCACAGTAGTCTCGTATTTCTTATTTGTGCTAGTTGTGGCTCCGCTCATATGTATGTACGTCTCCTACCCGATATTCTTCGACGAGCAGGCCCGTCAGGCTCAAATCGAACCTCCAGCAGTGGTGCAGTAGATAGGATTTACTTGGGTCTGGAATTAAGTCGGCCCATTTCCGCCACCACCACGCTCACGATCGTTACAACCAACTGACTAACTCTCTCACTAGACTCCCGCCCGTGATACTTGCCGTAATTGATATGCGTCGGGAAGACTTTACAGTCCTCGGGCATGATGCCGAAAGTGGAGAGGCCGTGCTCGAAGTCGGGGGATATTGCGCCGAGCGCGCCTGAGAACTCGGGGGAATCGAGGCCGTAGCGCATAGCGATCGTGGTCATCGAGGCGGCTAGAAGTGCGAGCTCTACTTTTACAGAGTAGTCCTTGTGCGGGACGGAGTCGGCTATGGCGTGTGAGATTACACCCGCGGCGAAGGCGAGTTTGCGCTTCTTCAAGAGCGATCCGAGGGCCGCGCCTATCGCGGCGTGCACTGCTCCCGTCACTCGCCGCAGAGCTGCTTGTAGATCGAGCAGACTTTCTTTACATAGTTCTGGGTCTCGCGGTAGGGGGGGATTCCACCGTATTTTCTCACCGCGCCGGGGCCTGCGTTGTAGCTTGCGAGGGCGAGGGAGAGGTCGCGCCAGGTGTGGTCGTTCCAGTCGGAGCTCCCGGACTGGCGCTCCAGGTGCCCCTTGATCAGGCGCACGCTTCCGGCGATGTTCTCAACCGGATCATAAGCGTTCGACACACCGAGCCCGGCAGCGGTGCCAGGCATAAGCTGGCCGAGTCCCATCGCCCCGCTGTGGGAGGTCGCGTTGATCTTGAAATTCGATTCGGCGAGGATGACCGCGACCACAAGTCTTGGGTCGACCCGATACTTCGCACTGAAACCGAGGATGCTTCGGGCGATCGTATCTGCCTGCGAGTCTGAAAGCCGCCTGTTGAACCCCTTGATCGCGTTTTTGTAGGTAGCAACGAGCGCATCCGCACTGTAGACTTGCCCGCGGCTCACGTTCTTCTGCACACGTTTCGTCCGTGTGGCGACCTCAGTCTTCTTTCGGGTTTTTTCACGCGCGGCGAGCATAGCTTCGGCGGCTTTGCGTTCGCGGGCGGCGACATCGGACTGGTAGGCGAACGCGGCGAGGCGCAGGTCGGTGAGGCTGAGCGTGCATTTGTCGCCGACTCTCACGATCGCGCAGATACGGCTGCCGGAGGAGATGTTGGGGTCCTGATCTGATCGCACGATGAAGGTGCCGTCGGCTGTTTCTATGATCATCGAAACCGAGTCCCCGATCGTCGCGCTTCCCGAAACCGTCCCACGCAGCTCAAACGTGCGGTTGACGTAAATATCGGGGCTGGTCTGAATCTGGGAAACTTGGAGCTTGTCTGCTTGGGACTCGCGACGCAACGAGAAATACCTGTCGAGCGCGCTGTCTGAGAAGACAGGTGCTGCGACGAGCGTCAAAGGGACAAGCAGAGTCCAAAGCTTGATCCTCAAGACAGGATTCCTCCTCGAAAACTAGCACGGCAGTCAAATAGAACAAAAGCCCCGAAATCAAGAATCGACCTCGGGGCAACTGTGGCGGAGAGATCGGGATTCGAACCCGAGGTAAGGTTTAACCCCTACATCCGCTTAGCAGGCGGACGCTTTCGACCACTCAGCCATCTCTCCAATGCTACATGATGTTACCATATCTCCAAGCGAATGTGCAAGGAGATTTTCGGCATTTCGCGTGCAGGCATGTTGACAAGCGGGTGTTATATTGCAATTGTCAATCTTGGGGACGCTGAGGGGCAGTATGCTTGGCTATTCCCATAATCTGAGTTTGCGTGCTCCTGTGGGAGGGCAAAGGGGGACCAATGCCAAGACGTTTCACCCTTCTCTTTGCGGAGATAGGGCAGCTTGTCATTGCTGCCAGCGCTTGTTTGGCGCAGGGCATCGACTGGACTACCCGTCCCGGAACAGTAGGACATGCGCTGGGGCTGCCCGACGGGACGCGGGTGTATCTTGACGCAGTGGATGTGGACAAGATCAGGGCCGGGAAGGCTCCTGCGTACTTCACTATCAAGGAACCGTTCTCACAAGCCGACCGGCTGGTCGTGCTTACTCCACCATCACTGAGCCTGAGACTCGGGCAATCCCTCGACATCGAAGGCACGCTCACTACTCTTGATAACGGCTCACGGGCGCTGGTCGACGTGACCGTTCTCGGCTACACCGAAAGCGACGGCACTCTCATTAGGGGTGGCACGATTATCAAGGGACTGCTTGAGCCCACGGAGTGGCAGTGGATGGTCGACCTGACCGTCTCGGAGCAGACGCTTTCACGATCTTCAATGATCTTCTGGCTGGGTTCTTACCTCTCTGACGGGCCGAACACAGACTCTGATATCCTGCCCCAGTTCTTCTCCAGCATTAGCGAGATCATTGCTTCGACCGAGCCTGCCTCCCTGCTGCGGAAAACTCCCTCGATGTCTATGCAGACCATCACCGACTTCTCCGAGCTTGACGATGCCCTGGACGGAGACTTGGTCGAGCTTCAGTGTAAATCGATAACGGACGCCGGGACCGAAGAGGGGACTCTCTACAACTATCTCGTGGTGGCGGACGACTCACCCGACACGGGAAGCATTCTCGCCTACTGTGCGCGAACGTGATACGTGACGACAAATCACTTCCGGTCCGCGTGGACAGGCTTACCCTTTGCATCAAGACAGCCTTCATCTGCAGGGTAGTAATCAGATAGGCCTGTAGCAGCTCGCAGATATGACTGAAAAGCCAATGAGTACTTGCCGACATCGTGGAGAAGGTCAGCGATCGCACCGAGAGATTGCAAGCCGATCTTGCCGGCAAAGGAAGACGCCAGCCGTGAGGTACCCTCGAGGTGT
>JBBRAE010000015.1:0-64047 GCA_038207085.1 Armatimonadota bacterium
GCCCGCTCCGGGGATATTCGCCACATGGAAGGTGATTCTTCGCGTGCGAAAGAGCTTCTAGGCTTTGATTTGTCCGTCGACTTCGACACCGGCCTGCGGCGTATGATCGAATGGATGAATAGCAAGCGGGAGGCAAAATGACTTTGGCAGGAGGCTCTGACAGTCGCCCGCTGATCGTTCAGGTCATCACAACTCTTGGTGGTGGTGGGGCGGAGCGAGAAGTCGCAAGATTTGCAAAAACGCTCCACCAGACCGGCGCGTATCGAGTGGTTGTGTGTTGTATAATGGGACGTGGCAGTTACGCGGATGACGTCGAGCGCTCCGGTGTGCAGGTTGTCGTGTTGAACGAGGGCAAACGCCCATCGCATGTGATGGCTCGGGACTTGTTCGGATTTTTCAAGAAAGTCCGTCCGACCGTCGCGCACACCCATATGATAGGATGGGCTCCGGCTGTCGCGAAACTCGCGGGGGTTCCTGTGATCGTGCAGAGCGAACACGGACTCCATGAGTGGCGAAATACGCTTGGGATTTGGGGCGATAGCTTCGGGATGGCGTTTGCTGACAAGGTCGTGGCCGTCGCTGAAGCCGTGCGCAAGTATCGGGTCGAGCGCTGGAAGGTGTCTTCTTCCAAGGTGATTGCGATTCCAAACTGCGTCGAGGCGATCGCCTCTATGAGCCCGCAGGAGATTGCCGCGAAGAAATCGGAGCTGGGCCTGCCGCCGGATGTGGTGACAATCGGCATGGCCGGGCGCCTGCTTCCGATCAAAGGATGGAACTACTTCATAGATTCCGCCGCCGAGGTGCTGAAACAGGCGCCGGAGTGTCGCTTTGTTCTGATCGGCGACGGGCCTTTGCGCGAAGAGCTCCAGGGGCAGATAGACCGGATGGGACTGGGTGCTAATGTCAGCATGCTCGGTTTTCGCGAGGATGTTCGGCAGCTTATGCAGGTGATGGATATCGTGTGCCTCTCTTCTCTGACCGAAGGGACTCCGATAACCATTCTTGAGGCGATGGCCTGCGGCAAGCCCGCAGTCGTGACCGATGTCGGCGGCTGTTCTCAGGTGGTGCAGGACGGGGTTACGGGGTTTGTAGTCCAGCCCAGGGACGTGCTCGCGTTCTCCGTTGCGACTTTGAAACTGGTTCAGGATCCTGCTCTGCGTCGAAGTATGGGTGAGGCAGGATTAAACAGGGTTCTTGGTGAATACTCGGTTTGTACCAATCTGAACAGATGGATGCGGTTGTATTACGATATAGCCGCTACGAAGGGCACTCAACTTCCAGTCGGAAAAGAAGGTAGTAGTTCGTGAAAGTCCTGATGGTCAACAAGTTTTTCTATCCTGCTGGTGGTCCTGAGACTATGATGCAGCAGTTGATGGAGGGTCTCGCGGAGCATGGACATGAAGTCGCGCCGTTCGCCATGCAGCACCCGAACAATTGGCCGAGCGAGTGGTCGGATTACTTTGTCAGCAATGTTGACTACAACAAGGGCAAATACGGCCCCGCACGAATGGCGGGTGAAGCTGTTCGCATAATCTATTCTGTGGAAGCCCGCCGAAAGATCGGCGCGCTTGTTCGCAAGTTCAGGCCCGATGTCGCCCATCTGCACAATATCTACCACCAGATTTCACCTTCGATTCTACCTGAGCTCAAGCGCGATGGGGTACCTATGGTGCTCACCCTGCACGACGCAAAGCTTATGTGCCCGGCGGAACATTTCTTTGTCCGCGGGGAGATATGTGAGCTGTGCCGAGGCAAGTATTTTCACCACTGTCTTAGGCGAAAGTGCATCAAGGACTCATACCCCAAGAGCGCGCTTGCCGTGCTTGAGATGTATATCCACAGGATGTTCAGGATGTACGGGCGCAATATAGATCTTTTTGTAGCGCCAAGCGAGTTCTACCGCCAGAAACTGATCGAAACGGGAAGAACTACGCCTGAACACATCATCACCATCTACAACAGCGTGGACGTGGACGCGATCAAGCCAACCGAACCCGGTGACTACGCGCTATATCTAGGTCGTGTTGACCGTCATAAGGGCGTGTTCACCCTGCTTGAGGCGATGAAATCGTGCCCGGGAGTCAAGCTCAAGATGGTCGGTAAGGGGGACGCCGAAGATGAATGCGCGCAGATCATCAAGGAACATGGCCTGAGCAACGTCGAGATGCTCGGCTTCAGGACCGGCGATGAGCTGAACAAGATTATCGACGACTGCGCGTTTCTCGTGACGCCTTCGGAGTGGTATGAAAACTGCCCACTCGTCGTGATAGAGGCCGCTGCTGCCGGCAAACCGGCTATCGTTAGCCGCATCGGCGGCGTTCAGGAGTTGGTCGACGCTGGGAGAACTGGTTTCACAGTGGCTCCGGGGTCGGCGAAGGAGCTTGCAGGCAAGATCGAACTGTTTGGCAAGCACCCCGATGTCGTTCGGGAGATGGGGCAGGCTGCCAGGCAGAAGGCCGAAATGGAGTTCTCTCGGCAGGTCTTCTACGAAAAGACGATGCAGTCCTACGAACTCGCCGCCGAGCTTGCAAAGAAGCATGGTCGGCGCGGTCACTTCAATATTTAACTCCTCGTCTGGATATCTAGCTTCAGACTGCCCGCTTGGTGTATAATGTTATGTTGATTATACTCAAACGGCCTCACTGGCCGCATGGAGGGTGGAATGAAGAAAATTACCGTGGTCTCCTCTGTTGTGCTCACTGCGTGTGCTGTCGTGGCCTTGGCTACACCAGCCTGGCAGGGGGTTTTCAACAAGACCTACACTCCCAAGTCGGGCTCAGCGCTAGCGAAGGCCAGATGTTCGTCGTGCCATGCCAAAGGCTCAACAGCGAGCCTGAACGTTTACGGCAAACAGCTCAAGGGTAAACCTGTGACCGCCGCTTCGCTTAAGGGCATTGAAAAGCTTGACTCAGACAAAGACAAGGCGTGCAATATCAAGGAGATCAAAGCAGGGACGCTTCCCGGCGACTCCAAGAGCAAGCCGAAGATCTGAAATAGAGTGGCTAGTCGCTAGTTTCTAGCCCGGATTATATTCGTGCCGACGGGTGTTCACGTGACGCCCGTCGGCCTTTGTGTTTATTTGTCGGGGATGGGTTTAGCGTGCTCTCTTGTTTGACCCAGAGAGCAAATCGTGGTACCATTTTCGCTGTAGTAGGGGGTCGGAAGGAAACTAAATGGACAGGCCAATTGTAGCCGTCGTGGGCAGGCCGAACGTAGGCAAATCCACGCTGTTTAACAGAATAGTAGGACAACGCATAGCGATTGTCGAGGACACGCCCGGGATCACTCGCGACAGGCTGTATGCCGAAGCCGAGTGGCGCGGACGCCAGTTCGTGCTCACCGATACGGGTGGGATCCTGTTCAATGAGACCGATCCTCTTACCGTGCAGGTCGCCCAGCAGGCACAGCTTGCGATGGAGGAGGCCGACGTGATTGTCATGGTCGTCGATGCGACCGAAGGCGTCACGGGCACAGATGAAACCCTGGCCCTGGAGCTGCGAAAGACCAAGGTCCCGGTCATTCTTGTCGCTAACAAGGTCGACAACGAGAAGGTCGAACAGGAATCGTCTGATTTCTATCGCCTGGGATTTGAAGTGATTTTTCCCGTGTCCTCGATCCATGGCCGTGGTCTTGCCGACGCGCTCGATGCCGTGATCGACTCGATGCCGGCGATTTCTGACGAGGATGTTTACCCATCAGATGCGATCCGCATTTCGATCGTGGGGCGTCCAAATGTCGGAAAGTCGTCCATCCTGAACGCGATTCTCGGCGAGGAACGGGTGATTGTCTCTGATATCCCCGGCACGACCCGTGATGCGATCGATACGCTGATTACCCATGGCGAGCAGGAGATTGTGCTGATCGACACCGCCGGAATCAGGCGGGCAGGCAAGATACAGGGTTCAGTCGAATATTATACCGTGCTTCGGGCCGTTCGCGCGCTTGAGCGCGGCGATGTGGGGCTATTGGTAGTCGACGCGGAGGCCGGAGTCCTTGACGGTGACAAGCGGGTCGGTGGCTTTATCCATGATGCGGGGCGCGCCTGTGTCATCGTCGTTAATAAGTGGGATCTTGTAAAGGGTAAGACGAGCTTCAAGGCGTTTGCCGAGCACGTCCGCACAGAGATTCCTTTCCTGGATTATGCTCCGATTGTTTTTGTGTCGGCTCTTGAGGGCTCGGGTATCAGTGAGGTCGTGCCTGCGGGTATTGAGGTTGCTGGAAACCACGCGATGAGGGTTTCGACGGGCGAACTGAACCGTCTGGTTCAGAGTGCTGTCGACGCTCACCCGATTTCCCGCAAGGGAAGACAGCTTCGCATCAAGTACGCCACGATGCCTGTCGTGAAGCCACCTACCGTGATCCTGTTCGTCAACGACCCGGAACTGGTGCATTTTTCCTATATACGCTACATCGAGAACCAGATCCGAAAAGTCTTCGGCTACCAGGGCACGCCGATCAGAATATTTGCGAGGAGACCCGAGAAGGGGAAAGAGTAGGGAAAATGCAAAGTGCAAATTGATGGGATAGGTGGAGGGCGATAGGTTGTACCTCTTGTCGGGAGATAGCCTCGATCGTTCGGGAGATTGCTCCCTATTGTTCGTCCGGATCTGTGATCCGGGACGATCAGGCAGAATAGGCATCTGTGATGCCGGTAGATTGGGCACGGTCGAAAGAACGGGATCACAGATCCCTTGACTGCCAAGAAGGCCCGGATTGCAAATCTGGGCCAACTCAGGCAAATCGAGGCCAACTTAGACCACCAGTCTCCCAACTCTCGCCAGTCCCCAATTTTGCATTTTTCACATTGCAGTATCCCCCGTTGGAGGTATTGATGAAAGCAGCCGTGCTAGTCTTGATATCGTATTTTCTTGGGTCGATTCCCTTTGGGTTGATCCTGGGAAAGGTGTTTCGCGGGATTGATATTCGGGACTTTGGCAGCGGCAACATCGGCACTACCAACGTGTTTCGTACGCTTGGGCCGGGGCTTGGGACGGTAGTCTTCGTCACCGACACCGCCAAAGGCGCGGGGGCGGTGTTTCTTGCCAAGGCGCTGATGCAGGGTGATTCGCAGGCGGCCTGGGTGATCGTTGCGGGTTGTCTTGCCATTATCGGGCATATGGCGTCAATATTTCTCAAGTTCAGAGGTGGGAAAGGGGTTGCGACAAGCCTTGGGATGATCGTCGGGATGAACCCCCTGATCGCTGCTATTTGTTTTGTTCTCTGGGTGACGCTTGTCGCGGTGACGCGGTTCGTGTCGGTCGCCTCGATTATCGCAAGCTTTTCGGTAACGACGATGATGTACTTCTCGCCGGTGCTTTTTGATGCAGAGGTTCCTCGTGGCTACACGATAACCGCCTTCGTGGCCGCGCTTCTCATACTCCTAAAACACCGCTCGAACATCAAGCGGTTGATTCAGGGCACGGAGCCCAAGTTCGGACAGAAAGTCAACGTAGAAGGAGAATGACACCTATGGACGAGACAAGCCCCTTCGCCGGCCTCGCCATTGACGCCATCGTGCTCTATGTAAGTGAGGGGGAAACCCTTCCTGTTCCCTCGGCACTCCCCGAGGAGATGACTGCCTGCTGCGGCGTCTTCGTCTGTATCAAAAAGTACGGCGAACTGCGCGGATGCATCGGGACGATCGAGCCGATGTGCGACACCGTCGCCGAGGAGATCATCCAAAACGCGATAAACGCCGCTATGCGCGACCCAAGGTTCCTTCCAGTCGAGCCCGAAGAGCTCGAGCTTCTTTCCTGTTCCGTGGACGTTCTCACGCATCCCGAGCCGGTGGACGGATTCGACTGCCTCGACCCCGCCCGCTACGGCGTGATCGTCGAATGCAACGGCCGCAGAGGGCTCCTTCTCCCCGACCTAGACGGTGTGGACACAGTGGAGGACCAAGTGTCGATTGCCTGCAGAAAGGCCGGAATCCGGCACCGCGACGGGATACAGCTCTATCGCTTCGAGGTGAAAAGGTACGATTAGTGCGAACAAGACCGGCTCGGCTCTGGTGTTTGCAGGCGCGATGTACATTGTCCTTGCGAATCACAAGCCCACAGATTCTGCCAACTATGTCTCTTCGTAGATCTGCACAAAGTCCTCTGTTGGTTCGCCTGCCGGGAGTTCTCCGTAGCGCTTCCTCTCACGGAACATCCTTATCGCAAGATAGACGACCGGGAGTATCCCCGCGACTATGAATATCACGTCGCCGGGGAAGCGAAGCCACTCGAACACTCTAACGGCAGGCTGGGCGAAAAATTGCGGATCTCGCACCTTCCAATAGCCCTGCCCGAAACTCTGGAATAGTTGGATCGTCCCAATTGGGATCAAATTGACGAATATCATCCACGCCAGGCCGATATTCAGCCCCCAGAACGCTGTCTTCATTGCAAGCTCGCTCTTGCGGTCTGGCCTGATGAAATATCGCGCGGCGAACATGAAGAACCCGATCGCGAGCATCCCGTAGACACCCATCATCGCCCCGTGCGCGTGGTTGGCGGTGAACTGGGTACCGATTTCATAGTAGCTGACGATAGGCAGGTTGATCAGGAACCCGAAGATCCCCGCGCCGAGGAAGTTCCAGAACCCGACTGCGATCAGGAACATTACCGCCCACTTGTGCGGGAACTGTCCGGCAGGAGTGCAGAAGGCGCATTCCTCATCCCGACGCCGACCGAGCTGCATGAACCTCCAGGCCTCCACAGTGAGCAGGACGAGTGGGATGACCTCCATAGCCGAGAACACCGCTCCAAGCGCCATATGGGCCGCTGGAGCCCCGCTAAAGTAAAGATGGTGCATAGTCCCAATCACGCCGCCGATGGAATAGAGAATAATATCGAGGTATACCACCCGAGTCGCCGTCGTCTGCCGCACCACGCCAAGCAGCACAAAGATGAACGCGACCATAATCGTCGTGAAAAGCTCCAGAAAGTCTTCGACCCAGAGGTGGACCACCCAGAACCGCCAGAAGTCCATCACAGCGAAGTTAACGACCTTGCCAAAGACCATACCCGCCGAGTAGAACACGGGGATCGAAAGTGCGCTGTAGAGGAACAGATACGGCAAATTTCCCGGGTGCTCGCCCCGGAGTCGCCCTGCCATCGCCCGAACCAGGATCGCGACCCATATCAGCATCCCCACAGTGAGAAGTATCTGCCAGAGCCTGCCGAGATCGAGATACTCCCACCCCTGCGCGCCGACCCAGAACCAGGGGCCACTTCCGGGGATACGGTTCATCACGCTAGCGGCTTCACCTATCATGCTGCCAACTACGACAAGCACAATAGCGCCAAAGAGGCCGATTGCGAGCTTGTCCTGGTGTTTAGGCTCGCGCCGGGCGATCATCGTCGCGAGGAATATCCCCATCGCCATAAAGCTGGTCGCCACAAAGAAGATGGCAAGCTGCAGGTGCCACATCCGCGAGAGGTTGTAGGGGAGCCACTTGGATATGTTGAACCCATAGAACCCGGCGGGCTCGACGTGGTAGTGCGCGTTCGCCCCGCCAAGGAGCCCTTGGGCGAAGAAGAGCCCCGCCACAACGAGAAAATACCACGCTGTCGCCCTCTGAGCAGGGGAGAGGCGCACGTCTTCCGGTGGTCGGAATTTGAACGTCTGCTCGGGGACTTCTTCTGCCGATCCATGCCACCCCAGTAGATTGTATCTGCCAAATATGAAGAGCACCAGGCCGATGCCACCGAGAAGCCCAATCAGACTGAGCACGCTCCACAGAAACGCCTGCGCGGTCGGCGCGTTTCCAACCAGCGGCTCCGAGGGCCAGTTGTTGGTGTAGGAATAGTTCGTGCCCGGTCGAGTCGCCGCGGCGGTCCAGGCAGCCCAGGAGAAATAAGCCGTGAGCTTGCGCACGTCCTCGGGGTTTCGGGCGAGATTCGGGCGCTTCAAGCCTTGCTGTGAATCGGTCGGGCCGAACCATTTGGTGTAGAACCCGCGCATCTGATCGAAACCATAGACTTGGCCAGCTGTATAAGCGAGAGACTTTGTGCTCTTGACGTAAGCGTTAAGCTTGAACTCGCGTCGCACCTGTTCGTTCACATCTGCTGGAGACCCACCTTGCCCTGAGTAGAACCTCTCCGCAGCCGTCGCCGAGCCGTGGAGATACTGCGCGGTGAAGTCTGGCCCGAGATACGCGCCGTGCCCGAAGATCGAGCCAAACTGCATCAGTCCGTAGCGCTGGAATATCTGCTGTCCGTCCATCACGTCGCGTCCTGTGAAGAGCACGGAGCCGTCTGGTCGAAGTGTGCGCTCAGGGATCGGCGGGTGCTGAGTGGATATCAGCCTTGCGAGGATGCCGAGCACGAGAAATCCCCCAAGTCCCGGCAGTCACGTCTCCCAACCCTGTCCCAGCATGTCCAGCATGAAAATATCCTGGCGAATTTACCCGATTTGCGGCTTACCTGCTTGAATTTCCCAAATGGCTGAGGTACACTTCGGTATGGTACAACTTCTGCATAAAGTATGAATACGCCGCAAACAGGCCGAACTCAGACGGGGAGCAAATGTAGGCACCCAGGCTCTATGAGGTCGCGCAGTGTGTGTGCTAATGTTGACGGGGCCTCAACCCCGCATGTGTTGGAGAAAGTAGCTGATGATAAGCTGGAGCACAAGACTCAACGTTGAACGCATAAATCAGGGTATGCCGATCATTGCAGCCGATACTAACGGCTGGGACGATGGCTATACTCTCAACCCGACGGCCATTTACCTCGAGAGATCGCCTAAGAACGACGAGGTTATAAAGGGCATGCTCGGAGTACAGACACTTGATGATCCCCGTCTCGCCCGCGGCGCAGTGGCCGTCCTTTATCGTGGTGTGCCTCGCGAGAAACCGGGACTTCCTACCCTTCGCTCGTCCGTAGGTCTCGCCGTCTTCACTCCCAATCTCGAGCTCGTGAAGCGGTTCCCTTACCCGGTCATCGTTCCGAGTGACGACCCGATGGGATGCGACTACAACGGCGTCGAAGATCAGCGCGTCACCAAAATCGGCGACACGTTCTATTTGGTTTACTGTGGGTTCAACCCCCGCCTTTCCCGCAGGCACAACATCCATATTTGTATGGCGGAGTCCAAAGACCTGATCCACTGGACCAAGCTCGGACCCGTCGCAGGCAGCGTGAACGACGTCCCGAACAAAGATGCGGTGCTTATGGCCGACAAGATCGAGGGCTACTATGTGATGCTTCATAGACCGTGCATCGGCTACCAGGGGAGCCTCAGCATATCGATCGCCGTTGCGACATCTGTTACCGGCGAGTGGACCGACCTCGGCACCATTATGAAACCAGTCCGACATCCCAAGTATCGGATGTCCTGGGTAGGCGGCGGCTCGACCCCGCTTGCAATCGGTGGGAATCGCTATCTCTGTGATTATCATACCGGCAATTATTTCGCGACAGGTGAGCGCGACTACTTCGGAAGCTATGCGATTCTGAACTTCGATCGGTTCGACGTGAACCACCCTGAAAGAATAGTAGAGACCCGGTGCGAGGGCGTGATCGTCCCCGAGACCGAGTATGAGCTCGATTCCCCGTGGCCGCACGACAAAACGCTGAACTGCGTTTTCCCCTGCGGAAGCTACGAGCTTGACGGAGATATCGTCCTGACCTACGGCGGGGCAGACGCCTACGTCCTTGGCGCGAGGCTGAACAAAGAAGACTTGGTAGCCGAGCTTGAGGGCACCGGCTACTGCCCGATCCTGGAAGTCGCCAACGAGCGGATCCCCGTTCGCTCCGGTGTGCGCATCCCAAGGCCGCACGCAAGCGGCATCCGCCATCGCCAGCACGTGCCCGCAGACCCCAGCTAGAAACACAGAAAGAGGCGATGGTAGCTCCACCATCGCCTCTTTCTCACTACTACACTATATCGTTCACGATGTTCTCAAGTAGCTCCTGGCGGCCGCTCTTGACCTCCGGCTCGCCGTTTGTGAGGGTGAACTGCTCAAGCTCCTCGAAGCCGACTTTGCGACCCTCGATCTCGCTTCCGATGCCTGCGTCCCAGCCCGCGTAACGCGCCTTGACGGCGTCCGCGATTCGACCATCTTCAATGATCTTCGCCGCGTTCTTCAGACCCCTCGCAAACGTGTCCATCGCGCCAATGTGGGCGTAGAACAGGTCATCGAGGTCCGTCGACTGCCTGCGGACCTTGGCGTCGAAGTTCAGGCCGCCTGTGGTCAATCCGCCACCCTTGAGAATGGTGTACATCGCAAGCGTCGCGTCCTGGATGTCGGTCGGGAACTGGTCCGTGTCCCATCCGAGCATAGAGTCGCCCCGGTTGGCGTCGACCGAGCCCAGAATCCCGTTTGCCACACAGTATTCAAGCTCGTGCTGGAATGTGTGAGCGGCGAGCGTCGCGTGGTTGGCTTCGACGTTGATCTTGTAGTCGTTTGTGAGGCCATTCTTGATGAGAAAACCATGCACGGTCGAGCTGTCGAAGTCATACTGGTGCTTGGTCGGTTCTTTGGGCTTCGGCTCGATGTAGAGCTGGCCGACGAAACCGATCTTCTTCTTGTAATCGACCGCCATCTGGAGGAAGATCGCGAGGTGGTCGAGTTCCCTGCCCATATCGGTGTTAAGAAGCGTCTCATAACCCTCGCGACCGCCCCAGAAGACGTAACCCTGGCCGCCGAGTCGCTGTGTGACCTCCATCGCCTTCTTGACCTGACTTGCGGCGTAGGCGAAGATAGCGGGGGAGGGGTTGGTCGACGCGCCGGACATAAACCGCCTGTGGGAGAACGCGTTTGTTGTTCCCCAAAGGAGTTTCACGCCGGTGTCGCCCTGAAGCTTCTCGGCGAGGTCGACGATTTTGTCGAGCCGCTTGTTGGTCTCCGCGAGGTTATCTGCCTCGGGTGAAATGTCGCGATCGTGGAAGCACCAGAAGCCTACACCGAGCTTGGTGAAGAACTCAAACGCCGCGCGCATCGTCGCTTCGGCCGCTTCCATCGGGTCGCTTGGGGCGTCCCAGGGACGAATCAGCGTGCCGGGGCCGAAGGGGTCGCCGCCGGTGCCTTTGAAGGTGTGCCAGTAGGCGACGGCAAAGCGCAGGTGATCAGCCATCGACTTGCCGAGGATCTTCTCATCGGCGTTGTAGTGCTTGAATGCAAGCGGGTTCTTGGAATCTGCTCCCTCGAACTTGATCGTTGGAATATTCGGGAAAAACTCGGTCATATGTTTTCTCCTTTGCTAGAAATAAAGCTCCTCCAGTCCTCCGACTACTCCGGGCTTGCCGGGGAAGGGTACGCCTCGTGTCTTCATAGTGTTCTCAAGCGCGACGACTTCCTCACGGGCAATCTCTTTGATCGGGAAACCTGCGGACTTCGCATGAATCAAGCTTAGCGCAGTGCCCTCAAGCACGTCGATCTGCCCGAAGGCGGCGATGATGTTCCCGGTCGAAAGCGCGATCACACCGTGGTTCTCCATGATAAAGGTGTTGTACCGGTCGAGATACGGCTTGAAGTTGTCGGCGAGCCGCTGAGTCAGTGGTTCAGCGTAGGGGACAACCGGGACTGGGCCGCACTCGATTATCGTCTCAGGGAAGTGCGGGCGCATGAGCAGGTTGTCGGCCGTAGAGATTGCAAATGCGCAAGCTGCGGGCGGGTGCGCATGGATTACGCTTTTGACGTCTGGGCGCTGCTTGAAAATCTGGAAATATATCGCCGTCTCGCCGGTAGGCTTGCGGTCGCTTTCCAGTGTTTCGCCTGCTGAGTTCACAAACACCATATCACAGTCGCGGACGAGCGCTTTGTAGAGCCGGGTGGGGGTGATCAGGAAAAGATCGTCATCAAGGCGCATTGCGAGGTTGCCGCCTTCGCTCGTGACGAAACCCTTGTCGGCAAGCAGTCCACAGACCGCGATGCATCGCTCGATCTCACTTGCATACTTCTTTCGGAGACTCATACTTATACGAACCTTTCAGCGCAGTATCGGGCCATTTCCATATTCTGCTTAGAGTTCCGGCTAAGCCCGACTGTGAAACTTGTGGAATATGCGGGAAAATAGGGGAGGCTTGGGGGCCTCGACGACTGCGTCTTCAGTGCCGCGGAGCGGCGGATAGAACTCTAGCACGAGAAGCTGAATGCTGGCAGCGATCGGCACCGCGAGGATCATCCCCATCAGCCCGAACATCTGACCGCCGATCAAAAGGGCGAGGATCGCAAGCGCAGGATGAATTCCGACCGCCTTTCCGACGATTCTCGGGGTGACGGCGTTGTCGAACACTTGGTTCAGCACAAGAATTGTCACGGCGACCCATGCGGCGATTATCGGATCGCCGGTGTTACTAACAAATGCGATCAGCGAGACGAGCAGCAGTGTCGTGATCGTTCCAACATAGGGCACAAGAGAAAGCGCTCCGGCAACGGTGCCGAGCAGCACCGCATAGGGAACTCCCCACAGCCCAAGCGCGACACCGCAGGCGATGCCGTAGAGAAATGCGACCGAAAGAAGCCCTCGCATATATGCGCCGAAAAGTCCTCCGACTGACCCGGCAAGCTCAGCCGTGCGCTCTCTGTAGGGCTCGGGGAAGACAAGCAGCGACTTCTGCTTGATTTTGTTGATGTCGGCGAGCAGAAAGACTGCGATGATCGGGATCAACACCAGCCATACAGCCTTGCCGATCAGTCCTGCAAGCGTGCTTGCGAGGCCGCTGAAAGACTTGGTGATCGCCGTCTGCGCCCGGTTGGATACTTCTGTTGTGATAGCCTGCGCGGTCGTCGGCAGGTGGAACCTCTTAAGAAGTCCCTGATGGCTGTTGGTAAAGGTCTCAAGCGCCCTCTGTCCCTGCTGATAGTACCCCGGCAGGTTGCTCGCAAGTTCTGTAGCCTGTCCAGCTACGGCAGGCACGATGAACACGCCGAAGAGACCGACTGCGGCAAGAAACAGCACCGCAATGATCGCCACTGACCACCCGCGGGCAAGTCCCCGCGCCTCAAGCCTCGAAATCGTAGGGTCGAGAAAGAGCGCAATCGCCACCGCAATGGAAAACGGGAGAAGCACGCTCAAAACGGGCTGAATAATAGGCTTGTAAGTAAGCGTGATGATGCCGAGTGCGGCGAGCACCGCGACGAGAGCAGCCGCCAAAGCCGTGACCCTAAGCCAGCTATTTGTGATCATAAGTTGAGGCCCTAAAGAAGCAGTCTGTTAACAAGCACAACAATATCGACGGCGCTATCTGCGGCGTCTCCTAAAGGCTGGCGCGTAGCGCCACCGAAAACTTGCGCCGCGTCAGATATTCATCCGTCGCGGCGCACAAACAACCCTACGCGCTAAGAAGCTCTTTCAAGCGTTTCAGCGCCTTCTGCTGAAGCCGCGAGACGTGCATCTGTGAGATGTTCAGCCTCTTTGCGACCTCAGTCTGGCTCATATCCTTGAAGAACCTGTAGTAGATAATGGCCTTTTCCCTCGGTTCGAGGCTATCCATCGCTTGCTTCAGGTCTCCGTATGTTTCGATATTCTGCAGCGACCCATCAAGATCGCCGATAAACTCGGCAAGCGTGAGCGGCGCCGATTCCCCCTCGTGCGAAAGCTTGCTGTCGAGGGAAACGGTGTCATAAGCATTTCCAAGTTCGATCGCCTCAAGGGTCTCTTCCTCGGATGCGCCCACTTCACGCGCTATGTCCTGTATGGTAGGAGGCCTTCCGAGCCGTTGACTTAGCCGCTCGGCTGCCTTGTTAGCCGCAAGATTGAGCTCCTGCAGCCTTCTTGGCACCTTGAGGCTCCAGGCCTTGTCCCGGAAGTGACGCCTGATTTCGCCGACAATGGTAGGCGTTGCATACGTCGAGAACTTGGTGCCGCGTTCCGGGTCGAACCGGTCGATCGCGTTGATCAACCCGATAACCCCGACCTGCACCAGATCCTCAAGCGCCTCACCTCTATTGGCGAACTTACCAGCCAAAAAGCGCACCAGGTTTTGGTGCATAAGGACTAGATGATCGCGTACCTTGGAGTCGCGCGTCCTCGTGTACCTAAGGAACAGCTCTTCGGTGCTTTCCGCGGTCCAGTCGGCTGCGCCACCCTTTCTTCGCGTAACCATAGCTTTATCCTGCATATTTGATCATTCTGACCTGAGTGCCGCTATCCTGAGACGTGATAGTCACTTCATCGACCAGAAGAGTTATTAAGAGAGCTCCGAGATTCTCCGGGTCATATTCTGCCCCGCTGTCGGATGTCTCTTCGCGTCTCTCTCCCGCACCATCGATGATGTCCACCATCAGTTTGTCATCAGTAATGCTGCTTTTGACGATGATATCCGTGCCGTGTCTGCCGTTCTTGGATGCCCATTCGACAGAAGTCGTACACGCTTCGCCGACAGCAAGACGCACATCCTCCACTTGATCATAGGAGAACTTCATCCTGCTCGCGACGCCAAGTATTGCCAACCTGGCAACGCCTACATATTCGGGCTTGCACGGAATCTTGAGTTCTACGATTGCAGGCTCGCCGTTAGCTTCCACCCAACCACGCTCCCTTCATACCAACAGCCGGCGACATGCCGAGCTGATATTCAACTTTCAATGTTAGAATACAAACGTTAACGAGCAACGCGAATACCCGCCTTAGCTTCGTCAGCGCTCGAATAGATATCGAATATCTTGTCGAGTCCGGTAATCTCGAATACCCGGCGGATTCTTGGGTTCGGGCAAATGAGCGAGAGGTTGCCGTCGCGCTCCCTGATCCTTTTGAGCCCGCCTATCAGCACGCCGAGGGCAGTGCTGTCGAAGTAATCGACCTTTGTGAGGTCTACGACCATCTGCTTGGTTCCTGACTCCAGCAGCGTAATCATCTGCTGCTTGAGTTGCGGTGCCGTGTAGACATCCACCTCACCTTCGAGTTCGATCACAGGAACATCCGCTTCAAGGTTTTCAGTCTCTATTTTGAAGTTCACTAGAATATCACCTCGATCTGACACAAGCGCGCGATGGTCTGCGCACTGGTCTATTCTCATTTCCCATAGAAATACCTACGGGTTTCTACCGCTCAATCGTTCCCACCGGAGAGGTTGTTCAACCCTCCTGCGGGGCCTCTGGCATTTCTTCAGTAACATTTCGTTTCTGCACGGCATCGCGACCCGCGTCATATGCCTGCTGCACCTTGATCTTGGCGGTGTCCATCAGCTCAGTGCTTTTCTTCCGCAGATCATCGGTAGACTTGGAAAGATCCTGCGCGGCCTTCTTCAGGTCATCGCGGGTTTCCAGCCCGGACTTTGGCGCAAGTAAAAGAGCAGTCGCTGCGCCAATAATCGCGCCAACGCCGATTCCAGCAAGAAAATTAGTTACTACACTTCTCTCTTCGTTATCAGACATTTTCCGAACCCTCCTTGGTAGATGGCGGTTTTTGCCATTTACGTTCTTCAGTAGTACCTGACGGGCTTTTAAGCGCCCTCAGGACTTCGATAGTTCCCATCAAAACACGTCCGATAGTCAGCTTGCCACTTTGGACGGTCTTAACCGCAACCTCTGCGACCGCAGCACCGGAGATGAGCCTATCAGTGGAACGCAATACTGAGTCTACCCGATCCAGCTCCATCTCAGCGCGCGTAGCCACAAGTTCGATGCTGTGCAGGGCGTCCTCTGTGGCGTCAAGCACCCCAGGGAGCTTTTCGGCTATCGTGCCAAGCGCCTGATCGGCGGCGTCAGCGGTTTTTGACACTCTTTGAAACACAAAAACCGCGCCCACAACGAGTGCAACAAGTATCAGGCTATTTAGCACTACAAGCGTTACTATCAATCCAGTGAGCACGGTTCCTCCTGCGGCACGATGACTCCGCCGCCTACCACAACATCGTCGTGATACCAAACTACAGCCTGGCCCGGTGTAATGGCACGCTGAGGCTCATCAAACACCACCTCTGCACTGTCATCCCCAAGCGAGCGGACTACCGCCGCCGAGTTTGAGGCATTATACCTGATCTTGCTAGTAACGGCAAGGGTAGCTGGCAGGCTTTCTATCGATATCATATTAATATTTTCCGCGACCAGTTTGGATGCAAACAGATCTGCGTCCGTCCCGACTACGACAGTGTTCGTCCTGTGATCGATACGCACGACATAAGTCGGCTTGCCGGTTGCGATTCCGAGGCGCTTTCGCTGACCTATGGTAAAAAACGCGATTCCTTTATGCTCGCCCAGTGTCTTGCCCGAAACGTCGATGATCGGGCCGGGCTGCACGAGCTCCGGGGCGACTTTGGCAAGAAACCCCCGATAATCTTTGTCCGGAACAAAACAAATCTCCTGGCTGTCGGGCTTGTCAGCGACGAGCAGTCCGAGTTCTGCCGCCATCTGCCTGATCTCAGGCTTGCTCTTCTCTCCGACTGGGAAAAGCGTTCGCGCGAGCTGTTCCTGTGTAAGTCTGTATAGTGCGTAGGACTGATCCTTAGACTTACTCGCACCGCGAAGCAGGAGCCATCGTCCCGTCTCTTCGTTCTGCGCGACTCTGGCATAATGCCCGGTCGCTATCTTATCAGCCCCTACAGTTAATGCCCAATTGAGCAGCGCGTCAAACTTCACAAACTCATTGCATCGCACGCACGGGTTCGGCGTTCGGCCCCGTTTGTACTCGCTTACAAAGTCCTCAATGACCGTTTCTCGAAAAATGTCCTGCATCGGGACGACCATGTGCCTGATGCGAAGCTTGGACGCGACCCGCTTGGCGTCCTCGATCGTCTCAAGGCTGCAACAGCCGCCGCTTGAGTCTTCCTGCATGTCCCGGAGAAGACACATCGTCACTCCGATGACCTCGTAGCCCTGCTCCAGGAGTATCGCCGCCGCGACCGAGCTATCAACGCCGCCGCTCATCGCGACGACCACCGGCCTGCGAGCGCTTGTTCCTGCCATTACCTATTGTCCTTCTGTGTCCGGCTCGGTCCTGCCGAGCGATTCCAGCCGCTTTTTGAATTTCGCCTCATGCCCGCGATCTGTAGGCTCATAATACGTCTGGCTTTTCATGCCCTTGGGCACATAATCTTGTTCCACGTGGCCTCCGGGGTAGTCGTGCGGGTATTTGTACCCCTTTCCGTGGCCGAGTTTCTTCGCTCCGGAGTAAGACGTGTCCCTGAGGTAGATAGGCACCGGCGGCGGCTGATGTTCTGAAACGTCCTTCATCGCCCTGTTGATCGCGACGTAGCTTGCGTTGCTTTTCGGAGCGCATGCGAGGTAGACCACGGCTTGGGCAAGTGGAATCTTTGCCTCGGGCATCCCGACGAACATCACGGCCTGCGCTGCGGCATTTGCGACAACCAGCGCCATCGGGTCGGCGTTCCCGACGTCTTCAGATGCCTGGATGACTACCCTGCGGGCAATGAACTTGGGGTCTTCACCGGCGTAGAGCATCCGCGCGAGCCAGTAGAGCGCCGCGTCCGGGTCCGAGCCGCGCATGGACTTGATAAACGCTGAGATTGTGTCGTAGTGGTTATCGCCGTTCTTGTCGTAGCTCAGCACTCTCTGCTGCGCGGCCTCTTCGGCGATATCGATGGTAACGTGCCGCACGCCCAGAGAGTCGGGTGGGGTGGTCATCACGCACATCTCAAGCGAGTTGAGCGCGCTTCGGGCGTCGCCGTTTGCTACGTCGATGAGGTGATCGATGGTCTCCGGCTCGATCTCCACCTTGAACCCGCCAAGCCCGCGCTCGGGGTCCAAAAGCGCTTGGTCGATAATCGTCTTGATGCTATCGTTCGTCAGCCTCTCGAAGCGAAATATGCGCGAGCGCGAGATCAGTGGAGAGTTGACTTCGAAATATGGGTTTTCGGTCGTCGCGCCGATCAGCACGATCGTCCCTGCCTCAACGTGCGGGAGGAAGGCGTCCTGCTGGGCTTTGTTGAAACGGTGAATCTCGTCGACGAAGAGAATGGTCTTCTCTCCGTAGACCTTGCGCCGTTCGGCGGCCCGCTCGACGGCTTTACGCACGTCGGCTATGCCTGAGATGACTGCGCTGAAGTTCTCAAAAACCGCCTTGCTGGTGTTTGCGATGATCCCCGCAAGCGTGCTCTTGCCGCACCCCGGAGGCCCCCAGAATATGACTGATGTAAGCTCATCGCGCTCGATCGCCCGTCTGAGCAGGTTCCCCGGCCCGAGAATATGCTCCTGCCCGACGAACTCATCGAGCGTCCGAGGCCGCATTCGCGCCGCAAGCGGCTGACCGCCCGTGTTGTCAGTTGTTTCTTCAAATAATTGTGCCATAAGTCTCTACTTGGAAGTTTCTACCAATATATATACGCGACCGGCGGCGATATTCCTCGCGGGCGGGCAGAGATATAGTGAAGATGAGTGGTTATCTGTTACGCGCCATCTCGTCTCGTTGCTTGCGGAGCAAATCTATGACCTCGGTGTCGCTCGTCTGCAGGAAGTCGTGATACCAGTGACCAACCGCAAGGAACGGAGTCGGGGTTGTGACTGCGTAGAAGGCGTCCACCATCCGGGAGAGCGTTTCCGCGCCTTCGGGGGCGGCGACGGGTACGGCGAGCACGATTTCCTTTGGTTCGAGCCGCTTTAGACCAACGACCGCAGCCTGCATCGTGTAGCCGGTCGCGATGCCGTCGTCGACTATGATGATCGTTCGCCCCGTCACGTCCGGTGGGGTCGAATCCCCTCTATAGAGCACCAGTCTGCGGTCGATCTCATCAAGCTGGCTCTCGATTTCTCGCTCGATATAGTCGTAGGTGACGCCGAGCACGCGTATCGCGCGCTTGTCCAGGATCGCTTCGTGGTTGCCCCATGCCGAAATCGCGCCGATCGCGAGTTCCGGCTCCTGCGGTGCGCCAAGCTTTCTTGGGACGATCACGTCAAGCTCAAGGCCAAGGGCGCGCGCGACTTCGTAGCCGACCACGACCCCGCCTCTTGGGATGGCGAGCGCCAAAGCGTCGCTGCCCGAGTATTTCCCGAGCAGCGACGCCAGTTTTTGTCCGGCTTCTCGTCTATCTTCAAAGACCATTGGGCGATTTACACCGCTACAGTTGCCTTCTTTCGCTTGTTCGACGACTTGCTCGCTCCGTTTTCCGGCTCAAGCGCGGTTTCCAGCACCTGTGCGATGTCGTCAGCGTAAACGAACTCAAGCTCCCTGCGGATCTCCTCCGGAATGTCTTCCAATACGTCTTTCTTGTTCTCGCTTGGGACTATGATGGTGCTAAGTCCCGCTCGCTTTGCGGCAAGCGACTTCTCTTTGATCCCACCTATCGGGAGCACCTTGCCGCGAAGCGTGATCTCACCAGTCATCGCCACTTCGCTTCGCACCTTGCGCCCTGTTAGAAGCGACGCAAGCGCCGTCACCATGGTAATACCCGCTGAAGGGCCATCTTTAGGTATCGCGCCGGCCGGAACATGCAAATGTATGTCAGACTTTGCGAAGAATTCTTTATCAATCTTCAACTGGTCTGCATGCGACCTGATATATGAAAGCGCAGCCTGTGCCGACTCTTTCATAACGTCACCTAGCTGTCCGGTGAGGGTGAGCGTTTTGCCTCCGGACATCCTCGTCGCCTCTACAAAGAGCACGTCGCCGCCGACCGGGGTCCAGGCAAGGCCAATTGCAACGCCGGGTTCGGATACTCGTCCCCGAAGTTCTTCAAAGAGATACCTTGGAGAACCCAGATACTTTCGCACCTGATCAATCGTCACTTCGACCGGCTCCGTGCGCCCTTCGGCGAACTCTCGCGTCGCTTTGCGGCAGATGGAGGCGATCTCACGCTCCAGGTTTCGCACACCGGCCTCGCGGGTGAACCCTCGGATGATATCAAGCACCGCGTCATCGGTGAACGAGATATGCTCGTCCGACTTGATGCCGTGCTCCTCAAGCTGCTTTGGTATCAAATGGCGTTTGGCGATCTGGAGCTTTTCAACCTCAGTGTAGCCGGGTAGCTCAAGAATCTCCATTCTGTCCCTAAGCGGCGGCAGGATGGTGTCGAGCATGTTCGCTGTCGTGATAAAGAGCACTTTCGAGAGATCATACGGCACTTCCAGATAGTGGTCTCTAAACGTCGAGTTCTGCTCGGGGTCGAGTACCTCAAGTAGCGCCGAGCTTGGGTCACCCCGGAAGTCTGCGCCGACTTTATCTATCTCGTCGAGCATAAATAGTGGGTTGTTCGAGCCCGCGCGGCGAATGCTCTGCACGACTTGGCCCGGAAGCGCGCCGATGTAGGTGCGCCTGTGCCCCCTGATCTCGGCCTCGTCGCGAATGCCGCCGAGCGACATCCGAATGAAGTTGCGTCCGATGGCACGAGCGATCGACTTGCCAAGGGATGTCTTGCCCACTCCGGGAGGTCCCACAAAGCAGAGTATCGGGTGGCGCATCGTGCCTTCGGTCTTGAACTTTCTGACCGAGAGATACTCAAGTATCCTGTCTTTTACTTTCTCAAGGCCGAAGTGGTCCTCGTCGAGTATTCTCTTCACCTCTGGGATGTCGAGGTTGTCCTCGGTCGCTATGTTCCAGGGAAGGGAAACGAGCCAGTCGATGTACGTGCGTGCGACGGTATACTCAGGCGCGGCGGGAGGCATTCGGTTCAGCCTCTCCATCTCACGCTGGGCCTCTTTTTCGGCTTCCGGCGGGAGCCCGACTTTTCTGATCTTTTCGCGAAGTTCCTCAAGCTCGGCTGCGCGTTCGTCGCCTTCGCCCAGTTCGCGCTGGATCGCCTTCATCTGCTCTCTCAGATAATACTCGCGCTGGGTCTTGCCAAGCTCCTGATGCACCTGCGACTGGATCTTGCTCCCGAGCTCAAGCACCTGGGCCTCGCGAATCAGAATCGTGAGAAGCTTCTGCAGCCGCTCTCTTATCCCGACGGTCTCAAGCAGGTCCTGCTTTTCTATCACGGGCACCGGCAGGTGAAGCGCGATTGTGTTTGCGAGAATGTCGGGCTTGGTGATGGCGTTTGAGATGTTCTCAAGCTCGTCCGGAAGCTCCGGGGAGAGCGATACAACCTTCTGAAACGCGGTTGCGACGTTCCTGCGAAGCGCCTCGACCTCCATCTCCTCTTCGGGCTTCCAGTCCACCACATCGGGCATCTCTTCGACTTTTACCTTGAAATACGGGTCGCTTTGGATCATCTCTTTGATCCTGATGCGCTTCAACCCCTGAACGATCAGGCGCTGACCGTCGGGAAGTCGGAGCATCGTGTGTATGACCGCTGCACATCCTACTTGATAGAGCTCATCGAACTTCGGCGATTCGGCTGACGCATCGCGCCTGGCGATGACTCCGATTATCCTCGACTCGCTTACGACCACGTCGTCTACGAGTTTCATCGAGTTCTCTTTTGCGACCAGAAGCGGCATCACTACCGACGGAAACAGGGCTGCATCGTTAAGAGGAAGCAGGCTAAGAGTGTCAGGGACCGTGTGAGAGTGGTCCATCATCTCTGACTCTTCTGCAGTCCCTTCCATTACTTCGATTTCAATCTCTTCCTTCTTCACCTTTTTTCTCATATCCGGCTCCAAATCTAGCTGCACGTGCAGCAATCGCTAAGATGCGCGTGCGCGCACAGAGCGTTATCGTCTCGTGGCTTACAAATATTCGATCAGTCGATAGGGACGTTCAGCTTCTCGTTTTCGGTCTGTTTGGGAAGCGTAATAATCAGAAATCCTTCGCGGTAGGTCGCCTGGAGATTCTCACGATCGATCTTGATCTCCGGCGGGATAGGTATAGTCCGCTCGAACGGACCATAGTATACTTCAAGCTGGTAGTAGCGGATAACCCCTCCACGGTCCATGTTGCCTTCCCTGCGGATGCCGCGAACGGTGAGAAAGCGGTCATCAGCAGAGAGCGAAACATCCACCTGTTCGGACTTGACTCCGGCCGCGCATACCTTGACGATGAGGCTATCGAGGGTTTCGTAGATATCTACCCTCGGCGACCAGACCTCCCCGAGCGTCCCCGGCAGGCCGAACATCTGCATCAGCATATCGTCGGACATCCGGCGCATCTGCCTCTCAAGTTCTTCGAGCATATCATCATAAGATTTGAACATCGTATCTTCTCCCAGGCTCATCGTTGCATTACAGGGAAACCTTCAGTTATTGTACCCACGAAACGGCAGCTCGGCAAGCTTAAGACGAAAAAAGTTGTGATAAATGCGATGCGGCACACAAGAAAAGAGGCCCGAGGCTCTTTGCCCGGGCCTTTTCACATTCCCAACCAATTCTATACCAAGCCTATTCACGAGCACGCTGGCTTACCAATTCGGAGGGAAGCTCCATCGTCTTGGATTCGTGGGTTCCCATCTTTACTTTGACTTCGTGGGCCTTGCCGTCGGCGAAAATGGGCAGAAGCTGCGACTCCCAACGCTCGCCGTCCACTGTGACCTCGACCACACCCATGCTGACGTGCTCGGGATTAACGACCTCAATCTCGTAGGTTGCCCGCCTGAACCGGCGCGTGACGCTGAACCCGTCCCACGCCGACGGGATGCAGGGGTCGACAAGCAGCCCGCGCACTTCGGGGCGAACTCCCATTATCCAGTCGAGCGATACCTTCCACATCCACGCGGCGGTGCCCGTCATCCACGAGAACTCGCCCATTCCGTAGAACTGGGAGTCCGGCCCGTGGACGTACTCGCTGTAGGCGTATGGTTCGACCTTGTAGACGTCGGGCTGCCTGCCTCGGTTAATAAACGAAGTCATTCTCCACAGGTCGAAGGCGTCGTTTCCTCTTCCAAGGACGCATTCAGCCATCACCGCCCACGCGACGGGGTGATTGAACACGGTGCCGTTTTCCTTGGTGCCAGGGGCAAAGCGTGAGATGATCCCAAGTTTCGGGTCGGGCTCGCGGTAGGCGGGCAGGAATAGCGCCGGGCCGTAGTCGGTGAGAAGCTCGCGCTTGACCGAGTCCATCGCGCGGATTCCACGGTTCTTTGGCGCGGCCCCAGCGATCACAGGCCAGCTCTGGGCGTTTAGATAAATGCGCCCTTCCATGTTGCGAACACTTCCAAAGGCTTCGCCATCGTCGCGGGTGCCCCTGATATACCAGTCGCCGTCCCAGAGGTGCTCGTTCATATCGCGAATCAGCTTCTCTCGTGCATCGCTATACTTTTGGGCGAGCGTGTCGCTTCCCGTATACCACAAAAGAAGCGATACTTCGCGAAGCATCCAAGCGAGGTGCGCGGCGACCATTGTAGTCTCGCCTCGACCCTGACGGCCCACGTAGTCTAGCCCGTCGTTCCAGTCCGCGGCCATAATAAGGGGTATCCCCCGGTCGCTCATGTGACCGAGTGTGTAGTCGAGCGCGCGCAGAACGTGCTGGCGGACGGTTTCGGCGCCTGTGTCGTAGTATCGAACCGCCTCATCGAGAAAGACGAGATCGCCCGATTCTTTGAGATACTCAAGCACCCCGAGCACAAGCCACATGGGGTCATCGGAGTGACCCGTCTTGACGCCGATGTTGGTGAGCGGGTCCCAGTTGTGAAGCGTGCTTCCGTCGGGGAACTGGTGCTCCAGGAGATAGATAACCCGCTGGCGCGCCCATTCCATGTCGTTTGGGAGCACCGCGAGCATGTCCTGCCAGGAGTCACGGTGCCCGATGATCGAGCCGCCGCCGACGTAGTAGGAGTCCATTCTAGACCAACGCGATGTTATCCACGCCTGATACTTGTTCCAGATGTTAAACGACAGGTCGAAATCGGCATCGGGAGTGTCGCACATCGTCCGCCCAAGATAGTTGTTCCAGTATAGCTCCACCTCACCGAGCCCGCGTTCAGCCTCTTCCCAGGTGTCGTAGCGCTCCTTGAAGACTCGGGCGTCCTCTTTCCTGTAGGCGACGCCGACTATCACGACAAACTTGATCTCCTCGCCGGGCCCAAGCTCTATACTGTGCTCGAATGCACCTATGATGTCCTGACCGTTGCCCTGAGTTCCTGAACACGTGCCCCTTTCGACCGCCTGGGGGTTGCTGTAGTCGTGATACTGCCCTATGAACCCTTCATTGAAGCAGTCGAAGCCGTCGTAGGGGAGGCTCGTGCTCATAAAGGCGAACTTGTCCCATCGCGCGTTCGGGTTGCCACCGCCCGGGCTTGTGATGTTCCAGAACCGGGTGCTCACAAAAATGATATTGTCTTCGACGCTTGATTCGTTAAATAGCTTGGAGAACTCGGCCTCAGCGAGGTTGTAGGCGTAGTTGGCGAGGTCCCACTCGACAAACGGAAACGCTTTGATCTTTCTGGTCCGGTCACTTGTGTTCTTGAGCCGGATCATCCAGACTTCGACATCGTCTCTCGGGGGAACGTAGTATGTGACGTTGCTGTCGATCTCGCTGTAGCTATAATCTATGCTCGTGTAGCCGATGCCCTGCCTTGCCTCGAAACGTCCGCCTTTTCTGCACACAGGCTGCCAGCCTGCACTCCAGTACTCCCCCGTTTCCTGGTCTCGGAGGTATATATAGCGTCCGGGACGGTCTCTGCGAACGACGAGTGGGGGATACTCTCGGGTAATTCTGTTGTAGCCCGATGTCTCGTAGAACGAGTGCCCGCCGCCGGTGTGCGAGCATAGCGCGCAGTAGCGTCCGTTGGACAGGTAGTTGATCCAAGGCCTTGGTGTGTCTGGACGCGTGATAATGTATTCGCGACCGTCGTCTGAAAAATGGCCGTAATCGCTCATTCGTCTTCGCCGACCTCCATAACTACAGTCAGTTCCTCGACATCGACCTGCCTGACACCGGGGATGCCCTGCGCCACCATTTGGGCGAGCTCGCGCTGTTCGGGGCTGTCCACTCTGCCCTTGAGCGATATCTCAC
Organism: Armatimonadota bacterium; assembly: GCA_038207085.1. Classification (GTDB taxonomy): domain Bacteria; phylum Armatimonadota; class UBA5829; order UBA5829; family DTLH01; genus JBBRAE01. Next base: position 24,714 of record JBBRAE010000015.1, read on the forward strand.
CGTTTGCCGCCCGCACCATAATCGGCAACCCACCGATGCGTTTGTCCTGGGTCATGGCATGCCTGACTCGCTGTGCCAGTGCTTCATCCTGGAAACCCACCTCGCGCTACCTCCATTCACACCCAGCCCGGTATTTTCCCTCGCAGAAGAGCTGCGAAACATAACGATGGGGCTGTTTTCGTACGCAAATCAGCGCCCGTCCACCGCGTGTTTTGTTTATGCTGGTGAGCAGGCGCTGATCGTATAGAGCATTGTTATGAGTATACCCGCGAATGGGGCTTTGCTATCGCTTATCGATCTCCAATAGCGTTTTTTCGGCTTCTTTGGCGAGTTCCGAGCCGGGGGATATTTTCTTCACTTCAAGCAGGGAGGCTCTCGCACCAGCCATGTCTCCGGTCTGTGCAAGTGCGACTCCGAGCCAGTAGCGGCTTTGGATGTGTTTGGGGTCGAGCTTTGCCGCATCACGAGCTATCTCGGCTGCACGAGATGGTTTGCCCGCGCTGATATACATAGCGGCGAGGTCGGTCATAACGTTCGGGTCGTTCGGTTTCTTCGCAAGCGACTTTTCGTAGGCGTTGATCGCGACGGAGAGGCTTGAGTGCATGGTGTCGTAGGCGTGGTTGCCGATCTCAGATAGCGCCTGGGGGTCGGTCTGCTGGTCTATCATCTGAAGCGCCGCCTGAGCGGTTTGTGCGCTATCCTGAGCCGAAAACATATCCGCGTGGTTATGACCCGACTGCGCGGGGGACTTTGGGGCCATGCTCCAGCCGATGATCGCGCCCGCGAACAGGCACAGTATCCCGATTATTCCAACATACTCGATACGAAGCCCCAAGGGGCCGCTTGGATTGCGTTTTTCAGCCATACTAATCGATTGACTCCGCGATTTTCTTCAGTTCGCCGGCGGGGATATCCGCGACGATGATGATGTTCTTGTCGTTCCTGGTAACCGACGTAACGTTCGCTTGCCCAGCTCTCATAATCTCGCAATCTTTGCTTTTGCAGCTGGTCTTGCACGACTTAGCGCAGTTGTGTTTGGCGGACATCTCGTAGATGGAGATGCTGTTCATGCCGTCGCTGTAACGTATATGCGCTACTTTGCGGTCCGGGCAGCACGGGCAGGGCTGCACGTTGACTCCGGCGAGCTTGTATCCCGCGGGGAGAGATTTCGGCAGAGCAATGTGTACGCCCACAGCCTTCTGTGCCAGGGCGATGTCGTTGGCGCGCGAATCTGTTACCGTCACCCAGCTATTGTCGACGAACTCGGGTTTGGCAAATCGAGAATCTGCCAAGGCTTTCACTTCTATATATGAGATGCGTGTAAACTCAGTCGACGATCTCACCTTTTCACAGCAGTCTCTGACTTCAGTGCGAAGTATGACCCCCGTTTTCTTATCAACCCAGATGCGCTTTGAGGAGTTTTTGCCGTGCTTTGCCCGTATGTCAATTATCGCTGCGCGCTGTCCGGCTACGACACCGTCTCCAACCCAGCGTGGCTCATAGTTTGCAGGGAATCTTGGCTCAAACCCAGCGCGTTTGACTTCGATTTCTCGCGTCTTGCGCCTGTAAGTTCGGGTCTCCTGGGGAGTTGTTATGATTGTCACGCCGTTTGGGTATTCGATCATCTCGAACTGTCCATTGTGGCTCACTATTGCTGAGGTAGTGTATTCGCGGTTTCCGAGCATTACTCTGCTGGTGACAGTGCCTCCATAGGCGCAGGTCGGCGTGTCAGACAAGAGTGTAGTTGCCCGGACTCTGGAGGCCAGTGTGCTGAGTTGCCAGGTCGTGAATACGACAACCACCAGGGTGATGAGTATAGCCCACCGTTTCATTGTTCGCTGTGACCTCTGTCTGAGCTCATAGATGCGATAAACCCGAGGCTTACCCGGTCCGCGTAGGCGTCGTCAGACGACGCTGCGGCATGGTCGGCCACATAGGGCATCATTGCCATATCTGCGTTATGCACTGGTACCTTGGGCGATGGGCCAAGCACGACAGCACCTGCAATAGCTGCGAAGCCGACCGCAAAGGCAATCGCCCTCCTGGGCGGAAAAAATGCGTTTTGGAGCCGATCCATCAGCCCGAACCACGGCTTTTGTGCAATTCGGCTGCTCACGCTCTGCCAGAGATCGCTCGGTGGCTCGAGTTCGCCGATATTCTCGACGACCATACTCATCACGCTCTCAAGGCGGGCAAGCTCGGAGGCGCAATTCACGCAATTGTCCAAGTGCAGAGTGACCGACTGCGACACGCTATCGGAAAGGTTGCCGACCGAGTAATCGGCTATTAACTTGTCTACTTCTTCACAATTCACTGCCACTCACAGCTTTCTCTAGCCTGCATTATTAACGAGGAGCGTGAATAATGCTTTGCTAGCGAGAGCTTTATTCGCTTCACGAATAAAGCGGGCTAATCAACATAATGCGAGAGTTTTCTTTTGAGTTCTTCCCTGGCCCGTGAGAGCCGGGACTTGACGGTGCCGATCGGCGAGTCGAGCATTTTTGCGATCTCGGACACGTCCATCCCTTCGAGATGGTGCAGCACGATGACCGTTCTGTGCTCGGGCGAGAGCGTTGATACCGCTCGCCTGATCGCCTGCTGCTTATCATCAAGAAGAAGCTGTTTTTCCGGCCCGATCGACGGGTCGGCAATCTCTCGGCTGACCTCTCCGTCCTCAAACTTTACGGTTGCGTCGAGCGATTCGGTATTCGGCTTCTTGCGTCGCCCGAAATCTCGACAAACGTTCACCGTCACCGTTCGAAGCCAAGTCAGAAACGCCTCTTCGGCGCGAAGCCTCCCGATGGAGTTGAAAACCTTGACGAAAACTTCCTGGGTGAGCTCGGAGGCGTCGCTTTCGTTGCCGACAAGCCTGTAAGCCATGTTGTACACGCGCTTTTGATAGCGGCGAAACAGCTCCTCGAACGCTGAAACATCGCCAGCTTTGGTGCGGCGGACGAGACTAACGTCCGCCATCTCAGGAGATGATGCGCCGCGGCCGTTTCCGTTGCTATCAGGGTGTAAGACGCTGGTCACTGTGTTGGGTTCCATAATTCTCTCTCGGATTCCATCGTTTCCATTTTACAACAAACTGTGAAATATTACACCAGCCTTGTTCTCATATCAAAAACAAAAGTGGCCGCCCGTTTGGACGACCACTGGTATTCGTCTGTGATTGCATGCTTTGTGGCTGTGAGAAAATACGCTAGAATCTGGTTCCTATCTCGATGGACCACACCCCATCGTCGCCGGGGTTCTCACCGCCCTGGAAGCCTCCCTGGAAGAAGAGCGTTTGGTCGAAGTCTGCACCTGCTTTGATTCCCCAACCGAAGCTGAAGCCGTCGCTTATGTCGAGTTCGGGGATCTCGTTGCTTGCCCACCTGAAGCCTGCGCCGATCTGTGTATAAACCCGAGTTCCCTGCAGGTTGCCATAGCTTCTGTAGTTCAGAAGTGTGGAAACGAGCTGCTCGTCCCCGGTAGTAAGGGTGTTGATCGGGATCAGGTCAGAGGTGATCGATATCCACTTGTTGCCTTCGCCCTGAATATCGCCCAAAGGCGACTGGTAGCCGAAACCTACGAGGTAGGTTGTGTCGTCTTTGGTGTTTCCGGTAAGAAACGCGATGCCTCCGTGGATGTCCCACCGCGAAGCCTCGATCGCTGGGTTGACGGCGTCTCCCCAGTAGTCGTCCCATTGCGCGCTGGCCGTTCCTGGGAATGCAAGCACCGAAACCACGAGCAAAATTGATACAATGGCAAACCGTTTCACGTCTGGTTCCTCCCTTCAAGGATGACCGTAATGTGCATTATTGTTACCACAGGTACTTCACACCGAGAATCAGCCCGCTCTCTGTAAGACCGTTGAACTGATTGATATCATGAATCAGTCTCTTTGCGAGATAATATCTCACCCCTGAGACGGTTTCGAGCCCCGCTTCGAGGTTGTAATCGAAGAAATTGTCCCTGTCTATGTCGCCGACTTCGGTCACGAAGTGTCCTGTTGCGCTGCCATAGAACATCCCCGAGCGGCAGTAACCGAGGCAGAGGGTATCGACCTGGGCTAGAAAATCCCACTGATAGTCGACGTCTATTGTGTGAGCGTAGTATCCGACCGCGAATCTTAGATTCGGCTTGCCGCCCTTCTGCCATCCTATGTTATAGAGTTCGTAGGACTCGTCGGTGTCGTTGGGTCGGTCGATCGTGTGAAACGACTGGTGCCTGACGCTGAAGATATACGCCTGTGACCCTTTTGGACGGTACGCGGCGAGCTCGAACGTCCCCCTGTAACGATCGGGCTGGAAGCTGTCTTCATCGGTATCTTCTATCAGCGTAAGCACTCCGCCCCCGAAGTTGAAGTGTGTCTTTCCCCAGGAGCCGAAGTCAAACGACGTATTGATGTCGGCGAGATACTTGTAGGGCTCCCCTGTAATCCACCAGTCGGCCTCTACGTCACCGTGGGTCTTGCTTATCGCAGACGGTGGCGCAGGCACGGGGTAGGGGAACGGAGGCGCAAGCTGAGCGAGCGCGGGGCCTGCGATGAGTGCTATGAACAACGCTGCTATACGCATTTTTGTGTTAGACTCCTTTGACAAGAGGTATCCTGGCGGTTAGTCGCTAAGTTGTACCCGCCTGGCTTGTTATCCAAACTGCGCATTATCGAAGCTGGGTAAGTACATAAATGCGAAAATGGTGATCGATTATGCCTGCAAACCTGACTCCGCAATACCTTGAGGCTGAAGCCCGGTATAGAGCCGCAGACGCCGACGAGGAGAAGCTCGAAGCGCTCGATGAGATGATGGCTGTCATCCCCAAGCACAAGGGGACCGAGAAGATGCGCGCCGACATCAAGAAGCGCATCGCCAAGCTCAAACAAAAAGAGAAATCCTCCGGCGCGGCAAAACGTGGGGTCGACTATCACGTCGAAAAAGAGGGCGCGGGCCAAATCGCGATAGCTGGTCCGCCCAACACTGGCAAATCGATGATCGTCTCACGCCTCTCTGCCGCCCATCCCGAGGTCGCCGACTACCCGTTTACGACTAAACTCCCTCTTCCTGGGATGATGGAGTTCGAGGACGTGCTCGTTCAGCTAGTCGACACCCCTGCGATCGCCCCTGAGATGACCGAGCCGTGGGTAGTTGCGCTCGTGAGGTCTGCCGACGCCGTCGTGCTGGTGCTGGACGCCTCAAACGGGACGATTCTTGATGATATGGAGCAGTTTCAGTCCGAGATTGCGAAGTCCAAGCTGCACCTGGTCGCCCCCGGCGAGTCGCCGAAGGGGGATTACCCCATCGGCACCGTGTTTCGTCCCGCGATAATCGCCGCGAACAAGATAGACCTCCCGGGCGCGCGCGAGGACCTGGACGTGTTCGTCGACCTCTACCAGCCCGACCTCCCGGTGCTCCCGATCTCGGCGCAATCAGGCGAGGGGTTAGAAGAGCTAAAGAGCCGAATCTGGAGTCTTCTTGGAATAGTCCGAGTCTACACCAAGATCCCCGGCAAGCCCGCCGACCTGGGTCGCCCCTTCACCCTGAAGCGAGGCAGCACCGTAGCCGACCTGGCATCGACCGTCCATAAAGAATTCGCCGGCCGCCTACGATTCGCCCGTGCCTGGGGCAAGGGAAAGCCCGACGGCGCGATGATAGGCCGAGAGCAGGAGCTTGAGGATGGGGATGTGGTGGAGCTGCACGTGTGAGGGAAAACGATCGGGGGTAGCTCCCGACGATTGGCCCGTGTCGAGGGTTTGGGTGGAGCGCACGTTTCGAGAGCCTCAACGTGATTGGCTTTAGATTGATCTGTAATTGGAAGATTGGTGGGCGCGGTACGATCTCTCATATCTCACCCAAGTCAAACCCCTCACCCTGAGGCTCTCGAAGGGTGCGATAGACAAATCTATCAATGTGCCACATCAAATGGGAGCTGATCGCACGCGATATTCATCGCGTGCGAAATAGAACAATTAGGGAGCTTGGCTCCCGGCGAATCGCTTCAGACGATCTCCTGACTGTAAGCCCTCATCTTTGTTTCGCGGTCGTGATACATATCGCGCCTTATCAAGGGATACCTTCCGCAATCTGCAGATGTATATGTTCGTTTGTGTCCAAAGAGCCCCCCCCAACAGGAATATAGGATAATGATAATGTCGCATAGCACAACAGTCAAGCCTGGTAGCCATGTCACCGACTTTTTCTGTTTGAAACTCTTTACAAAGCCTGCTGAGTATGCTAATATAGTGGCCGATGGGCGGTTAGATCAGGGGGAGATCGCTTCGTTGACACCGAAGAGGCCATTGGTTCAAATCCAATACCGCCCACCATACATTCCAACACAGAGGTGGTGCCTGCGCCACCGACCAAATTGTGCGACAGGGCTGGTAGGGCTGGGCTTTACCAGTCGTAGTTTTGTACGGACCCTGGGGTAAAAAAGATGGCAGTACTCGTAACTGGCGGGCTGGGGTATGTTGGCTCGCATGCGGTGAAGCGCTTGGTAGATCGCGGCGGGCAGGTGGTTTGCCTGGACGATCTCTCGTTTGGACACAAGGGCGCGTCAAGCGGAAGTGAAGTCGTGACCGGCGATATCGGCGACGCGAAGCTCCTTCAGGAAATCTTCGCAAAGTATCCGATTGACGCTGTGATGCACTTTGCCGCGTTTGCAGCGGTCGGCGAGTCCGTGGAGAACCCTCAGAAGTATTACATCAACAATATCTCCAAGAGCCTCGTGTTGATCCAGGAAATGCTGCGCGCGGGAGTCAAGAGGATGATCTTCTCCTCCACAGCCGCGACGTTCGGTGAGCCGCAGGTGATCCCCATCCCTGAGGACCATCCCAAGGATCCGACCAACCCCTACGGGCGCTCGAAACTTATGCTCGAAGAGATTCTGGCCGAGTACGACACCGCCTACGACCTCAAGTGGACCGCACTTCGATATTTTAACGCATCCGGCGCTGACCCTTCGGGGACCATCGGTGAAGACCACACACCCGAGCATCACCTAATCCCACTGGTGTTCGACGTTGCGCTCGGCAAGCGTGAGAAGATTATGATGTTCGGCACAGACTGGCCGACACACGACGGAACCTGCATTCGCGACTACGTCCACGTGACCGATCTCGCACAGGCGCACCTGCTTGCGCTTGAGGCGCTTGAGGCCGGTGGTAAAAGTACGGTATATAATATGGGTAACGGCAGCGGGTACACCGTCAAAGAGGTCATCGAAATGGCCGCAGAGGTGACGGGCAAAGATATCCCCGCAGTAGCCGCTCCGAGAAGGGCAGGGGACCCGGCAAGGCTCGTTGCAAGCTCTGACAAGATCAAGAGTGAGCTAGGCTGGAAGCCCGAATACCCTGAACTCAGGACGATCATCGAGACCGCCTGGGCGTGGCACTCGTCGCATCCAAAAGGGTATGATGACAAGAGATAGAGGCTAGTGGCCAGGGTTGCTGCCGCCCAAACATTACAATTCAACAGGCATCGCCAGCAAGCTAATAGCTAATAGCTGCAAAAAAAGGAGAGTTCGTAGTGGAAAACATAGAGACGATTCGGCATTCCACGGCGCACGTTATGGCGCATGCGGTGGAGAATCTGTTCCCCGACGTGAAGATCGCGATCGGGCCGTCGATTGACGACGGGTTCTACTACGACTTCGACAAGTCGACGCCGTTTGTCCCTGAAGATCTCGCAAAGATCGAGAAGGAGATGACAAGGGTCGTCAAGAAGAATAGCCCCTTCGTCCGCCGTGAAGTCACCAAGGCCGAAGCCAAAGAGATCTTCAAAGATCAGCCCTACAAGCTCGAACTGATTCGCGATCTTGAAGACGAGACGCTCACAGTTTACGAAGAGGGCGGGTTTGTCGACCTCTGCCGCGGACCGCACGTCGAGGCCACCCGGAAGGTCGGCGCGTTCAAGCTTCTCTCCATCGCGGGCGCTTATTGGCGTGGCGACGAGAAAAACCCCATGCTTCAGCGCATCTACGGCACAGCGTGGGCGACCAAGGAAGAGCTAGAGGAGCACCTTCACAAGCTCGAAGAGGCCGAACGCCGCGATCACCGCAAGCTGGGTCGTGAGCTTGAGCTGTATTCGATCGAGGACGAAGTCGGCGCAGGGCTTGTGCTCTGGCACCCCAAGGGCGCGCTGATCCGAAAGATTATTGAAGACTATTGGCGCGACGCCCACTACAAGGGCGGCTACGACCTCGTGCAGACCCCGCACATCGCCCGGCAAGAGCTGTGGGTGACGAGCGGACACCTTGATTTTTACTCCGAAGGCATGTATGGGCCGATGGAGGTCGAGGGGCAGCCGTATCGCATCAAACCGATGAACTGCCCGTTCCACCTCGCGATCTACAAGACGCGCCTGAGGAGCTACAGGGAGTTCCCGATCCGCTGGGCGGAGCTTGGGACGGTTTACCGCTTCGAGCGCTCAGGGACGCTCCACGGCCTGATGCGTGTGCGAGGATTCACACAGGACGATGCGCACATTTTCCTGACGCCCGATCAGCTTGACTCCGAGATTGAGCGGACGCTTCGTTTCTCAATCGAGATGCTGGCCGCGTTCGGGTTTACCGAATACGATATTTATCTGTCGACCAAGCCAGATGGCAAGTACGTCGGCTCTGACGAGAGCTGGGAGCAGGCGACCAACGCACTTCGGACATCGCTTGAGGCCGCTGGGCTTGAGTATAAGGTGGATGAGGGCGGCGGCGCGTTCTACGGGCCGAAGATCGACATCAAGATCAAGGATGCGATCGGTCGAATCTGGCAGTGCAGCACCATCCAGGTTGACTTCAACGAGCCCGAGCGATTCGATATTACATATATTGCTGACGACGGCAAGGCGCATCGGCCGATAATGATACATCGTGCGCTGCTCGGTTCCATCGAGCGGTTCTTCGGTGTATTGGTCGAGCACTACGCCGGTGCTTTCCCGCTGTGGCTTGCGCCGGTGCAGGCGGTCATTTTGCCGATCGCTGACCGACACCAGGATTATGCCCACAGTGTTGCCGAGAAACTGTCGGCGAAGGGCTTCCGGGTGAAAGTGGATGTTCGGAACGAAAAAACCGGGTATAAGATTCGGGAAGCGCAGGTTCAGAAGATACCTTATATGCTCGTTGTTGGCGACCGCGAGGTCGAAAGCGAAGAGATTTCGGTGCGTTCCCGCGACCTCGGGGACCTCGGATCCAAGGGTGTCGATCAGTTTGCAGGTGAGCTTTCCACTGAATTAGGCTCTTAGCCCGCTTTATTCGTTAAGCGAATAAAGCTTTCGCCAACAGAGCATTATTCACGCTACTCGTGAATAATGCGGGTTAGTGGAGAAAACGTTGACTGTTGTAGTTGACATCCGAGCCTGCGTTAGTTATACTATCAAGAAGAATCCGGGGGGACGGCGCGTTAACGCGTCTCCCTGAGCCTGAGGTGTTACGACTATAGAACGAGATTTCAGGGTCAACCGCGAGATTCGCGCTCGCGAGGTTCGTCTTATTGACGAAGAAGGCAATCAGGTCGGCGTTGTGCCGTTCCAGAAAGCCGCTGAAATGGCGATGTCCAAGAATATGGACCTCATTGAGGTTGCGCCTAGCGCTAACCCGCCGGTTTGCCGCATCATGGACTACGGCAAGTACAAGTATGAACAGGGCAAGCGGGTAAGGGAAGCGCACAAGAAGCAGCGCACCAGCGAGATGAAGGGCGTCAGAATGCGGCCCGGCATCGATGAACATGACTTTCAGTTCAAGCTGAAAAATGCTATGAAGTTCCTGAAAGAAGGAGACAAGGTCAAGTTCACGATCATCTTCCGCAGCAGGGAGATCACGCATCCGGAGTTTGCTCGTCGCTCGCTGCAAAGAATTGCAGAGGCTGCCAAGGAGATCGCAACCACGGAGAAGTCGCCTTCGATGGAAGGCAGGACCATGATTATGATCCTTGCCCCCAGGGCTGCCGATCCCAAAGCTGAGAAGGAGAAAGCCGCCAAGACGAGCGCTCCTGCCGAAAAGAAGGAAGCACCCGCGAGTTAACTCGATGGTTCCGCTTATAAGAGTCTCCCCCGGCGCTTTGGCGTCTGGGTGACATATATTCGTCTGCGTGCTGTTGGCTGTTGGCTAACTGTCGGCAGCTAATAGTAATAGTGAGGTATACAGTGCCTAAGATTAAAACTAACAAGACCGCTGCAAAGCGGTTCAGGATCACTGGAACCGGGAAGATTATGCGCTGCAGCACCCGGTTGAACCATCTTATGATTAGCAAATCGTCTTCGCGCCGTCGTCGTCTGACCGCTGGTGGTCAGGTAACCAAGGGCGAGGCGAAGAGAATCAGAAGGATGCTTCCCGGCATATAGACCCTGGGGGGATGGGGGTCAGGGGATAGGGATTTGTGAGTCCTTAGCCCTCAGCCTCTAGCCCCAGGTCATGCTCGGATATTGACTACGAAGTAGGAGAATACAGATATGCCACGCGTTAAACGCGGCACTATGACGCACAAGCGTCACAAGAAGATTCTGGCGCAGGCTTCAGGCTACTGGGGTGGGAGAAGTCGGCTTTTTAAGACAGCGAAAGAAGCTGTACATCACGCCGGACAGTATGCGTTCCGTGACAGACGGAACCGCAAGAGAGCTTTCCGCAGACTGTGGATCACGCGTATCAGTGCTGGGTGCAGAGAACTTGGTATGCCTTACAGCAGGTTTATCGAGGGTCTCACCAAGGCCGGTATACAGATCGACAGGAAAATGCTTTCCGAGTTGGCGATTCACGACGCGGACGCGTTCTCCCAGATTGTTGATCAGGCTAAAGCTCACGCTACTGGTTAAGTGAAACGGCGGCGTACAACGTTGCGTCGTCTGAGTATAGTCACAGATCCCGCAAAGGGCTGTGATAAGATGGGCCAGGGGTATTGTTCCCACAGGTCCACAACAGATATATCGCCCAACGTCCAATGGTCATAGTCGTTCATCGCGCGCCGAAAACTCGATGTTTTTTGGCACGGCTGGCGGCTTAGGCAATTGGGCGTTGTGCTATCTTAGGGGTTGGAAGGCGCATGCACGGGCTGGCTCGTGGAGTCTTCCGCAAGTGAGTAGTGATATGGCGGAATTTGAGGCGATAACAAGTCTTGAGGCTGAGGCGGCGGGCAAAGTGGCCGCGTCGGGCTCTATCAAAGAGCTAGACGACCTCGATGTCGAGTTCCTCGGGCGCAAGGGCAAGGTGACACTGCTGCTTCGAAGCATCAGTGAGCAGCCTGCCGACCAACGGCCTGCGTTTGGTGGGCGGGTCAACTTGGCGAAGAACAACATCGCGGCTATGATTGTCGATCGGCGTGAGTCGCTTGGCACAGGTGAGTCGAAAGCAAGGCTAGTGGCTGAAGCGATCGACGTCACGATGCCGGGTAGGTTCTACGATGTCGGGCGGCCGCATGTTTTGGTCGAGACGATGGCCCAGATCAAGCGAATCTTCATTGGGCTCGGCTACGAGATCGTCGAAAGCCCCGAGATCGAGGAGTATCGTTACAACTTCGAGGCGCTGAACTACCCCGAGGAACACCCCGCGATGGACGAGCAGATGTCGTTCTACATCACGGATAAAAACCTGCTGCGCACTCAGACGACCGCCGTCCAGAAGCGCATAATGGACCAGCGCAAGCCCCCGCTTCGCATCTGCACCCTTGGCAAGTGCTTCAGGTATGAAGCCGTCGACGCGACCCACGGGCACACGTTCCACCAGGTGGACTGTTTTGCGGTCGACGAGCATATCACGATGGCTGACCTGAAGGGCACGCTCGCACAGTTCTGCCACGAGATGTTTGGCCCTGATACGCGGGTGCGTTTCAGACCCGACTTTTTCCCCTTTGTTGAGCCCGGTGTCGAGATCGCTGCGAGCATCGGCGGCGGGAGATGGCTTGAGCTAGGCGGCGCGGGGATGATTCACCCCAACGTGCTTGCGGCTTGTGGCATTGACTCCAACAAGTATTCCGGGTTTGCTTTTGGCTTGGGGATTGACCGCACGCCAATGATCAAGCACGGCATTGACGATCTTCGCCTCTTTATGGAAAACGACCTTCGTTTCTTGAGACAATTCTGATGAGAGTTCCTGTTGAGTGGATAAGTGAATATGTAGACATTCAGGCCCCTATTGATGAGCTTGCTGACTTGCTCACGATGGCCGGGCTTGAGGTGGAGGAGATCCAGGCGATCTCACCCGACGACCTTGCACGAAGCGGCGGAGTTCCCGATAGCCGCGACGCGCGCGTCATGCTGACCAAAGTCACCCCGAACCGAGGCGACTGGCTCTCCATGATCGGCGTCGCCAGGGAGATTGCGGCCAACACGGGCTGGAAGTTCAAGCTTCCTGAGCCTCAGGTCGAAGGCGCCGGGGCGGACGTGGCGGGCCAGATCAAGATCAGCATCGCCGACCCCGACCTTTGCAATCGCTACGTCGGCATGGTCATCAGGGGTGTTCAGATCAAGGAGTCCCCGACCTGGCTCAAGAACCGTCTTGTTATGGCCGGTATGCGCCCGATCAACAATATTGTCGACATCACAAACTACGTGATGCTTGAGCTTGGGCAGCCGCTCCACGCTTTTGACTACGACCTCGTTCAGGGACATGAGATCATCGTTCGCCGGGCAAAAGAGGGCGAGAAGATCACCTCGATCGACCAGGCTGAGCGCGAACTTCGTCCTGACACTCTCGTGATCGCCGACGCAGGCCGCGCAGTCGCGATCGCCGGGGTGATGGGCGGGTTTGAAAGCGAAGTCACTCACACTACGACCAATATTCTTCTTGAATCGGCAAACTTCGACGCGGTTTCCATCAGACGTACATCAAAAGTCCTTGGGCTTGTGACCGAGTCGAGCTATCGATTCGAGCGAGGCGTGGACCCTGAAATCGCCGCGCTTGCCGCCCCCCGAGCAGCCGAGCTTATGGCTGAACTCGCCGGTGGAGAGATCGCGTCGGGGATGGTCGACGTTTACCCCGGCAAGAAGGAACCGAAGAAGATCGTTGTGCGCCCAGAGCGCGTCGACGCGCTCCTTGGCGAGCATATTGACCCAGCTGCCGCCGTAAGCCACCTGATTGCGCTGCAGATTCCTGCAGAGTTCCTGGACGGCAAGATTGTCGCAACCGCGCCGAGCTTCAGGTCCGATATTGCGATCGAAGTGGATATCATTGAGGAGATCGCCCGCATCCACGGCTATGAGAACATCCTTGAAACGCTGCCTTCGTTCCCGCTTCAGGGCAAAGACAGCGATGCAGGTCTCTTTGTCGAGGAGCTTCGCCAGGCGATGATGGCCGCTGGCATGCAGGAAGTGCTCACTCACAGCGTGGTCGACCCGGTGAGTGTCGAGCTCTCAGGCTACGGAGAGAAGATCCTGCCGCTAAAGAACCCGCTTTCTGAAGATGTTTCCCGCATGCGCCCGATGCTTGCGCCGAACCTGCTGCAGGTGATCACCCGCAACCAGGCCGTCGGGGCCAAAGACATCAGCATATTTGAGATCGGTAAGGTTTATCGGAGGACGGACACCGGCGGGATATACGAGTATCGATCCGCCGCCGGCGCGATGGTCGGCAGCCAGTGGGCGAGCGCGTGGAGCATCAATCGCGATACCCTTGCAGCGGACTTTTTCCTCACAAAAGGTGCGCTCATCGGCGCGCTCACCCGAATCGGTGTGAAGAACATCACAGTCGAGCCCGCGGAGCACCCACTGCTTCACCCGACCCGATCTGCCCGTGTGCTGGTTGACGGCGAAGAGATCGGAATCCTTGGCGAGGCCTCTCCTGAGGCGCGCGAGAAGCTCGATCTTCGTGGCCGCCCTTGCGTCTTTGAGTTTGATGTCGAGAAGCTGATGGGCCTTGTCCCTGTGACTGTTGGCTACAAGCAGCTTCCGAGGTTCCCCGCGATTCACAGGCACATAGGCGTCGTGCTGAAGCGGGACCTGCCCTATGTCGATGTTTTGGGGAACATACGCCAGTCCGGCGGCGAGATTATCGAGGGCGTCGAGCTTCTCGATGTCTACACTGGCTCCCAGGTCGGCGCAGATGAGAAGAGTTTCACCCTTTCACTTGTTTTCCGCTCACCTGAGCGCACCCTTACCGACGATGAGGTCAATGGCGTCCTCGAATCGGTCAAGACCAGACTGGCATCAACCTTCGAAGCCAGCTTCAGGGGATAAACAGACCGGATATAGGAAGTGCCGGCTATAAATCGAAGGACCATACCAGACCGCTGTGGAAGGAACTGCGGCGAAAGGAGACAAAAGATGGTTGTGGATAGTCAGGGCTCTGTAGCTGACCTGGAGTCTATAATCTGCCGTCTGCGCGACGTGATTTCCGCTCGCGTTATTACCGGGGACACCGGCGATATCGTGGAAATCCACGTGCTAACAGAGGCAACTAGAGCGCCAAAGCAGGTGGTTCGAGATATCGAGTCCGCTGTGATGGCAACACTGGGAATGGAGCTTGACCATAGGAAGGTCAGTGTGGCCCAGGTGGCAGGTAACGGCCACAAGCCTCAGCAGCAAGGACGCCTGAAGTTCTCCGATGTAAGTATTTCCCTGGACGGAAGCCGGGCCGAGGCAACGGTGCATCTCGGACGTAGTGGCGTCGTTCACACGGGCACAGCAAGCGGCCTAAGCTCCAGCAACAGTCAGATGAAGCTGGTCGCAACCGCGACACTTCGCGCTGTTGAAGACGCTGGTGCGGCCGATGGCACAATGGTGGTCGAGGATATGACCACTGGCGTGACCCTTGCCGGCAAGAACATAGTTGTCGTGCTTGTAAACAACGTGACTGACCGTGGGGATGATCTCCTCACTGGGTCGGCGGTTGTCAAGCAGGATTTATGGAAGGCCGTGGTTAATGCTACTCTAGACGCCATTAACAGGCGAGTTACATTGACAACCGGCGATTGATCCATGCTCTACAAGGGGCGGGCGTAAGTGTTCGCCCCTCATATATAGTCTCAGGATTAGTCGATGATAGATTCGAGCCAATGACGCGAGCGAAATGGTATTGAGCGGTAAATATTTCGACCCGAGCGGAGCGGTCTATTCATCCCTGTGAGCGGTACGGGGATAGATTAACGCGAAAGGGGTTGAAAATACAAATGGCACGTCTGTTCAAGGTTCTGATCGCTCTGGCGACTCTGGCTGCAACCTGCGGCGCAGCGTATAAGTTTTATCCGCCTCCCCCTATCTAGTGCTTAGCTTGTAGTTATGCACTTGATTGGCCGGAACGCAGGATGTAACCCGGTAAGTTTGAACCAGACTGCCCTCGTCGTTGGCTCTAATCTCTTATCGATACCCCTGAGATCGCTATGGATATCAAGATTCTACGGATGGACGGCATAATAGAATATTGGGACGATGTTTCGTCGGACTGGAGAAAGGCCTTCAACCGCGTTGACTTATAGCGGCTCAGGTGGATCGTATGGCAAACAATAAGAGTCCTTATGACCTCTACTGCCGAATATCCATAGTGCTTGCGCTGGCTATGGCGTGTGCAGCGTATAGTGCTGTACCTCCCCGGCCCAACGCCTGGGCTGGAATGCTGGCTTTTCTCTTGCTCGCGATCTGTGCCGAGCTTATGCCTGTCAGCATCAGATCCAACCAGACGGAAATCGTCATCAGTTCTCCGATTCACTGGGTAGCCATGCTGCTCTACGGCCCGTTTGTGGCGACTGCGGTTGCGGTTACGGCTTATGGGGCGGTCAACGTGACCGCGTGGCTATCGGGGCGATATTTTCTCAAGCACGGCAGCGACGGAAAGACCGGGATATTTCGAGATATACTCGCGTTTTTGGCCGGATACTGGGGGGGGCGCGCGGACTACCCCGCGAGGTGGGCCCTCAAGCTGATTTCGGCGAACTGTGCCTCCCACGCGATACTGGCGTGCTCTGCCGCCGCTGTCTATTTGCTCGCCGGCGGCATCATCGGAGCCCACAACCTGCTTGCCTCCGCATCCACGTGGATGGTGATGCTTCAGGTGATTTTTCCGTTTATGCTCTCCGTCGGCGCGTATTTTCTTGTTGACGAGTCTCTCTACGTTATAGTAATCATCGTATTCGAGAACAGGCCCGAGGACTTTCGAGACTGGTATAGTTTTGCTCTGCGCTGGAAGATGCTGTTCGTCGATACTGTGCCGCTTAGCAGGAGGCAGTATCTGTTCCTTCCTCCAATTACGCTCTTGCTTGTGTATTTGTATATACACCTTGGCGTGTGGAGCGGTTTGGTTATCTTGGGGCCGTTTTTCGCCTTCAGGCTATCTGTGCAGAAGTCTGTAGAACAACAGCAGGTATACTTGGACACGATTGCGGCGCTTGGCACGTATATGCAGCATTATCACCCCTACACAAGAGGGCACCTAAAGCGCGTAGCCGATATGTCGGAGAGGCTTGCCCGGGAGCTGCATCTGGCATCTGAGACTGTGATTTTGATGCCGTACGCGGGGCTGTTGCACGACATTGGCAAAGTAGGGGTTTCAGAGGAAATCTTGGACAAGGTTGGAAAGCTCACAGATGAAGAATGGGCGAGCATCAGGGAGCATCCGGTGAAAGGCGCGGAGATCGTCGCGCATCTCGACTTCCTGAACAGCACCGTAGACTGGATCAAGTATCATCACAAGTGGGCCGACGGCTCAGGGTACCCTGACGACGGCGCAAAAAACGGCGGCGTGCCCATCGAAGCCGCGATTATCGCCGTTGCCGACGCTTTTGACGCGATGACCGACGACCGGGAAATGTCACTGGACTGGACATGCGACTCCTGCGGCTACAAACCCGAGGACGGCGTTCGTCCTGGCGTTTGCCCGAAGTGCAACGCGCCCAAGCACAGGGTATATCGACAGCCGCTTACGACCGGTGACGCTATAAACGAGCTGCGTAGAGGCGCTGGGTCGCAGTTCAATCCCGAGGTCGTAAAGGCATTTCTTACTATGGTGGACAGGGAGGGAATCAGAGTTGGTGGAAGCTAGTCCCTGGACCACAGGTGTGATCTTCGCGGTCTCCGTATCCGTCGTGACGACGGTTGGGAGTTGGTATTACTCTGCCATATACCAGCCGCGCAAGATGGAGCGGTCGTATAAGAGGTCACTTTATACCCTTGCTGCGGCGGTCGAGACCCGGGATTCGGGAACGATCGGTCACGCCGAGCGTGTGGCAAACTACGCCGTAGCGGTCGCTGACCTGCTCGGGATCAAGAAACGTGACCGGCTGAGGATCGAATACGCGGCGCTCCTGCGGGACATCGGCAAAGTGAACGTCCCCGCGTCGCTTTTGAACAAGAAGACAAAGCTTGAGCCCGAAGAGTGGGAGAAAATCAAGGGGCACGCAAATGCGGGCGCTGAGATCGTAAGCGCTGTGCCTTTTTTGGCGTTTCTTGGCGACCTGATCCTCCATCACCACGAGTGTTGGGATGGGTCGGGGTATCCAGACGGGCTTGTTGGTGATGAGATACCGCTTGGGGCGCGTATTCTCGCTGTAACGACTGATTATGATGCGATCACATCCGACCGTCCATATCACGAATCGCGACCAGCAGAGGTTGCGGTAGACGAGATTAGGGCGGGGCGTGGGTCAAAGTATGACCCCGCGGTTGTTGACGCATTTATTAGGGTTCTCGAATCTCAAGGTATCGGTAACTAAATGGCTGAAGCAGCAGCAATACTTTCATTCATAATCGCACTTTTCAGGCGCGGACGCCCTGCGGGGCTTGCAGATCTGTTTGACAACGTAAGGCATTTTTGGCTGGTGCTGGTGCCGTTTGTGATGGTTATCGTCATGTCAGTTGGCAACGGACGGGTTTCGCCGGCGGTCTGGCTGCCGCTCAGCGCCTGGCTGCACGTGATCTACTCGGTGGCGCTCGTTGCGTTTTTCGCCGTGAACCTGAACATCCGGGGTATGTGGTCGCTGCTGCTGGGGCAGGGGCTGAATATGCTGCCGATCCTAGCCAATGGAGGCAAAATGCCGATCTCCGTATGGGCCGGAAGGGTCGCGGGGATGCCGGAGTTACCAAGTATGATGCTAAGGCACGTGGCAATGTCATCTTCCAGCCGGTTCAACTGGCTCGGGGACTTTATCCCTATCCCTGTGAAACTGAAGTTTCTGCTGATTGGCGGCGTACTGAGCCCGGGAGACGTGTTCATTGCGATCGGCCTCTTCGTGTTGATCCAGTGCGCTATGTGCCCTGTGAAAAAGAAGGTCTCCGGAGCCCAGAATGCCTGAAAAAGCTGGACAGCGAAGAAAAACACGCGCCGATCTGCCGGTGCTGATTGGCCTTGCGGTTATCGTCGCCGTGGCAGCGGTTTTGCGCTTCTGGGCCCTCAAGTGGGGTCTTCCAAATGCGCTTCATGACTATACGTACCACCCTGACGAGTCTTTTCAGGTGCGGTCGATGCTCAGCATCCTCTCGACAGGGCTTGACCCTGGGTTCTACAACTATCCGTCGGGCTATATGAACCTCGGAGCGCTTGCGATCAAGATCGCGAACGGCTACGGGATGCCGATGGAGAACCTCTACGCGCCATATCTGGTCGCAAGGGTCCTTGTCGCTGCGATGGGTGCGCTTACGGTGCCTGTGGTTTTTGGCATAGGAAACCGTCTGTTCGGGCGCGCCGTCGGGCTTCTTGCAGCTGCGATATTTGCGCTTATGCCGCTTCATATCGTCCACAGCCACTTCGCCAGCGTCGACGTTCCCGCGACTCTTTGGGTGGCCGCGGCGATGCTCCTTGCCGCCGCGATCTACACCCGACCGACTCTTTCGATTTATATCGCCGCTGGGGCCGCCGCTGGCTTTGCCGCAGGGACGAAATACAACGCGGCGCTTGTGATCGTGCCAGTGGTGGTCGCGCATTTTCTCAGGCAGGACGGGTCTCGTCCGCTTGATCGAGTGAAAGACAGCAGACTGTGGTTTGCGCTTGTCTCGTGTGTCCTTGCGTTCTTTGTGGCGACGCCGGGCTGGCTCGTCTGGCCGGACAGGTTCATCGGGGATGCCAACAGTGGAAGCGGACTCTTGTATGAGCTTCACCATGCGGCGACCGGGCACGGGTTCGTATTCATCGATCGTGGCCCGGGCTGGTTTGATATACTCACAAACAGCATCGGCTACGGCTTGGGCGTATTCTTGCTCGTGATGTCGATGTGCGCTGTCGGCTATGCGCTCTTGCGGCGGACCCGCGCGGACTGGATTCTGCTATCGTTCCTCGTGCCGTATTTTGTGATGATCGCGCTTTCCGAGGTTAGGTTTACCCGCTACGCGCTTCCGATGCTCCCCGTGCTCGCGGTGCTTGTCTCGCGGATGATGGTGGGAGTTCACACTGTGCTTGTGGAGCAGGAGGCGAAGTTCCTGCGATGGGTCTGGGTCGTGGGGTGCGGGGTTGTGCTGGTGTATACCGGGGTCTACGCGGCTGCGTTTCTCAGTCTCTTCTCGCAGCCGGACCCAAGAGAGGTCGCTCTACATTGGTTTGAAGAAAACGCGCGACCAGGTGCGACGGTCGGGCTTCCGACTGTGCCGTGGTTCTACTCACCGCCTTTTGTGCCTGCGATTGTGGGCATGCCAAGCCGTATGGACAGGTACCAGGCGATGTCTCAGTCGAGCTTTCGATTGGTGACTGAGCTGACCAGGGAGTGGGACCCGAGGGTGATCACCGAAAACCACCCCGACTTCGTCGTTACAAGCGATTATGAGTATGAGGACCCGCAGCGCCTGAAGCTGCGAGACTACGAACAGTTCGCCCACGAGCTGAACAAGAATTACGACGATGCAGCGGTGTTTCATAAGAACTTTTCTGCCTTCGGTGTCGATTTCGGCCCGACGGAATGCCTGCCGCATGACATGAGGTATATGGCGCCCACCATCCGGGTGTACAGGAATCGCCGATGAGGCTTCTCGCTGTGCAAAACACGCACGCATTGGCGACAGCATCGTCTGTAGACGATGCGAAAGCACTGTCAGCCTCATCACGATCGAGATGAAAATGGCACAAACCGCCATTTTCTATGGAGGAAATGATGGACGCAGATGCTCAAAAATTTCTCGACTATATGCTCGTTGAGCGCGGGATGTCGTCCAACACCATAGCGGCTTACGGACGGGACATTGGCCAGTTCGTCGAGTTCGCGCGTGAGATGGGGACGACCTCAGTCGGCAATATTCGCTCGACCCTGCTTATGGTGTATTTGGCGAGGCTGCAGCGGGAAAACTACGCTTCTTCGAGCGTGGAACGCAAGCTTGCCTCGATCCGAGCGTTCGTGAAGTTTCTGCAGCGGGAAGGCGATGTCAAGAAGGACCCGACCGAAGCGATCGAAAACCCTCGGCCCGCCAAGCCGCTCCCGAAGACGCTTACCGAGGAAGATACCGTCAAGCTTCTGCGCCAGCCGGATATTACCGACGCAAATGGCCTCCGCGACAGGGCGATGCTTGAGACTCTCTACGCTACGGGAGTGCGTGTCTCCGAACTGATCAATCTTCGTGTAGAGGACGTGAACCTCACCGCCGGGTTCCTGAGGTGCATGGGCAAGGGCTCCAAAGAGCGCGTTGTGCCACTGGGGGACGCGGCCGTCGAGATGATCGAGCAGTATATGGCAAGTGTGCGACAGAGTTTCCTGAAGGGCGGGCGCTCTGAGTATCTGTTTCTCACCAACCGCGGCGGCCCGATGACCCGCGTGGGCTTTTGGAAGATCATCAAGAAGCACGCGGTTGCGGCGGGGATCACGAAATACATCACCCCGCACGTGCTGCGCCACTCGTTTGCGACTCATCTGCTGGAAAACGGTGCCGATATTCGCTCGATCCAGGAGATGCTCGGCCATGCAAGCGTCGCCACGACTCAGGTCTACACACATGTCACGCGCGATCATCTGAGGGAAGTCTATAACAGGGCGCATCCAAGGGCGTAGGGGGAAGTAGCTAGTGGCCAGTGGGTCCACTTGGCATGAAATCAGCCATTGTTGGGTGGCGATTTCCGAATCGCCACCCCAAAGCTAAGACGTGATGGTCGGGTAGATGTCTACCCGACCATCATTCCCAGGGCATTTGCCACTGAAGATGCTATAGTTATGTTCAATCTGGCGATGTTGTATGCTGCTGGAACGTTTCTATTAGTCCCAATTGTGGGCTTTGCACTATCCCGCATTATTCACGAGTAGCGTGAATAATGCTCTGTTAGCGAAAGCTTTATTCGTGAAGCGAATAAAGCGGGCTATGCAGTTCCCGCAGCGATTGCAAGTCTTTACACTTGTTGCTGTTGACTGAATTTCGCGTTATGATCAACCGTGTAATAATCATAGTTCTGGATTCGGTGGGGGTGGGGGAGCTGCCCGACGCCTCTCTGTATGGGGACGTTGGGACAAACACGCTCGCGCACGTCGCCCAAGCTGTCGGCGGCCTCGATCTGCCGAATTTTGAGCGGCTTGGGCTTGGGAACATCATCCAGATCGAAGGTGTGCCGCCTGTAGAGCACGCCGCAGGGGCTTTTGGAAAGATGACTGAGCTGTCCTGCGCGAAAGACTCGACCACCGGGCACTGGGAGCTTGCGGGAATCATTACAAAATCGCCCTGGCCGATCTACCCCGATGGCTTTCCTCCTGAGGTCATAGAGCCGTTTGAGCGTGCCATCGGCAGAGGTATTCTCGGGAACCGTACCGCATCCGGCACTGATATTATGAAGGAGCTTGGCGAGGAGCACGTCCGCACCGGCAAGCCGATCGTCTACACCTCAGCCGACAGCGTCTTCCAGATCGCCGCACACGAAGATATCGTGCCCTTGAGTGAGCTCTACCGTTGGTGTGAGATCGCGCGGGAGATTATGGCCGGTCCCCACGCAGTAGCAAGAGTGATCGCAAGACCGTTTCTTGGCAAACCCGGTGAGTTCTACCGGACCCCTGCGAGGAAGGACTTTTCAGTCGCGCCCCCTGTTCTTACGGTGCTCGATCGTGTGCACAATGCGGGATTGTCTACGATTGCGATCGGTAAGATAGAAGACCTCTTCGCCTGCCGAGCAATGACCGAGGCGCTCCACGGCGCAAGTAATAAAGAGAACACCGAACACATCATCAGTGTGATAGTGTCGGGGCGGGGCAGCCTTGTCTTTGCAAACCTCGTCGATTTCGATATGAAATACGGTCACAGAAACGACCCCGAGGGCTACGCCGCTGCGCTCAAAGCCTTTGACTCTGAGTTGCCGACAATTCTGTCTTCTATGAAAGCTGATGATCTTCTGATCATCACAGCCGACCACGGATGCGACCCAACCACGCCAGGGACAGACCACACCCGCGAATACGTCCCGGTCATCGCTGTCGGGCCTGCAACTGTGCCTGGCGTCGACATGGGAGTGCGCGCAAGCTTCTGTGACGTCGCGGGGACGGTCTGCGAGGCTCTTGGAGTCGCCTCTCCACCTTGCGCGAAGAGCTTTCTAGGGGATATACTCTAGCCTGCTTTATTCGTGAAGCGAATAAAGCTGTCGCTGATATTACCTGAAAGGACGCATTTGAAATGAGCAACTTCAAGCAGATAGACCCCGCAGAGATCCAGGAGAGCGTCTTCAAGCTCGTAGGAACGGACTGGATGCTCATTACCGCGGGTGCTCCTGAGTCGTTCAACACCATGACCGCAAGTTGGGGTGGTCTTGGCGTGATCTGGGGCAAAAACGTCGGGATGTGTGTAGTCCGTCCGACCCGCCACACCTACAGCTTTATGGAGGACTCCGACTACTTCACGCTAACGTTTTTCCCCGAAGAGCATCGCGGCGCGCTCACGTTCTGCGGCACAAAGTCAGGTCGGGATGTCGATAAGTGCAAGGAAACCGGCCTCACTCCTGCCTTTACCGAGACTGGAGCACCCTATTTCGAGGAGGCGAGGATCGTTATGGTCTGCAAAAAGCTCTACTGGCACGACATCGACCCGGCCCAATTTGTCGACCCCGAGATCGATCGCAATTACCCACAAAAAGACTACCACCGGATGTATATCGGCGAGATCGTAGAGTGCTTGGCTAGATAGAGGCCGGGGATTAGATGTTGGGGGCTGGCAAGGCCAACCCCCGATGATTCACGTAATAATCACTGTTCGCTTTACGAATAACGCGTGCTTAAAGAATCGGCTTTATTTTGGTGAGCACGTTTTTGTCGATGCTTGCGTCGGTGTTTTCGAAGTTGACGCCGTCGAACAGAAACCAGTCTTCCTGGTGTTCGACGGTTTCACCCGGCTCAATAATATCGATCGGCCCGAGCGACTCAAGTTCAAGCATATCGGCATTTGTGAACACCTCGAAGTTGCAGCCGTTGTCGGGGTAGAGCGAGTCTTCCTCGAAAGACACGGTCTTTACAAAGAGGTCTCCACCTCGGGCGTAAGCTCCCCAGCCGATTGAGTTCGAGAGCCCGATCTTTTGCGGCTTTGGCGCGCCCGGCTGCTGCTTGATGATCGTATACTTCTCAAGGAACTGATACCTCGGGTCGCAGAGCTTGGTGTAGGACCAGAGCATCATCGTGCGGACCGGCAGGTAGTATCTGGGGTCGCCCGGCTTGCCCGGAACGTCGGGGACATCAGGGTGCGGCGCGTAGCCTTCCATCGGGAAGATCGCCTGCCCGCCCCCGGCCATCACCGAAAGCGCCCACGGCGCGAGTTCTACGTCCCAGAGCCCGGTGTTGGTGATTCTGTGGATCACCTCAACGTGGTTTGAGTCCGGATCCAGCGTGATGATAATCTCTTTCTGCAGGCCAGTCGTCGTCTCAACGTCCTGAACGAGCTGCAGCGTGTCGCCGACAACTTGGGTCTTAACAGGGAAGTTATCAGGGAAGTAGGTGCGGGGCATCGACTCGGGCGCGTGCCAGAGCCTGTGTCCGCCAAACGCCATCCATTCGTCCCCGCCGGTCTTGCCGAGCTGGGTCTTGTCCTCATGAAACAGGTTTTCCCCGCCGACAAAGCCGAACCTGATAATCCTCGGCCCCACATCCGTCGTTGCGATCAGTTCAATCTTGCCGTTCGATAGTCTGACACAGTTCTGCCAGCCACCGTATGCTATTGTTTCCATCTTAAATTCGTCTCCAGATTCAGTTGATTCTGATAGATAGTTAGCCGTCAGGCCGCTTGCTTCCTGCTTTTCTGAGTTTTGGGATTTCGTGGAAAATAACGCGAAATGGTCGAGCAACACGGAAGTTTTATGGGCTCGTCAATTGACACAGAGGCTGCAAAGACATATAATTAATTTGGAAATCAGTGGCCTACACCGCTACATGTATGCTGCCGCAGCGTTGTGTGAATACAAGCAGCGCGCGGCATTTTGTGCGTCTGGTTCTGATCTCCAGTGATTATAGGTTGTGACCCGGTGCGGTGAAATGCCTGCACGTTTGTTGGGTCAACGCCAAGCTGCATCATCTTATAAGGAGGACTGTTGAAGTTGCGAACAGCAAAAAGGGCGCTCTACGGACGCCTCACGATGATCTTCGGTCTCTGCGCGCTGATCTTGGCTGGGTTGCCGGCTGCAACTTGGGCAAATGAAGCTATCGAACTGCCTGAGTTCGGCACTCTGCCCATGATGAACACGGCGATCTGGATCGTCTTCGCCAGCGCTATCATCGGTCTACTCTTTGGCGCCAAGTGGTATTTCTCCATTATGAAGGAGAACCCCGGTTCCAAGGGTATGGTCGAGGTATCAAAAGCCGTTCAGGAAGGGGCATGGGCCTACCTGAAGAAGCAGATGAAGACGATGATTTGGTTCGTCGTCATCATTATGGTTGGTCTTGTTTTTCTTTTCAAGGGCAACCCCGCTTACAATGTTGAGGGGACTGCGATGCCGCTTTATATCGGCGTCTCCATTGCCTTCTTCTTGGGAGTAGCTTCATCCTACCTCGCCGGCCTTATTGGTATGGTGATGGCGGTCAATGCAAACTGCCGCGTCGCTAATGCCGCGCTTTCGAGCTTCAAGAAGGCCCTGTACGTCGCGTTCCGTTCCGGAGCTGTCTCCGGTATGGCGACCGTTGGGCTTGGTCTGCTTGGCGCTTGTATCGTTTTCTTCCTCTTCGGCAACCAGTCGATGAAGGTGCTTATCGGATTCGGTTTCGGTGGATGTCTTGCCGCCCTCTTCATGAGGATCGGTGGTGGTATCTTCACCAAGGCTGCTGACGTAGGCGCTGACCTCGTTGGTAAGGTCGAGCAGGGCATTCCTGAGGATGACCCACGAAACGCTGCTACAATCGCTGACAACGTCGGCGATAACGTCGGCGACTGCGCCGGTATGGCTGCGGACATCTTCGAGTCTTACGAGGTTACCCTCGTGGCTGCGATCATCCTCGGCGCGGCTGCTTCTACCGTTGTTGGTGGTGGCGCTGCGGTGCTTGCGCTTGTTGTCTACCCGCTGCTCATCAGAGCGGTCGGCGTATTCGCTTCTATTATCGGTATCTACAGCGTTGTCGGCTCCGACAATATGAACATGGACCCGATGAGACCGATCAACAAGGGATTCTGGGTTTCCTCGATCCTTGCTGTTGCCGGATTCTTCGCGATCTCCAAGTTCGTCTTCACCGCTCAGCCGATCAACATCTTAGACGCTGCCGGCAACATTGTCGCAAACGTCGCTTGGTGGAAGTTCGCTGTTGCGAACCTTATGGGTATCGTTCTTGCGCTTTCAATAGAGCACCTGACCGAGTACTTCACATCGACCGACAAGAAGCCGGTTATCGAGGCCGCTAAGGCCGCTAAGTCTGGGCCTGCCACTGTTATCCTTTCCGGTTTTGGCGCTGGTCTTGAGTCGGCCGTTTGGAGCGTTGTCGCGATCTGTGTTGCGATCCTCGCTTCCGTCCTTCTCTTCGCCGGTAGCCCGCAGCTTGCTGCTTACGGCGTGGCTCTTACCGGTCTTGGCCTTCTTGCCACCACAGGCTTTATGCTTGCGATGGACACCTACGGCCCGATCTCTGACAACGCAAACGGCGTCTTCGAGATGTCCGGCGCGTTGAAGGAGCCTGGTGTCAGCCCCAACGCTCACAAGATCGTTGCCAAGCTTGACGCTGTTGGTAACACCACCAAGGCGCTGACCAAGGGTTTGGCGATCGCCACCGCTGTTATCGCAGCGACTGCGCTCTTCAGCTCGTTCATGGCCGACGCTGGTCTTACAAGCATCAGCATCAACAAGACCAACGTCTTCATCGGTCTTCTGCTCGGTGGAGCAGTTCCCTTCCTCTTTAGCTCGTTCGCTATCAACGCGGTCAGCCGCGCGGCGTTTGAGCTTGTGGAGGAGGTTCGCCGCCAGTTCCGCGAGATCAAGGGGATCATGGAATACGATCCTCGCTCCGGCTCTGACTACGGCAAGCCTGAGTATCAGAAGTGCGTTGAGATCTCGACTGCCGCTGCGCAGAAGGAGCTCCTTAGCCCGGCGATCCTCGCCGTGTCTGCTCCTATTTTCATCGCCTTTGCTCTTGGTCTTGAGTCGCTCGGTGGATTCCTCGGCGGCGTTATCCTTTCCGGTCAGTTGATGGCAGTTATGCTTTCCAACTCGGGCGGACTTTGGGACAACGCTAAGAAGAAGGTCGAGGACGGCATGTTCGGTGGCAAGGGCACCGAGGAGCATAAGGCTACTGTCGTCGGCGACACCGTTGGTGACCCGTTCAAGGACACCGCTGGTCCTGCTCTGAACCCGCTGATCAAGGTTATGAACCTGGTTGCGGTTCTGATCGTTCCGGTTATGGTTGGGTTCGAAGGCGGCAAGATGGTCGAGAAGATCAAGCCGCTCTACGAGCAGGTCAACGCGACTGCTCTTATTGTTACGCTTGTCACGCTTACAGCTCTTGTCATTGCTACGCTCTGGAGCAAGAGAGGCTCGCTCAACGTCGACACCAGCGCTCCCAGCAGTTCTCTCGACGTAGAGACCGAGAAGGAGACTGTAACGGTCTAACCAGATCGTTGCTTGAAAAGAAACACTCACGGGGCGGAGCTTACGGGTTCTGCCCCGTTTCTATGTACGGCTTGTTGACATAGCCGCCGCCTGTCGCTAGTATATCGATGGGCTTGTATTGCCACGGAGGACTTGATGAGAAGCATATTTACGACGGATTTTTGGATCGACTTCATTCAGCAAAAGGGCGCAAAAGCGCTCGACGCCGGGTTGCAGACGCTTTTCATCGTTGTTCTGTTTCTTGTGGCCCGTTATGTAGTCTTTCGCCTGATCACCCGTGCGATGGAAATGTTCGTGGCCCGTGGCGAGGCGCTTGGACGCATTGCGTCAATGAGTCGTGCGAGAACGCTTGGCGGGCTCTTGAAGAGCATCTCGAACTACGTGCTGATGTTCATCGCCGTGTTTATGGTCATGCGCGCATTTGGAGTCGATCTCTTGCCGATTCTCACCGCCGCAAGCGTAGTAGGGTTGGCTGTCGGCTTCGGGGCGCAGAAGCTCGTGAAGGACGTGATTTCAGGCTTCTTTATTCTGCTTGAGAACCAGTATTCGGTCGGCGAATATGTTACGATCGGGGCATCCAGCGGCGTCGTCGATGACCTTGAGATGAGAACGACCCGTATCAGAGACGACGCCGGAAGGCTCACGATCATCTCAAACGGCGACATAACTACCGTGATTAATCACTCCCGCGGACCCCTTATTATCAGCCTTGAGGTGGGGGTCGCACAGGGCACTGATCTTGAGCAGGCCTGCGCCACTTTGCGCGACCTTGGGGTCAGATACTCGGAAGGGCGATGTGGTGTGCTCGGCCCGTTCACCTGCGACGGTGTCGCTGCGATGGACGCGACCAAAGTGACGCTTAGGCTTGTAGGTCGCGTCGATCCCCTGTTGCAGCAGGAGGTGCTGCTCGATCTGCGCAAACGCGTGAGGGATGCGCTTATGGAAAATGGCATACAAATCGCCTGATGCTGCTGCTCAGTTATTATCATTGCTGCCGTAGTGGGTCACTTGGCATGAAATCAGCCATTGTGGGGTGGCGATTTCCGAATCGCCACCCCAAAGCTAAGACGGGATTTCCGAATCCCGAATGGCGTAATGCATGGCAATTGAGCCAGTAGAACAGGGCAGACGTGACACGGGCCGGAGAGTGTGTTAGTCCCCGGCCCGCAATATGTGTAGATGACTAGCGATCGATCGCAAAAAGCGTCTCGCCGTCCTCGATGCTAACAATCTTCACTTCGTGCTCGGTGACGAGGGCAACGCTTCCCAGTTTAACGCCGTCGCGCTCGAACTTGGGGAGCGACGGGCTGCCTGGGTTAAGAAAGATTATCCCGTCACGGCGCTCAAGCACCGGGATATGGGTGTGGCCGGTGACGAAGATATCGGCTTTGAACTTCTTACCAAGCGCGACCATAGCCTCATCGTTGTAGATATGCCCGTGGTGGACCATGATCCTCGTGCCTTCGATCTCAGCGAAGGCATATGGGCTCTGCACCGGGATATTGAGAAGCTCCTCATAGACCGGCGCGTCGCAGTTGCCTTGTGCGATAATGATCGGCGTCTCAGTTGTGTTCAGCGCCTCGGCGAGCGCGGGGATATCGTAGCCCTCGGTGTAGCCGAGTCTCGGAGGGTGGTAGAGGACGTCGCCGGCGTGGACGATCGCATCCACGCCGACAAATATCTTCTCAGCCTTCTTCCACGCGTCTATTCTTCCGTGTGTGTCGCTGATAATCCCGATCTTCATGGGTTAGCCGCCGCAGGCATTTCGTCCAGCCTGAGTGAAACCTTTACGGTCTGGTTGGTCCTTGCATGCCACACTGTGAGGTCGACAATCTGGCCCACTTTCGCCATCTTGACGAACTCGGAGATGACTGACGAACTCGTGACCTTCTTGCCGTTGATCTGAGTGATCACGTCGAGCGGCATAAGCCCTGCGCGATCGGCTGGGCTGTTTGGAACCACTTCCCGGATAAGCGCACCGTCGACCTTGGGCAGGTTGACCTGGCCGTTTGCGCCAAGTTCTCGGCGGACATCATCGTTCACCTGCAGATACATAATCCCGATCCACGGACGGACAACTTTGCCTTTGGAGATCAGTTCGTTGGCGATCTTCATTGCAGTGTTGCTGGGAATGGCAAATCCGATGCCTATGCTTCCGCCGCCGGGCCCCGCAGAGGCGATCGCCGTGTTGATACCGACAAGCCTCCCTGATAGGTCAGAAAGCGCGCCGCCGCTGTTTCCCCGGTTGATCGAGGCATCGGTCTGGATCGCCTTTTCGAGCACTGTGCCTTCAATCTGAAGGTTTTCGCGTACAGTTGCGCTGACTACACCTACAGTGACCGTTGTTCCCAGCCCAAGCGGGTTGCCGACTGCGATTACCCAGTCACCGACTTCGAGCCTGTCGGAGTTGGCCGGAGCCGCCGCAGCAAGCCCGGTGGCGTCGATCTTGATAACTGCGAGATCGGTCTTCGGGTCGCGACCGACAAGGCGCGCAGGGTAAGACTTCTCTTTGCCGTCCTTGTTGTGAAGTCGCACCGTGACTTTGTTAGCGTCGGCGACTACGTGATTGTTTGTGAGAATATATCCGTCGGGGCGAATGATGACCCCCGACGCCTGCCCCTTCGGCACAACTTCCTGCGGCTCACCGAAGCTAAAGAGCCCGCCGAAGCCGCCGGACACCTGTGGCCGCCCAACTGTGTCTATGTTTACGACGTATTGTTCGGCAATTGCAGCAGCGAGGGCAACCGGGTTCTTGTCGCCCGCAGCAATCGGAGATAACGAGGACGGCGCAGGCGAAGACGCGATGCCGCCCATAGTCGGCGAACCGTACTGCGTCTTTAGTATCAGGGCGCAGGCGGCGAATCCGAGCACAAACACCAGAACATATGCGATTAGTTTTTTCAAGTCCATGTCCCCCTGGAGTCTTTACTTCATTGCTCTCAGCAGGTTTGCCATCTCGATGGCGGCTTCTGCGGCGTCGGCTCCCTTGTTGCCTGACTTAGTGCCAGCGCGCTCGATTGCCTGCTCGATATTCTCTGTCGTGATCACACCAAATATCGTTGGAACGCCGGTCGACATACCGACCTGAGCGATACCCTTGGCTGCCTCAGCGGCGATATAGTCGAAGTGAGGGGTCGAGCCCCGAATCAGTGTCCCCAGGCAGATCACTGCGTCGTATTTGCCACTCTTTGCCATGACGTTTGCAGCCATAGGCACTTCAAACGACCCCGGCACGCGCGCGATTTCGATACTTTCTTCGTCGGCTCCATGTCGGATAAGCGCGTCCATCGCCCCATCGAGCAGTTTGTTCGTGATAAAGTCGTTGAACCTGCCTACGACGATCCCAAACTTCAGACCCTCCGCGAGCAGCTTTCCTTCGTATGTTTTCGGCATCAAAAACCTCCCTACAGATCGTGTCCCATTCGTTCTTTTTTAGTCTTCAAATATTTCTTGTTAGCGGCGTTAGGTATGCAGACCAGTGGCACGCGTTCGGCGATTTCAAGATCGTAGCCTCGAAGCGCAGCATACTTGGCCGGGTTATTGGTCATAAGCCTGATCTTTTTCAGGCCGAGATCAACCAGAATCTGCGCGCCGATGGAGTAATCCCGCATATCAGGCGGGAAGCCCAGCATCTCGTTTGCCTCGACGGTGTCCGCGCCGTGGTCCTGCAGCGAATAGGCCTTGAGCTTGTTCACAAGCCCGATTCCACGCCCCTCGTGATGATAGATATATAGCAGCACTCCCTTGCCTTCTTTGGCGATGGTCTGCATAGCGACATCGAGCTGTTCGCCGCAGTCGCACCGAAGCGACCCGAGCACGTCGCCGGTGAGGCACCCGGAGTGGATGCGCACAAGCGTAGGCTCGCCGTCTGAGACATCACCCATCACAAGGGCGATGTAGGGGTTGGCGTCGACCGTGGTCTCATAGCCGTGCGCGACAAACTCGCCCCACTTGGTCGGGATAGGCGTCTCGACTATCTGATGGACAAGCTTTTCGTTGACTCGTCGGTAACGAATAAGGTCCGCGACCGTGGCCAGCTTGAGATCGAACTTCTTGGCAAGCTCCCAGAGCTCAGGAACAAGCGCCATACTGCCGTCGCCGCTCATGATCTCGCAGCAGACGCCTACAGGCGCCATTCCTGCAATACGCATAAGGTCGATAACCGCCTCAGTGTGCCCGGCGCGCACTAGAACCCCGCCGTTCTCGGCTCTGAGTGGGAAAACGTGCCCTGGACGCAGCAGGTCCTTGGGTTTGGTCTTGGGGTCGGCCAGCGTGCGGATGGTGATTGCTCTGTCGCTTGCAGAGATACCTGTGGTAGTCCCACGGGCAGCCTCCACGCTCACTGTAAACGCCGTTCCGCGGACGGAAGTGTTATCGTCGGCCATAAGAGCGAGGTCGAGAGCGTCGGCGCGGCCCTGGGTCATAGGTGCGCAAATGAGCCCCCGACCGTGGATCGCCATAAAGTTGACGGCCTCGGGCGTGATCGTTTCAGCGGCCATAATAAAGTCGCCTTCGTTTTCGCGGTCCTCGTCATCTACGACGATCACCATTTTTCCGGCCTTTAAGTCTTCGAGCACCTCTGGAACTGTGCTGAAGATCGGTTTATCCACCAAGGGTTTACTCCTCTATCCAACCCGCGTCCGCAAGAAGCTGCTCGGTGACACCCTTGCCACCAGAACGCGCGGTAACAAACTTTTCAACATACTTGCCGATGATGTCGGCTTCAAGGTTAACAATATCTCCCGGTCTCTTGGATACAAGATTCGTGCTCGCGATTGTGTGCGGGATAAGCGCGATCTCGAACGTATCGCCATAAACTCTTGCAACGGTCAGGCTGATGCCATCAATCGCAATCGAGCCCTTCGAAACGATATAGCGAATGACGTCTTCGTGCGCACTGATAGCAAGCGTTGCTGCGCCGGGCCGCTGATCGAACCTGGTAATCGTTCCCGGCCCATCGACGTGCCCGAGAACAAAGTGCCCCCCGAATAGACGATTCGGGGACATCGCTCGCTCCAGGTTCACTGGGTCACCCGGTCTAAGCCGTCCAAGACTCGTCTTTGAAAGTGTCTCTTCTACTGCGTCAAAGCTTAGTTCGCTTCCGTTCATCGTGGTGATGGTGAGGCAGACGCCGTTGATCGAGATACTGTCGCCGATCGCCGCGCCCTGTGAGACTACTGGGGCGTCGATACGTATCTGCGCGCCCGCACCGCGAGCAAGCATCCTTATCGTTCCTACCTCTTCAACTAGCCCCGTAAACATGGATATGCCTCAATCATAATGTCGCAGCCGATATTCCTGACTTTTAGCCGCTCTAGCGCGAAAGCCTCGGCCATCATCGCGACGCCGAGCCCTTCGACTGGCGTGCGAGCTTCAGCCCCACCTATTATCTTCGGCGCGATGAACACAATTACCTTGTCGACAACGCCAGAAGATAGCGCGCTTGCCGCGATCCTGCCGCCTCCCTCAAGGAGAATGCTCGTAACGCCAGTTTCGCCAAGCGCCCTCATAAGCGAGGGCAGACTGACCCGGCCCGCATCTTCTTCTATGATTAATATACGCGCTCCCGCCTGCTTGAGTTTCACGATTCTATCCTCAGGCGCAGACTGCGTGGTTGCGATGATCGTCTCGCCCGGAAGTGAGAACATTTTTGCGTCGGCAGGCGCAAGCGCTTTGCTGTCGACGACGAGCCGGGTGGGGTAGCTGACGCGCCCCTGTCTCGCCGAGAGCTCTGGGTCGTCGGCAAGCAGCGTTCCAACGCCTACCATAACCGCGTCGACTCGGCTCCTCACACCGTGGACGATTCTTCGAGACTTGTCGCAGCTTATCCACTTGGAGTCACCAGTTCGGGTCGCGATCTTGCCGTCAAGAGTCATCGCAAACTTGAGCGTAACAAACGGCAAACGCGTGGTAGTGTGCTTGATAAACACTTCATTCAGCTTTCGCGCCTGGTCTTCGAGTATGCCGACGCCGGTTGTGACCCCGGCTGTCTGAAGCTCGGCAAGCCCTTTTCCAGATACAGCAGGGTTCGGGTCGACCATCGCCGCTTCAACATGGGAGATCCCGGCAGCAATGACAGCCTGGGTGCAGGGTGGGGTGCGGCCGAAGTGGCAGCAGGGCTCAAGCGTCACGTACATAACAGCGCCGCGCGCCTTGTCTCCGGCGGCTTTGATCGCTTCGACCTCAGCGTGCGGCATACCTGCGCGCCTGTGATAACCCTCGCCTACGATTTCTCCGTCCCGCACGATAACCGCGCCAACCATCGGGTTTGGGCTCGTCCTGCCTCGTCGCGCCAGGGCAAGCGCCCTTCGCATGTAATCCTTGGCCTCTATTCTTCTTGCCTTTCCTCACCAAATGCGCCGTGAAACGCTTCGCGTCGGCTTTCCCGATAGTTCACGAGCCCTGCGCGCACGTCGAGCAGTGCAACAAATATCAGGAGGAACGAAAGCATCGTCGTCGCTCCCCAGTAGCCGATCTCGAAGTAGGGGTTAGTCCGCGCGTGAACTACCGGCCCGACGATGACAAGCGCGAGGATGACGTCCATCATCCCTGCCGCGAGCACACGATAGAGCT
Organism: Armatimonadota bacterium; assembly: GCA_038207085.1. Classification (GTDB taxonomy): domain Bacteria; phylum Armatimonadota; class UBA5829; order UBA5829; family DTLH01; genus JBBRAE01. The sequence goes on from JBBRAE010000015.1 coordinate 58,134, forward strand.
TCTGGCGTCTGGTCACCATCCGGGTTCCGTGTGTCCACGCGCGCGCTTCAAAGATGATAGCGGCAGTGACGACGACAATAGCTGCGCCTGCGAGGATCTGAGCAGTCACGGCAAGCTATCCTTTCGCGCCGAGCGCACTTGCTTCAAGCTCGCGAAACGCGTCAGCCGGTGGCACTGCGTTGTTGTAAACAGAGCTTCCCGCAACCAGAAGGTTTGCGCCTGCCTCGACCACCCTGCGGGCGGTTTTGGTGTCGATGCCGCCGTCAACAGCGATATCGATCTTGCGCCCGGTGCGGTCCGCCATCTTTCTGGCCTCGGTGATCTTCGGAAGCATAGCATCGATAAACTGCTGACCGCCGAATCCGGGATTCACAGTCATCACGAGTATGAGATCAACATCGTCCATGATATACTCAATCGTCGAAAGGGGTGTGGCGGGGTTCAGGGCAACGCCTGACCTCTTGCCAGTTGCGTTGATCTGCTGGACAACCCTGTGTAGATGCGAAGAAGCCTCAACGTGCACGGTGATCGAGTCCGCCCCGGCATTTGCGACCAGTTCGATGTATTGCTCGGGGTGGTAGATCATCAGGTGGACGACGAACTCCATATCCGTGAACGGTCGCAGGGCGCTGACGACCATCGGCCCGAAGGAGATGTTCGGGACGAAGTGCCCGTCCATCACGTCGAAGTGCAGATACTTCGCGCCGCAAGTTTCCACCTCACGCACAGATTTGGTGAGGTCAGCAAAGTCCGCCGACAGAAGCGACGGCGCAAGTTTGAGCTCCATAGCTAGACTATTATTCCTTATGGCACAATGTAGTCATCGACCTTGGCGTCGTCGACGTAGACTTTGATTCTGATGTTGTCGCCCGCGGCGGTGACAGAGGTGTCTACCCCCTCGCCGGGGTCAGCGGCTTGTGTGAAGCTGTCTACCCTGTTGCCCTGGGAGTCGTAGGCGTCAACTCTCACCACCTGGCTGCGGTCAGGCGTCGACGGAACATCCACATGGATGGGAATAGTCCTCTCCTGTGGCTGGGCAGGTTGCTCAGTCGTGTTTGCTTCTGGTTGAGGTTCGGTCGTCGGCTCCGGGCCCAGACTGATCAAGATATCTACAGGTTTTGACGGTTCGAGCCTCGATCCGGGCGGCGGCGACTGGTTGATAACCCTGTCCACCTGAACGCTCGGGCTGTACTCCGATGTCGTCTTCCCCGGGACAAACCCCTGGTCCACGAGTCTCCTGCGCGCCTCATCAGCTGAAAGCCCGATTACCTCCGGCACAATAATCGTCTTTGGCCCTCTGCTCACCCATATCTCGATCTTGGGCTGGTCTTTGGGCACCGTCGCCCCCGATTTGGGGCTCATATTGTAGATATGGTCCTCGGGGATAGAGTCGTTATACTCGTGGTGCTCTATCAGCTGGAAACCCCGTCGGCTAGCGATCTGCTGCGCCTCTTCAAGCGTCTGCCCGACAAAGTTCGGGACAGCGATCTCTTTAGTCTTTGGGCCAAAAAGCACTGTAAAGAGTATCGCGGTAACGATCGCGACCGCGAACACTCCGATGATCGACACAAGAAACGTCTTTCTGAAGCTTTCGACTCGCTCGACCTCAGGCTCGTAGACGAGTTCGTCTTCCGAGGCGGGTGGGGGTGCAAACTCCGGGCGCACCGTAGCGGCTGGCGCTTCACCGGTGCGAAGCCACTCACGCACTCGTTCAAGAGCCGCCGCGAACTCAGACGCGCTGGCGAAACGCTTTTCAGGGTCCTTCTGCATCGCACGCATGACGATCTCGTTTAGGAGGGCAGGCACACCCGAGTTGCGGGCATGAGCCGATGGCACAGGGTCCTGAAGCTGCTTTGCTGCGATTGCGGCAGAGGTAGTGCCATCGTATGGCACCGATCCCGTAAGCATCTCGTAAAGCACGATTCCAAGGGAGTAGACATCGCTTGCCGGCTGAGCTGGTTCCCCGCGAATGACTTCAGGGGACAAATAATGCACCGAACGCAGCATCGTCGCTTCGCGAATCGCAGGAAACGCCGCCAGCGCACGGGCTGTGCCAAAATCCGTCAGCTTGATCTGACCCTCAGGGCTCGTAAGTATATTGTGCGGGCGCACGTCACCGTGGACAACGCCGGTCTCGTGCGCCGAGTCGAGCGCGTGGGCGACCGCAGCAGCGATATCGACCGCGTACGAGGTCGAAAACGGAGCAGTCCTGCGTATACGATCCTTGAGGTTGATGCCGCGCACATACTCGACGGCCACAAAGTAGATGTCGTCCTGTGAGTCGGCCTCAAAAACGCGGGCGATGTTTGGATGGCTGAGGTCGGCTGCCATTTGGGCTTCGGCAACCATCCGCTCGCCGAACTCGGTATTGTCCGAATACGGCGGCACAAGGACCTTGACGGCCACCAGCCGGTTCAGCACCTTGTCCCGCGCTTTATACACGGAGAAGAAGCTTCCGTCCCCACACTTTTCCAGAACTTCGTACCTGTAATTGACGACTTTGCCTATCAAGACTAGTCTCTCCCGTAGCTCTTGAAGAGCTTACCCCAGTCGGTATCAAGCATCTTCTTTACCCTTGGCAGACCTTTCAGCCTGTACCAGTAGGCATCGTGATAGAGCCTCGACGCGTAGTATGCCCACGGCGCGATGCAGCTCCTGAGGAGCGCTTTTTCAAGGGGTTTTAGCGGCCCGTGATAAATCAGCTTTTGTCCCCGCGATGCAAAAGTCTCCTGCTTGCCGTGGAAATGGAAATTGATCTTGGATATGTCTTCGCCGACGATATCAAGCTCCTTTACATCTCCGCAGCCAAGTCCCGACTCGTGAGCGAGCCTGATGAACTTCAGGTCCATAGGGTCAAAGCCCATCATCTTCGCGGCGACCGCATCGATTGCGACCTGATCGGCGCTTGCGAGGATGTAGTTCTTGACATGCGGCACCATCGCCCGTGGGCCGGGTCCGTCACCTGCGATTGTGCCGTCGGTGACAGCGAAGATACCGGGATGAATTTCCTTCTGAATGGCAAGGAGGTCGACGAGTGTCTCGTGGATCACCGCATGCGTCCAGTGCCTGTTCTCGCGAAGAAGACCACCGAACGCGTTTTTCATCGCGCCGGTCATCGTAGTAAAGACATGAGTTTTGAGCGTAGGCATATGGATCGCGTTTTTGTCCAGAAACATCTTCGGGATCCATATACCATCCGGAAAGACCTTGTCGAGGACGAGCATCTTGGCTTTGGGCTCGTATTTGATCCATTCGGAACCGTCTTCATACAGATACACAAACTCAAGATTGTGTTTGTCGATGACCGATTCCAGATGGTTGTTCTTTGCCCCGGCTTTTGGGTCAACGACGACGGTGCGGTTCTGTGCGGGTATCAGGTTCTTGTATCCCGCGTCTTTCAGAGCCTGTGTAACGCCGTCGAGCTGCCACGGGGTGGTGGAACACGCAGGGTAATAATAATGCCAGGAAATATTGATCTTGAGGATGGTGTCTTTGTCTTTGGGGAGGTGTTTCTGCACGTCCGCCATCTCCATCAGGCGGGCGTAGTCCGAGACAACCGTCTCCGGACTGGTTTTCATCACTGCAACCTTCGATTTTTCCAATGCTATCCTCCAGCTGACCGCGTCCGCGTGAAACGCAGTCGCGTCCCTATATAGATAACGACCGAAGAGCCGAAAGGTTACGCCTGTCTGCTAAAAAAGCGTGGCATGTCACATTTCGGCGGTGGCGAAGAGCCTTGACTGCTCCCCAAGCGCCGACCTGACGTCCTTGTCGGTCACCTTCTCCGATATCTCCACCTGTCCAATTGCCGCGAGCAGCACGAATCTCAGCTTGCCGAAGACGACCTTCTTATCATAGGACATAGCGCGGATCACGGAGTCCACATCGATGTCTCTATCAGGCGCAATCGGAAGCCCAACGGCAGAAAGCGCGCGCGCGACCTCGGACACAACGGGCATCCGAGCAATCCCAAGCGCCTCCGAGATGATCGCCGCGGTCACCATTCCTATCGCGACGGCTTCACCGTGTGAATACTTCGCGTACCCAGTGGCGGTCTCGATGCCATGCCCAACTGTGTGGCCGAAGTTCAGAATCGCTCGCAGGCCCGACTCGCGTTCGTCGCGGGTCACAACTTCGGCTTTGATCTCACAGCTTCTAGAGATAGACTGCTCAAGCACGTCTCTGTCAAGAGTGAGAAGCTCACTGGTGTGCGCTCCGAGAAAAGCGAACAGGCTTTCGTCGAATATTATACCATGTTTGATCAGTTCAGCCAAGCCGCCGGCAAACTCCCGTCTCGGCAGAGTCGCAAGCACGTCCGGGTCGATGATCACTCGCTTAGGTTGATAAAACGCTCCCACAAGGTTCTTTCCCTGCGGCAGGTCGACTCCAACCTTACCGCCAACGCTCGCATCAACCTGGGCAAGAAGCGTGGTCGGAATCTGCACAAAGTCGATCCCTCGCAGATACGTAGCCGCCGCAAACCCGCCAAGGTCGCCGACAACTCCGCCGCCAAGCGTTACGAGCACTCCGCCACGGTCTATGCGAGCGTCGAGCAGACGATCATATACCGCCGAAACGGTCTGGAGCGTCTTGCACTCCTCGCCACCTGGTATCTCAGCCACGAATGCCTGAAAACCAGCAGCTCGAAGGCTCTCAAGCACATCTCCCGCATAAAGCTTACCAACCGCGGGCTCAGTGACGACGAGCGCCGTTCTTCCACGACATACCGAAGCAATCTCTGCTCCTGCGCTGGGAAGGACTCCGCTTTCGACGACTACCTCGTAGCTTCGAGTTCCGAGGTCAACCTTGACTTGTGCCATTCTCTCGATAAATCTCCACGATTTCGCGCGCGACCGCGCTTGCAGGACGCGACGACGTGTCCACCTCGAAGTCCGCGGCGGAATAGTAAAGCTGTCGGGACTCAAGGAGCGTTCGGATGTGGTCCATCTTGTCGTCCGTGCGGAGCAGTGGACGGTCATTGCTTCGCATAGTGCGCTTATAGATGACTTCCGGGCTTGCGCCGAGGCAAACCAGAACACCGTGCCGCTTCAGATTTTTCACGTTATCGTCGTCGAGCGGCACGCCGCCACCCGTAGCGATTACCTGACCTTCTTTGGCCGAAACTTCCTCGACAACCTGTCGCTCAATATCCCGAAACTTGGGCTCTCCAAGGCGCGCGAAAATGTCATTGATAGACATATCCATGCGCTGGACGATCCTGTCGTCTGTGTCTACGAACCTCAGCCCCAGTTGACGAGCAACCATATGGCCGACCCGGCTCTTGCCTGTCCCCATAAAACCTATTAGTACTACATTTTTCATGACGCATTCTTTGAGGCGGAGGCTGGCCAGACTTCCACGCCGCCCTGCTGACTCATTTCCTCTCTAAATACGTTCCTACCGACTGCTTTAGTTCTCCGATGTTATCACCGGGGAACTTTTCAAGAACAGCTGTTGCAAGAGTGATGGCGACCATTGCCTCGCCAACCACTGCAGCTGCCGGAACCGCGCACACGTCGGAGCGTTCAGCGTGAGCGGGTGCAGGTTCTTTCGAACGAGTATCGACCGACCGGAGCGGCTTTGTGAGTGTAGGAATCGGCTTCATAGCCGCCCGAATCACCAGCGGTTGACCATTGGTCATACCGCCTTCCGTTCCGCCTGCGTTATTGGAGAACCTGGTGAAGTGGCCGTTCTCATAGCCGATTTCGTCGTGCACCGCTGACCCCGGACGCACTCCGACTTCAAAACCCATACCGATCTCAACGCCTTTGATAGCGTGGATTGACATCACTGACTGGGCAAGTAGCCCATCAATTCTTCTGTCCCATTGCACGTGGCTGCCTAGCCCGACAGGAACGCCTTCTGCGATAACCTCAAAGATACCGCCGAGCGTGTCGCCATCGTTCTTTGCAGC
>JBBRAE010000016.1:0-60568 GCA_038207085.1 Armatimonadota bacterium
TCATTTTGCCTCCCGCTTGCTATTCATCCATTCGATCATACGCCGCAGGCCGGTGTCGAAGTCGACGGACAAATCAAAGCCTAGAAGCTCTTTCGCACGCGAAGAATCACCTTCCATGTGGCGAATATCCCCGGAGCGGGCCTCCTCGAATATGGGCTTGACCACCACTCCTACAGCGTTGCCGATCGCTGTAAGGATATCAAGCAGCGAGTATCTCTGACCGCTCGCGATGTTGATAATCTTGCCGGAGACGTGCGAGGGAGCAAAGCAGGCCCTGATGTTCGCGTCCACGTTGTTTGCAACATAGGTAAAATCTCTTGACTGCAGACCGTCGCCATAGATCGTCGGGCGCTCGCCTGCCATTACAGCAGTAGCAAACCTAGGGATTACCGCTGAATACTGCGAATGAGGGTCCTGTCTGGGTCCAAACACGTTGAAATACCGCAGGCACACAGTCTCAAGGCCGTAGAGTTCGGTATACATCCGGCAGTAGTGCTCGCCGACAAGCTTTGTCACCGCGTAAGGAGACACCGGGAACACCTCTGTAGTCTCACGCTTGGGAAGCTCGGGAAGCATGCCGTAAACGGAACAGGAGGAGGCAAAGACCACCCGTTTGACGCGCGCGGTGCGCGCCGCCATAAGGACGTTTAGTGTTCCCTTTACGTTCACTTCACACGATGGCCCCGGGTCCTCGACCGACTCGTGAACAGAGTGAAGCGCGGCGTGGTGAAGCACGAAGTCTACTCCGTCAACCGACTTGCGCACCAAGTCGAAGTCGCAAAGATCGCCTCGAACAAGGTCCAACTTCCCGATCAGATGGTTAATGTTCTCCATCTTGCCTGAACAGAAGTTGTCGAGCACACGGACGCTGTGTCCTTCATCCAGCAACCTCTCGACGATATGCGACCCGATGAACCCTGCGCCACCTGTTACAAGAAACGATGACATGTAAAGTATCCTCCTGGAAAATGGATGACTATATTGGTTTATCCATTCCCTGCTACGTTCTGATATACACTTATTGTCTTTTCAGCTACAGAATCCCACGAAAGTTCGCCCTTTACGGCCCTCTGGTAGGCGTTTTCGCCCATTTCGTCGGCGAGTTTGTGGTCGCTCAGTACCTTGACGATCGCCACGGCGAGCGCCTTTTCATCAGCGGGGGGAACAACAAACCCCGTTACCCCGTCTTCGACGACTTCAGGGAGCGAGCCGACGTTCGTCACGATCACTGGCCTGCCGAGCGCGTAGGCGATGTTCAGTACGCCGCTTTGAGAGGCTTCTATGTATGGCAGCACGATCACGGCGGCCTCCTGAAACAGCCTCGTGACCATGTCGTCAGTCACATCCTCGTTGTGGATCTCGAACATCGACGGGTCTTCGATCATCGCCTCGCATCGCGGCCAATCAGGGCCAGAGCCGGCGATAACGATTTTCGCATCAGGGACGCTCTCTCGGACGATTGGAGCTGACTTGATCAGATAATCAATGCCCTTATACTTCCTAATACGCCCAAATGTGAGGACCTTATTGCGGCTCTTCTTGATGTTATCCGAAAGCCATCTGCGATAGAGCGTGTAGACGCCGTGTGGGATTATGTTTACTTTCTTCTCGGAGATATCAGGGGCGACCTGGTGCAGCCGCGACTTGATATCCTTGCCGTGCACGATGATCGCGTCTGCCATCAACCGAGCTTTGGGGCGCAGGAACTCGAACTTGTTGCCGCCATCTCCGGGGTGAAGCTCCGCGTCGTGCACGGTCATCACAAGCGGCCTTTTCCAGCATGCGAGCTTGAGGGCGCAGAAGATTCTATAGTCGGCGACGTCGTGGACGTGCACCACGTCGGGGTTGAACTTTCGAATCGCCCTAGCGTAAGCCGCAATACTTGCGAGGTTCGCTATAACCGTCCCGGGGTTGGTATCCGCAGGCACTGAGATAAACTCGATATCGACATCCGGGTGCAGAATCTCACGGTAGTCGGCGTGGGGGTCACCGCTGCCGGTCCCAACAAAGCCGATCAGCTTGTCGTCGGTGGCGATTGCCACCTTGTGCCCCGCCCGAGTGAGCGCTGCTGACAGCTCAGCCGAGTAATACATATGCCCGAGGAGCAGAAACATTACCTTCAAGGTTGTCACCTATCTAAGCGGCCCTGGTTCAAGCCGCAAGTGTGCTTGGTCGGCTAGCAAGATCACGCAGCCGGGGCGCGTCCTTGCGCCGCCAATATTCTAGCATATCCGAGATGGTCTCCGAGATCGGGATCGACTGCCTCCAGCCGGTGTCGGCCTTGAGGCGGGTCGTGTCCCCCCAGATCACCTTTTCGTCGGTCGGGCGCATAAGCGCCGGGTCCTGGCAGACTTCGATGTCCTCGCGCAGGCTATTATCAAGAATGGTGTCGAGCACGTCGCGCATAAGATACGCCGTGTCGCCGCTCACGTTGTAAGCCTCGCCACTTTGGCCGCTCTCGGCAAGCGCCATCAGTGCGCGGTTGAGGTCGCGAACGTCTACGATCGCCCTGCGGGTGTCGAGGTTGCCGACTTTAAGCGCACTCTGGGTCGGGTCGTTCTCAAGCTTTACTACGCGGCGCGTCCAGTCGGAGATCGCGTCCGAGGTCTTGCGGGTTCCTGTGCAGTTGAATATGCGCGCCCGGATCGTGTCCATCGCGTAGCTCTGATTATACTGGTATGCGAGCAGGTCCTGGCCGACTTTGGAGACGCCGTAGGGATGGAGGGGTTTTAGCTCCCGGTCTTCCCTGACGGGCACCTCATCTTCACCGACGGCGCCATACTCGGCTGATGAGCACGCGACGACGATTCTTGGGTAAAGGTCGAGCCTGCGCACAGCTTCAAAGACGTTGATCGTCCCGACGACGTTGATCATCATCGTTTCGGCGGGCCGGTCCCAGGATACGGTGGGATAGCTCTGCGCCGCGAGGTGAAATATCTTGTCCGGGCGAAATCTTGCGAGTGAATCGTAGACACTGCACCAGTCGGTGACGTCCACCTGCTCGATCGCGTGACCATCGAGCTCACAGAGGTCCATTGTTGGGTTGAAGTAGGTCCCGAGCACGTCGTGACCTTCGGCTTCGAGCATCTCCATCAGATGCGAGCCCATCATCCCCGCTGTTCCTGTTATCCAGACCTTTGACATCTTTTCCCTGTCTCCTTTAACTGCCTGCGTTCCAGGTCTGCAGCCCGTCGTAATCGAACCCGAACTGCACCACCTGACCGCCTACCTCCTCAAGCTTCTGAGCTATCGTATGCTTCTTGCGGAAGTCGCAGAAGACAAGCAGATAACCACCACCGCCCGCGCCGAGAATCTTTCCGCCGATGGCGCCGTTCTCTCTTGCGACTTGGTAGAGATTATCGATCTCAGAGGAGGTTATGCACGGATCGAGCTGTTTCTTGTGCTCCCAAGCGACGTGGAGCATGTAGCCAAAATCGTCAATTCTGCCCTGCAGCAGGGCGTTCTTCATATCAACCGCAATCTGCTTGGATTGATGCAACGCCTCGACGACCGACGCCTTCTTGCCTTCGACCGAACCTATCTGACGGTCGAGAATATGCGCCGACAGTCGAGTCTTTCCTGTGTAGCAGAGCAGCATTCTATACTCAAGCTCATTCAAATACTCGGGTCGGATCCTGAGTGGGTTCACGACTACGGAGTTTTCGTAAAACTCTATATAGTTAAACCCGCCAAAAGTGGCCGCATACTGGTCCTGAAGCCCGCCCTTGATCGCAAGATCGAGCCTCTCGGCTTTGTAGGCGAGGTGGGCGATGTCGTAGTTCGTGAGCGGCATATTGAGATAGCGCTGAAAAATGCCGATAAGCGCGACGACCATCGTCGAGGACGAACCAAGGCCGCTTCCTGGGGGCGCATCGCTATGGATGAAAAGGTCCATTCCGGTGCCATTCAGCTTTGGTTGCCCGGAGTACTCCCGCACGTTGTTCAAGACGGCTTTTACAAGATCGAGCTCACCGTCGTAGACCAGACGATCGTCCGTGAGATACTTGGCTACGATATCGTAATCAAGCGAGCTGACCGTGATCGCGTGATCGTCTCTGGTGCTTAGAGTAGCGTAGGCGTATTTGTTGATAGTGGTGCTCAACACGGCCCCGCCGAACTCCTGGTAGTATGGTGAAACATCTGTCCCGCCACCAGCGAAACTTATTCTAAGCGGCGCTTTGCTTCTGATTATCATATATTTTGAGCTCCCCAGTAAATGGCGGTTTTTGCCATTTACTCTTCCCATCGTAGTGAAGTCGGAGGCAGCGCGGGTTTTGCGCTGCGAGAGACTTCACTCACGATCCCAATAATATCGATCCCGAGGCGACTATGGAGCCTGCGCCAAGCACTGCCCCGTCCCCCAGCCTACTGTCTTTATCTAAAATCGCTCCTACAAGCATCGCGCCTGCCCCAACTACGACATTCTCAAGGAGCACGCTCCCCTCGATCTTCGCGCCGTCGCCGATCACGCAGCCTGCGCCTATGGAAGAAAAATCATCAATCACCGCGCCCGCGCCGATTCGACAACCCAGGCCCAAGTGGCAGCGGGACGAAACTTTGGCCGAAGGGTCGATTTGCACCTCACCCATACTCCAAAATCCCGCAGGCTCGCGGTTTCCAATAATATCTACCTCGACCGCCCCTGACAATACATCCCTGTGCGCTCTCAGATAGGCCGCCGGTGTGCCTATATCGAGAAAATATCCCGCAAGTGGATAGCCGAAGACCCTCAAGCCGTCTCTAACAAGCGACGGGAAGAACTCCCTCTCGATCGAGCAGTTAGCCCCATAAGCGATGCGCAGAAGCGCCTCTCGCTCAAGCACGTAGATGCCTGAGTTCACGGTCACAACGCCGTCGGGCTTGATCTGACCCGATGCAAGCGCCTTTTTGATCGCCTCGCTCGGCTCTTCAAACGCCGTCACTCTGCCAGCATCATCGGTTCGGACGATGCCGCAGGGGGTCGGCGACGGGACGGTCATCAGGCCGATAGTCGCATCGGCGCGGTTCTTTTTGTGAAACTCAACAAGCGCAGAAAGGTCGTAGTCTACGAGGTTATCGCCGTTTGTCACAACGACGGTGTCTTCGTTCATATGGGGTTCGGCAAAGCGCACGGCTCCGGCGGTGCCAAGCGGAGTTGTTTCGATGGAGAACTTGACCAGAAGCTCGGAGGTCGAATACTCCTTGAAGTAATCCTCCACAGCCTCGGCTCCGACACCCGCGCAGAAGACGACATCACGCGCGCCATGTCTTGCCATAAGCTCCACTTGGTATTCGACCAGTGGCTTGTTGGCAAGCGGCATCATCGGTTTTGGCCTTGTATATGTGAATGGTCGAAGACGCGTCCCTGCTCCGCCCGCAATAATAGCTCCGGTCATACCGGTTCTTGTCACTCCTTTGAAAATGGCGGTTTGTGTCATTTTCATTCTCGTTGTGATGAAGACGGCAGCGGCGTTTGCGCTGTGAGAGTGTTCATCATGATTCCAATAGTAGAAGTTGGCGACTGTCGCTTGCGCTGCCGTCCCTGGCAATTGAGGAGAATGATTGACGACTCCTCAATTGTAAAGCATAGCCGCGCGAACCGCAATACAGCCGTCAACTCATATCATCGGCAGATTGGACAAAAATACATAGTAAAAATACTGGGTTGACTGGGTATTACAGTCGGGGTATCATCCATATAGACTACACAGACTACCAAAGACGGGAAAAACGTCACATGCGCTTTATCATACCAACTCTTCTGTTTGTTGCCTTCGCATCCGCCTGCCAATCCGGCCCGCTGCAAGTTTCGGAAAAATCGACCCGGGCGATTGTCGTCTCCAGGGATGAGACACGCCCCGGCGGGCTTGCTTTCAGGCGCACCGAAGTGACCGCGTCGGGAACGTCAAAGCTTTCAGCTGACCCTTCGGTCGTCGCGGTGCTCCCAAACAGGCCCATCAAGGTGCCGCCGGTCCCCGGACCGCGCCAGAATATGTTCGAGGAGTCCCCCTGGGGGGTTTCACTTCGCAGCGAGCCGGTTCGCCCGGCGATGTGGATGGCGACTCAGATCCACAATGCGCCTCAGGCCTGGGCCTCGGGCTACACTGGGAAAGGGGTCAAAATCGCCGTCCTTGACGAGGGAATAGACTTCGGCCACCCCGATCTACAGGGGTGCCAGGCCCGAGTGACCGACCAAATCTCCCCCTACTACGGCTGGCCGGTCGCCTTCGACCCCGGCGCGATGGCGATCTACGCCTCAGAGGGATACACGACCGGCGGCTACATCGACACATACGAAACGATGACCCCGGGCGCACCCACCTGGCGCGGGCGCAATTACAAACTTCCCGGCACGAGCATAAGTGGCGAATATCACGTCGGCGCGCATGGAAGCTACTGGCTGCCCTTTATCCTCGCCCCCTGGGGGTATCCCCCTGCGGTCCTCGTTGCCGATGAACAGTCCGCTGGCGTCTACGACACGGTCTATGTAGACCTGAACAAGAACCTCGACTTCACAGACGATCACCCCTGCAGGCGGGGCGACGAGATATCTTCTTTTGACGCAGATCACGACGGCCTCGCCGACTATTCAGGCGGCATGCTCTACTTTATCGCCGATGGAAAGAACCCAGTACCGGCATCGGACTGGCTCTACGACCTCCCAGCCCCTGAAAACGGCTGCCTGGTCTGCTTTGCGGGAGCGTTCGGCAAGTATGAGTCACACGGCACGCTCGTCACTTCGGCGATCTCGGCGCGAGGCAAGGTCGGAACTACTTACAAAATCCCACAAAAGCCCGACGGCTCCGGCGGAATAGTCCAGGGAGTCGCGCCGGGCGCGGAAATCATCTCAGTCGGCACCATCTACAACTCAGAGGCCGATCTATACGACGCCATCCAGTTCGCAATCAACGGCTACGACGGTATCCCCGGCACCGACGACGACGCGGATATCGTCAATATGAGCTTTGGCGTCTCAAGTGAGGACCTCGATGGCTGGGACTTCCTTTCCCGCTATATCACTTATTTGAACAAAACCACCGCGCCGAGCGTGACCTTTGTCGCATCAAGCGGAAACGGCGGGCCGGGCTATGGGACGGTCACAAGCCCCGGAGGCGCCAGTTCGGCGTTAACCGTCGGCGCATCGACCCTTTATGGCTCAACCGACGGGCTCGACCCTATCAAATCAGCCGATCAGATACTGTTCGGCGACATTCAGCAGTGGTCAAACAGAGGGCCAAACGCGCTCGGGCAGATCAAACCCGAAGTGGTCGCTACAGGCGCATGGGCGACCGGCGATGTGCCGATCTACGGCTACGGCGAAGGGTCATGGCTTGTCTGGGCGGGCACAAGCCTCTCTGCGCCGATCACCTCAGGCGTCACGAGCCTGGTCTATGAGGCATATAAAGCGCGCACGGGCCGGTTTCCAACTGCCGCCGAAGCAAAAGAGATAATGATGTCGAGCTGCAAGGACCTGTGCTACAACACGCTTGAGCAGGGAGCGGGGATGATCGACGCCGCCCGGGCCACGGAAATCGCCGCAGGGACGGGAGGCTTCAAGGTCGACCCGCCGGTATGGTCGGCTGCGCGGGGAAAGACTCCAGAGTCGTTCCCAAGCGTCCTTAAGCCGGGGGAGAAGGCGGCGAAGACGTTTACGATCGAGAACACCAGCCCGAAGCCGCTCAAGTTGATGGCGTATGGTCGCAGGCTCGTTCGATCCAGTTGGAGCCAGTTCGACCTCACGACGAAGCTCTCGGCTGAGAGCCCGGAGGCCGACATCTACAGGCCGGACTACCTCGTCGACCTCAGCCGATATGTGCCGAAAGGCACCGACCTGCTTCGCGTCCGGGTATCGTTCCCCTACCCAAGCTTCAGCCTGATTGCGCCCGCCTACGATGACCTGCGCCCGTCGAGCACTTGGATCGCCTCGCTCTACGATTGGAGCGACCTGAACGGCAACCGCCGTGTGTGGAAAGACTCGGACCACAACAGGGTCGTCAACGCCGACGAGTTTGAGATCGGCGAGGTGAACAGGTTTATGCTCGCCAACCCGACAAGCGACGTTATCGAGATCTCGGTAAGGGAACCAATGGACCGTATACATGATGGGCTCCTGCTCGGGCTCATACACGGCGCGCGCAGTGCGAGCATCCCGGCGACGACCCTCAAGATTGAAGTCGAGAGCTACAAAGAGGCGAACTGGGACTGGCTTTCCACTGTAAACCAGGCGATTATTATCCCTGCCCGAGGCAGAGTGCAGATTCCAGCGAGCGTCAGCGTTCCATCATCAGCAACAGCGGGCATCTACACCGGTTCGCTTGTCTTGCGCACCTTTGCGGACAAGAACGCGCGCAAAGTGACTGTTCCGGTGTCGGTTTCAGTCGCGGCGAATGCTTCCAGAACAACTATTGCAGCCGGTTCCGACGGCCTTGGCGACACCTACGACAACGGCAGGATGTTCGGCTCATTCGACTGGAGCTGGAGGGAAGAGTCAGGCGACTGGCGGCAGTATTTCATCGATGTCCCACCCGCAAAACCCGGCGCGGCCACTTATCTGCTCGCCAACGCCAACTGGCTGAATATGCCAAGCGATACCGACGTGCTGATCTACCGGCCCGAAAAGGACGACTTCTTCTCCCAGACCATGCCGGAGGTATTTGGACCAAACAACCTCACACTCGCCGGAGGAAGCCGCAACGCGTGGCTTCACGACGGCGTTTGGAAGTTCCAGACCGCAACCGGGGACAAGCGCGAGTGGGTCGCGGGGCGCACCGAACCGGGGCTCCACCTGATCCAACTCCACAACACACTCGCGTCAGGCTACGCGGGCTCAGAGCCGTTCACGCTTGCTGCGGGACAGGTGACGATCTCCCCGGCCAAGCTCGATCTCACCCCTGGGCAAACGTCGCTCGATGTGAAACTCTCAAGCACCCTCGGTCTTTCGGGAATCGAGACGCTCGCCTTCGGGCCAAACGCGCCGACGACTTTTACAGAGCAAACCATCGGCCAAGACTACCGTTACGACCCAAGATACTCGTCTTGGACTCGGGATATTACCGTAGACAAGGCAGGTCTGATTGAGGTCACTGTGACTGTTCCGCGAGGGAACGATCTCGACGCCTATCTGCTCTGGGACAGCAACACCGATGGCAAGTTCGACTGGGACAATGAGGTCGTCGCAAGCTCCGCGACCGACAGACCAAGCGAGCAGATCACGTATTATCTGCCGACCGACGGCCGCTACCGGATCGCCGTCCACGGGTACAGAGTCCCGGATCAGGCCACGTTCGACACCTCAGTCCTGGTGATTAACGGCAAGGGAATCCAAGTACCTGCGCCAACTGGGCCGGTCATACCCGGCAGGGAACAGTTGATCAGGCTCGGAATTACCGGTGCAGAGGCCGGAATGCGGGGGATAGTATTTCTTGGCCCAGCAGGGGCACCCGGTGTGATTCGGCTGCCGGTGACGGTGGGGTTCTAAGGGCGTGTCTGAGAAGTGTAATGGCCGTCAACCGTGACGGCCATCGGCTCCGAATGAGCCGGAAAACGGTGGAATTACGTGCTCTTGAGCATTGATACGAGTAGGGCAGCGCCTACGGCGCTGATGGCCGGCACGGCGACCGGCCACTACAATCGGGATTTCTCAGACACGCTCTAAGGGGTTGGGGTTGGTGCTGGCGCACAGCGACGGGCAGTGCCTCTTGTCGGGAAATGGGTTTCGGGGACGGGGTCCCCTCTCGTTCGTCCGGATATGTTATCCGGGACGTCTGGGCCGAATAGGCATCTGTGATGCCGGTAGATTGGATAGAGCCGAATAAGCGGAATCACAGATCCCTTGTTTGCCAAGAAGGCCCGGATTGCAAATCCAGGCCAACATCGGGGCGCGATCCAGGCCAACTCAGTCCACCAATCTCCCAACCCTCGCCAGTCCCAATCTAGCAACTAGCAACTGACGACTAGCGGCTCTTCTTCACGTTGGCCCGAACCGCGGCTATATACTCATCAGTAACAGCCTTCTCAAAACTTCTAAACCCAGCGAGCTCGAAGCCATGCCTGTCGGCGATCTCGGATATGCCGTCGACCTGATCTACACTTACCTCTTTGCCGAGCGTAAAGCTTTCATAACGTGCATCGAGTGCGAGCGCCATAGTCTCGGACATACAGGCGTAAGCGGTCTTGGGCGGGAAGCCGAAGCTGAAGTGGAAGTCAACGTCAGCGCCGGGAACGGCAACGACTCCACCTTCGATCACGAGAACATCGTTTCGCTCTTTGGCGACTGCAACGGATACGTCCCGGGGACGGGCAACGTCGCAGACTACCGCGCCGCTCTTGATGAACGAGGGCTCGATGATCGCTTCGACGGCGCTTGAAACTGTGATGACGATGTCGGCGTCTTTGATCCCGCTTGCAACGTCGTTCGACACGGTGAACTCAGCGTTGCTTTTGCCGCGAAGCTCGGAGGCCACAGCCTCAAGCGACTCGAGCTGGCGACCTACAAGAGAAATCCTCGGAGCTTGACGCGCCATGATCTCGGCACAGGTGCGACCAATCGAACCGGCGGCCCCGACGACCGCGACCGACGCCTTGGTTGGGTCGATATCCATAAGCTCCGCGGCCTTGATCGCGCCGCGTATGGCTGTTGCGATGGTGTAGCTGTTCCCCGTCGTTACGGCGATTCCGACGTTTTCGGAGATCGTCTTGCCGCCGTCACCTACAACCGACGTAAAAGCGCCAAGACCGATGATCTTTGCGCCAAGGTCTTCAGCGATCTTCGCGGCGCCAATGATCTTGTTATACACGAACTCCTTGGGGAGCGTCAGCATCTGCTTGGGAGTAAGCGGGCACCCGACCAGCCAGCCCTCGGCCTCCGCGCCGGTCTTGGACTTAAGGCCCGTCACGTGCGAGACGAGCATCGGGCTTTTCTTGGTCAGCCCGTACTCGATCCAGCTCTCGGGCAGAAACTTCACGAACGGGTATTTGCGCGCGATGTCGCGCTTTGCTTCAAGCGGATGTATAATAAAACCGAATCGTTCCAAGCTACTCTCCAAGCCTCCTGATGGTGGGCTCCCATTCAAGTTTGTTTAATATATCGAGGTAATCTTGTGCAGACATATCTTCCTGACGCTTGCCGGTGAGCGCTACACAGATACCCTCTACGACGTTTGTTCCGAAGGTGCGGCCATCAAACTCTTTGGTCGAGGTCACGATAGTATCAACGCCGCGCGCCTTCAGATCGTTGACATCCCCTTCGGTAAGGGTGTTAGTGATGACAGTCTTGCCGCTGAGCGCGCCAGACTCGGGCGGCGGCATGTAGCGCCCGATGATCTTGTAGTCGCCAGCGATTATGTCCGCCCACCTGAAGTATTTCTCGTACTTCGGCGTTATGACGTCCTGTTTTTCGCCCGTGGGATAGATCCACTGGAACGGCACGCGGCAGACGATCGGCAGCAGGAGCTTGCCAAGCAACTGCACAGTTGACCATCTCTTTATCGCAATAGGAATCCCCAAGTTGAACATCAAGTCGCCGTAGACGACCTCTCTGGAGACCCGAGCCATCACTTCAGCCATCCCAAAACGGTCGACCGCGCAGACCATCAGCACCTTTTTGTCGCTGAAATCGATCAGCTTCTCGCGGTGCAGCCACTCGATCGTCTCGCGCTCAAGCGTGTTTTTGATCCCGCTTCCGTCGACCACGGGAGTCTTGACGGCGAACTTCGCGAGCCGGTCGGCGTCTCGTATCGTATATTTCCTATCACCAGCGACGAGATAGCGGTCGATCCCGCCGAGGCAGATCGCGTCTACGTTGCCATCGATCTCCGAAATAAGCTCGGCATAACGCTTCATGTCGCCATTGGTGCCGATGCGAGATATCTCGAACTCCTCGCCAAGGAGCGTCGCGGTTACTTTCTTGTCACCCCTCGACGACCCTAAGCTCACACTTACTACGCGCTTCATCCAATACCTGCTCAATCTCCTCAAGGCTCGACGCTTCCATGATTTTCGATCGAAGCGCCGCAGCCCCAGGATAACCTTTCAAATACCATGCAATATGCCCGCGCATCTCGCGGACAGCCCGGTCCTCGCCCTTGCAACCCGCAAGCTTATGCCCGTGCATACGGGCGCCTTCTATGCGGGTCAGGGGATCCGGTTCGGGCACAAGAACACCGGTTTCCAAATATGTGTGGACCCTGGAAAATATCCAGGGGTTGCCAAGCGCCGCGCGACCGATCATCACCCCGTCGCAGCCGGTCTCGTCAAAGAGCCTTTTCGCGTCCTCAGGGGATCGAACATCGCCGTTGCCGATCACGGGAATACTTACGGACTCTTTAACGCGCCTGATGATATCCCAATCGGCCTGCCCCGTGTACATCTGAACCGCGGTGCGCCCGTGGACACAGATGGCCGCGCCGCCTGAGCCTTCTACTATCCTGGCCACTTCAAGCGCCGTTTCAAGCGAGCTGTTCCAGCCCCGGCGGGTCTTGACAGTGACAGGAACCTTTACCGCGCCGACTGCGGCCTTGACGATCTCTTCAAGCTTCGGCAAATCGTGGAGAAGCGCCGCGCCCGAGCCGCTTTTGGTTACTTTCGGCACTGGACAGCCGAAGTTGATGTCGATTATATCGGCCCCGGCCTCTTCGACGATCTTCGCGCCGTCGGCGACTGCGTCGGGGTGCGCTCCAAAAATCTGTACGCAGACCGGACGCTCGGAGGGTTTCCAGTCCAGCATCGTGCGGGTCCGCTTATGAGCCATCCGAAGTGCGTAGACGCTCACCATCTCGGTGGTGACAAGCCCAACGCCGCCCATCTCCCTGCACATCGTCCGGTGAGCACGGTTGGTGACCCCAGCCATCGGCGCAAGAACGATCGGAGGATCAATCTCGATATTTCCAATGAAAAACGGAGGGTAGGCGCGAACATTTTTGGATATCTCGACATTAGCCGACATCAGCGTTTCGCCCGTTCCCAGATCAGCCGAAGCCCCCGAAGCGTGAGCAGAGGGTCGACCACTTCTATCGTCTTGCTTTCCTCAGCTATCAGCCCCGCAAGCCCGCCTGTCGCGACGACTTTTGCCTCACCCATCTCTTCTTTGAAGCGGTGCACGATGCCGTCGGTCTGACCGGCAAACCCGAATACAACACCGGCCTGAAGGCTCTCGACTGTGCTCGTACCGATTGCCGAAGGCGGCCTGACAAACTGCACGCGTCTCAGCTGCGCGGCTTTTGCGACAAGCGCCTCGACCGACGTTTCTATCCCCGGAGCGATCGCGCCGCCGAGGTATGCGCCGTCGGCTGCAACCGCGTCAAAGGTTGTGGCGGTCCCGAAGTCAACGACGATCACCGGACCACCATAAGTCTCGTGAGCTGCGACGGCGTTTGCGATGCGGTCGGCCCCGACATCGGTCACGGGGTTGTAGCGAATTTCGATGCCGCCGTCGACGCCCTTGCCGAGTACAAGGGGATCATCCACACCGAGGTAGACCTTGGAGAACTTCACCAGTGGAAAAATCGTGGCGGGAACGACGCTTGAGATGGCGACGCCCTCAATCGTGTCGAACGAGAGCCCGTCACGGGAGAAGAGCCCGTACAAGAGGACGCCGTACTCATCTTCAGTGCGGCTGGTAACGGTCCCTATTCGCCAGTCGGCGGCAAGGCGTTCACCGTCAAAAACGGCGAACGTGGTATTGGTGTTTCCGGCGTCGATTGCAAGCAGCATAGGCGTTAATTAAAAAGGAGCAGCCTAAACGAGTCTGCTCCCATCACGCCTAGTTTATCAGTTTTGCCTCATCGCGTCAATCGGTGGAGGCGAGGAACATCTGTGTAACCCAGTACTGCCCTTTGGCATCCGTGTAGGTGCCAACGCCGATGCGCTCGAACCTCGGGTTCAGGATATTCTCGCGGTGCGAAGGACTTGCCATAAGGCAGGAGTGGCCGCGGTTGATGTCTACTATAGAGCAGTAGAACAGGTTCTCTCCGACATAAGCCCAGTTGGGACGATGTCCGAGTGCCACCAGATAGCGATTGAGCGCAGTGCGCATTCCGGGTGTGGGAGAGACATGGTCGAAGTAATCGAGATCGCCCATCTCTTTGCTGTGCCCACGGGAAACTTCAACGAGTATCGGGTCCACGCGAAGGTGTCGCAGTCCCTTTTCAGCACGCTCATAGTTGACCAGGTCTATAAAGCGTTGCTCGTCGTCTGTGACCTGCACCGACCCCACCGCCATCGTCGCAGCCGTTGTGGCAACCGAGGCGACCGCAGAGGCAGTCGGAGCGGATATAACCGGAGCCGAAGCGGCAACCGGAGACGCAGCAACAGGCACGACCGCAGGTGGCATCGGCACTGCAGTCGGTGTCGTAACAACGCCGGCAGTAACAACCATCTGAGGCGGCTTCGGAACCGCCGCAGTCGTAGAAACATTTGATCCTAGCATCAACAATGCCAGGTATACGCTAACACTGGTCATACGCGGAACCCTCCCTAGCAATCTATTGATTCCATAACTATGCCGCGTAGCTACTATACTTCCTGCGGTCCAGTTGTTTCGAGGATTATGCATCGAGGTTCACCTTATTGCGTGGCCAGATGAGCTTATTGTAAGTTATCAAGCTCTTCCTGTCAATTATGCTGAGAAAATAATCAGGTAATTTTACTGTAGACATTTCACTTAAGAAGTGCTCAAAGCGGGTAAAGACGTTGCCGACGGAGGTTGCCTGTTATGAAAACAACCCACACTTTTCGGATATTCTTAGTGCTGTTTCTACTCGTCGTAAGCTCATTCGCCTTCTCCGCTATCCCTAAAATCGGTCCCGAAGAGATCAAATGGGGAGACAAGGCCGCCCTGCAGGCGGAAAAGGACAACAAGGTACTCGACGACAAAGCACTCATCGCGCGCGTCAAGGCTATCGGTGAGCCGATCGCCGCCGCAGCGAACACAGCCGAAGTAGCCGCTAGCTACGGCACAAGCACAATCACGCAGTTCCCCTACAACTTCAAGATCATCGACAGCGACGACGTCAACGCCTTCTCTGTCACCGGAGGTCACATCTACGTCTATCGCGGGCTTATAAACGTGTGCCAGAGCGACCATGAACTCGCTGCGGTCATCGCTCATGAGATCGCTCACGCCTCGCACCATCACATGGTCCACATGATGCGCGAGCAGAGCAAGCTTGAGGGCAGGATGGCGCTCGTGATGCTTGCGGGGATACTCGGCGACGTGAACCCCCGCGACCTCTCCAACGTAATTACCGGAGCTCAGTTCTACAAGATCGCCAAACTAAGTGGTTACGGGCAACTTGCTGAGCAGGACGCCGACGCCACCGCTGTCAGTTACATGAAAAGCGCTGGCTACAACCCTGTCGGAGTGCTGACCTTCCTTGAGCGCATCGCTGAGCGTCCTGAAGTGATCGACTGGGGCATAATGCAGACCCACCCCAGGTCCGAAGACAGGGTGAAGGCTGTAAAGACGCAGCTTGAGGCCTGCGGCATCCCCATCAACCGCCGGGCAGTGACGACGTGGTCGACGGCCAAAGTCGTCTGCGGAAGCTCCGAAAAGGTCGAGTATTACGACGTTATGATTTCCGACCGGACCGTGTGTCGTATGGCCGACAAGTCCCGCGCATACGACGCTGCGGGCAAAATCAACGCATTGCTTGATCAGGGGCTGCAGATACATGAGATGAGAGTGGTCGGAAACACACTTCATGCACGCGGCGAACCGGTCTTGTCGATATGTGAGCTTGATCTGTCGGTATCCAAGCAAACGGCCTCATCCGCTGCGGCGCAGGCTGCTGCGGCAGTGCGAAGCGTCCTGCTGCGCGACATCGTCAATGATATCCGATGATTTTCTGTTTCAGGCACGCTCGCTTTGGGAAATACACTATCAGAAGGTTGTCGCAGCGCTGGCATACGCAGTGCGAGTAGGCGGCCTGGTGTGAGGTCTATTACGATGATGATAATACTGATCTTAGCTGCCGCTTTTGTTGTCGGGCTGACGCTTACGTCGGTCTATAGCGCGATGGTTCTGGCTCACAGGACTGATGAAATAGTCTCCGGTGTCTGCGACGAGAGCCCGTTTGGCTCCACACTGAGACCCGGGCACGCGTAACAAAGTTTGCATACAATGTCAGCGGGTTAACGCCTGCTGATCGAGACAGGGCGCTTACGCGATCCCTACCCCACCTAGCGTGAGCGCCCTGTCGTCGTACTTACCCCGAAAAGAATCGCGAATAGGACAACTGCGGCGCAGAGGCAGACAAACCAGTCGCCCAGCCGCACAAAGGGCGTACGAGCCTGAGACATTGCGATTTTCCCCGTTATCACAGCAGACTTTCCGAGCCCTACAGTACTTTTGACTCGTCCATCAGGAGCAATCACGCTTGAAATCCCTGTGCTGGCCGCCCGAACGACCCACCTGCGAGTCTCCACCGCCCGAAACACCGCGAACTGATGGTGCTGCGCGGGTGCCGCACTCTGTTTGAACCACGAGTCGTTCGTCATAATGACAAGCGCCCCTGCTCCATGGTTCACAAACTCCCTGCCGATTGCCGGAAAGGTAGACTCAAAACAGATCATAGTCCCAAGCGAGCCAAACCCCGCGCGAACCGTGTTGAACTCCCTGCCCGGTGAGCGATCGACTTCCTGAACCCGGTAGTTCTTGATGAAGGGAAGCCACTTTCTCGCAGGGACAAACTCACCGAACGGCACCAGGTGGACCTTATAATACTTGCCGGCGAGCTCTCCCTGAGGAGTGACGAGGTACGCGCCGTTATACTCCCGGTAACCTGCCGCAGCGTTGGGATCGGCCTCGGAATGGTATCCTCCAGCGAGGATATATGCGCCGGTCGACCTCGAAAGCCTCGCGATCTCAGCATAGAGAGCGGGGTTATTTAGCATATCGTCGGGAAGCGCGGACTCCGGCCAGACGATCAAGTCGGCTTTGCCTCTCAGCGACTCAGTCAGCGGCCAGTAGACTTTGATCACCCGATCAGCGAGGTTGGGGTCGGCGTACGAGAGTTCCACCCCACCCTGCACAATGCCGACTCGGGTTTCTGGGGTCGAAGAGTCGGCGACTCGGGTGTTGGCCCATCCACCAATGGCGTTTATTACGCATATCGCTGCGGTGACAGCAAAGATCGACCCGGACTTCTTCGATCTGACCGTGAGATATGAAGCAAGAGCCACGTTGAACGCGACGATCAGAAACGTGACGCCCCAGGGGCCTACAAGGCTCGCTATCTGGATCGCTGAGGGCCAATCAGCCTGAGAGTAGGCAAGCCCTCCCCAAGGCACGGCGAACGCTCCAAGCGACTTCAGCCACTCAAGGAGCGTCCACGCGGCGGGAATCGAAAGAGCCCAAAGTCGCCTTCGCCGGAGCAGAACAGTGGCGAGCCCAAAGACTGCGATCTGCACAGCCTGAGCGATCGAGAGAAGCGCCCACGGCAAGTAGCCAAAAAGCGTCACCCAGAACATAAGGATACCGAAGAATACGATACCCGCGGCTAGACCGAGCACGAAGCCGTCCCTTGCCCTTGCGCCTCGAAGAGCGATCACGAGCGGCACAAGCGCGATCCACACAAGCGGAAAGAACCCCGGCCTCGGGAAGGCGAGCGCGAGCAGTGCGCCGGAGATTATCGCGAGCACGAGGTTGGAGCTCTTCAGTTTGTGATATAATCTCTTGTCTGCCACGTCAAAATGCCATAGAACAGGAAGTGTATAGGTTGTTCAAGATTGTTCAATCAAACATATACAAAGCTTTACTTCCATCGGCAATCGCCCTTGGACTCATCACAGCGGGCTGCGCGAACTTCCCAGATAACGCCACCCCGACTACCGGCACACGCCTGATAATCACGATGACCGTCGCCGGAGACATCGACCCCAACTACCACTACTTTGTAGCGTTTGACACGTCGGGCCGGGTGTCCCCCGGGCCGCTTCCGGTCGTCGGGCCTCCGTGGGGCAACGGCTGGGGCACAGGGAGTATCACCAACTATGTGGTCTACGATGCCGCACAGTCTCAGGGAGGCTACGGGGTATATCGAATAACCTCCGGAACCAACCTGCTCGGAAATGTTTACATCGGCCCGCCGGTGAACTTCAATATCCCGCCGCTGGGCACCAACAGGCTGCAGTTTACCATAGATCTCGGTCAGTTGGCGACCCCTACGGTGCCGGACCCGTCACTCGGTCTGATCAACATCAATTTTATCACAACCGACGTTATACCCATCGACCCGAACTACTCCGGCCCCAAGTTTTTCGACGGCCTCGGCCCAACGGGAAACAACTTCATAACGATCTCCACGAACACATCCCAGGTCTTCAGCAACTCGCAGACCAATATCGAGTCCGGCGGAGACGTGCCGGTGCCGAACTTGGATATCGTGGATTGGTCTATCGAAATACAGAAAACTTAGGGGGAAGTTGCTAGTGGCTAGTGGCTAGGGGGACTGGCGATGGGCGTTAGATTGACATGAGACACAGTAAAGGGCGCAGGGAAGTAGAACTCCTGCGCCCTTGGTATATTTATGCTAGTAGCGACTAGCTACTGACGACTAGCGACTCCCTTGACTATCCCAGCAACAATGACGGCCTTCAGCGCATCTACGCCGATGAACGGGACCAGGCCAACTACCCAGGCCTGCACAGCGCAGTGCATCGCGGGCTGACCGGTGTGGGTGAACAGCCAGCAAGCAAGCCACGGAACTCCTACCACGTAGATCGCCGCAGCGCCCAAAAGCCCGGATATCATCGCAGCCTTTACGCCTCGCCGACCAAGCTTCTCCCAGGCAAGCCCCGAAAGATACGCGGCAAGGATGAAACCGGGAATGTAACCGAACGACGGAGAAAGCACAGCCGCCGGACCGCCAAACGGGGCACTGGCAAATATCGGCACGCCCGCGAGTCCGAGCAACAGATACTGAGCCTGCGAGATCGCCCCGAGCTTGCGCCCGAGCACCATCCCCGCAAGAATCGCCACCATCGTCTGCAGCGTCACAGGAACCGGCGTGAACGGCAGCGGAATCCGGGTCTGGGCCGCCGCGATCGTAAGCGCCGTAAATCCGAACACGAGAAGAATGCTCCTCGGCTCAACGCGCGAGCGAATCGCGCTTGCGTCTATCGTCTTCATTCAGATCCTCTTCTTTCCTCTTGTTTAGTTATGGTTAGCTTAGGGTGAGGTAATTTCCTTCTGACGTTTCACGAGCGGCCGCTGATATAGCCTATCATTATCGAAATCGTAAGAATCGAAAGCACCCCAAGCGATATCAGTGCAAACTTGTAAGATCGTTCCAGCGTGAACGCGATACCGGCGGCGATGATCCTTACCACAGGCGTAGAAAGCAGCACGAGCAGGCCGAGATTGATCGTAGCTGTCGAGTTCAGCTCAACCGCGCCTCTGAATATGCCAAGGACGGTCCTTGGAGCCTCAGCCGCGCCGGGGTTCAGCAAATAAAGCACTGCGCCCCAGATCAGAATAGCGAGGCTCAGCACCACGCCCGTTGCGAGTACAGCGCCGACCCATCGGTCAACGCCAGAGCCACTTCGACTCACCACAGGCTCACCCCCATCATCGAGAGGCCCTTTAGCACCATCTGAACCGCCGTTATCGCGACAAAGATCACAAACCCGTAGCGAAGTACCTTCGACCGGAGCTTCCCGGCGACTCTGGTGCCTAGCCTCGCGCCGATCAGCACACCGATAGCCGATGGTGCAGCGATTTCAGGCTTAATCATCCCATGCGACCAGTAGACCGCCGCAGCAGTCGCAGCCGTCACGCCTATTGTGAAGTTGCTCGTGGCGATCGCGGCTTTTAGCGGCACTCCCATAACCGAGTTCATCACAGGAACCTTGATAATGCCGCCGCCAACGCCGAGCAACCCCGACATCAGCCCGGCAATGCTGCTCCCGAACATCCCCAAGGGCAGCTTTTTGACCTCGTAGATCACGTTTCGGCCGGTCGCTGGGTCTGTGTAAGAGCCGTTCAGCCCCGCGCGGTCGAGGTCGATCACAGTCTCATCTGAGACCGTTCGACGCCCGCGAGCCATGCTGATTCCAGCATAGACCAGCACTGCGGAAAATATGAAATACAAAAACTGAGGCGCAATATAGACCGCCACAAGCGAACCGACTAGCGCTCCCGTGGTCGTCGCGAGCTCCAGGGTCATCCCCAGCCGCACGTTTACGATCCTCTCAGCGACATAGGCCGATGCGGCGGCAGTCGAGGTCGCAATGACACTGATCGCACTCGCCGCGACGGCATCCTTGACGGGATAGCCGAGCAGAAGGGTTATCGCAGGGATCAGAATAATCCCGCCACCGAGGCCAAACAGCGCCCCGAAAAACCCGGCGCTTGCGGCGAGGGGCAAGATAATCAGAAACTGAACTAACTCCGGCTGCATCTTCGTCCTTACAAGGCTTTGCTGCAGGAATTATAGCACAGCTAGGGAGCGGACGTCACTTCTGGGGATGACAAATACAGGGCTAACGCATCTTAACGGGCAACCGACGTAGTGGCCGTCCCGCCGCGGCGGCCATCGGCGCGGAACGCGCCGAACAAACAATGGAATTTCGTAGAGTTGCTCATTTGGAGCGCATTACACAGTTAGCGCAGCACCTTTGGTGCTGATGGCGGGCGCGGCGACCCACCACTACGGGCGTTCGGTGCTGCCCGACAGCTAAGATGCGTTCGCCCTGATGACAAATACCCCTCACCCTAACCCTCTCCCTCAAGGGGAGAAGGTTGGGATGAGGGGCAATATCTGAAACTCAAAACTATCGCAATCGTCGGGTTCAGTCGCCTTCGTCTAAGTCGGCTTCCCTTTCGGCGGTAACTCTGTTCCAATAGTCGATGAACGGCTGAATGTCTTCCGTCTCTTCCGTGAACTCGGGCGCGTCCATCATCTCGGTCCGCCCGACAGGGAGCACGAGCCTCTGGTTAGGCTCATCCATAAACATCACTTCAAGCGGAACTGCCGTGCATCTGTCCTCGAAGCAAACCGTAGCAAACGGCACTTCGCCGGTGTCGACATCGACCAGCATGTCGTTGAGCGTTCCGAACTCATTGCCTTCCTCATCAGAAACCGGCCAGCCTATCAGGTCCGGCTCAGAAGGGTCGTGCTCATATTCCATCTGGCTGAGTCTCGCAAGTTCTCCCATTTTCTCTTCTTCGTCCTGTCTTTCCATTTCAGTCCTCCACTGCCCACATATTTGGGCCAAAATGTCTGTTCACTGCTTACCCGACGGCAAGATGCCCAAAACTCCGGGAATGTGCGCATCAACCGCCAATCGAGGTCAGCGCCTCTTGGGCTTTCGACGCGTAATCCGGGTCCTGGAGATCGACAACCATCTGGTAGCGCTTTTTAGCTGCGGCAGTATTCCCCTGAGACTTGAACACGTCGGCGTCCTCCATATAGAGCTGCGACACCCGGCTTCGCGAGTAGAGAGCGAACTGATCGTTACCCCCCACATCAACCGCCGTCTTGAACTCCTTCTCAGCCTCGCCTCTCTGGTTCAGCCTCAAACTCACGGTGCCGAGCCAGTAGTGAGCCGCAGAATACGACGCATCGGCATTGACTGCCTCCCCCGCGTATTTCACCGCGCCGACGTAGTCCGACGCGTTATACGCCCTCGACGCCAGCTCGGAATAAGCCGTCGAGAGCCTGCGTTTGGCTTTGGAAGCCGCCGGAGTCTTGCCTGCAAAGGTCACAGCAGATTTATATTGCTCGATCGACTCAACAATCTTCCCCGAGTTATAAAGACTGTCCCCCTGCGAGATATATTGATCCACCACCACGCCAGCGGTGCTGTCCGTATACTTCTCATAGGCCCTGGTCGTCACCCATATTGCGAACACGAGCATCCCCGCAAGGCCCATCACGACGAAAAGCGTGCCGAGAAATGCCTTTGTCTCAGGCGACATCAGCGGACTTCGCGGCACGGGCGGAGGCGCAGGAGGCGCAGGGGCGTGCGCAAACGGGTCCGGCACCGACTGAGCCTGCGGCAAATACGGCGGCGGGGCGTAGGTGGTCTGCGGCGCACCGTAGCTCTGAGACTGCTGCTGCGAAGGCCCACCGGGGCCGTAACCATAGGTCGGCCCGGGAGGCATAGCGAACGGATCGGCCCCGTATGGCGGTGACGGGTTTTTCAACTGGTCGACCATCGCCTCGACTGTCGAAAATCGCCCGTTGGGGTCTTTTGCCATCGCTCGGTTGATCGCGGACATAATGTTCGGCAGCACGCCGGGAATAGCCTGCGGCTCGGAGTTCATGATGTTATAAGTGATCGTGACTACCGTGTCGCCGGTGAACGGTTTGTGCCCGGCAAGCATCTCGTAGAGCATCACGCCGACCGAAAACACGTCCGAGCGGCCATCGATCTGCTTGCCTGATACCTGCTCGGGCGACATATAGCTAGGCGTGCCGAACACCTGGCCGTTTGCGGTAATGGAGGGTTCGCTCATAATGCGCGCGATGCCAAAATCTGTAAGCTTCACGTGCCCGCCGGGAAGTATCTGGACGTTTTCGGGTTTCACGTCTCTGTGAACGACGTTGTGGGAGTGGGCATAGGCAAGCGCGCTGCAGAGCTGTGTGACGATGTCGAGCGCCTCCTGCACGGGAAGCGCCCCGCGCACCTGCATCGTATCCCGAAGCGTCTGGCCTTCCAGATACTCCATCGCGATGTAGAACCGCTCGCCTTCCTGCCCAACGTCAAAAACCGTAACGATGTTGGGATGCGATAGCTGCCCCGCCGCCTTCCCCTCGCGCAGAAACCGCTCGATGCGCTCCCGTTTCTGCGCGCCGTTCAGGTTCCCGGCCAGATACAGCTCCTTCAAGGCGACGCGACGACTCAGCGTCGGATCGATCGCCTCATAGACGACATCGTTGCTCCGAGCTATCTCGCGGACTATTTCATATTTTCCAAGCGTGTTAGTTGAAGACATAATCTTGGGGGCTAGGTATTAGGGGCTGGGGGCTGGGCTCATCCCCTCAAAAACCCAAATAGCCCCTTCTTCGGATTCTCGACCTTCGGTTCTTC
The DNA here is from genome assembly GCA_038207085.1 of Armatimonadota bacterium. Lineage (GTDB taxonomy): Bacteria > Armatimonadota > UBA5829 > UBA5829 > DTLH01 > JBBRAE01. Next base: position 23,011 of record JBBRAE010000016.1, read on the forward strand.
AGCCGGCCTCTCACTCTCATCTTCGTAGACAACATCCTTCACCGAAACCACAAGTGCGGTAATGTTATCCGTCCCACCGCGCTCGTTTGCGGCGTCAACGAGATCCATTGCGGCCTGCGACGGGGACTTATCAGCGACTATTTCGAGAATGTCTTTTGTCGAGAGGTTCCCGGTTAGGCCGTCGGAGCAGAGGACGATCTTGTCACCGGGTTTCAGCGTTTCGGCGTAGATATCGGCCTCGACGTTTGGCAGGTTCCCGAGAGAACGGGTGATGACGTTGCGGAACGGGCTGTACTGCGCCTCGTCCTCGGTGAGAGCGCCGCGGCGGACCTGCTCGGCGACCCAGGAATGGTCCTCGGTCACCTGTCGTATCGCTCCATTGCGTATGAAATACCCCCGGCTGTCGCCGACCTGGACGAAATATGCCTCATCAGCTCTAATCACAAGCCCAGTCATCGTCGTCCCCATCCCCGAACGCTCGACGATCATCTGCGCGGCGTCGTAGATCAGGCTGTTTGCCTCTCGGACGGCCCGACGCAGACTAGACTCAATCTCGCGTCTTGGGTCGGAATAGTAGGTCTTGATCGCGGTCTTTAAGGCAAGCTCGCTCGCGATCTGACCGGCGGCGTGGCCCCCCATCCCATCGCACACGGCGTAGAACGCGCCTTTGTTCGCGACGACGGCCTCGTCCTCAGGATCAAACCAGTCAAACTTGTCCTCGTTGTTCTCCCGAACGCGACCGAGGTCCGTGCGTGCGCCCATCTTGACCAACGAATGCACCGATTTTGCGCGCGCGGCGAGCTTTTCCCACTCAAGTTTAAGATCCGAGGGGTTAAGCTCCGCGGTTATTTCCTCTACTTCGCCGGGAAGCGATTGTCCGTTTAGCTCGTTCATCAGATCACAAACCTCAAACTCACCTGTGCGAACATCACCTCATCACCGTCGGAGAGCTCACGCGGTGCGTTCGGCTCAAGCTTATCGCCGTTCACGAACGTGCCGTTGGTGCTCCCGAGATCGGTCAGGGTGAAGACGCCTTCTTCTGAAGTAATAACGGCGTGGCTGCCTGATATATACGGGTCGGGGACCGCAATCGCGTTTGACGGACGCCGCCCGACGGTGTTCTCGCCTGGATTGATGATATACTCCGTGCCGTCACCAGCGATAAACCTCGCCAGAGTTGGCTCATCCTCGTGAATCTCGACCGGTTCGACCGGCTCGGAAAGCGCCTGAGCGGGAGTCGTGTCGGTTGCTTCGTCGGGGTCAGTGGCGATCAGGATTTCGGCGACTACCGATTCAAGCGCAGCATCATCCTCGGCAGCTACAACTTCAGCCACAGCCTCAGGAAGTGCTCCGTCAAGCCTCATCATCACCGAACCGAAGATAATCTCGTCCCCTGGTCGGACCTGAACCGGTGACCCAGGCTCGACCTTGGCGTTTCCGACAAAAGTGCCGTTGGTGCTCCCCGTATCTTCAAGCAGGAAACTGCTGCCCGTGACGGTGAGCTTCGCGTGCGACCTGGAGACCGTCGGGTGCGCCACGAGGACGTCGGTGTCCTGTCGCCCGATGGTGTTCGCGCCGGGCTTCAGGTCAAACTCGCGCCCCGACGTGTCTACAAGCTTGCCGACAACCGACGAGACAACAGGCGCGACCTCGACCGGCTGCGAAGAGAGCAGAAAACCGCAGTCGGCGCAGTACATCTCCCCGCCGGGCGAAACTGTCTTACAAACCGGACAGGTGGTGCTAACCGCCATCTGGGTAACTTCACCCGAAGGCGAAACCATCTGAGTCCGACCAAAATCCGCCATCTGAGTCTTATCCACGCTCATCGCCCCACCCCACAAATCTCTCGTTGTATCGGGGACCCCGTCCCCGATACCGACCTACCGGCAAGCCAGTATTCTGCACTTTGCATTTTTCACTTCCCCCGATCAAGGTTGTAAATCGTCCCCATCAGCGTCTTCTCGGGGGCCGCTCCGCCGTTGATGTCATCGATCGCCTGCTGGATGTCCCTCGCCTGGACGACTTTGCCCTGGCTGACGAGCATCGCCTTGGTCTTTTGAAGCTCTCCCACGGCGGCGGCGGGCGAAATCTGCTGGGTTCGCATCCCCATGACGGTGCGCTCGAGGTTCCGCGAGGCCATCGCGACTTCAATCTCGCGCTCGACCTGAGGGTTCACGTTCGCCGATACCAGCGATTCATCGGCTGTAAACTCGATCACAACGTCCTGCTCAAGCGTCTCAGTGCGACCGGTCGAGGAGTCCTCGTAGGTCAGCTCCACCTTGGAGACCCGATATGTCCCCGACGGACGCCCGCCGAGTTCCACTTCAAGAAGCGCGCTTTCGGCGCTGCCTCGTTCGACATCGGGAAGGGTGATATCGGCTGACTTGTCCCCAAACGTCGGGAGCTTGCCATAGGCCTGCCGCACCTGCACCCAGCGCGAGAGGTTCACCCGAAGCCTGAGGTTCCGCGCAACCACCGTCATCAGGGTCTCAAGCTCTTTTCTAAAGACCTCTGGGATCAGTTCGGGCCGGGATATGTAATAGTAGTTCCCACCCGCGCGCTTGGCGATTCCGGCGAGAAGCTCTTCGTTATACTCACCGCCGAAACCGAGCGAGGTAATGGTAACTCCCCTGCTCTTCTGCTCGGCGACGAGGCCGACAATCGAGCTAAAATCTTTGATACCCGCGGTCGGGTCGCCATCGGTAAAGAGCAGAGCGCGGTTGACGTAGCCGCCGCCTGGGATGCTCGCAATCTGGCTCGAACCCGCCGCGATACCGTCGTAGAGGTTGGTAGTGTTACCGCACTCAATTCGATTTATGTGCTCTTTGATAAGCTGTTTGTTTACGACCCTTCGCGCCGGCATCAGCACATCTACCCGCTCTTCAAAAGTAACAACGGAGAGAATATCGTTGGGTTCCAAGAGATCGACGACGTAACCGCAGGCGCGTTTGACGTATTCGAGCGGCTGGCCTTCCATCGACGCGCTTCTGTCGATGATGAGGCAGAGGTTAAGCGGCATCCGCGCCCCGCCCATCGCCCCCGAAGCCCGGATGCTTACAAGCACGTGCTCCCGCGACCCGCGAGTGGCGACAGCATAGCGGTTCCCCGCCGTGCACTCCATCGAGATCGACTTCTGCCCCGGCGTCGCCATCTGCGTGCGGTTAGGGTCACCCCCAAACCCCGAAAGCTGAGTCCGCTCGTTGTCGAACGGCCCGTTGTTGAACATCTGAGTTTTATCCATTATCAAAATCCCTCGGTCAATGAATGCGAGTTATGAACCTAACCTGACGCCCTCCTGAGCCCGGTCGAAGGATGAGCGCGGTACATTCTTTCAAATCATGTAACTGACAACTACCCCTCAAACCGAAACTTCGTGCTTCCGATCTGAACAATATCACCGTTCGTCAACATAAGCTCGGTAACTCGGCTGCCATTGACGTGTGTGCCGTTCGCGCTGCCCATGTCGTAGACTACGAACCCGCCGCCGACGTTTGCGACCCTCGCGTGCTGGCGGGAGACTGTGTTGTCGCTTGAAAGGGCGATTGTGCGGTCCGATTGGCGACCGATCGTCACTTCGCCTACAAGGTTGAACGCCTGGCCAGCGTAGGGCCCCGATGTCGCGACGAGCTTCGGCTGACCGGTCGAAGCGCCGAAGACCGCCGTCGGCTGCTGGGTGATTGTCTCAAACGGATTCCGAGAAGGCACGGATTGCAAATCCAGCCCAACGACCGTAGTCTGCGCAACACCCGGCGCTGATGCCCCAACGCTGCACGAGCAGTTGCCCTGAGCGTCCTTCACGCTTCCGCAGAACTGGCAGACGTGCGGCGAACTCGGGATCGCGGGGCCGCCGGTGTAGTTCACAGGCCGCGGAGTCGAACTGCGCGTCGCCTTGTCCTTGAACAAAAACTTGGTAAAGCCGATCTGGATGATGTCCCCGTCGCGCAGCACCTGGGTCTGCACCTTTTGGCCATTCACCGTAGTGCCGGAGTTCGTTCCACAGTCCTGCAGGGTGTGCTTTGACTCATCGGCTCGAATGATGAAGTGCCGGAGTTCGATGTCGGGGTCGCCGAAGACGGGAACGTCGATCAGTTCGTTTCGACCGACGACTGTCTCAGACTTGAATATCTCAAACTCTCGCCCCTCGTTTCGCCCTTTGAGATGCACGAGCCAGGCGCGTTTGGTGAGCTCCTCGATGAAGCCGATGAAAAGCCCGATCGCCGCGCCGGTCATCGTGAAACTGATCGCGCGGAGCATCACAAGCGGCACCATAAATATCGAAAGTATCTGGAACGAAAAGCCACCGATCGCCCCGCCGACAAGCCCGCCGATCATCCCGTTCACCATCTTGCGAGTCGACTGCACCGCAAGCCCCGGCGAAAGGCCGATCAGCATCCCCATCAGCGCCCAGCCGATGGAGCGACCAACAAGCTCGATCACAAACCCAAACGGGCTAGGTTTGGCGTGTGGAGTAGCCGCCGTAGCCTTCGCCATCGCATGAAACGGCCCGTAGATGGTGTTCCCGAGCATAAACCCGAGCATACCACCCGCAGCACCGATCAGCACGCCGACGACGACGCTTTTCACAGCGTCCCTGGGCGATACCCCGGAAATAGCCGTCGCGATGGCAACACCCGCGCCGATGAAGAGCCCGATAATCGCCCCAAGCGCAACCTGCGCGCCGAGCGTAAGCGTCACATCGCCAATTGGAGTCAGCGACTCAAACGGCTCGACAATCGCCCAACCTATGAACCCGCCCAGTCCGGCGAGTATAAGATAACGAAGTATTCTTATCAATAGTTTAGCTATAGGTCCCTAAATCTCGAACTTGAACCGGGTGCTTCCAACCTGAATCTCGTCACCGGGGTTGATAGTCTGAGTGCCTGTGACTTTCGCGCCGTTTACGAAGGTGCCGTTCGAGCTTCCGAGGTCGGTTACGGTGAAGCCGTCACCCGCGCGGTCGATCTTGGCGTGTCGGCGCGAACTTGTGCCGTCGTCTGCGAGTGCGACATGGTTTGAGGCGTCGCGGCCAAGGGTCAGCTCAGCGTCAGAAAGCTCAAAAATGCGCCCGGCATACGGCCCGTGAAGCCCAACGAGCCTCGGCGTGCCCGTCGCGGTCGCAGTTGAAGCGCCGACACTGCACGCGCAGTTGCCCTGGGCGTCCTTCTTCTGGCCGCAGAACTGGCAGACGCTCGGGTCAACCTGCTGGGTGGGAGTGGACTGAGGCGACGACTGCGCGTCCTCAACGCCGTCCTGCGGAAACTCCGCACCCATCTTGCGCAGGCTACCTTCGACTGTCACACCCTTACTTTTCAGCACCACATAGCCGACGTAGGCAATCATCCCTATAAAGATAATTCCGGCGAGCGCGGATAGGAACCCACTGCGCCCCGGTCGCTCCTTGGGCTTGGCAGCAGGCGAAGCATCCTCGCTTGCCGAACTCTGCGCAGCGGCGACTTTGATAGTGCGAAGCTTCTCAGCCGATATGACGATCTCATGGGTGAACACTGGCTCATCGCGGTCTGCCGGGACTTCCATCTCAACGGTCATCTTGCCGCCGTCATAGGCGACCTGCACGCTTTCAAGCCCTGCGGCGATGTTTCTAAACTCGGCGTTGCCTTCGCTTGTGGGGTCGACCATGGTTGTAAAGACGTCGGAGTTGGCGTCGGTCAGGGTGACTACAGCGGACTCAACGCGCTCATCGGGCTTGCCGTTTGCTGGTCTGAGGACGATCTTAACCCGTCCGATGCGGTCGAAATCTGCGCCTTTCAGCTTGAGTTCTTTCTTGCCCACCAGGTTTTCGAGTGACTTCTCGGCGATGTTGCCTGTTTTAGGGTCATAGACATGCAGCTTCCCCTTGCCGAGCTTACCGGCAGGCGACGCTGGAGCCAGGTCGATCTCTGCGTCATCACCCGCGACTCGCTTCGGGGCTGTGACGATGGGTTTTCCATCACTGCCCTTCGCGTCCAGCCAGTAGAGGTAAGCGCCCTTCTCGGGGAACGTTACCTTGACAGTAGGATCAGCGCACGCGACGACCGCAAGCATCATACCTACGAAGACCGCCCAAGTCACTTTGTTTGTGACCATAACTAGGATTCCTCCCTTGTAAATGGCGCTTTCTGCCATTTACGTTCCCATTGTGATAAAGACGGCAGCAGCGCGGTATTTGCGCTGCGAGAGTCTTTATCACAACTCCCATAACCGCTCTATTGCCCTTGGAAGAAGCGGGAGCAGGTCGGTTGCCGCAACTCCGGCATCGCCGAACTCCTCGGCGGCCAACTCACCCGCTTTTCCATGAATATATACGCCGCAGATCGCGGCATCAATTGCACTCAAACCCTGCGCGAGAAGCCCTACAATCGCGCCGGTCAGCACATCGCCCGTTCCCCCGGTTGCAAGCGCGGGGCTGCCGGTCGTGTTTACCCAAACCTCGCCATCAGGCGAGGCGATTACCGTCGCCGCGCCCTTTAAAACAACCACCGCACCGAACTTCTTCGCGGCCTGCCGGGCGGTTTCCAGTCTGTTTGACTGAATCTCCGCGGTCGATGTTCCAAGCAGGCGAGCCATCTCACCGGGATGCGGCGTCAACACGACCGGAGACCTCACACTTGATAATACGCTAGTGTCTTCGGAAACGGCGTTCAGCCCGTCAGCGTCGATCACCATCGGGCAATCAATCGCGGGAAGCATCTCAAGGACGAACTTGACCGTCTCGGGGTCTTTGCCGACACCCGGCCCGATCGCAACGGAGTCACACCTGCCGACAAGCTCGAGCGCTTGTTTCATCGCGCCAAGCGAAAAACTCCGGGACTCAGTCTCAGCAAGCGGCACGGTCATGACCTCGGTGACTTTGGCCGCCAAAATGTCGTTCAAGCTCTCTGGGACGGCCAAAGTGACTAGCCCCGCCCCGATTCGCACCGCCGACATACTCGACATCGCCGCAGCCCCGGTCAGGCCGATTGACCCTGCGATAACAGCGACGTGCCCAAACGTGCCCTTGTGGGCATCAGGCGCTCTATCGGGCATCCTGTATAATATATCGTCTGATTCTGTTACAAAGCTTGATATTCCAGCCGTATCGAACGCCGAGGCGGGGATCCCTATCTCTGCGACGTACAGGTCGCCCGCGTAGTCGAGTCCGGGATAAGAAACAAGCCCAATCTTTGGCAGTGCAAAGGTGACGGTAGCGTCGGCGATGACACACCTGCCGCCGATCTCCCCCGTGTCGGCATCAAGGCCGGATGGAAGATCAACCGCAACCACAGTCTTGCCGCTCGCATTGATCGCGTCGATCACCTCACCGGCAAACCCCGTGACTTCCCCCCTGATCCCGGTGCCAAGAAGGGCGTCGACGATGAGATCGCAGTGGGCAAGCTTCATCGGAAGGTCACCAAGCTCGGCAATCTCGTCGATCACGATGCCTGATTTCTTTGCGATACCGAGATTGACTCCCGCATCGCCCTTCACGTCCTCGATTCGGCCAACAAGCGCCACTCGCACGTCCACACCGACCTCATGGAAGTGTCTCGCGACCACAAAACCGTCGCCACCGTTGTTCCCCTTGCCTGCGATAACAAGCACGCGGCTGCCGTCGATCTCCGAGAGCATATCGAGCGCGACGTCAAATGCTCGAACCCCGGCGTTTTCCATCAAAACTATGCTCGGGACGCCGAACTCCTCGGTTGCCCGACGGTCGAGCGTTCTCATCTGCTCTGCAGTTACGATTCTCATTGATCATCCCCTACTACGATCGCCGTAGCGGTGGCGTAGTATTTGGAGTGCGATATGCTAATCATTACCCGACATCCCCGCGCAGCGGTCGCGGCCTCACCTGTCAGTTTTACCAGGGGACAGCGGCCTTCTTTGGCTATCTCCACTTCCTGCCAGGAAAAAGACCGTCCAAACGCCTTCGCGACGGCCTCTTTGGCCGCAAAACGGGCCGCGAGATGGGGGTAACAACTCCTCTTGTTGTTGCAGTAAGCAAGCTCGTCCCGAGTAAACACCCGCTCCGCAAAGCGAGAGTTCGCGAGAACAGCATCTTTTATGCGCTCTATTTCAATAATGTCGGTTCCAATGCCGATAATCTGCATGTTTTCCTCTCCGGTCAGTAAAACCTACGACATTTACCAGGGTTTTTCCTTTGTTGGCTATCAACTGTCTGCTTGGGGTGAGGAGGAAGTGGACTGATCTTTCAGTTCCTGTTAGCATGTACCCGGAGGTCTGACTAACTTGGCTGATGTAAAGACGGAGCTTCTTGCTCCTGCAGGGAATCTTGAGCGGCTGAAATGGGCTGTGGAGTATGGCGCGGACGCGGTCTACTTTGGCGTGACCGAGTTTTCTCTTCGGAGCTATGCGGGGAATTTCTCACTAGACGAGGCGCGCGTTGGTCTCGACTATCTTCACGAGAGGGGCCGCAAGGGGTATGTCACGCTCAATATCTATGCCTTCTCTGATGAGTATGACGAGCTGATCAAGACAGCCGTTACGCTCGACGAGATGGGCGCGGACGCCTTTATCGTCGCGGACCTCGGGGTGATGCGTGAAATCGGCAAGCTCGGTCTTCGTACGCCGATCCATGTCAGCACTCAGGCGAATACTACGAGCCTTCAGACCGTGCTCGCCTATCGCGATCTTGGAGCAAAGCGCGTCAACCTCGCCCGCGAGCTTTCACTTCAGCAGATCAAGACGATTCAGGCAGGTATCGTCGGCGAAGACGTTGAAACCGAAGTCTTTATACACGGCTCGGTCTGCTTCTCATACTCAGGCAGGTGCGCGATCAGCGACTATCTCACAGGTCGAATGGCAAACCGCGGCGAATGCACCCAGCCTTGCCGCTGGCAGTATGAGCTCGTCGAGGAGAAGCGGCCGGGGCAGCATTTTCCGGTATTTGAGGACAAACGGGGGCTCTATCTCTTCAACAGCCGCGACCTTGCGCTCTTTCCATTTGTGCCGGAGCTTGTGAACTCCGGCGTCGCCTCGCTCAAGATCGAAGGCCGGATGAAGAACGTTCACTATACAGCGGCGGTGCTATCGATCTACCGGGCGATCCTCGATGGGCAACAGATCCCAAAAGACGAGGTCTGGAAGCAGCTCGGGCGCGTGAGCAACCGCGGTTACTCCTTCGGGTTTATGAAAGGCGAGATCACACCCGACGACTACGAAACCGGCACACACCGTTACAAGTCAACTTCGACGATGGTCGCGACGACCACCGAGGAGACGCACGGGGTTATGCGAGTCCTCGACGTTAAAAACACGATCCAAGCTGGAGAAAAGCTTGAGCTAGTGACTTCAGATGGAGTCGAAGAATACCAACTGCCCAACAAACTTATGTCGATAGACGGCGAAGAACTCGATCACGCGAATAACCAAGATACCATACTAATAGATGCTCAGATACCAGCCTATTCAGTAATGCGCAGAGTCCAGGAAACCGGACCCCTCGTGGGCCCGGAGGATCACCTGCGAAGCCCGTAGGCGCCGGCCCTCGTGGCGGCGAGGAATCTGCTTCCCCGCTGAGTCCGTTCGTGATATAATTCCGTTAGAGAATTCTTCATAATTACGAGGACCAAAGCTATCAAGTTTGACATATTATCCGAAAGCTCACAGTGCCGCGCGCGGCGGGGGAGGCTGCATCTCAAGCACGCTACCGTCGAAACTCCGGTCTTTATGCCGGTCGGCACGCAGGCGACGGTTAAAGCCGTTACTCAACAGGAACTGCTCGACATCGGCTACCAGATCATACTCGGCAACACCTACCACCTGTATCTGAGACCCGGGCACGGGCTCATCGAACGCGCGGGTGGGCTGCATCAGTTCATGAACTGGCCGAACGCGATCCTCACCGACAGCGGAGGTTTTCAGGTCTTCAGCCTGGAACACCTGAGGGTGATCGGCGACGACGGTGTGATCTTCAAGAGCTACATCGACGGCTCAATGCACACGTTCACCCCCGAGATGGTGATGCAGGTGCAGGAGGCTATCGGCGCGGATATTATCATGGCCTTCGACGAATGCACCGAGTACCCCGCGACCCACGACAAGGCCAAAGCAGCGATGGAACGAACCCACGCCTGGGCCGCAAGGTGCAAAACGGCGCACAAGACCGATTCGGCGCTCTTTGGGATCATCCAGGGGAGCACCTATGAGGACCTTCGAAAAGTCAGCGCACGGGCGATTGTGGACCTCGATACGCCGGGAATCGCGATCGGCGGAGTGTCGGTGGGTGAACCCAAGGAAGCGATGCTGAACGTGCTTGAGTGGACCGTCCCTGAGCTGCCGACAGAGAAACCGCGCTACCTGATGGGTGTAGGGACTCCCGAGGACCTGCTCGACGCAGTCATGCGCGGGATCGATATGTTCGACTGCGTCCTGCCGACGAGGCTCGGACGCAACGGGTCTATTTACACGACCTATGGAAGAATCAATATAAAGAACGCGCGGTTTATCGAGGACTTCAGACCAGTTGACGCCGACTGCGACTGTTCCACCTGCCGCAACTACAGCGCTGCGTATATCCGTCACCTCTACAAGTGCGACGAGATACTGGCCTCGCGGCTTGCGACGTATCACAATTTGTATTTCTACCATAAGCTGATGGCGGGCATGCGTGAGGCGCTTGAACATGACAGGTTCACCGAGTTCAGGCTGGAGTTCCTCGCAAAGTATCACTCAGGACAGGCCGCCGTTCACGACGAAGCCGCGAGTTGGGAATCGTAACAAATGGAATATCTGGTAATCACCATCGACCAGATCAGGCGAGACAACGAGGTCAAGACGCTTATTGCAAAAGCAAACGAGCAGATGAACGCGCTTGGGTACACCGAGCACGGGTTCCGCCACGCTGGCAAGGTCTCGGATATGGCGAGGGGTATCCTCGAAAATCTTGAGTTTAATCCGAGGCTCGTAGAACTGGCCGCAATCGCTGGTTATATGCACGATATCGGCAACTCGATCAACCGCACCTCCCACGGTGAGACAGCAGGCGTTATGGCCTACACGATGCTTACTCGTATGGGGATGCCGTGTGAGGAGGTGGCGACGGTCATCGCGGCGATCGGAAACCACGAGGAAGAGCTGGGCGCTCCTGTCTCCCCTATCGCGGCAGCTCTGATCCTTGCCGACAAGGCCGACGTCCACCATTCGCGAGTGCAGAACCCGAACCCGCTCGCGTTCGACATCCACGACCGAGTCAACCACGCCGTGCAGCACTCGGCGCTCCGAGTCGACAAGGCAGCGAAGACGATCAACCTCGAACTCGAAACTGACGGCCAGGCCGCAAGCGTGATGGAGTATTTTGAGATATTCCTCACAAGAATGCTGATGTGCCGCAGAGCCGCCGACTTCTTCGGCTACCGCTTCAGGCTGGTCATCAACGGAACGGACCTATAAAGCGCGCCTGGCATTTACCGGCAGTTTGGGATTAGCTCCCAGGGATTGGCGGGTGTCGAGGGTTTGGGTGGAGCGCACGTTTCGAGAGCCTCAACGTGATTGGCTTTAGGTTGATCAAACTTGAGGGATTCTACGGCTAGCGGTACAATTGCTCACCCTGCCACCCAAACCAATAACCCCTCACCCTGAGGCTCTCGAAGGGTGCGCTCCACAAATCAAAGGGCCTACTACAACCCCCGGCAGCTAATCACATACCCCACACTTGGTTTACATTCTCTCCGAATGCGGTACAATCTCATCAGCTTGCTTGCTACAACGGACATTATTTCAACCCACAGGAGGGAACATCAAAATGGCACATGAACTGCCGCCGCTTCCGTATGCTTACGACGCTCTGGAACCGTATTACGATAAAGAAACGGTTACACTCCACCACGACAAGCACCACGCCGCCTATGTCACGGGGCTAAACGCCGCCGAGGACAAGGTCAAGGCGATGACTGCATCCGGCGACTTCGCAGGGGCCAAGGCTGCGGCCAAGGAGCAGGCGTTCCACGGCTCGGGACACATCCTGCACACCATTTTCTGGAACAATATGAAGCCCGGTGGCGGTGGACAGCCCTCCGGCGCGCTTGCGGACGCGATCAACTCCACATTCGGCAGTTACGACGCCTTCAAGGGCCTCTTTCTTGCCACTGCGAACACGATAGAGGGCTCCGGCTGGGCAATCCTCGCCCACCGCCCGATGGACGGCGCAATCGTCATCCTCAGCGCTGAGAAGCACGAGAACCTGACCCAGTGGGGAGTCGTCCCGCTGCTCGTCCTCGATGTCTGGGAGCACGCCTACTACCTCAAATACCAGAACCGCCGCCCCGACTGGACCAAAGCGTTCATCGAGAACCTGGTCAACTGGGACGACGTTGCAGCGCGATTTGAGAATAGTCGCTAGTAGCTAGTATTCAGTCGCTAGTTTGGATTGGGCGGTGCCTTTGTGGCGTCGCCCTTTCTGCTGTACTAGGAGTGTGTCTGAGAAGTGTAGTGGCCGTCCCGCCGCGGCGGCCATCGGCGCGGAACGCGCCGAACAAACAATGGAATTTCGTAGAGTTGCTCATTTGGAGCGCATTACACAGTTGGCGCAGCACCTTTGGTGCTGATGGCGGGCGCGGCGACCCGCCACTACGGGCGTTCGGTGCTGCCCAACAGCTAAGATGCGTTCGCCCTGCACCGGCCCCCAACCCCTAGCCCCCAGCCCCCATCTTCTGCTACACTAAAGAAGATCATGCAAGCAAACGACACAACTCCATACTGGCGGCGGAATCTTCTTGTTCTATCGCTCACCGTCGGCCTCTCGTCGATCAGTTGGAGCCAGATAGTTCCGTTTCTTCCCCTGTTTCTAAAAGACCTCGGAGTGCCAGCCAATCAGGTGTTCTGGTGGTCGGGGATGGTGTTTGCCTCGCAGAGCGTCGCGAGTATTGTTACGCTGCCCTTCTGGGGCAAGATGGGCGACAAGTATGGCCAAAAACCGATGACCATACGCGCGGGGTTCTTCCTGTCGGCGATTTACTTCGGCATGAGCGCGTGCCAGGCGCCGTGGCAGATGATACTCCTCAGGTTCCTTAACGGGGCGCTTACAGGGTTTATCCCCGGCTCGATGGCCTTGATCGCCACCAACACCCCAAGAGAAAACGCCCCCAAAGCCGTCGCGACGGTACAGACGACTGCGGCGATCGGACAGATCGCTGGCCCACCAATCGGAGGTCTGCTCGCGCATTTCACGGGCGGATACAGGTCGTCGATGTTTCTGTCGGGAACAGCAGTGCTCCTCTGCACGCTCACGGTGTGGATATTCGTAAGAGAGGTCGTCAAGCCGCAGCAGAAGGAGAAAACGAGCCTGATGCAGGACTTCGCAGTCTCGCTTCGATCCCCTATTATCTCGTCGATGATGCTCGCCGTGCTCCTTGCTGTGCTCTTCGGTGGGTCGCTTAGCCCGATATTCGCGCTGCACGTGAAGTCGATCAGCCCCAACACCCCCGAGGTCTGGAACGGGATGATATATGCCATGCTCCCCGCTGCTATCGCACTTTCCGCGAGAAAATGGGCGGGTTTTGGCGAGCGACGAGGGCCGGAGCGGGCGATCTACATCGGCCTGATCGGCGGCGCGACGTGTTCGCTTTTGATAGGCTTGACCCACAGCATCTGGGCGTTTGCCGGGGCGCTTTTCGTCGCGGGACTCTTCCTTGCTTCGGCAAGCCCAAGCGCGGGGACGATCATCTGCACGCGGGTCGACCAGGGCTTTCAGGGCAGGGCATACGGTATGATGTGGTCCGCGCAGACCCTTGGAGCGCTGATTGCACCGCTTGCCGCAGCCCCTATCGGCGCGAATTACGGGACTGGAGCCGTGTTCATTTTCGTAGGCGCAGCGATGCTCCTTGGCATAATCCCATTGAGGAAGCTCATCAGGCGATGGTAATGCGCTACTCGCGCGTAGTCACCTTGCCGCCGTATTTGAAATCGCCAGCAATGACTCCCCTGCGGCTTGCTACGGCGTGCAGCAAAAGCTCCTGAGTCGTCGCAGCCGATATCGGGAAGAGCTCTTCATCAAATGACGGAACCCGGAGCGCTACGGCGTTCGGCAGTCCGAAATCAAACTCCTGGTCGGTGATCGCGACGACGTGACTCCCCTTCTCAGCAATCTCAGTCGCCATTGAGCGAAGCAGCTCGAAAGTCCTCCCACCGGGGATAAATACCACCGCGTGGTGGCTCTTTCCAACCATCTCAAAAGGCCCGTGCCGAAACGCGCCGCCCGTGAACGCCGTCGCGTAGGTGTGGGTGCCCTCCATAAAGGTCAGCGTCGCCTGTCTCGCCGCCGCCATCGCGGGCCCGCGGGCTATGAAGTGGATGACGGAGCCGTCGGCGAGCAGATCAGCCGCGGTGTCAATCTTGTGCTGGTTGTAGTCACCCATACGGTCGGCAAGCATCGCAAGCGCGCCGAGCGCGGCATGAGTGGCGCTGTCGCCTTTCAGAGACTGACACATCAGGTAGAGAATGGCGAGCTGGTTGACGTAGGTCTTGGTGGAGATCGCCCCTTCGATGCCTGCAATGATCGGCAAATGAAGCGGCGTGGCGCGCGCAATCGAGCTTCCAGGGGTATTGGTGATCGCGGCCATCTCATCGGCTATGTCGTCACGCTCGACGATCTTGCGGGTTTCGACGCTTTCGCCCGATTGGCTGATCAAGACGAGCATGCCTTTGATCGGCCTTGGATAATGCAGAAGCTCGCCCGCGTCGATTGTCGTCGCGTCTACTCCGAGGCGGGTCATCTCAGCGGCAACCGACTCGGCGACGAACTCAGAGGTGCCCATTCCGGCAAACACCACTCGACCCGCCCCAACCGCAGCCGCAGCCCATTTCTCAAGGTCCATTATGCCGACGCTTGAGTAGTATGCCACAAGGTCACGAACCGAGTCCGGCTGCTCGGCGATCTCTCTTAGGAATGTGCTGGTATCCTCGTTCATCCACTCTCCTCCAAAGGCTTTGCCCTTGAGTATTGTAGACGCAAAAACCTCGGTGTAAACAATAAAAATAGCTCTGCCCGGACCAAAGCCCGGGCAGAAACGGTTCTATTCGACTACAACCATCTGGTGACACTCCACCACGGGAACAGTCGTCTTGATCACACCGTTTTCGAACGTATAGTCAAGGTCGACGTTCTGGGGCGCGAGGTAGACGCGCTTGGGAGCGGCACTTGCTCTAAGCTCGACCTTCACATCGTAGACCGGCGTCAGGTCTTCGAGCACATTGATCTTGCCACGAAGCACCGGTGCGCCGTAGAGCAGATGAACGATGGTTCGTGCCTCTTTCTCCTGGCGCATCACAGACTGAACCCCCTGCGCAGGGAGACTCGTCACAAGCGTGGGCTCGGTGAGAAGTTCTCGAATGCCTCTGAGTATAATCTCCCGGAGCACGTTCTGGCCAAGATCGGCGTAACGGTCGAACGCGTTCACCGCGAGATACACCGTGTTCGGTGTCTTCACCATCGCCGCGCCCGCATTCTCCATAGTGCTCGGCGCATGCTGATGGCTGCAAAAGTGCAGGTAGTCTCGGTTGAAGAACGGGTCCTGGCGCTCGGCCATGACTTCGCCCGTCGTCACCTCGATAACATTCATCTTGGAGTAGACGACAAAGCCCGTGTTGTCCCACTCCGAAAGATCGAACTTGGGGACGATATACTCGGGGTCAAACCCGCTCTCGCCAAGATACTTCACACCAAAGTCCAGTGCAAACTCGCCCGTTGGAGCGTCAAGGGCGCTTCTGCCGGTGGCAAACACCTTGCCGCCATTTGCCAGGTAGCTCTTAAGCTTTGTGGCGAAATCGCCAGCGACGGGAATCACGTCGGGCAGGACGACTACTTTGTAGTTCGACAGGTCGCTTTCCCGGTCGAGTATATCAAAGGAGACTTTGCCCTCTTGAAGAACCCGCACCACCCCTGCATCGGACTGCCACTTATTGGCAGTCTCACCAAGTTCAGCAGCAAACGCCTGGATAGAGAGCACACCTACGTCCGAGATGCTCTTTACGCCTTTACACCAGACCTCTTTGGCCTCGACCTCGACAAACGCTTCTCCGATCAGCCTGTAGGTCGCCTGATCCAGCTTGCCGAATGGGTGCATCTGGTCACCGACGCAGATCTTCGCGCCGTTTGTCAGCGCAAGCCCGGCCTCAAACCGAAGCGCGTTGGGGTGCTTGAACCCGCCGAACTCGCCCCAGCTCGTGTGGAACTTGCCTGTCATCCCGAGGAAGTCGATGCCTGTTGCGTGTACGTATCGAGCTGAGAGCGGAAAGTGATCGTACCCCCAACCGCCGGTCGGAAGCGACTCAAGCTCCTGATGGGTCGGAAGAGCCGCAAGCTCTCGGTCGCCTCCGGTCACGTGGCCCGAGTTGTGGTAAATGAGCGTGCCGGGCTTGATGGCGTTGATTGCGGCGTTGATCCTTCGGGCGTAGTTGAGGTAGGTTTCGCGTCCGAGTCGCTGTCGGGCATCAGCGTCGCGAGGATCCCACCCGCGTGCTCGCATCTCTGAGACGCAGTACCCGCAGGCACAGTCCCTTACCCCAACAATATCAAGCCAGATGCCGTCGCTGTTGTAGTTGGCGGCGACTTCTTCTGCCTGAGCGATCAGGTAGTCGAGGTAAGGCGAACGCATGCAAAACTCGTGATATCCCGCATCTGTCCACCCGGCCCAGGACGTTGTCCCATCCGTCCGCCTGAACAACCAGTCCGAGTGTCTGACTGCGAGCTTCTCGTCCAGCCCGGCTGATATGTAGGCGGGAATCTTGACATCAATTTCGTGGGCCGCCTCGATCATCTCGCCCAAGAGATCGACCTTCAAATTGGGGTGCATCTCGCTGTCCTGCACCTTGGTTGGGTAGTAGCACCACCCGTGATGGCACTTGGCAAACACGTTGATCGAGTTTACGTGCCCGAGCTTGAGCATATCCTGAAAATGTTTCTTGTCCCAATCCTTGCCGATGCCCGGAATAGCCTCACTCGTGTGAAAGTCCAGATGGACCTGTCGAAATCTCAGTTCTTCCATTCATAATCCCTTTCAGCATTAGAGCTTCAAAGGAAATGTTCGTCAAAGCATGGGGTTATTCCTTTGAAGACAACGTCTCTTTAGCAAGATCGGAGTATTCGCCCTCATCCAAAGCCACAGCAGCTTCCCATGCACCGCGAGCTTCGTCCTTACGGCCCTGAAGCTTCAAGAGCTCCCCGAGGTTGTAGAGGACTTCCGCACTCTTGTAAAGAGCAATGGACGTTTGAAGTGCCTGAACAGCGCCGTCAAGATCCCCCCGCGCCTCGCATATCTCAGCTATGCAGTTGTAGGCAATGGAGTCGCTGCTGTCGAGACGAATTGCTTCCCGGCATTCGGCCTCGGCCTCGTCCGACCTGTCTAGGTTGAATAATGTCAGCCCGAGTTCGGAATGGGCGTAGGCGAAACCCGGATCGATCCTGAGAGCCTCACGATACTCGGCCTCCGACTCCTCATAGCGCTCAAGCGTTCCCAGAATCTCTGCCAGAGCCCGATGTCTTTCGGCAACGTGCGGTTCGAGACGCAGCGCCTCACGGTATTCGCCCTCGGCTTCTTCGCTCTGTTCGAGCTCTTCGAGAACTATTCCCAGGCCTGCGTGCGCTCCGGCGCAGTTCGGATCGATGCTGAGCGCTTTTCTGAATGCATCGACTGCTTCCTCGTAACGCTCCAGTTCATGTAGCGCTCCACCCAGTCCCCACCAGTTATCTACATCCTCCGGGTGAAGTCGAACGGCTTGCTCAAACTCCACGAGAGCTTCTTCAGAACGTCCCAAGTCAGTCAAAGTGACTCCAAGATCGTGATGGACAGTTTTGTCACTTGGATCGATCGCTACCACCTTACCAAACGCTTCCAGCGCCTCATCAAGCCTGTTGAGCCCACGAAATATCAATGCAAGCTCAGCCCATTTGCTCACATCATCAGGATCGAACACAATCGACTGACGCGCCGCTTCCAAAGCATCTTCGTATCTGTTGAGTTCAAATAGTGTGTGAGCCAAATGCCAGTAAGCGTCAGCGTACCCGGGGTCAATTTCGATAGCGCGACTATAGCAGTCTTCAGCGGTCTCATGCTCCCCGCGGCGAGCCACAGTCCAGCCAAGCAGACACCACGCCTCGGGGTCGTCCGGTGCAAGGTCCACAGCCTCCCCCACCAACTGCTCGGCCTCTTCGCAGCGTTCCGCACGACACAGAGCGTTTGCCAGATTCCCCAACGCCCCCACATCACCCGGATTCGCCTCAACAGCCCTACGCAATTCTTCTATATTCTTCTCAAACTCATTGATGCCTGACACAGTGTTCCTCCGCGAGTAATCTGCGACCAGTATACCACAGTGCACCTTGAGAACCACAAACTACTACGACGTAATCATCTCAAATACTTTGACTAATACGAGGCAAAACTGGTAATATATCAGTGAGCAAGCCAGGTGGTCGCTCCGGGTAACCGGAGAGGAAAGTCCGGGCTCCACAGGGCAGGATGCTGGATAACGTCCAGCGAGCGCAAGCTTAGGGAAAGTGCCACAGAAAAGAAAACGGCCCCGCCGACGGCGCTATATGCGCCATCTCAAGCGAGACCAAAGCTGAAACGGTGGTGTAAGAGACCACCAGCGGTGCGGTGACGCACTGGCTTGGTAAACCCCATCCGGAGCAAGGCCGAATAGGAGAGGGTTGAAGCTGCCCGCCGACCTCTCGGGTAAAGGCCGCACGAGAGCCGGAGCAATCCGGCTCCTAGAGAGATGATCACCCACGACAGAACCCGGCTTACGGCTTGCTCACTACACCCATAGACCGGACCCGCTTCTCCATCCGCCGCGTCTCATTAACGATTGCAACAAAGCTCCCAAACATAAGCCCCAGCAACAGACTTCCCAAGAGCACGAGTTTGGTTTTCGGCTTGATCGGCCCCTTTTCAGGCACGGCGTAGTCGAGCACGGTAAAGGTGTGCGGGTCTTTGGCTTCGGTCACTTTGGCGTTGCTGAAATCGGCTAGTAGCGACATGTAGACAACTTCGAGCGCTTTCACGTCACGAAGCAGACGGACGTACTGGATCTGTGCTGCAGCCTTGTCGCTGATCCCACGCTCTACGCGGGTCATCGCGTCATTCATAGCCTGAACCCGTGCCTCAAGCCCGCTTCGCTTTATCTCAAGCCCTGCGAGGTTCTGAATGACAACCTGGCGAACGGGGTTAAGCGCAAAAGTCTCATTTCCTGTCACACGAGAGACTTCCTCGCGCATCTTCTCGCGGCTTTTCTCAATCTCCTGATCGATCGCGACAACATCGGGGTGCTTTTCCGTAAAGTTCTCAAGCAGCATTGCGCGTGTGACCTCGGCGTCAGTGATCTGTTGTTTCAAGTTGCTGACGATTGGGTTTTGCGTGACTACCCTTGAAACTGACTGCGTGACATGCTCACCGGCGGCGACATTTTTGGCCTCTTCGATGCTCTCTGTAGCTTCACGAAGCTCGGTCTCGGCCTGAAGCTCGAGCGTCCGCATGCCGATGATACTCTTCACTTGCTCGCTTGCCGCATCGGGAGGTGGGACAGTCGGATGTGCTGCGATGAACTTGCGAAGCCTCTCCTCGGTCTTAGTCAACTGCTCGCGGGTCGTATTGACCTCGCTTTCGAGGAAGACTCGACGGTTACGACCGCTGTTTAGCGCGTGCTCTCGATCATACTGCTCAAGGGCGTCTATATAGGTGTTGGTTATCTCAGCGGCAAGCCTTGCTGTGTGCCGCTTGGTGTCCTCGTTGGGGTATTTCGAGTCAAGCCAGGTAATCTTACCCGTCTTCACCCAGGACGAGAGGGCATAGCACGAGAGCTTCAGCGAGCCCTCATAACTTGCATCGACTTCCACCTGTTCCAGCAGTGTCTCAGCGTCGACCCCTGCGGCCTCAAGCCCAAGCTCACGCACAACGTCTGAGGCGAGCGTACGGCTTTTGAGGATCTGCGAATACATCCCCACACCCGACATACCGGAAAGCGATGCGGCACCGATTGCAGGACGCCCCGTGCGCTGCGACATCAATCCCGACGTCTGCTGCTGCTGGGGGAACAGAATCGTTGTCTTGCCCCGAAACGTTCGAGGAGTCACGAGGATGAACAACACGCCAAACACAACGGCGATCATCGCTGCGGCAGCAACGATTCCTCGTCGACGCAGAAGCATATCTATATAATCTGAGAGCCCAATTTCTTCCATATCTTAGAACAACCACAACATCCGAACGGTGGCAATGAGCTGCGACAGGTCGCGCCAGTCCGAAATGATGCCCTCCGGCACATAAATAATATCTCCGGGCTGCACGACCGGATTGTCCATTTTATCGCCCCTCATACCATTCGACAGCTTAACCTTGGTAATCTTGGGCTTGTCTGCATCTCCACGCACGAGGTAAGCAGTCTTCTTCCCCCGGCCTCCTGGGCCACCTGCGGCTGCGAGGTAGTCTATCAGACGCTGATCGGGCTCGTAAGGGAACCCTCCCGTTCGACCAACCTGGCCAAACACAAAGACCTTGTCCTGAAGCGCCGGCAGCACAACCGCGTCACCACTTTGGAGCGCCACGTCTGCAACTCTGTCCTTGTGAATCAGCAACCGTTCGAGGTCAACGGGGATCGAGACGATCTTGTCGCCGTTTCGCCGCTCGATCTTCGCGCGTTTGAGGTCAGCCTGCGGAGTCGTGCCACCGGTTCTTGTGATCACGTCGCAGATTGTCTCCCCTTGAGCAAGTTTGTAGACCCCGGACTTGTTCTGAAGCGTTCCGGCTGACCGTTGGTAGACCCCTTCGCCCTTGAACTCACCGACAAGCCTGATTGTGGGCTGGAAGTCTGCGACCGATGGGATAACAAACTTATCCCCGGGCAGAATCTCGGGGTTATCTTTCCCCGAAAGATCACAGTGGACGATTTTCACCTCGCCGTCCGCGCCGCTTCGCTCGATCAACACGCGAGTGCTCGCCGCAGTCGGCAGAACTCCCAGGCACAGGTCGAGCACCTCGCTTGCGCGGCACGGGCCGACCTCACACTTGCCCGGCGCGACGATCTCGTACTTACCCGGACGGCACACCTCACCGGTAACCGTCACCCAGCTCACCACCGGCGGAACAAACAGTTCGTCGCCTGCCTGAATGGTGAGATTCGACTCGATATCGCCGCGGGACACGATGCCGTAGACATCTACCAGGCGGGGTTTGCCGCCGCGCATAAGCCTTACAAGCCTCGTCGAGCCGGTCGGCTGGATTTCGGCTCGAAGTAGCGCCTCAAGCACGGTAGCGGTCGATGGCAGCGCAAGCGGGCCCGGGTTCTTCACCTGTCCGCTGACCCAGATTTTGACCAATCCTGATCTAGCGACACTGAGATCGACAGTAAAACGCTTGTAGTAGACAGAAAGCTTCTCTGTTATGGTCGTTCTTAGTTCATCGACGCTTCGACCGACGGCCGGAATCTGCCCGATCAAAGGCATGTGAATGCTTCCGTCGGGTTTGACTTCGTAGGTGTCGAGGTCAGCCACCAATGCGTTCTGGCTCGCGTCTGGTTTGGGGGTTGCGCTGCTTCCGTAGCGGAGGTTGACATCCCCGCGCACGCGAATCGTGAGCACGTCACCCGCGCCGATCCTGTAGTCACCAGAAACAGTGACCGCCGCTCTCGTGGCAGAATCAAGCGCCGCCGCCTGCATACCGACCTCAGAGCTCACACGGTCTCCGGGGTTTGCATCTTTCGCGTTCATCTGAAAGACGGGCGGTACAACGGCAGCCACGTTCTGATCCTGACAATAAAGTGGGGACGACAGAACGGACAAGGCAAGCATGGCAATTACAAACGCGCTACGCAAGCTCAACTGCACCTCAATAATTGGTGGTCCACGCAAGTCTTCAACCGACCCCACATGGTGAACCTAGTATAACACCCAGGTAAGTGGCGGTCAAGCGCAACTCTACCTCGCAAGCTCAGTCACCAGCGGCTCGGCGTCCAGGTGTTCGTACCGAAGATAGTGTGCGAGTTCGTCGACAGTGTGACGGCGGCCCAGGCTCCAGAGTCCGGCGATGAACTTGCCCGCGTCCGGGTTCTTGAACCAAAGCAGTCCGAAGTTCTCTTCCAGATGACGTCGAAGCATCACTTCAAATATCCAGGCGCGGATGTAACCAGCAGCGTAGAGGCCGTCATCGACATCTGTGAGGTAGTTCACCGGGCTGATCTTGATATGAAGCGCCCGTGAGAGAGTCTCCGCGTAGGTGTCGCGCATCGACTCGATATCGCCTGAAGTGTGCAGCTTCGTTTCATACTCGAGTTTCCCGCTGTAGCGCCTGAGCATGTAGAGCTTGTGGAAGCGCGCGAGCCTGCAGTAGTCGGCGTGGTCGTGCTCGCCCATCACTTCGCTCATCCAGCGGCTGTTCTTGAGCAGGTTGTCGAAAAGAAACGCGTAGGACTCGGAGACCGAGATGTCCCCCAGCCTCTTTTCGGCAAACGAAAGAGTCGGGTCTGTCCAGGCGAAGTGCTCGGCGTGTCCGGCTTCGTGCATGATCGATGCGTAGTCGTCCCGACCACCTCTGGGTGAGATGACCAAAAACACTTCGTCCGGAATCCTGACCGGCGCACAAAACGCCCTCGGGGACTTTAGCGGACGAGACTCGGTGTCGAGGATCACGTTTTTCTGGGAGTCGAGATCAACCCCGAGCCCTGCAAGGGTCGCCCGAAGCGTGGGGATCAGCTTCTCAGGTGGGAACAACCGGTCAAACTGAGGTGATCTGAAGAGAAACGCGATATCCCCGGAGGTCGCGTCCGCCGAGTCGACTCCGATCGTCCCGAGAAAGTGTTCAAGCTCGGAGACGTAGATTTCCTCGGTGCGCTCACGCAGGTCGATCATCCTGGCAAGGAGCCACTCAAGCCGAAACGACTTCAACTGCTCCGCCATATCGAGGTAACTTGCAAAACCTATGTCACGGACTTGGGAGTGAAGCGTCTGCCAGCGGATGAGTTCTTCGGGGTTGTGCTTTTCGGTCTCGGCCCGCGCCCTGGACTCAAGCTCGTGGCGCTTGGCCTGGTCGGGCTCGTTTGCGATGATCACCGATGCCCGCCGATAGGGAATATGCTCTCCCTGCCATTCGATGGTCGCCTGAGTCATCTCGTTTGTGATCTTCTCGCTAAGCTCTTTGACACTTGCGTCGAGGTAACCGTCGACCACAAAGTCGGCTATTGCGCGCTCGGCGGGGGTGCTCCATACGAGCGAAGAATCGACGGCACTGCGGTCAAACAACCAGCCAAATTGGTTATAGACCGCGACGATCTCAATCGTCTCTTTGATCCCCGCGCCGTTTTCGTAATACTCCCGAATCACGCGCCTCAGAAACTCCTCGGCAGCCTGCTCATAGCTTGGTTCCACTCGGCCTATCCCCCATAGCCCGCTTTATTCGTGAAGCGAATAAAGCTTTCGCTAACAGAGCATTATTCACACTACTCGTGAATAATGCGGGTTAGTGCGTTCGATTCAACAATTGTTACCCTGCGAAAACGGGACAGAAACGCCGATGGCGCTCGCGCCGCCGGGGTCGACAGTGGCGTTCGCGCCGCGATAGACCTTTAAGAGAAGGCGCGGATAGCGCCGTCGAGGGCAAGAACTATCGTTTCTCAGCCGTATCAAGCAGCACGCAGAGCCCAAGCGCTATTCGACGATCCAGGCTTCGGGTGTGGTCCTGAGTGAGGTCGAGGACGTATTTGTCGATGATGGTGAACTTGCGGTTGAACGTTCCCACCTGACGGCTTCCAAGGAATATATTGAAGTTCGTCCTGATCCATTCACCAAACGGCAGGTATCGCCGTATCAGTCCCAAAAGGACGGAGTCCTCCTCAGCTTTGCCTATCACGTCGCCGTTGGCATCGAGAACGTGCCACAACCGCTGAAAGAACATCCCCCTGATCCAGTCTTTTCTGAAGATTGCGAGCGGCTGACCGTCCGGGAGCACGAGGTGGAGCTTGTAGCCCATATCGAAGAACCCCTTCGGCTTGCTCATTATGCTCATAACAGGGACGTTCTTGGATTCGTCGGTAAAGAAATGCAGCTTGGGCATTACCTTCCAAGCCTCGCGCTCGACGTATAGAAGCTTGTTTCCAAACTCATCAAAGACGTGATACTTGTCCTTGAACGAGAGCACTTTCTGGTTGAGCAGGTATTTGTCGAACGCAAAAACTCCGGCGGCTGGCCCCTGTGATACGAGTTGCGGACCAAGATCGGCGCCGCACCTGTAACACTCATTTCCCTGGCTTCCATTGTCGGTGTTGCACTGTGGACAGATCATTTCAAGCGTCTCCTTGGGGACGAGCAAGTGGTACAAACATCGCCCGGCAATAAATACCCTGCAGCCAAGCGTTAAAGGAATTGTTGATCAACCGATGGCGGGATGGCCGCGGTCTAGAAGCCCCTGCACAAGCGGGTCTGCGATCGCCTCGCGGACCTCAGGCTCGTCGGGCGCCATCCTGTAGGCCCTGTCAAACCAGTCGGCGGCGGCGCGGTTGTTTTTCATCCTGAGGAACAACTCCCCTAGCTGCAGATGAGGATAATACCACTCCGGCGCAAGCCTCACGGACTCAAGCAGGTGGACTTCGGCTACCGCAAGCTCGTGGTTCATCTCGATAAGCGCCCAGCCGACTCCGGCATGCGCCGCTGCGTTGCAGGGGTTGAGGTGAACCGCCTTCTGATATGCCGGAAGCGCGCGTTCGGGAAGGTCTGCGGCGGCTTCAAGGTCGGCAAGCAGATACCAAATGTCGGGATTGCTCGGCTCCTGCTCAACGGCTTTTGCGAGCACTACACGGGCGTCGTCAAAGGCATCGATATGTTCGCAGGCGCAGACATAGCTGTAAAGCGCGTGGGAGGATGTCGGGTCGACGTCGAGCGCTTTCTTGCACGCGCCGATCGCATCGTCGTAGCGTTGCTGCGCGACCAGCACCTCGCCAAGACCTGCCCAGGCCTCGCTATCGGTTGGGTCATCGGTAACAACCATCCGATACTCCCACTCGGCCTCGTCGAGCTTGCCGAGCATAAGGCACGCGTGGGCGGCAAGGTATCTCGTGTCGACGTTTTCCGGGCAGACATCAAGCGCGCTTTCGTAGACCATAAGCGCCATATCCCAAAGATCCATCGCCTCATAAACTTCACCCAGGGCAACAAGTGTCTGCACGTCTCTTGGGTCGACCTCTACAGCCTCCTCAAGCACACGTCTTGCCGCGCGGTAGTTGCGCTGTGCGACGAGCGCGCGACCGAGGTTGAACATGGTGATGGTGTCTTCGGGGTCGAGATCGAGAGCGAGACGATAGGACTGAAGTGCGCCTTCGATGTCACCCTTCATATGGAGCGAATAGCCGATGGCGGAGTGGAGGTCTGCTATGCAGTATCCGAGTTCTTCGGCCTTTCGAAGATCCCGAAGCGCACGATCGTGCTTGCCGAGTGCGCCCAGGGCGTGGCCGAGGATATAGTGGGCAAAACCTGATGACTTGTCGACGCTGATAAGCTGCTCGAAGACGTGAACGGCCCTTTCCCATCGGTTCAGGGACGTGTAAGCCTGCCCGAGACCTTCGAGGGCGTCCTGGTTGTCGATGTCAAACTCCAGAGCGCGTATGTAGAAGTCTACAGCCCTCTCATAGTCACCGGCCTGATAAAAGCAGTCACCTTGATCTACAAGTGTGTGGATTGTGTTTTGGTCCATAGCAGTGTCTTTTCATCTCCACTATCTGAAAGCAGGTTATCATGCAGAGCGCCCGGTGTCAACGGTACAAACACTATAATTCTGCGCATCAGCGGCGATATTATACCCAGCAGCCTTGTTAATAGTCGTGCAGGACAAAAAGTATTTTTTGTACAAGTGGTAATAGCTCATTGAGTAAGTTCTGGGGGAGTTGTGATGAAGACTCTCGCAGCGCAAAGAGCAACGCCGCTGCCGGCTTTCGCAGTATTACATACTGCTGTCGCCAAGGTCATCACCACAACGGGAATGTAAATGGCAAAAACCGCCATTTACAAAGGGAGGATATATAATTATGGCCCATGTCACGGTCCCAGAGGCCGATGCGATATTAGATCAGGAGTTTGGAGTTCTCGACCACGGTTTTGTGCGTCTGGTCGATTACCTCGGAGGCGACGACCGAATCGTTCAGTCCGCGCGCGTATCTTATGGGGCGGGCACAAAGACTGTCCGCGACGACGCTCGGCTCATCAGCTACCTGCTGAAGCACGGGCACACATCGCCCTTTGAGCAGGTGGTGCTCACTTTCCACGTCAAAATGCCGATCTTTGTCGCGAGGCAGTGGGTGCGGTATCGAACGGCGAGAACCAACGAAATATCGGGCCGCTACAGTGTGCTCTCTGACGAGTTCTACATCCCCGAAGAGCTGCATCTTCAGGCGACCGACAACAAGCAGGGACGCTCTAGCGAGACTCTCCCCGAGGAAGCAACCCGCGAGCTTCTAACAGAGATGACCGATGGTCACCGCCGCCAGTATGAGCTTTACAACAAGCTGATAGAGTCCGGCGTCTCCCGAGAAGTCGCCCGCACGGTGCTGCCGCTATCGCTTTACACCGAGATGTACTGGCAGATAGACCTGCACAACCTCTTCAACTTCCTGAAGCAGCGACTCGACAGCCACGCGCAGTATGAGATCCGAGCCTACGCACAGGTGATGGCCGAGATCGTACAAAAAGTCGCCCCGATGGCGTGGGAGTCGTTTGAAGAGCACGTGCTGAAGTAATTTTGCCTATGATCGTCCACTATATCTCAACCCGCCCCATCGCTCTAATATCCTCCGATGTCACCGCGTGAAGCGCGTTGTAGAGTTCCACGTGGAATGTCCCCGGCCTCTGTCCCGACTCCTTGACTGCCAGCTGACCAGCAATCCCGAGCGTCACAAGCCCACTAACAGCAGCAGTGAACGGATCTGAATCGACGGCGGCGAACGAGCCTATTATCACGTTTGATATGCAGCCGGTGCCGACGACTTTGCCGAGCATCGCGTCGCCGTTTGATATCTTTGCGGTGCGTACTCCGTCGCTTACTACGTCGACTGCGCCGGTGATCACGGCTATGCAGCCGTACTGGCGGGCGAAACGCTCTGCGATCTCCTCAACGGACGCTGAGGCCGATATCGATTCTACACCTCGGACTTCTGATGATATGCCGGTGAGCGTCGCGATCTCGCCTGCGTTGCCACGGACAATCGAGATTTTGACGTTCTCAAGGAGCCGCTTGCTTGACTCGGTACGGAGCCGGGTGGCCCCCGCGCCGACGGGGTCGAGGATCACCGGCACGCCGAGCTCGTTTGCGCGTCTGCCGGCAATTTCCATCGCGTAGACCCAGTCCGTGCTGAGCGTGCCGATGTTCAGCACAAGCGCCCCGATGATGCCGACCATTTCCTCGACCTCTTCTTTTGCGTGCGACATAATCGGCAGCGCGCCAAGGCAGAGAATGGCGTTCGCGGTCTCGTTCATTACGACCAGGTTGGTGATGCTGTGGACGAGCGGTTTCTTCGCCCGTAACGCCTCAAGGCTTTCGGCGGTTTTGTTCAGTAGATCCATCGGTTCCTTCTTTCATAGGTGGGGGTTTCCATTCCAGCATAAGCGCCGACTCACACCCCGGCTCGATTTTGACTAGCTCCGAGACGACCAGCCCGGCGACCCAGACGATCTTCTCGTTATCGGCGATCACTGGCACGAGCCCTCGCTCGGTGCGGGAGACTTTCTTGTCGACAAATATATCCTGCAGCTTCTTGTGGCCCTGCATGCCTAGTGGGATGACTCGATCACCCTCGTTCCAGGTTCTAAGAACGAGCCTTCCAACGACTTTGCTCGGGTCTATTATAGCCTGCTCGGGCGAGGTTGGTCGCACCTTCGGCGGGACGGGCCTAGCATCGATCACACCGTCAAGCTCTGGGATTTCAGTCGTTCCAGGCACGTTGATCGGGTAATGGATATCGAGAACTGCATATTTGGGCGCTCTAAAAACCCGTAGCTTTGTAGGTGTTATTCGCGCGTAGACCATCCCCGACGGCAGAGTAAGCGTGATCGAATCGTGGGCATTGAGATGCTTGATGATTCGCTCGACCTGGTGGAACTCCACATCGCGCAGGTCACCCTTCACCTGCTCGATTGCAGCTCGAATGACCCTGCGTTTGACGGCCAAACGGTCATCACGAAGACGGCTCGCATGGAACTCGACAGCACCCGTCCCATCCTCCCGAACAGAGCGCAGATACGCCTCGGCACCTGCCGTGCGAACAATCTCGTTTTCGCTTGCGACCAGCTTTGAGAGCGAGACAAGCGAATCCTTCACCCGCGGGTTGAACTCGCGCTCGATCAAAGGGATCAGCTCCAATCTAACCCTGTTGCGGCTGTACTCGGACTCAAGGTTTGAAGAATCGGTTCGCCACGACAAGCCAACATCCAGAAGATACGACTCAACCTCAGCGCGAGAAAGCTCGATCAAGGGCCGGATGATCTTCCCTCGAACTGTAGGCATCCCGGCCAACCCTTCGGGGCCAGTGCCTCGGATGATATTTAGTAGCACCGTCTCGGCCTGATCGTCTGATGTGTGGGCGACGGCGATCCTTGCCGCGCCGACCTTCTCAGCCGTCCGCTCAAGAAACTCATAACGGGCGACGCGGGCCGCTTCTTCCATCCCAACGCCCATCTCCACACGAAGTTTTGGAACATCGGCCTTTTCGATGACGGAGTCTACCCCAAGCCGCAGGGCAAGCTCGCGAACAAACTCGGCGTCGGTCGCAGCTTCATCCCCGCGAATACCGTGATTGAGATGCGCCGCGACGAGCCCTACCCCAAGCTCACCGCGAAGCGACCAGAGCGCGTGAAGCAGCGCGACCGAATCGGCCCCACCCGATACGGCGACTATGACGATGTCCAAAGGGGTCGTCATCTCTCGATCTCTGATTGTCCGTCCTACTGCGTTGAGAAATTGTTGCATGGTTTGATATAGTTTGGTTCTTGTTGGTCGGGGGAATCCGTCCCCCGACCCCGTTCCGCGGATTCTGTCCGCCAACATAATAACCGATTATGTCCAATAACATAAGATGGGGGACAGATTCCCCGGACGAACAGACGATCAGCATTACTCACTAATCCCCGAGTAGCATATCCATCAGGCGATACCCTTCGTCGACGCGCAGTTTGGCGTCTTCGTCGGCTCGCTCGTCGAAAGGGATCTTGTTCCCCTTGTCGTGTCGGCTGTCGTAGAGCACGAACGGGACCGGGTTGGCGGTGTGGGCCTGGGTCGCGACCGGCGTTGGGTGATCGGGCAGCAGCAGGATTCTAAAATCGGGGTCGACCTTCGACATGCCTTCGAGAATCGTGCCGAGAACCAGTTTGTCTTCGTTCTCGATCGCTTCGATCTTCGCTTCAAGCTTGCCCTCGTGCGACGCCTCGTCGGCTGCCTCGACGTGGACCCAGACAAAGTCGCTCTGCTGAAGCGCGCTGAGCGCATACTGGCCTTTCCCGAGGTAGTTTGTGTCGATATAGCCCGTCGCGCCGGGAACGTCTATGAGCTTCAAGCCAACCATCCGACCAATACCACGGATCAGGTCGACCGCCGCAACGACTGAGCCGGTCATCGCGCGCTCACTGAAAAACGACGGCATGTCCGGCTGCCTCCCCTGCCCCCAGAACCAGAGCATGTTCGCCGGTTCGTGGCCCTCATCGCGTCTGCGGCGGTTGATGGGGTGCTGGTCGAGTATCTCAAGCGAGTCATATATGAGCTGGCGGAGCTTGTTCTCGCCGTCGCCCTCTGGGAGATATTCACCAAAAGGCTTGCCGTGGATCTTGTATGGCGCCATCGTCTGAACGTCGTCCGAGCCGCCGCGCCAGACCATTATATGCCGATAACTCACCCCGGGGTAAAACTTAATGAACTGACTGCCGAGCTTTTGGTCGATCAGCGATATCAGCTCGCGCGCGTCCTGGGTCGAAACGTGCCCCGCGCTTGAGTCGACCATATTGGTCCCGTCTGTTGCGACAAGGTTCGCCCGAAACGCCGCATCGCTCGTCTCAAGGGGAATCTGCAGGCTCGCAGCCTCAAGTGGGGCTCTGCCTTTGTAATACTTAACGGGGTCGTAGCCAAGAATCGACATATTGGTTGTGTCGCTTCCGGGGTACATTCCCTCAGGGACGGTGCGAACCATTCCAACAGTGCCACGGCGGGCGAGTTTGTCCATGTAGGGTCTGCGGGCGACCTGCATGGGCGTTTTGCCGTCGAGATCGGACCGGGGCTCATCGGCCATCCCATCGAAGATGATCAAAATATATTTCATGGAGATTCTCCTTCAAGCGAGCGTCGGTAGGCAGGCACTGAATTTGATGCCCACAAAGTAATACTTGGACACTGATGCGGAAAGTTACTCCATGAGATATAATAATGAGTCTGAATGCTATGAAAAATCAAGGAGTTACACGATGAGCAAGCGAATCGTCTGCGGAGTTCACATTGACAGCAGAGTAAAAGAAGTCCCCTGCGTCCAGGACGTCTTTACCAAATACGGATGCAACATCAAGACCAGAATCGGCCTCCACGAGGTTGCTGACAGCACCTGCTCCCCGAGCGGCCTGATTATCCTTGAAATGTTTGGCGACGAAAACGCCATCTCAGGGATGGAGCACGAGCTTTCGGCGCTTGGCGGCGTCACAGTCAAGCGGATGGAGTTCGGCGAATAATCGAGCGAGATTGGGGTCGGCGAATACTCAGCCGACCCCTTGGGATCATCCCATAAACGCCGCCACATGGGCCTTGGCCCAGTCTTCGATCGAAGTCGGCGCGCGCCCGGTAATTCGAGCGACCCACGGGGTTGTGGGCAATTCGTAGCCTTCCCTCATGTATCCCATATACGCCGACATATCGCCGATGAGCCAGTCCGGGAAGCCCATCGACTTCATCCCCTCGCGAACGGCCTCATCGGGCACTTCCACGTAAGTAACCTCTCGCCCGAGCGCTTTAGACAGCGCCGACGCTATGTCATAGTAGGAGACAGGTTCCGGCCCGGTGATATCATACTCGCGGTTGAGGTGCCCCACATCCGTCAGCACCTTCATAGCGACTTCGGCTATATCAAGAACGGCGATAGAGCTCATCTTTCCCTTGCCTGCCGGTAGGTAGAACTTGTCTTCGGCTGCGATAGAGTCCGCGTGCAACAGCATGTTCTCGAAGAATGTCGGCGGACGAATGAAAGAGAACGGCAATCCGAGGCGCTCGATCATCTTCTCGGACTCCCAGTGCCACCTCCCAAGCCTCACCGGCGTAAACGGGCTCGCGCCAAGGACAGAAAGCTTCACCAGATGTGAAACGCCCGCATTGGCCGCCGACTCAGCCACGTTGGTCTCGTTCGCGAGCTGGTCAGGGCCGCTGAGCGAGAGCAAAAACACATGGTCGGCGCCGTGCATTGCTCGGTCGATTGATGCGCGGTCGGTGAAATCTCCCTTCACTACCTCTACGTTTGCCCCCGCGATCGCCTGCGCCTTCTCCGGGCTCCTTGCCATCGCCCGCACTTCGTATCCCGCCGTGTCGAGCAGCTTCACAAGCTGGCTTCCGACTTTCCCAGTCGCGCCTGTTACAAGTATCATATCAGGATCCTCCCTGTGTGGTTCTGTGTTGGTGATACCCCTCCGGCAGTCGAGCGAAGCGGCTCAACATAAGGCTATTGTCGAACTTTTCGCGTCAATGTAAGAGTGAAGCGGCGCTATCTGGGTAGAAACACACTCGGACGCAACGCCTAACCCGCATTATTCACGAGAAGCGTGAATGATGCTCTCTTAGCAAGAGCTTTATTCGCTTCACGAATAAAGCGGGCCAACCCGCATTATTCACGAGAAGTGTGAATGATGCTCTCTTAGCAAGAGCTTTATTCGCTTCACGAATAAAGCGGGCTAACTGTTACCGGGGGACAATGTGGAGGGTTTGATAGTCGTAGCTCACCCGGATGATGAAGTCATCTGGGCTGGTGGGCTTGTAATGAGACGCCGCGACTGGAACTGGCTCGTCTTCAGCCTCTGCCGTGGTGACGACCCGGAACGACGCCCGAGGTTCTTCCAGTCAGTCCAGGCGCTCGACGCTCGCGCCGTCATATCGGACCTCGA
The DNA here is from genome assembly GCA_038207085.1 of Armatimonadota bacterium. Classification (GTDB taxonomy): domain Bacteria; phylum Armatimonadota; class UBA5829; order UBA5829; family DTLH01; genus JBBRAE01. The sequence continues at coordinate 55,097 of JBBRAE010000016.1, forward strand.
CGACTCGAGCCCCACCCTTGCGCCGATTTCGTCTGACCTCTCCGAGATCAAAAGCCGAATACGCGATCTCGTCCCACACTCGTTCGACGTGATCATCACCCACGGGCCACACGGCGAATACACCAACCATCCCCGTCATGAGCAGGTACACCGGGCTGTCTGGGATATGGTCGAGTCGGGCGAGCTGAAGGGAACTCTCCTGTGCTTCGCCTACGACGACTGCAGCGGCGACTGCGCTCCAAACCCCGCGACCGACGCCGACATCTATGTACGGCTGACCACCGATGAGTTTGCCCGCAAGAAAGAGATTGTGCGGGATATCTACGGGTTCGGCGTCGGCAGCTTTGAGCTCTCGGCGGCGGGCCCTCTGGAGTCGTTTTACTCGGTAGCAGGCGCACAATTTTTAGAGGATTTACAAGACCTGTCAGCAAATGACAATCAAGCAAGCGAAGGCGCACACAGCGTCGTCGTGGAGGATGACAATTGAAGATTCTGGCGCTCTACGAATACCCACCGCCACCCGCGGGCCTCGCAACTCAGGGAGACCTGCTCTACCGCGGTTTTCGTGAGATAGAGGTCAACTGCATGCCCGCCCACTGGAGCGGCAACCTGATGAAGGAATGGATATATCGGTGGTACAAGCCCGATGTCGCGGTCGGCGTCGGCTACTGGGGGCAACTGCCGGAGCTTGTGATGCACCCTCGCAAGTATGGCATCACACCGGTGCCGTGGCTTGTCGCCGATGGCTGGGTCGCCAATTATCAGAAAGAGCTAAACTCGCTTCCCCTGATCCTCACCACCAGCGCCTGGGTGCGGGAGGCGTATATCCGAGACGGGGTCTCCCCTGAGCGAATGGTAGTACAGCCTATCGGCTGCGACACTGCATCGTTCAAGCCGCTTCCAAGGTCTCACCCCAAGGTTCAGGCTGTGCGAGAAGCGCTTGGGGTCGCCGACGACGAGAAGCTGATCCTCACCGTCGGCGGCGACGGAGCGAGCAAGGGCAGCCGCGAGATGATGATGGCGCTTGCGCGCATCGACAAAGAGTATCCAAAGTGGCGCTACGTCTGCAAGGTCTGGAGCCAGGCGCGGACCGAGAAACAGAACAGGCTCGATATGAATCTCGCCGAAAAGCTCGGCATCAGGCACAAAGTAAGCTACGTCGACGGCGTCTGCCCCCGCGAGTTTATGCCCTATCTCTACAACGCCTGCGACATCTACGCCGGGCCGAGCCGCCAGGAGGGGTTCGGGATGCCCCACGTCGAGGCGCAGGCCTGCGGGAAACCCGTCCTTAGCGTCGACGCTATGGGGATCAAAGAAACAGTCGTCCACGGCCAAACGGGCTACCTTGCAAGGGTTTCGCGCTGGATTTCGATCAATAAGGGCGTCGCGGGGCCGAGTGCGGGCTACCCTGAGACCCGGGTGTTTCGCTTCGACAAGCCCAAGGTGATCGCACTTCGGGCAAACGTGGCCGACGTATCGAGCTATGTGCTTGAACTTCTCTCCGACGACGATCTCGCCCGAAATATGGGAACAGCCGCACGCGCGCACGTGATAAAGAACTTCGGCTACCGGGACGTCGCGCTTCGGGTCGCTGGGCTTATACGCGAACGGATACACGGAGAGACACCAGACGAAGAGGTAACAGACAAATGGCAAGAAACAGATCCGGAAACGGCAGAGATACTGACCTGATAACCCAGGAGGCGTTCGAGAGGGCGAAGCAGGTGCTCGACAAATGCTCGACACCGGCGGGGTTCTTCGCATCGCCGCAGGTGTATAACGCGGTCTACGCGCGGGATGCGCTGATCACATCGCTTGGGGCGCTAGTCTCGGGCGAGGAGCGGCTGATCAAGCAGTGGCATAAGAGCATGACGACGCTCGCGAACCATCAGTCGAACACGGGGCAGATTCCGAACTGCGTCGACATTTTTGTCCCGACTCGCCCGAGGCTGATCGCTTACGGCGCGGCGGATGCGTCGCTCTGGTTCGTGCTGACGCTTGCCTATGCCGAGCAGCTTATCGGTCCGCGACAGGAGTTCCGTCAGGCGGCTGAGCGGGCGCTTGTTTGGCTCAAGTATCAGGACACCCACGAGGACGGCTTGATCGAGCAGCAGGAGGCGACGGACTGGATGGACATCATCGCCAACCGCGGCCACGTGCTCTACTCGAACGTCCTCTACTTCGCCGCGCTCGGGCTCTTTGGCGACCAGAAGCAGGCAAGCCTCGTGCGTGAGGCAATCAACGGGTTTTTGTGGAGCGAGGAGCGGGGGTATTTCCTGCCCTGGGCCTGGAAACAGGACCACGGGGAGTGGTTCGACGCTCCCGGCAACTGTTTCGCGATCGCCTTCGGCCTCGCCGACCACGACCAGACGGCCTCGATCCTCGACTATATCGAGAAGAACGAGGTGGACCACCCGTTCCCGATCCGAACGATCCACCCGCCGATCCAGCCCACCGACCCCGACTGGCGCGAATACTACCGCACCGAGCACGAACTCAACTTGCCCGACCAGTATCACAACGGCGGCATCTGGCCCTGGGTCGGCGGCCTCTACGTCGCGGCTCTGGTTCGCGCACGACAGATGGACAAGGCTCGTGAGGCCCTCTCCCGCCTCGCCCGTGCCAACAAACAGGGCCGCCTCCACGAGTGGGAGTTCAACGAATGGCTCCACGGTATCTCCGGCGAGCCCCGAGGCTCAAGTGACCAAGCCTGGTCCGCCGGAATGTACATCTACGCCTACACCTGCGTCCAAAACGGCTGCGAACCGGTGCTCTGCGACCTTGAGCCGCAGGAAGCGATAATCACCGGCAGCGCATAAACGTCACGATCACCAATATCCCTGGGTAAACAGATATAGATAGAGGTGCTGAGAGATGAAAAACGAGGAAGTAGTCGAGTTTTGACGGGCCTACGAGTACCTCGTGATAAGCGATCACTCGGTTTCTATGGGTTTCATTCACGGGCTTTCTACCGACAGAGTGCGCGAGCAGCGTCGAATTATCCATGAGCTGAACGGCAAGTGGGATGATTTTCGCCTGCTCCAGGGGATAGAAGTTAACATAAAAACCGACGGAACTCTCGATTATGATGACGATGTGCTCGCGGCCTTCGATGTCGTCACAGCGTCGATCCACAGCGGCCTCGCCCAACCAGCCGAGCAGATTACCGACCGGCTGCTTTCTGCCATTAGAAACCCGAACGTCGACATCATCGGCCACCCGACTGGCCGCCTGATCAACCGGCGCGCATGGGTCGAGAAAGACCGGGTGCTAAACGCTCTGGGCCTCAGCAAGCTTCTTCAGAGGTTAGGAGCTCGTGGGTAGCGGCTCCCCCTCGACTTCCCCATGCACAAGCCGCCGCCCCGCCATCGAGAGAGTGAGCACGGGGCGGATGATGTTGCCGTCGCGCTCGATGTAACCCCACGCGAGCAGGTCACCTATGAGCTTTTCGACCCGATCGGTTGGGTGATGCGAAAGTGCCCCGAGGTGGGCCCACTCGTGAGGCTGGATAGGACACCGAGGAGCGCCGACCAGAGCTTTCACAAGTCCCCGAACCGCCATCCGAACGGGAAGTGAGTCGATGCCGCGCAGGATCAGTATGTGTTCGTCACCCATATTGTTGGGGGCGCTTGAGGCGGCGCAGTTGTCGCAGACGCCGCAGTTCTCGGCAATCGACTCGCCGAAGTGCCGCGAGATGAACCAATGGCGGCAGCGCTTGGTCTTGGCATAGGCGGCGAGGCGGTCGATCTTCTCGGCGGAGGTCGCGAGGTGCGTCTCAAGCATCTCTGCAAGCGCCCGTTTTGCACTATGTCCGGCATTCAGATACTCGATAAACATGGTCCGGCCCGAAGCGCGACAGGTGATCACACCCTCGTCGCGCCACTCCAAAAGCTTGCCCTCTATTTGATGCGGCAAGACTCCCGTCCTAGCCGACAGTTCCGCAAGCCCAAGCGCGATCTTCTGCCCGCGACGCAGTCTCGCACGCTCGACGAACTCGCCAAACTCCGGTGTCCAGCCGACATCGGGCGTTACGCGCAGGGTAAGAGTGGTCGGGACATCGAGCCCGCGGCGAATCAGGCCAACGCGCTCAAGCAGACTCACAGCAACCCGCACAATGCGCTCATCAAATCCCGACTCTCGGATGATGTCGTCCTCGTGCACCGCGCCGCCTTGTGGAATAACCCTCCGCAGGGTTTCATAGACGCTTCGAACGTTCTCTACCGAAAGTGCCTCGGCGTTCATCCACCCCGTTAGCCTCGCTTTGTCACTCGGTGAATAGAGGAGCACGCAGCGCGAGGGTTTGCCGTCTCTCCCCGCACGCCCGGCCTCCTGGTAGTAGTTCTCGACCGACTTCGGAAGCGCGAAATGGATCACAAAGCGCACATCGGGCTTGTCGACCCCCATCCCAAACGCCACCGTCGCAGCCATCACCCTAAGTTTGCCGATCATAAACGACTCCTGGGCGCGCGTTCGCTCCGCCGACTGCATGCCTGCGTGATAGTAGCCAGCGTCGACACCCGATGTCTTCAAGTAAAAAGCAATGTCTTCAGCGTTTTGACGGGAGTTAACATAAATAATGCCACACCCAGATTCCTGACGGCAAATTCGCTCGATCTCCCGGACCTTGTCCTGCTCCCGAGACGTGTTTTTCACCTGCAGGATAAGGTTCGGCCTGTAGGTGCCTGCGCTTGTCACTATGAGGTTCTTGCCGATGCGTTCTTTGATCTCACGGCGCATCTCCGGCCCGGCGGTCGCGGTCATGCCGAGAAACGGAGGGCTCCCGATCATCTCAAGCGCCTGCGCGATAAAGAGATAATCAGGCCTGAAGTCATGCCCCCAGATGCTCACGCAGTGGACCTCATCGACCACGAACAGATCGATCTTTGCCCTGCGGAGCGCGTGCAGGAACGGAGCTTGCCGCAGTCGTTCGGGGGCAGCGTAGATGAGGTTGTAACGGCCTCGCGTGATGTCGTTCAACCTGCGTTCGAGCTCATCGCTTTCGATGCTGCTGTTGACGAGCGTTGCACGAGAGGCAAGTTCAGAGGGAAGGCCATCAAGCTGATCTTTCATAAGCGCGATCAACGGAGAGATAACAACCACACGTTTCCCAAGAGCCGCAGGCAGTTGATAGCATAGCGATTTGCCTGACCCCGTAGGCATTATGACGAGCTGATCTTCTCCGGCCATCGCCCGGGACACCACCTCTTCTTGCTTAACTCTAAAGTTATCATAACAAAAGACACTCTTTAGATAAGACCGCACGTCTTCAGAAACGGGTTCTGCCGGTCGAGCTTCTGGCTCGGGGACATTCTCTTCTTCGACGCCCCGAGCCGCCCGGTGCTTCCTCGCCGGTGTCGCAACGGGCACAGCTTCGGCAAAAATGGCCTGAATGCTCACTTCATCCCGCTTTCGGGCATCTTCAAGCTGAGACTCAATGTCGTCTGCGAAGATATTGTCGCCCTTTAGCCGATA
>JBBRAE010000017.1:0-60344 GCA_038207085.1 Armatimonadota bacterium
CCGAAGCATCAAAAGCATCAAGACAACGCTTGGCAATCTGCTTGAGTGATCGCTCGAAAGTCAGTAATTACCTCACAAAAAATGGGCCCACCAAGAGACCAGGTGGGCCCAAATCAGAAACTTTCCGGCCACTACACCGGACGTCCGGGGGCTTTCTTCATATTTTGCAAGTCGGCTCCCGTCAAGACAGCCTCTCGTGTCCAGGCTGCCTTGATGGAAGGCCGGGCCCTCCGTAGAAGGCCCGGCTCGTAGTAGTCAGTCGGTGGGGCTAGTTCCCCGTATAGTCATCGAGGTCGTTCAGACCCGAGCCGTAGCCTCTCGGGAAGATGACCGTGTCAGCGCCGTCCTTCACCACAATGCCCATTACTGCAATGTAGTGGCCGACCGTGCCTGCCTGAATCGGCAGTGGATCGTTCATCCACGTGCCCTGTCCGCGCATCTTCACCTTGAAGTCGCCGGATCCGTCGTTGATGATGTAGTACTCATACGGCCACCGAGCTTTTTCGTCGTCAGTGCCTGTGGTGTTGGGAACAAGAGCTGTTACCTTGCCCCACATCCTGACGAACCTGTCGCGAGCCGAAGGACCAGCCGCGGTAAGCGCCTTGCCGCTGATACCAAGCGGCTTGAGCGGCGTCCCCAGGACCTGATCGTTGATTGAGATCAGCTGAATTACCTTGCGAGCAGGATCAGCCGGGTCGCTTATGATCTTGCCGCTGAAGGTGATCTTCCAACCCACAGGAACCACTATGGTGTTGGCATCTCCAACCAGCTTGAAGGCCTGGCTCCTGTCGTTTGTAGAGACGTAGATGCTATAGTCCTTGTAGTTGTTTGCAGCCGCGGTAACAGTGAGCGGCGTGAGCATCATTATCGGTGTGCCAACAATGTTGCCAGCGATCTGAGCCTTCAGGTCAGCTGCACTGTTGCACTGAATGATAGTCGTGTTGCGAACGACGCTTCCAGTTATCGCAAGGCTGAGCGGCGGATGCACGTTGGTGCCATGTCCCGTAGACCACTCGTAACCCGACTGGTAGTCGAAGTCATGCGAGAAGTCGACCACGTCGCCGCTGTTTAGCGGAATAGTCAGATTGAACACCTGCTCTGCGCCACCTGCCGTGCTGTCGGTGTACCCGGCCGCATTGGTGCCGATAAAGCCTGCGCAGAGCTTCTTTGTAAGGATATTGCCGTTCTTCAGAATAGCGAACCCTTGGCTAGTTCCCATCGCATGCTGGTTGAAGACTCGGCAATAGATGTCGTATGCGCCGGTCGCAGGAGTCGTCCAGCGAACCGATGCGATGTCGTTTATGTTGCCACTTGAAATGAACATGTCATGTGGCTCGATGTAGTTGTACTTGGGATTCGCTCCCCAACCGGTCGCAATGATCGGAGCGTCGGACTCGTTCTTTCCGATCATAGGACGCCAGAACCCGACGCGTTCCCATCTCGTTGCTGTGGCCTGCGGATTAGACGCGCCGTCGTTAAAGATCGATGTGATCACATAATCGAGCAGCCCAAACGTGTTGCTGGTGGCCTGATTGAACGCACCATAGCTCCACTGCCCGTTGGGGTTCACAAGGGTCGTGTAGTCCTGGGACATATCCCATGTTCCAAGGTGATGCATAACGATGTCGGCTGCAGTCACAGTCTGGTCGGCAATCGCGGTAACTTCGCCAATTCCCATACCGAAGCCACCCTTGAAGGTCGTAATCTCATAGTAGCCTGCACCAACGGAAGTCTGGTAGTAACCATCTTTGTCGGTGTAGAGCGTGTAGCCTTCAACCTGGACCCTCGCGTTAGGGATCGGCGCATTGCCGGGAACGTCCGAGATTACTCTACCCTTGACCAACGTGTTTGACTTGGCAATGGTCAGGTCCATCTGAGTCCAGCCGTCGGTTGCATCCCAGACCATCGACTCCAGAGTGTCACCGAAATTAAGCGCCATCTCATTATTAGCATACTCAACAGTCGGAGTGCCGAAGCTGTCGGTGTATCCGGCGGCGAACGATCCGGCAAATCCGCTTATCGTCGTCTCGCCGACAACATAGGTCACAGTAGGACCGGCTGTCCTTCTGAGGGCAACCTTGGCGGTGGTTCCCCCACTGACCTTGGTACCGGACCACTTTGCCGATACCTTGTAAACACCGGCGGTTCCTACGGTGAACTTGGCGATTGTGCGATAGCCGTCCGCGCTCGCCACAACCTTGCCACTGTCTATAGACTGCGGCGCTACGTTCATCGGCCACTGTGTCGAGTTGCCGGGCAACGCCATGTGCTTGATGAACCCGCTGTATTTGATGCCGTTGGTGATGTTTGAGAACCACATCGGCGACAGACTAGACAGTCCACCCATCTGGCCGCTGTTGCTGGGGTAAGGGGTAAACCCTTCGCCGGTGGACACGTCAGAGCCATAGCTCCATGTGGAACCAAGCACAGATACGGGGTTGCCACCTGCCACATACTTGAAGTCAGAGGCAAGATCCCAGCCCATTGAGAGAACCGGGCTAAGCGTTGTGGCTGCTGTCATGTTCAGGGCTTGGGTCTTGCCCACATATCCCGTCTTGCTGAAGCCAAGCGCCACTATGCCTCGTGAGACCAGAAGGCTGTAGTTTCCAGCCAAATCAGTAGTGGTTGAGTAGACGCCGTCCACTGATGAGACAACCACGCCCGCAATCGCCGGGTTCGGCGAAGCGGAATCCGTGACTTTTCCTGAAACAACCACACCGACAGGCAGCGTGTAGTTCTTGTTGGGAGTAAGCGTAGTAAGCGTTATGTTCTCAGTAACTGTCATCGTTTCATAACCGGGCTTGCTGATCGCGAGGTCGTATGAGCCTGTGCTCGACACAATCAGCGTATAGACGCCGGCGTTGTCCGTGGTGGCAGTCTCAGTGCCGTTAACGTTCTTTACCACGGCACCCGCGAGCTTGACGAGGTTGCTGTCCTGCACGTAGCCGGTGATTCCAATGGCGCCGGTCTTGATGGTCGCGTCCAATCGGATGCGGTCGGTAGAATCGGTGCCCTGGGTGATGAAGTCGATATACTCACCCGCCTGCATCTGCACGACATACTTGTTCAGGGTGAGCACACCGGCACCGCTAGCGAGTGTCGAATAGCTCGATCCGGCGTTCTTCACGACAGCGGAATAGCCGGTAGCAATGTTAGTGATGTTGCTGGTCGATGTGATGTTGTAGTAGTCAGGGGCAGGGGCGACCCAGCGCACGACTACGCTGTCGGATGTACCGGGCTTGGAGCCAAACTCCTGCCAGTTAAGTAGGTCAACCCACGTGCCTCTGGGGTTGAAGATGATCGACGGATAAGGCGCAGGGTTCGGAGCCGCAACTATCGAGTTGCCCCACACCTGCAGGCTGCCCGAGCTGTCACCGCAGAGCGATGTGGCAGTGAAGGGCACGAAGTTGTAGCCGCTCACAGCCTTACCTGAGTAGGAGCCATATTTCCACTGGCCGTTGGGGTTGCCGAGTGGCAATTTGGCGCCGCTGACGCTGGCGAAAATGTAGTCGGCTTTCATGGCCCACGTTCCAGTATGCTGGAGCGTGAACGATCCGACGTTGGTGCCGCCTGTGGTGAGATCCGCCGTGGTCACACTCCGTTGGGTATAACCGGACTTGCCCAAAGTAAGTGTGTGGACCCCGGGGAACATGACCATACTGAAGTCGCCGTTCTGGTTGGTAACGGCGCTGTAGTTGTTATCGGTGACGGTTACACCAGACAGACCGACGTTATTTGCGTCTACTACTCGTCCGGTCTGGAACCAGTTGCCGTCCATGAACGTCACAAAAAAGTTATGGTAAGCCCAGTTATTACCTTTGCCGACCGCGAAGTCGTAGATGTCACCCGCACTTGGAGTAACCACCGCCGCGCAGCTCACTGAGCCAGGGGTGGCGCCACTGACCAACTGCGTCGTCGTTCCTGATACAATACGGTTGACAACAACGGTGGCGCCTTCGGTGGCCTGGAACCGCGCGAGCACTGTATAAGTGCCGGATGTTCCAGCAGGGGCAGTCCATCTAAGGATGCTCCATTCAATCATACTAGGAGGCATCATACACATTTGGTTTGCGAAGATGCGACCGACTGTCCAACCGCTGTTCTTGCAGATCATCGGGTATGGCACGTTTTCCCCCGCGCCTCCGACGCCGTTATTGTTGTGCCACGCAAACACGCTGCTGGGAGGGTAGCCATCGCTGGCGGTAAACCGGGCAAACGTGTAGCTCCCGGTGAGGCTCGCGTTCGCGCTCATGCCGTATTCCCACCCACGGTTCCCCTGGGTGGTGCTTGAAAAATCTGTGTAGGCGTCCCAAGTGTCGGCTGCGCACGATGCGGCCAACATGAAACAGGTCGCCAAGATGAGCATTGCCCAAAACAGGGTCTTCTTAGTCATCTCAATACTGCTCCTTTCATCTCCCAATGAGTTGTATTTGCCACCGTGCTTGGGAGTGACCACACGGCAACACATTGAAGTCCACTAAAACTACAAAATCGACTTGACTAACTGACTCTCACCTCCCGAGATGCCAACGATGGCATTGGTATTAGGAAAAAACCCAGCCAGAGCTACAGGCAAGGGTCTATCGGTTGAACTCTTCTTCACTATGCCATGTCCAAGCGCCATTGTCAATACCATTCTTCAGATTGTTTTTTTGCCTGATTATGTCAATTGACGTTATGGCTTACTGCTGTAGAATCAGCACTACTCCGCCACAGTATCTACAGCATATACTCAGAAACGAACGAAACAATAAAGTATTGAGGTGTATAGGCTATTGGAGTCCCGATGACATTAGCGTGATAAGCTATTCTGATGCTTGGGCTCTCGGTTTGTTGAGCTGAAGCTCCAAGCGACAGCACTCTCGGCAGAGAGTGCGATAGCCGCCGATCATGGGGCTTCGGCCCAGAACTGCGAGGGCCGAAGCATCAAAAGAGGCCTGCCTGCTCCGTCATAGCTGTAGTGGGTCTTGTAGCCGTTTTCGTCCCGGCTCCAGAGCAGGTTGCAGCAGGAGTAGGAGTTCTCCGGGATGAACAAGCGAACCTGCTCATCCCGGATATACTCAGCTAAGAAAGGTCAGCTGGACTCAGATGCTATACCGGAAAAGGTGTCTATCACCTTTTATTCAAATGGCCTCAGCACTGATCGTCTCACTACCTTTCTGGTCCGAGATCCACGCTCCACCTACTCCCCCCTTCAAGATGCTTGGTCTGTTCCGCCCCGTGCATATCAATAATACTACCACTGACACACACTGTCTTCAAAACGAGTAATACTCACTTTACTTTACCACTACGGTGCGCTCGGCTTTGATCACTCCCACGGTCGAGTAAGTGTCCATAACCAAGTGCAAAGTGTACTGCCCTGGAGTCAGCTTGGGTTTATTGAAGGACCGCAAGAAGCAGCCGAATTTCTGCTCTCCAGATGTAAAGGTTTCTAAAGCCAGCTTGTTGTTGGAATCGAAGTACTGGGCTTTCACGGGAATGAATCCTGCACCAAGCTCAGGATGCACCTGACTGGCACTTGTGATAACAGCCACATCTCCAATGGTTATGCGAAAATCCATCTTCTCGTAAGGCCGGTTCGCGTCTTCGGCAATGAGCACTATTTCTGCTTTGACGCTGCCATTCAGACTTACGTTGGTGCATTGGCCTGCAACAACATCTACAGGCTTTGTCAGCTTACAGACCAGAGCCATCCCCCTCTCGGAGTGTGGTTTGATGGTGGCAAAGGCTACGTAATTGCCTTCGGGCACTTGTGCCTCCCCACTATCTTTCTCTGTGATCTTAAACTTACCGTTGTCTCCGGAGAGTGTGGCACTGGAAACCCCTGTTGGCTCGCCTCCAATGTTTTCGGCGATTATTTTGATAGTTCCGGTCTTACCGGTGTACTCCCCGATGGTCAGACGGTCGCCGATATCGCTCGCTTTGATAGCATACAGGCACCCACCGATTTGGCACGCATTCTGCAATAGATATCCACAGCCCGGACTGGAAGCACCATCGGAGGCATCCTCCGTAGCGGGTTTGAGAAGAACCACATCAGCGAAGCGCGACGGAAGATCGACAGAACCATCCGTTGCCACGCGGTCACCATAGGTGCCATTTGCGTTGGTATCCAGTAATGTAACTGCTACTTTGCCGGACGAGCTGCTCGCGACACCCTTCCAACCTCCCCTCCTCTGGAGCCCGACCGGGAACTTGCCGCCAGTCTCAAACACGTACCGCACCTGGATTGGGTAGCTGCAGTGGTCGCCGGACACGGCACCCTGATGAGATGGGATATCAACCCAATCGGTCGCCATCACTGGGTAGCCAGATATGGTGTTTATTTTCGAAGTTACCGGCTCATCATCTGATATATCCCAGTTGCGGTTGCTATCAATGTATGCTGTATCGTATCGAGTACCCGTGCCTTTACTTGCGTCCAGGATTACCCCGACCGCCTCTTCATCTCGAAGGCTGTCAACACGGAATAAGAGCCGCTCAGGATGTGCAGACACAAAACTCGGTTCGATCTTTATCAACGAATAGTTCATCGACTGCTGCACGCAGTAGAAATGACACACTGTGACCTGAGGGTCCCACTCCAGCTGGTAAGTACCCGGTGCGAGCCGCCCCATCGACTGCTCCAACTTATCAAACTCTGCACCAACACCAGCCGAAGTAAGTGTCACGACTGCAAGCAATCCCGCAAAGAACTTATTCATCTAACTATCCTCCTCCATCCCAATCTCCCACATCCGTTCAAGATCTCCGTTGGAGTAGCTTTTGAACGCGATCAGGGTTTCGGTGGCGGCGATTCCGGGGAGTTTTAGCATTTGGTCGGCGACGACATCGGCGAGATTCTCCATTTCGCTCACGCGCACCATCGCGACGAGGTCCCATTGACCTGCGACGGAGTAGACTTCTTTTACGCCGGGGACATCGAGGAGCGCCTCGGCGGTTTCAGGCACCATATCTCGCTCGGCCTGGATGAGCACTATGGCTGTTACCATATAATAGAACCCCCTGATCTCAAATAGTGGGGAAGAGAAGGCCCGGATTGCAAATCCGGGCCAACATAACGGTCATTATGTCCCCTAACCCCGATAAACTAGCCTTCAGCTACGAACTTAGCCACCATATCGCCGACCTCGGTCGTCGAATAACCCATCTTGCCCGCTGCGAGGCTCTTCAGCTTCTCACCGGTGATCTTGGCGATTGCCTTGTCAATGAGATCGGCCGCTTTGGTCTCACCAAGCGTCGCAAGCATCATCTGAGCTGCGCCGATAGCGGCGAGCGGGTTGATGACGTTCATACCCGTGTACTTGGGAGCGGAACCACCGATCGGCTCGAACATCGAAACGCCCTCGGGGTTGATGTTTCCACCGGCGGCGATCCCCATTCCACCCTGGGTCATCGCGCCGAGGTCGGTGATGATGTCGCCGAACATGTTGTCCGTGACGATGACGTCGAACCACTCCGGGTTCTTGATCATCCACATCGTGGTAGCATCGACGTGAGCGTAGTCGGTCTGAATGGTGGGATACTCCGGCGCGACCTCGTAGAACGCTCTCTCCCAAAGGTCCCAAGCGTAAGTGAGGACATTGGTCTTGCCGCAAAGGGTCAGCTTCTTACCCTTGTTGCGCTTCTCGGCATACTTGAAAGCGTAGCGGATGCAGCGCTCGACGCCCTTGCGGGTGTTGATCGACTCCTGCACGGCGACCTCATCGGGCGTGCCCTTCTTCAGCACGCCGCCCGCGCCCGTGTAAAGGCCTTCGGTGTTCTCCCTGACTACGACGTAGTCGATGTCCTCGGGGCCCTTGTCCTTGACCGGGGACCAAACGCCGGGGTAGAGCTTGACCGGCCTCAGGTTGATGTACTGATCCAGCGCAAAGCGGGTGTAGAGAAGAATCCCCTTCTCAAGGATTCCGGGCTTTACGTCGGGGTGGCCGATCGCGCCGAGCAGGATCGCGTCCTGCTTCCTCAGCTCTTCGAGCACTGAGTCAGGGACGAGCTCGCCGGTCTTCATATAGCGCTCACCGCCGAGATCGTAATCGGTGGTCTCATACTTGAAACCAGTCTTTTGCGCGGCTGCCTCAAGAACCTTGAGAGCCTCAGCAACTACTTCCGGGCCGGTTCCATCACCGCCCATTACACCTATCTTATACATGTCTTATTGAGTCCTCCTGAAAAATCTACTTATTCTACTTAGCCTCCGAGCACTTTTTTTCCTTCTAACTTATGCGAAGTGGGGTAAGTTTGGGTATTGAATAGTCAGAAATGAAGCGCCACCGTGGAGGATTGCGTTGATGATATCACAAGAGATCAAACTGCCGAGGCTCGAAGACCTCAGCCACTTGAGTGGGCTGCCGGAAGGGATCATGGCAAGCGACATGGTCACAGACCTGCGAAAAGACCTGATGAGACTCGGTAAAAGCGAGAAAGAAGCCGTCGAAATCACCCGCAAGATCGCCGAAGCCTACGAGGACGAACGCAGCCGAGCCGTCGAAGCGTGTTACCTCGCCGGATATCTAAAGGGAATGGCCGACATGTCCCAAAGGTTCAAACATCTGCTCGAAACCCGCGAGACGACGGGGCACCCCGAGGGAGGCAAGCAGTAGATTACACTTGTGCGATAGAGTGAGAGCCGCTACACTGAAGATGTCCGTGCCGCCGAGGTGCGGAGTTTATCGACGGGCATAGGAAGCATTAACACGGCCCGGATATGTGGTATAATAGACTAGTCTAAGACCAGTCTATTATCGAGGCAAACATATGGCAACTGTAGGCGCATACGAGGCAAAAACTCACCTTCCAGCACTGCTCGACAGAGTTGCAAAGGGCGAGCGTATCACAATTACCCGACACGGTGTTCCCGTTGCGGTTCTTGAACCTGTCGAGGCCGATATGCAGATGACTGTGGATGAAGCGATTGATAGAATTGCAGAGATCAGCAAAGGCAAGTCGCTCGGTGGTCTTAGCATAAGGCAGATGATTGAGGAAGGCAGAAGATATTGAAAGAGTTTGTGCTGGACTGTAGCGTGACTCTTTCATGGTTCTTTGGAGACGAGTGTGATCCTTACAGCCTGTCGATAAGGGAAAGCCTGCGCCGGTCAAGAGCACACACTCCCGCCATTTGGCCTTTGGAAGTTGCTAACGGTCTTCTCGTAGCTCAGCGAAAGAACAGACTCACGGCATCAGATGTATTGCTTCTCACCTCGGCTGTCAAGTTCCTCCGCGTGTTTGTGGAAGAGAAACGTCCTGAAACGTGGATAGAGCAGGTGGTAGCTATCGCCAGACAGTATGACCTGTCCGCCTACGACGCAGCCTATCTGGAACTTGCGATCAGGCTGGGTCTGCCTATCGCCACGCTCGATGGTGCGCTCCTTCGCGCAGCAGAATCGGCAGGACTACCAAGATTCGAGCCGTAATACAAAATGGCCGAGCTACAAAAGCCCGGCCATCAATCTGCAATCTACAATTTCAGATCTGAAATCCTAGCCTGCATTATTCACGAGGAGCGTGAATAACGCTTTGCTAGCGAGAGCTTTATTCGCTTCACGAATAAAGCAGGCTAGAGATATTCCCCGCAGCCCTGCTCTTCGAGCTTGTCGAGTAGTGCTTTCACGTCCTGGGAGCGGCCTTTGGGGCAGATCATCAAGACGTCGCCTGAGTCGACTATGATCATGTTGTCCAGCCCGACGGTGGCGATTAGCTTGTTTCCGGCGTGGATCAGGCTGTTGTGGGTATCGACGCCGACGTGCTTGCCGATCACAACGTTGCCGTCGTCCTCGGTTGAAAGCAGGTCGTGGAGCGCGGCCCAGCTGCCGATGTCGCTCCAACCGATGTCGGCGGGCATCACTAGCACCTTTTCGGCTTTTTCCATGATCGCGTAGTCGACGGAGATACTCGGAAGATCTTTGTAGACCTTCTGGAAGGCTTCTTCTTCCTCTGGAGTTCCAAGCGCCGCCTTGTACTCCATCAGCCCCTTGTAGATCTCGGGAGCATGTTTGGCGAACAGATCAAGGATCGTGCTGCACTTCCAGACGAACATGCCACTGTTCCAGACATATTTCCAAGAAGCGACGTAGTGCTCGGCGGTCGCGAGGTCGGGTTTCTCCTTGAAACTCTTCACCCAAAAGACCTCGTCACTGTCCGAGGACTTGAACACGTGGCCGATCTCGATGTAGCCGTAGCCTGTCTCGGGATAGGTAGGCTTGATGCCGAGAGTGAGCAGGCACTCGGGGTCGCTCTTGATGACCTCCTCGGCGAAGTTCAAGACCCTCATGAAGTCGTCGCCCTTGGATATATAGTGGTCCGCGGGAAGGACGAGCATAATCGCGTCGGGGTCGCGCTCCTGGAGCACCACCGCCATCGTCCCGACCGCCGGAGCGGTGTTGCGGGCAATCGGCTCGGCTACCACGTTTGACAGCGGAAGCTCGGAAAGCTGCTCCCTGATCTGCTTGGTGTGGCTCTTGTTCGCGATGATGTTGACGTGCTCGCGGTCCATGATCGGCGCTAGCCGGGAAACTGTATCCTGAAGGAGGCTGTTTTCTCCGGTGAGGCTATGGAACTGCTTCGGCTGTTTCTTTCGCGACCTCGGCCACAGCCTCGTGCCCGATCCACCCGCCATAATAACTGCATGCATCATTTCTATTGAGTTCTCCAGTATATGATTGCTTGACTGATTTTTTAGGATACCAGGATTATCCTGTTTTCACACATTCCTGGTGCACGCTTAACTAATATCTGCGCGAATGCCGCAGCAGGTGTTTCCGCGTGCGAGGCCTCGTAGATAGATGTGTGGAATCTACCGCATATAGGTTAATCCAACACTAGGGAAGCCTTCGCATCCCACCCAACAATATCAGACAGGCCCGCCCAGCGTCAAGCATTGTCGAAACCCCGCTAAGCGGGTACAATATATAAGAAACGCGGAACTCCGTGGCAGCCGGACGCGTATATACAGATGGATACCCACTGTATACGGAGGGCAAGGTATCTAAAGATGAACTGGATAAAGACTTTTCTATTGATGGGAATAATGACGGCGATCATTATGCTGGTCGGCGAACTTGTCGGCGGCAGGCAGGGGATGATATTCGCCTTTGTGATCGCTGGAGCGATGAACTTCGTCAGCTACTGGTACAGCGACAAGATCGTGCTCGCGATGTATAGAGCGCGCCCGGTGAGCGAGTCCGAAGAGCCCGAGCTTTACCGAATGATCGAGAACCTGACAAGGCAGGCGGGGCTTCCGATGCCAAAGCTCTATATGATGGAGATGGACGTGCCGAATGCGTTTGCTACGGGGCGCGACCCCAATCACGCCGCAGTTGCCGTGACAACGGGGCTGATGCGTATACTCGACAAGTCCGAGGTGGAGGGGGTGATCGCACACGAGCTCGCTCACGTGAAGAACCGGGATATATTGATCGGGACGATCGCTGCGACGATGGCCGGTGCGATTATGATGATCGCTCGTATGGCTCAGTTTGCCGCGATCTTCGGTGGTGGTCGAAACGATGAAAACGACCGAGGAGGAATCGGCCTCATCGTTGCGGCGATAGTCGCGCCGATTGCGGCGCTGATGGTGCAGATGGCGATCAGCCGCTCCCGGGAGTACGGGGCCGATGCGACCGGCGCTGAGATATCAGGTAAGCCCCTGAACCTCGCCAACGCGCTGCTTAAGCTTGAGCGAGGCAACGAAGCGATCCCCGCCGACGTGCAGCCAGCGACCGCGCACATGTTCATAGTAAACCCGCTTCACGGCGGCATCGGGTCGCTTTTCAGCACCCACCCACCGATCCCCGCGCGCGTGGAACGCCTCCGGGCAATGGCCGAACAGCCGAAAACCTATCAATCACGCGAAAATTGGACCGAATAACCGCTTGACGAGCCGTGCTGCCATTGCTATAATGGATATGTTGTGCCGCAGTGGCGGAATGGCAGACGCGCATGGTTCAGGACCATGTACACGCAAGTGTGTGGAGGTTCAACTCCTCTCTGCGGCACCATACAAGGGGTAGTAGTCTCATCGACTGCTGCCCCTTTATCTTGTACGCCTTCACAAATACTTCACGATTATGAACAGCGGCTTTTGCGAACCATGGACACGAGCTGCACCCGCTGATACCTCTGTTAACCCCATTGTACTGTGCCTGGCAACATGTGCAGCCTGAACGATTACGTGAGCCTGTTCAAGAGGTTCTTTGGAGCCTGAGACAAAAACAAGTCGCCCCGGAAGTATTGACTTCCGGGGCGACCGTCGTTCTCATTACCTGCCTCTATTGGGCCGTTTGATTATGTTCTGCGCTGTCTGATCCGTGGTGAACCTAAGCGCCATGCCGTTTGCAAGTGTCGCTCTGTTGATCGAGAACAGGCACGCGGACTTGCCGAGGTCGTCCTCGATCCCTACCGTCGCGCTCCGACCTGCTCCATAGACCAGGTTCGACGCGGCTACTTCCTGATACTGGATGATGATATCGTTCGAACCCTCGCAGAGCATCGCCTGGAAGCTGAACTTAGCAGTCGATGCGAAGTACTGCGGCACTCCCACCCAGCTTACCACGAACCGGCGGTTCGGCGCCGATCCAATCGTCCCATACCGAATAGTCCCGGACGGCGGGTTGAGATCATCCCAGAGCGGGCAGATCACCGCGTTCGGGGTCGAGAGGTATGGCAGAGTCGTGTTGTTCGGGGTGGACATCCCTGTCCCAAGGAACCCGATCAGCCCGTTTGAGCCGACATAGACCTTGGTATAGGACTTGCCGTAAAACCCGAAGGTAAACGGAATCGCAAGCGCGTAGCTCACGGAGTCGTCCGATAGGTATGCCCTGGTGTGAGTGCTCGAATCGACCCAGCTGTAACCTGTCTGGACCACTTTGTAACTCCCAGAAGGAGGGGGGGAAGTGGTGGTCACAGACAGGCTGACAGGTCTGGTAGCGCTGCCCGCGCCGTTGGTGGCGTTGGTGAAGCTGACCGTGTCCGAATAGCTTCCGGCGGCGAGAGATGCAGCCGCGGAGTTGATCGACACAGTCACCGTCGCGCTTGCTCCGGCGTTGAGCGTTCCGCCAGAGCTTGAGATCGTGACCCAGGGCTGGGTGTTGGCGGCGGTCCAGGAGATCACTGTGCCGCCGGTGTTCTTCAGTGTAAACGACAGAGCCGACGAGCTAAACGGTCCGCCGACGCCGCCTGAGGAGGCAAGTCCGGTCGACGGAGTGACCGTGAGGTTCCCGGCGGTCGGCGTCGGGTTGACGGTGAGCGACAGGTTTCGGGTCGTGCTTCCTACGCCGTTTGTGGTGTTTGTGAAGCTGACCGTGCCCGTGTAGCTTCCCGCCGCAAACGAGTTTGCTTCGGCGCCGAGGGAAACCGTGACCGTTGCGTTTGCTCCGGCCTGAAGGGTCCCGGATGTCGCCGAGAGCCCAGCCCAGGTCGCCGAGGAGTTGGCCGTCCAAGAGACGTCTGCATTACCGGTGTTTGTCAGCGTGTAAGTCGCGCTTGTGGGCGAGAACGGACCGCCGATCTGGCCCGAAGCGCTCATGCCGGTTGTCGGGGTGACCGAAAGCGCGCCCGTGGCTGGAGGAGGAGTCCCCCCACCCTGCCGCGCAAACGCCTTCAGGCAGACATTGGTGTTAGCGTAACTCGAAGCTACATCAGTCCAAGTGCTGCCACTGCTGCTCATATAGCTCTGGCCAGTCGAAGCTGTCGCATAGCTCGCGAAGCCGCCCATCGGCTTCTCAAGCGGGATCGGGTAGCCGTATCCCGGGGTAGTCACTTTGACCACCACAGAGAACTTCTGGCCCGCGGTTACGGCGACGGGGGTATCGAGCGCTACGGTATGGTACCCCGCAGTCTCAATAACGCCAGTCTTGATCGCGACAGGCCCAGAAGAGCTCACCGGACCACTGGTAGGGTTCAGGTAGACGCGAAGCTCGTAGCTTGCGTTGTTGGAAGATGCGTAGAGTCCCGCAGCGGAGATGTTCGAGCTTGTTGTTGCCGTAAAGACGTTCGCAAACCACGCGGTGTTGTTGCCATATCCTGTGCTCGTGACCCAGCCGAGGGTGTCGTACTGGTAGACCTGATCGTAGCTTGGGGTCGACTGGGCGATGAACGCCGCGTTTGATATCCCAAGCTTTGAGTCATAGTAGGACATATAGAAGTATCCGGACTGGCCCCAGTAGCTGCCCCAACTGTTGCGCATGATAAACGCGCCGTTGGCGGGTGCGGGGGTTCGGAACTTGTTGCGGTCAAAATTGTCGTCCCAGCCCACGATACAGACCGCGTGGTTGCCCTGCGATGTGCCGTTGTAGTAGTAGGCGTAGGTTGAGCTGTTGTAGTAGGTGTCGTTGTGATAATAGGAGGTGTACACCGCTCCATAGGCCATAACGGCCTGCTTCAGGGCATCGTTATCGAGCGAACCTGTGCGGTCGGCGATAAAGACGACATCCTGAATGTGCCGGGCCGAGGGGAGTCCCTGCGGGGAGGCGCAGCTTCCTGCGTTGTAGGGGTCGGCCGATTCGCTCACGGCACCTGCCCATCTCGCGAGGTACGCGGTGGACATCGTTCTGTTGCCGCCTGAACAGCAGGATAGGTCGAAGCCTGCCAGGTTCTTC
The DNA here is from genome assembly GCA_038207085.1 of Armatimonadota bacterium. Taxonomy (GTDB): domain Bacteria; phylum Armatimonadota; class UBA5829; order UBA5829; family DTLH01; genus JBBRAE01. Next base: position 14,595 of record JBBRAE010000017.1, read on the forward strand.
AGGTTATTCTCCGAGCCGTCGAAACTGTCGTTGGGCATCATGGAAGACTCAAGCGATCCAAACGTCGCAAAGCTCCAGCAACTTCCGCACGAGCCCTGGTTTCTGACAGCGGTCAGTTTGCCGAGAGTGCGCAGATCGTAGAAAGTGGGGAGTGAGAGAATTTCCAGGGAGCTTGTGCTCGGCCCGCTCGACAGGTGGCTGAGGTCGATAGTCTCGGGAATGAGTCCTGAGACGGGCTCACCGATCGGCAGGTTGTTCGTCGAATAAACAGGCTGTTCAAGATACTGTAAGAATGCCGGGTTGACCGGCGCGAGCATCGGGGTCTCCGAGTCCTGCGCCATCAAAGGCATCCCTGAAGAAAGGACCAAAGCAGCAAACAAGCCGATAACGGCAGCCGCTCTGGTCAAGTAGGCGTTTGTAATCATCTACTAACCATCCTTTCACCGAATCCTTGATTTGTGGGGATTATCCCTGCCAAGTCCGCCCGGGGACGTGCGCGGCGGCTCAGCTATTGCCATGCTATTAGATGCGCTTCCAATGTAATCGTTCCGTAGAGTGAGGAATATTTATCCAGACACAAATAGGGGTTGTGGGGAAATGCAAAATTGGGAACTGGCGAGGGTTGGGAGGTTTGGCTAGCTTCCCTTGGTTGTAGTACGTCCTTTGATTTGTGGAGCGCACCCTTCGAGAGCCTCAGGGTGAGGGGTTGGTTTGGGTGGAGGTATGAGAGATTGTGCGGCGTTCACCTATGTTGGCCCGGGTTGGGCCGATGTTGGCCGATGTTGGCCCGGATTTGCAATCCGGGCTTTCTTGGCAAGCAAGGGATCTGCGATCCCGGTCTTTCGGCGTCATCCAATCTACTGGCATCACAGATCCGGACGAACGAGAGTACGGCCTATACCTACCCCCTGTTCTTCTATTTTTCGGGTTCGAGCTCGATGGATTCGGAGTTGATGCAGTAGCGGAGGCCGGTTGGGCCGGGGCCGTCGTCGAAGACGTGGCCGAGGTGGCCTGCGCAGTTGCCGCACAGAACCTCTTTGCGGATCACGCCGTGGCTGCGGTCTGTCTCGGACTCTACGTTCATCTCGCTTACGGGGTAGGAAAAACTAGGCCAGCCGCAGCTTGAGTCGAACTTCGCATCGGACTCGAAAAGCTCCTGGCCGCAGGCCGCGCATTTGTAGACTCCTTTGCGGTGCTCGCGCCAGTATTTGCCTTTAAACGGCTGCTCCGTGCCCTTTTCACGCAAAATATGATACTGCTCCGGTGTAAGTTCTTCGCGCCATTGTTCGTCTGTCTTATTGATCTTCTCTTTCATAGTAATATCCCTGGTGTCGGATTAACTTGAATGCGGGACTGCCGACTTTGCTAAAATAATATACCAACATCAGTCTCTATATACACCTGGCGCAGAGCTGCGTGCTTGACCAAGATGCACTGTTTCTTAAATTTCGTGCGAGCTACTTGACTGTCAGGCAGCGGCATGCTATTAATTAAAATGGTCTATTTCTCACAGATAATAGGCCGAAAAGGAGGTACGCAACAATGAATAAGAGGATAGTCTGCTGGCTTGCAATGGGAATGCTGGCAGCGGCGCTTCTTGCATCGGGAGTCGCGGCTCAGACCGAGATTGTCCCGGACGCCGGAGTGCGCGGGAGTGGTGTGGTCATGTTCACAGCTACCCAGAGCATGGCACAGTTCGATGTCAATGTCACCCGTGTGGGGACGAATCTTTTCGGTGGACTGAAGTGGGTTGAGGCTGTTCCATCATCCACAACTGCAAACACAACCAGACCGAACGTCGTCGTCACCAAAGAGGTGAAGTCGCTCCGATTCCTCGCCGCCAACCACATCGTTGTCGAAGCGGTCGGCTACTGGAACGACAGGCTCTCGAACATCAGGTTCGAAGCGCTCGACGACCTCGCCGGTGACTTCGTGCACGTCACCGCAACGACCATCGTGCCGACTGGCTCACGTATGCCTACAATGATCTATGACAAGTCAGGTGGAGTCGCCAAGGGCAACGTAGCCGTCTTCGGCAAGCCACTTTCGGGCAATTTCTCTAAGGGAAGCGGCACGATCTCGGTCTCAAGCACCCTCCCGCTGATCGGTCAGTTCAACTTCAGCGCGCAGTCGGCCCCGTCCGGGACCTCCGGCGTGCTGCAGTACGCTGTGATCAACCCGCTCGCGATGTCTCCGATCATCAGGCCTGCGATTATGATCCAGGTGCGCAAGTTCAATGTGCTCAAGGTCGACGGCAACACCGCGATCATGGTCGGCCCCGGCACGCTTAACGGCGTCGCCGCTAGGATCACCCTGGCCGTAAGCGACAACTACAAGCCAGGCACGCAGACTGCGACGGGCTTCGCTCCGGCTGCGGACACATTCAAGATCGAGGCAGTGCCGACAGCGATCAGCTCTTCGGTTAAGCCTTACGCCGCCTCCGGCCCGCTCACCAAGGGCGATTTGGTCGTGGGTGAGATCCAGATATCAGCAACTAAATAAGTGACACATTGTGGGCGGTGGACAGGAGCGGAGCCAAAGCCGGTTGGGATGACCAACGCGACGGCTCGGGGGTGCGCGTCAAATGCATGCTTCCGGCGGGAGTGTCGGCGCCTTCGGGGTTCGCTCGGGTAACTGGGATAAGTTCATGTGAGGACGACGGATCCGGGAACCTGCTTCGACTGCTTCGGGTGAGGGACGGTGGGGATATCAACCAGTAATAGTTGAGTCAGGCGCCAAAATCAAACGGCCCTCGGCAGATAGTCGCCGAGGGCCGTTTTAGTGTTCTGTTAGTATTTACTTTCGTCTGCGGGCGATCACCGCGAGCGGTCCGGCTGCGGCCAGGAGGCCGAGGAGCGCAGAGGGCTCGGGAGTGGTTGGCGAACCGGGAACTCCCGGGGCCCAGGCCACCGCATCGGCGGTACCGTGGTCGATTGCAAACATCCGTCCTGCCACAGGAGCGCCCTTTGATACGACGTAGTATGTGACGGTGTGCTCACCGGCTAGCACATAGGTTAAGTGGTCCGTATACTTGCAGGAGTAAAACCCGCCTGCTTCGGCGTCATAGGTGATCGTGTAGCCTTCCGTGACAGACTGGACAGGAAGCTTGCCTCCGGTGAGGAACCCTATCGGCGAGTTTGCGTTCAGATATCCGAACTGGCTTGGGTTGTAGACCTCGGAAAACCCGAAGACTTCAAGCACGGATTTGCCTGAGTTCTCCGCCTGATAGAGATAGAGATACTCCCCACTCGACAGACTGAACGCCTGGCTGGCAAATGTGCCGGTGAATGTGTTGTTGTAGTTGTAGTTGCTGGTGATCAACGCTCCGGCGACGCTGTTTGCGCCGAACGAAGCAAAATCACTGCCGACGAAACTGGTGACGTTCTGCGGCACTGCCAAGGCGGCAGCGGCAGATGCGAGCGCAAGCCCGCACACAAATGCATAACGAATCTTCATATTAACTTCTTCCCCTTTATAAAATGTGTCTGGTTGTGACCAGCATTACAATTCCGCTCTCGACTCAGCCGCGAAACAGACGCGCCGACCAGCCAAGATGCGTTTTATGAAGGGGAAAGTAATGCTTTGCCCATATCCCCTTGCACTGAAGGCAAACCCCGTTCGCAAGTTCCCTTGCGAACTTCCCTCATCTATCCTAGTGCAATGGCGCCCTCAGCAGATTCACGACAGTTGTGACTTGTCAGGCATATTAGAAGCAATCTGCCTATTGGCCCCTACTGTCAATAGACCAATTCATCGTATGACGCCAGTGCCTATCTCTATGGCATGATACCCTGTGTATGGTTGTCAGTCAAGGCTGATTAGCAGGAATTAGGCATAAACTAGCAATTGTACGGGGTTAAGGGAGTACCCTGCAAGGATGATGTCATCTTCTTGAGAAGAGACGGTAACAATACCCGCCCGGTGGCGAAGCCTTTTTCCACAGTGGCGGGATATTGGCCGCTATGAATATCCATCAGGGCTTGCTACGACTTCACCTGTCTCTTCAAGAAGACTGAACTGCACGTCGTAAAGCTTGCGGTAGAGGCCGTCCATTTGAAGAAGCTCTTCGTGGGTGCCTAGTTCGGCGATCCGGCCGTCTTCAATGACGAGAATCTTGTCGGCCTCGGCGATCGTCGAAAGGCGGTGGGCGACTACAAAGCTTGTGCGCCCGGCGAGGAGCTTTCTGAGCGCCTCCTGGATCACCATCTCGGTGTAGGCGTCGACGCTTGAGGTCGCTTCGTCCAGGATCAAAATCTTGGGGTCGGCAAGAAGCGCGCGCACGAACGAGAGAAGCTGTTTCTGGCCCGTCGAGATGTTCGAAGCCCCTTCCTGAATCTCGGTGTTGTAGCTCCGGGCAAGCCCCGCGATGAACTCATGCACGCCAAGCGAACGCGCCGCGGCCTCCACCTCCCCGTCGGTCGCATCCAGCCTGCCGTAGCGCAGGTTGTCCTTGACCGTCCCGGGGAACAGGAAGCTGTCCTGGAGGACAACGCCCATCTGGCTTCGAAGTGAGTGGGTAGTCACGTCCCGAATATCGACGCCATCGATCAGGATCTCTCCTCCGGTGATATCATACTGACGCGCCACGAGGCTTATAATCGTCGTTTTGCCCGCCCCCGTGGGCCCGACAAGGGCGATCGTGTCGCCTGCTCTAGCGGTAAAACTGACGCCTTTTAGAATGGGGGTATCGCCGTAGGCGAACGTCACATTGCGGAACTCGACCTCTCCCCTGATTCGGGGCATTTCCACCGCGCCGGGTTTGTCCTGGATCGTCGGCTCGGTTTCGAGAATCTCAAAAATACGCTCGGCGCCCGCCATCGCGCTCTGCATAGTATAGTAAAACTGGCTCATGTTTTGCAGAGGGGTGAAGAAGCGGTCGATGTAGGCGATAAAAGCCCACACCATACCCACCTTGAGCGCGCCCAGGAGCACCTGGTAGCCGCCGAAGGTGACAACGGTGCACTGCGCGACGGACTTGATGATCTCGATCATCGGCCAGATCACAGCAGAGACCCGCACCGCGTTCATCACCGCGCGCCGATTGTCGAGGTTGATCTGTTCAAAGCGCTTGAGGTTTTCTTCCTCACGGGAAAACGATTTGACCTCGCGAACGCCGGATACGTTCTCGGCAACGCTCGCGGTAACAGTCGCGACCTTCCTTCTAACGTCTCTGTAGGCCAGCCGCGCGCGCCCTCGGAAAAGAATCGTGATGATGAGCATCAGCGGCATCGCCGTAAAGGTCATGAGCGCGAGACGAAGGTCCATCTTGATCATCAACACGAGCACGCCGACCAGCATCAGGGAGTCGGTGACAAGCGACAGTGAGGCCGACGTGAGGAACTGGTTCAGCGCACCGACATCGCTTGTCAGGCGAGAGATAATCCGTCCGACCTCACGGTTGTCGAAAAAGTCGAGTGACTGGCTCTGAATGTGCAAAAAAAGTGTACGGCGAATGCTCAGAATTACCCGCTGGGCGAGACTTGCCACCAAGCGGCTCTGCACATACTGGGTCAGCCAATAGAAGAGCCAGACCAGCACATAGCAGACCGAGAGCCGAACGAGGAGACCCGTGTTCCCCTTCATAATGCCGTCGTCGATTGCCATCTGCTGAAGCCACGGAGCCGTCAGGTTCGCCGCAGTGGTAAGAAACATTATCACAAGCGCGAGAACTACCCGGCGCATGTGCGGCTTTACGAATACGAACGCCTTCTTTGCGAGCCTTGCGTCAAAAGCTTTTCCGAGAATCTCGTCGTCAAACGCCTGATGTGCCACTTGGCTCCTCCGTAAGTTGAGCCCCAAACTGCATGTTGAAAATCTCCGAGTAGAGCCCACCCGCGGCCAACAGATCGTCGTGGGTCCCGCTTTCGACGATTCGGCCCTTGTCGAGCACGATAATTCGGTTGGCTCGCTTGACTGTAGAGACTCGCTGGGCGATGACAAAGGTCGTCCGGCTCTCGGTAAGCGCGTTCAGGGCTTTTTGGATCTGCGACTCGGTTTCAGTGTCGACGCTTGAGGTCGCATCGTCTAAGATTAAGATCGGTGGGTTCATCAGAATCGCCCGGGCGATCGCGATCCTCTGCTTTTGCCCGCCGGAAAGGTTCACGCCGCGCTCGCCGATCTTGGTGCTATAGCCATCAGGAAGCCCAATGATAAACTCGTGTATGTTTGCAGCGCGCGCGGCCTCCATCACCTGCTCAAGCGGCGCGCCGGGGCGGCCGTAGGCGATGTTCTCGTATGCCGTGTCCCCGAAAAGAAACGTCTCCTGGGAAACCAGTCCGATGTGGCGGCGAAGTGATTCGAGCTTGTACTCGCGGATGTCGCGCCCGTCTATCAGGATTGCCCCTTCGGTCACGTCGTAGAAGCGCGGGAGCAGGTTGATCACGGTCGATTTGCCGGACCCCGTCGGCCCCATCACCGCGATCATCTGGCCGGGTTCGACTCTGAGGTTGATCCCCGAAAGCGCGCGGCTGCCGTCAGCATAGGTGAACGAGACGTTGCTGAACGCCACCGCGCCCTGGCAGTTCTTGATCTCGTGCCGCCCGTCGCGGACCTGGGTTTCGGCGTGGGTGTCGAGGATTTCGAATATTCTATCGGCTGAGACGACCGCGTTTTTGGTCATGTTGGCGATCCAACCCGTGATCCTGATCGGCCAAACGATCCAGCCCACATACATCAAAAACTGAAGAAACTCATCCAGCGAAAGGGTCTTGTGCACCACCATTAATCCGCCATAACCCATGACAAACGTGACGCCAAACGCCGCGATAAAGTCTACCATAGGCAGATAAAGCGCCGAAATCCGCGCCGCCTCAAGGTTTAGCGCGACAAGCCCACTTGCCTCACGGTCGAACTTCTCAGTCTCGAATTTCTCGCGAGCAAACGCCTTGACTACCCTGATCCCCATAACATTCTGCTGAATCTTTGCAGTCATATCGCCGAACTGGTTTTGCACGCTCGCAAGCACAGGCCCCACTTTTCTGCTGTAGATGAGCACGACAACCATAAGAATCGGCATCGGGGCGAAGGAAGCCAGGGCAAGCTTCCAGTTCAACAGAAAGCATGCGATGGATATTCCGATAATAACCACGATGTTGGTGGTAATCCACATCATGGCGTCAGCGAGGAACCCCTGCAGCGCCTCGACGTCGGCGGTAGAGCGGGAAATAAGCTGCCCGGTCTCGGCCTCATCGTGGTAGCTAAAGGAAAGGCGCTGGATGTGGTCAAAGAGCCTGTTGCGGATGTCGAAGATGGTCCGCTGCGCCGTATACTGGACAAGGTTCGTCCTCGCGTAAATGAAGAACGCCTTGACGATGTGCATCCCGACGAGCAGCAGCCCAAGGTTGCGGGCCAGTATATAGTTGTGGTTCTTCACCCCGACGCCGATTGCGCCACCGATTACCTTCGGGGTCGCAAGAGAGAACGCTTCGACGGCAAGCATCGTGAGAAGCGAGAGCATCGCCCATTTCCAGTATTTCTTGTAGAAGCCAAGCAGCCTCCAAATTGTTCGCATACCCAGTCACCAAGCTTTGATTCGGCCAGTTGGTGTCGCCCCAAGGGGACGCACAGTTTACCCCTTAACCACTGATATGGAAAATCCTGCGAGATATGTGACTTTGTTTGAGAATATACGCAAAAGAAGAAAATCAGGGGCAATCGTCTGCTGAGGATGTGAGAAGTGTGCTTCGACCAGCGCCGAAGCACACCGAAAAACCTAACGCATGCCACCGGCGGTACTTATCCCAATCACGGCAGCCAAGCAGCCGCCGATGATTCCGAGCACAACGCCGCAGATGAAAACCGCGACTCCCCACTTCGTCCAAACCTTCTGGCAGTCATTGAAGTCCTGCACGCTGCTGAACTGTCGGTTCTTCCAACCCCACTCGTTGCCCTTGATGAGCAGAACGATCGACATAACGATGCCGACGTAGGGCAGCAGGCAGAGCAGACCGATCCACGTGCTGTGCGCGATCGACCAGATAGGACCAAGGAGGAATGCACCCCAGTTGAGCTTGCCGGCGATTTCAACCGGCACACCCTCGGCGTTCAGCACGGGGCCACTTGCCCCAACAGGCTGGCTGGCATAGCCGGTCGTCAGCGGCGGAGCAGTCGCTGTCGCCGGAACGCTTCCGGTAGACTCTCCGCACCATCCGCAGGACACTGCGCCGTCGGAGACTTCTTTTCCACACTTACTACAGATCATTTGTGTAATCCCTTTCTCAAGTTATGGAGACATCTTGACACTGAAGAGACCTGCTTACTTGATAAACCTTATGCAGAGGGGGTATCGATAATACTCACCGTAGTTCGCTCGAATTGAGGCGACTATCATCGCCACGATCTGGAATATGATAAGCGCGATTGCCGCGGGTACCGCGATAATGAGACCGATGATGGTGATCGCCACGAGGAACAAGATAACCCCGTAGATCATCAGGCTGATATGGAAGTTGAGCGATTCCTTGGCCTGGTCATCGACGAGCGCGCTTTCTTTGCCTTTCACAAGCAGTATGATAAGCGGCGCGAGGAATGAGAGGTAAAACGTGCTAAAGATGAGAATCAGCGGCAGCAGGTGACAGAGCATCGCCCAGGTGCGCTCGTCGCCCGGCAGGCTCATAGCCTGCCGTGTCGGGGCTCCGCACTGCGGACACACCGTCGCGCGATCATCAATCTGCTGACCACAACTGCTGCAATACATAACAAGGCTCCTTTGCCTCCTTCGCAAACAGGCGCATCTGTGCGCTCTATCGCTCGGGTATATATGACGATTCACCGTAAGCCCGGCTGTTTCCTTCTACCGAAAATGTCGTGCGACCTCAGACATATACACGCGACCCAGCCACTCCGAGTTTTATCTTACCCAGAGGGAGAGTTTCGTGCTGCCCGTGGGCGGGTTTGAGGACACCAGCAGGTTGTCGAGCAGCCCACCGACCTCCTCACCGAAGGGGCTCGTCCTCCCCTGCCGAGAAGTCGACTCGTGATATGCATGCCGGTGTAACCGAATGCGCCGGTGACTATGTTGAGATTGCTATCTGCCATATATACTCCCGCAACAGCGGATCAAGATAGAAGACCTTCAACGTTCACGCATACGGCGGATACTTCACCTTTAACCACTGTCTTACAAGCCTGTCAAACGCTTCCACTTCACGAAAGAGTTCATCAGATTCATCTCTGCTGACCACCGAACTCTGGTGATACATCGCCGAACTGCGTTTTGCCCTGCAGGTCTGGAAATATATCGCAATTTCTGAGACTTCCTCGCCCATCAGGTCAGGCAGGGCATTGAACACCGACCAATGGTGCCCTTCGCCACGGGTGCGATATCCCGCACAACGCAACGGAATCGTAGACAAGAGCAGAGCGCCATCGTAGGCAAGTGTGAATCGTCCCTCCGATGAGAGTCCCTTGGCAGCAGCATCTTAAACAGAACGCGCTACCACCCTCAGTAGCTCCTGGACTTCGTTTCTAGACGTGTCTTGCCTGACTACGTTCCCGCCGTCAATCAATTCATTCAAGCCCATCCTTATCCCCCATCAGAAACAGTTTTGGAGCATCCATCAGCGTCGATACAAAGTGGTCACCTAGCTGCAGGCGTTCACGAAATTCCCCAAGAGATATAACAGTTGGATTGATCACCCGACCAACGTTCACACCGCTTAGCGACGACACCAGATTGCGAAGACTGACTCTCCCAATGACGAAAAGATCGATATCGCTTTCGGACCGAACATCACCACGAGCGTAGGAGCCATAAATGAACGCCGCAACGACATCATCTACCAAAGGTTCGAGCGCTGATTTCAGCACATCCGCAACACCGACGGTCTTGACGAACATAGACCGCAATTCCGGCACAACCGGACATCGCTCATTAACCGTGTAGTAAGTCTGCCTGCCACTTACCTCGCGCAACAGCACTCCGGCGTCCGTCAGTCGCTTGAGCTCCACCTGAACGCTTCGTAGTGGAATGGCAGCCGTCACAGCAAGCTCCCGCAGATAGAACCGTCCCTGTGGGTCAAGAAGCAGATGCTTCAGCACCTCAATTCTCGACTTCGAAACAAAAAGCGCATCAAGCATAGACCACCTCATCGTATGTTAATTCCATACAATTGTATAATATTAACATACAATGTCAAGCGGCAGATCCGACCCGCTATCTGACTCTTTCCTCTTCACGCGGCATGCAGAAATCCACTATGACGCTCGGTTCAACCTGTATGTGCACGCTCATAGACTACCCAATCACATCCACACCCATATACGGACGAAGCACCTCGGGGACGATGATCGTTCCATCGGGCTGCTGGTAGTTCTCGATGATCGCGATTACCGTTCTTGGTAGCGCGACGCCGGAGCCGTTTAGCGTGTGGACGAACTCTGGCTTTGCGCCGAACTCTCTTCGGAACCGGATGCTGCCTCGGCGGGCCTGGAAGTCTTCGCAGTTTGAACAGCTCGACACCTCAAGCCACGTGCCAACGCCTGGGCTCCATACTTCAAGGTCGTAGGTCTTGGCGGAGCTAAAACCCATATCACCGGTGCAAAGGAGAATGACCCGGTATGTGAGGCCGAGATTCTGGAGGACCTCTTCGGCGTCGTGGGTCATCTTCTCCAGCTCGTCGTAGCTCTCTTCGGGGCGGGCGTATTTGACCATCTCGACTTTGTCGAACTGATGCACGCGCAAGAGTCCACGAGTGTCTTTGCCCGCGGAACCGGCCTCGCGCCTGAAGCAGGGGGTGTAGGCGGTCATGTATTTCGGGACGCTCTCGCCGTCTAGTATCTCACTGTTGTAGATGTTGGTCACGGGGACCTCGGCGGTTGGGATCAGGAACAGGTCGTCGTCGGGCAGGCGATACATATCGTACTCGAACTTCGGCAGCTGCCCGGTGCCGGTCATGGTCGCCCGGTTGACGATGAAGGGCGGGAGTATCTCCTGGTAGCCGTGCTCGCGGGTGTGCAGGTCGAGCATATAGTTGATCAACGCCCGCTCAAGCCGCGCGCCGAGACCCTTGTAGAGTATGAAACCGCTGCCTGAAAGCTTGGTGCCGCGCTCGAAGTCGATGATATCTAGCGTTTTGGCGATGTCCCAGTGAGCCTGTGGCTCGAAGTCGAACTGCTTCTGCTCGCCCCAGGTGCGCACGATCGGGTTGTCGCTTGCGTCCTTGCCAATCGGTACAGACTCATGCGGGAGGTTCGGGACACGCATCAGGATGTCCTCAGCTTCGGCGTCAAGCTCGGCGAACTTTGCGTCGAGCTCCTTGATCTTCTCAGACACGCCGCGCATTCGCTCGATCTCTGAGATGGCGTCCACCTTCTCGCGCTTCATCTTGGCGATCTCTTCGGAAACTTTGTTGCGCTCGGCTTTCAGCACCTCGGACTCGGTGAGAAGCTTTCGGCGCTCTTCGTCGAGGGCGAGAAACTTGTCGATCTGCTCCGTCGAGTCCTGTCGGTTGACAAGCGCCTGTCGGACCTTGTCGGGATTTGTGCGTACCATTTTTGCGTCAAGCATATCTAGCTTGGCCGTCAGCCGTCAGCAATCAGCGGTGTCCGCCGATAGCAGAGGGCCGATGACCGTCCTCCTTTTGTCACGTCTCGTTGCATCATTCTAAAGTCTGGCGGGCAGGCTGTCAAGGACGGGGCCGAAGCTGGTGTCCGTTGGGTCGGCGGAGTACGTTGGCCCGGATTGCGCCGATGTTGGCCCGGATTTGCAATCCGGGGCCTGATGGCAAACAAGGGATCTGTGATCCCGGTATTTCGACTGTGCCCAATCTACCGGCATCACAGATGCCTACCCGGCCCAAACGTCCCGGATAACATATCCGGACGAACAGTTGGTACAGATCCGGACGAACTATAACCCGATCCCCGTTCGCCCACGCTTTGTTGGGCCAAATCAACTCTTCGGCCGGACCGTCCTGCCGTCTAGCCATTTCCGGGTCAGAAACACGTGCATCTCACAGTGCGCGCAGTCGAAACGAACCTCAAGCTTGTCACCTTCACCACTTATCAGAAAGACAGGTGAAGCGTCGGCTGAGCGATCGATCTTCGGGCAGGCCCCCGACTCATGACGCAGGCAGTAACGGGTCGTCATCACCTGTTTGCCCAAAAGATCCATGCCGGACTCGGCGGCGCGATCGATCGACTGAACCCCGTGACGCTTGTAAAACGCAGCGGCGCGGCTGTTCAGGACGTTTCCGTGGTAATCGAGCGTCTTTTCAGGATAGGGGACGTCGTTTTTCGCGATCTCTCCCGTCTCCCGAGGGCGCAGCCGGTCGCGCTCAGTCCGCAGCAGCCCGATTGCCCCTCGCCGAAGCTCGTTAATCTTGGACATCGACAGGAATGGGACGTTCTCAAGCTCTACCACAACCCCTGAGCAGTCAAACGCGCTGTCACCGGTCTTGGTAAGCTGAGACTGGATCGTCTCAAGCGACCGTTCCGGCGTGTTGGCGGGGACTTTTTCATTCACAAGCTCAAACTCGACCGAGATGCCGTCTTCGTCGGTCGCGTTAAGCACAAAGCCGTCGGGTGACTCGCGAAGGGCGAACTCCACGGCAATCTTACGTTCTGCATGGTTCTTCGCAAGCCGCTGAAGAAACTTGTGGTCATGGTTTCTCAATAGCTGGACGCCTGATTGGATGCCATCGATCTTGTCCGGCGTCACGATTTTGCCGTCGACTCTGTTGATGGTCGTCCCAACAAGCGCTCCGTACGTGTTGAAGAAGCATACTCCGTCGCCGGGGTGAAGCTCCGCCGACCCCTCGAACACAAACGACTTCGCGCCGACCGAAGCGACCCGACCGACGACCTCGCCGATCATCTTGGGGGTGTCGGGGCAGCCAAGATGTTCTTTTCGCCCGTATAGGAAGTGTTTGCCGTATCCACGGTTAAATGTCTTCAAGATATCAGGAGTGAATCCCGGGTTGCTTGTGCCGGAGGACGATTTCACAAACCCCATCTCGGGCAGGAGCTCGTCGAGCTTGGCACGGTAGGCCGCGACGACGTTTGACACGTAGGCGCGGTCCTTCAAGCGTCCCTCGATCTTGAAGGAGGTTACACCGGCGTCGATAAGCTCGCGCAGGTCCTCGGAAAGGTTCAGGTCGCGGATCGAGAGCAGATGCTTGTCGCGCGCAATCACCCTCCCCTGCCTGTCCTCAAGCGTGTAGAGCTTGCGGCAGGGCTGGGCGCACTGGCCACGGTTGCCGCTCCGTCCGCCGATCGCGTAGCTCAAGTAGCACTGCCCGCTGTAACTGACGCAGAGCGCTCCATGCACGAAGTATTCGAGCTCGATGCTGGTTTGCTCGCGTATGGACTTGATTTGCTCCAAGTCGAGCTCACGGGCAAGGATCGCGCGGCTGATTCCAATATCTTCGAGAAACTTCACCCGCTCGGGGGTGTTGTTGTGCATCTGGGTGCTTGCGATGATCGGGACCGGAGGAAGCTCGCTCTCAAGAAGCCCCGCGTCCTGGACGATCACGGCATCTACGCCTGCCTTGTAAAGCTCCCGGATCGTCGCAAGCGCGGGGGCAATCTCTTCGTCGTGAAGAAGCGTGTTGACGGTCACGTATACCCGAGCCCAATACCTGTGGGCGTGCTCGATCAGGCGCGAGATGTCCTCGACGCTCGTTCCGGCAGCCTCACGCGCTCCAAACTTTGGCCCGCCGATGTACACCGCGTCCGCGCCACAGTCGATCGCCGCTATCCCGCACTCCAGGTCCCGCGCAGGGGCAAGAAGTTCAATTTTTCGAATATTCAAAATGCTCATATACTCCTACAGACACCCCTCACCCCGGCCCTCACCATCAATGGGAGAGGGGGATGATTCTGACTATATTATACTCCAAACGCAAAAGCGGCCCCGCCGTCGACTAATGAACAGCGGGGCCGCGCACTTACTTGTTCAGGCTCCGGGCCTACTCGAGGTAGTCGCGGAGCTTCCTGCTCCTGTTCGGATGCCGCAGCTTCTTGAGGGCCTTCGCCTCAATCTGTCGGATTCGCTCCCTGGTCACCTTGAAGTGACGACCGACCTCTTCAAGAGTTCGGGAGTAACCGTCATCAAGCCCGAAACGCATCTTGAGCACGTCCCGCTCGCGAGGCGTCAGGTTGTTCAGGACCTCCTCGATCTTCTCCCTTAGAATCATGTTGGAAGCGGCCTCAGCCGGGCTTATAGCCTCATCGTCCGGGATGAAGTCGGCGAGGTGGCTGTCCTCCTCCTCACCGATCGGCGTCTCGAGCGAAAGCGGCTCCGGCGCGATTCTGATGATCTCACTTACACGCTCGGTCGGCAGCCCCATCTCCCGGGCGAGCTCGTCGATTGTAGGCTCGCGACCGAGGTCCTGGAGGAGCTGGCCGCTTGTCTTGATCAGCCGGTTGATCGTCTCGACCATATGGACAGGGATTCGAATGGTCCTGCCCTGGTCGGCGATCGCCCGGGTGATAGCCTGCCTGATCCACCACGTGGCGTATGTGCTGAACTTATAACCCTTACGGTAATCGAACTTCTCGACCGCCCTGATGAGACCGATGTTGCCTTCCTGGATCAAATCCGGGAAGCTCATACCTCTGCCACTGTAGCGCTTGGCGATACTGACGACAAGCCGAAGGTTCGCCTCGATGAGGGTAGCCTTGGCCTCGTCTTCACCAGCCTCTACTCGCTGTGCGAGGTTGACCTCCTGATGCACGTTAAGAAGCGGCGTCTTGCCGATCTCGCGCAGCCACATCCGGACGGAGTCGTCAAGCGGCATACCTTCCATCGCGACGAGGTCTTCTTCAGCAGCCTCAGCCTCGTGGGCGAGGATTTCATCGGGCGCTGCCGCTCGCTCAGCGAGCGCCGGGAACTCTTTTGCCTTTTCGACGATCCTGATGCCTTCATCGGCGAAGGTCTGCAGCAGGTCATCGTACTGCTCGGCGTCAAGCTCCTCCTGATGGCTGAGCGCATCTGTAATCTCTTCGTAGGTCAGTACGCCCTTGCGCTTGCCCTCATCTATCAGCGTTCGAATTTCTTCGCTGCCTTTTAACTGGTCCACAGCCACTATTACTCAACTCCTCTCAAACACTTCCGGCGCGACCACTCAATCAAGCGCCCTCAAACCAAAGAGTCCGGGCCCACCCCGACCCATAACAAACTCATCGTCCGCGAGAACAGCTATTACTACATGTGCAATTCACGTACCAACTGCCAGTACTCTGAGAATTCTTTATCTGTTCCCTTGATTTCTCCTCGCTGAATTTTACCAGCAAGCATCCGGAAGCGTTTTTCGTGTTCTTTATTCCTATATAATTTAATCGCGTCCAAAAGCTCGGCTATCGGAGTCTCCGATGATTCGGAGGTCTGGACGAGAAGCTCGTTTAAAAGCCCCTCCCCCGGCGTTCCCGCAAGCCTTGCACAGAGCGCGTCTACATTTAGTTTTCCCCGATTCGCCAGTTCTTCGCGCACGACTGTCGCAACAGTTTTCGTGTCCTCGACAATAAAGCTCTCGGGGGGCACCGCGGCGAACACATCGTCTGCCGAAGCGCCATGACAGATTATCTTACCCAGAAGTTCACGTTCTGCTTTTCGGACCGCTTTTCCTTCTTCTGAGAGAAGATCGACCCGTCCCTGTCTTGCGACAGGCCTGCGCGTCGGCCCGGATTGAGGCCTCTGCTGCTGCGCAACCCTGGTGCGCCGCGCCTCTATCTCCTGGCGGATATGCACCTCCGCAGGCGTCGTTCCGCTGCCGTAATTTGGGTGATACGGCGCCAAGAGCGCAATAAGCCGCTCCCGCTCCACCTGCTGCGCGACTTCGGCGACGATGGGTATCGCTTCCCGAAGCATCGCGAGCTGACCCGCCCGGGTCGAAAGATCGTGTTTGGCCGAAATCATCCTGAACCGGTAATCCGGAATAGGAATCGCCCCCGCGACAAGCTCTGCAAAAACCGCCCGGTCACCCCGCCTGATCAGGCTATCGGGGTCTTCCCCCTCGGGCATCGGCGCGACCCGCACGTCAAACTCGGCCTCTTCAAACATCGGAGCGCCGCGAATCGCCGCGTTCATCCCCGCCGAGTCCGCGTCATAAGCAAGCACAGCCTGCCGGGTGTAGCGCGATAGTATGTTTACGTGCTCCTGAGTGAGCGCAGTTCCCATACTCGCAACCACATTCGTGAACCCCGCGGCATGCGCGGTCAGCGCGTCCATGTAGCCTTCGACCAGGACCACTTTGCTCTGCTCAATGATCTCTTTACGCGCAAGGTTGAGCGCATAGAGCGTCCGGTTCTTCAAGAAAACTTTGGTCTCCGGCGAGTTGATGTATTTCACATCACCCTCCGCAAGCGCCCGTCCGCCAAACGCGATGACCCTGTCCTGAACGTCGCAGATGGGGAACATCAGCCGGTTGCGGAAGCGGTCGTAAAACCCGGTGCCCTTGTCGCTTTCGATCAGCACCCCCGCCCGTGCGGCGTCCTCGGGCCTGATCCTCTGGCTTCGCAGAAAGTCGGAAAGCGCTCTCCACTCGTCCTTTGCGTAGCCCACCCGAAATTTGTCGGCGGCCTCGGGAGTTATCCCGCGCCTGTTCAGGTAGTCGATAGCGAACTTGCTTGCAGTAAGCTGCTTTCGAAAAAAGTCAGTGGCAAGCTGGTTGATTTTCAGCAGGAGATCGCGTTCCGCAGTCACCCTGTTGTCGCCGGGAGTGCGCTCAATTGAGACGCCAACCTTCCGGGCGAGCTGTTCCACCGCCTCAGGGAAAGTAAGTCCCTCGACGCGCATCACAAAATTGAAGACGTCGCCGCTCTCGCCGCACCCGAAACACTTGTACCTCTGTGTTTCCTGGTTGACGATGAACGAAGGCGTCTTCTCACTGTGGAACGGGCATACGCCCTTGAGGTTCTTCCCGCTACGCTTTAAGGCGACATGGGGAGATATGATCTCCACAAGTTCGCATCGCGACCGGATTTCCTCCAGCGGATAGCGGGAGTCCACACCACATCACCTCTGGTATAAGATTTATTAATCGTCGAGCTTAAGAGCGACCGTGATACCCACAACCTTCTCTTTAAGGAAGGTGAAGACCACCCGGCTCTTGTCGGCATAGCTTGCGCGAACAAACTTGCTGATCTTGATATGCTCCTCAGGGAAGCCGTACTTCATAATGACATCCTTGTAGGCTGTGCCGAACTTAACACCCTTGCTCGTCTTTGCGAGCGTGAAGCTGCCGGAGCCACTGGCCGTGATCTGAACGACCACACCCTTGTCGGAAATCAGATACTCAAGCGTCGTCCCACCGGGAAGGTCGTATGTCCAGGTGATCTGCTGCTCTGTCCCAGGCCCAGGCCCAGTCGGCTGACCAGGTGCGCCGGGCATTGAAGTCGCCCCTGGCATCCCCAGGCCACCCATTGAAGGAAGAGCAGGCGCGCCGCCTCCGGCCTCGTTCGCCAAATTATTGTAATAAGAACCGAGCTGCCCAAGGAGCCCGTTTCCGTTCGACCCATTGTCCATACCGGTGCTTCCGGCCTGACCGGTCTGACCGGCGCCCGCCACGTTAACGTAGCCGACGACGATCTTGGTCGGGTTACCATATCTCTTGAGGACATCCGAACCCGGCGCTCCGAGCCTGATCCCTGCAAGTGTCGTTTCTATAGCCATAGCAGCCGCGCTCGCGCCAATCAAAATTGCCACGCCAAGCGTCACGGCGACCGATCTCTTAAATGTCAGCATCAACAACCGCTCCTTCGCCACAAAATCCTTCTGATTACCATTTCCACGTCCCAGCCTCATAATCCTTCCTCCAGCCCCATATTTTTCGCCCCAGCAGGCGCGCACGCGGGCGGACTCAAGTTAATCCGCTTCCAGTTGTTAGACGAAACATAGAGGAGGAATGTTCACGGAATGGGAAAAGAATGAGTTTGAAGTTGAGGCGAACGGGATGTCCGCCTCAATGCTCAATCCTGAATGCTTACCACTGAGTAATGCGCAGGTAGATCACGACGAACATAACGAGCGCGGCGATCATATTCAGATACTCGTGGTTTCGGGCGATGCCGCTCCACTGGGCGCGCTTGTTGCTGCCTTTGGAGTAGGACTTGAGCCTGGGGAAGAACCTCGGCACTTCGCTGCAGAAGTGGATGTAATCTTCGCCGAATATTCCGCGGAGTCGCTCTTCCTCGCGGCTGACTCGCGCAGTGACGTAGAGCGCGAAAATGGTGTAATAAAGCCCAACCGCAACCCACAGTCCGCAGGGAGGGTACGACTGACCGACCATCATCACAAACCCGAGAAGCACGAAAAACCTGCCGAAATACATCGGGTTTCGCACGTGCTTGTACGGTCCGGAGGCGGCAAGCGCCTTGTCCTTGTGGAGGTGAGAGGCTGCCCAAAGCTGCCAAAGTTCACCGAAAAACGTCAGCGCCATTCCGGCCCAAACCCACGGAGACACGGGGGCATCCTTGCCAGCGGGGTTCTTCATAAAATATACCCCTGTTGCGAGAATCGCCGCCATAATCGGCACGCGCCACCACTGTACCTTTGCCCTGAACTTATCCTTAGCAGTTGCTACCATATAAGTGTGATTCCATTCTTGTTATTGTGTATTTGCGCCGAAGCGCAGAATATCTCATCGACTACAAATGTAACATTTACTGGCTCAGCAGTCAAGACGAGCTATTAGCTGTTAGGTATTAGCTGTTAGCCCGCTTCATTCGTGAAACGAATAAAGCTCTCGCTAACAGAGCATTATTCACGCTTCTCGTGAATAATGCGGGTTAGCAGGGAGTCGGTAGCAGCCGTCGGTTTGAGGGACTTGTGCGGCGGGAACTATGTAGGCCGGAGGGCTTGCGATGTCAGAGGATCAACAAAGCAATATGTGGGTCGCGTTTGGGGTGTTTATCGCGTTTTTGGTGCTCTACCTTGCTACTCCGACCTCAAACTATACATTTGATGCGCTGAACTATGCGACCTCGATCCGATACGCTGATATGGCAGGGCCAAAGGCGCTGCTTCACCCCCACCACCTCGCATTCAACAGCCTGGGATACGTCACCTGGCACACAATGAGAACGTTTTCGCCGCAGGTTCAGTCGATCGTGGCGCTTCAGGTTATGAACTCGCTCTTCGGGGCGCTCGGGCTGGCGTTTTGCTATCTGGTGATATCAAACGTGATTGCCGCGACTGCCGGGGAGATCTCTTCGTCCAAGAGATCGCTTGTTGCGGTGGTATCGACTGCTGTGCTCGGATTATCGTTTGGATGGTGGACGGCTAGCACCGACGGGCGGGCGAATATTCCGGCGATGGCGGCGATATTTCCGGCGTTTTTCTTTGCATGGAGAACAGCAAGGGTCGGGGGAGCTAGAAACACGGCGGCTGTGGGGGCACTGACGGCGATGGCGGCTCTGCTACACCAAAGCCACGGCATGTTCGTGCTTGTCGGGGCGGCGGGAGTCATGCTTGCGCCGGTCGACGTGAAACGCAAGCTTGGCTTGGCGTCGGCGCTTGCTGGTGCGTTCTTCGTCGCGCTTGGAGTTCCCTATCTTGTCGCGCTTGAGGTGCGCGGCATCCACACCTTTGACGCTGCGCAGAAGTGGATGCTCGCTTACGCGCATGAGGGGACTTGGTGGAGCTTCGACATACCTGGCAATCTCGGAAAAGACGCGCTCGCGCTTGCCCACGCGTTTGTCACGACATCGGCGATATCGTCCGAGGTCACAAGGGTGGTCTTTGCGTTGTGCGCGGGGCTGGTCATCGGGTCGGCGCTTGCGAGGGAGGCGCTGAGGGTCGGGCGACGGGGTGCAATCACAGACATCGAAGGCGCGAAGGCGGGGTCCGGTGCGGCGAACAAAACAAATCCGCTGTTTGCCTTCAATGCGCTTACAGTGGTCTGGATTGTCCTCTACGGCGCGTTCTTCACGGTCTGGGCGCCGGGATATTTCGCGTTTTGGATCCCGGTGGCCTCGGCGATTGTGATGGTGCTTGCGGTGAACTCGGTCCATATAAATAGAGTGGTCCCGGTGGCCTCAGCGATTGCGATAGTCCTTGGCGCGGTGAACTTCACCCAGTACGTGCTGCCGCACATGCCGGAGCGCTCCAACAAGTCGGTGACGATCGCGCGCGCGGTCGCTCTGAACACTCCTCGGGGGTCGTTTGTAGTCGTCTCGGGGATGGGGTATCTTGCTCAGATGGAGGTCTACGTCCCCTACTTCGCCAACCGCCGGGTCATATCGCTTAACCAGGTGATGGGCCGCCACGGGGCACGCGGCATAGAGGCCCTGCGGGCCGATATTCGATCGCGCCTTGATGCTGGCACAGGTGTGTATGTCTTGGAGGACGTAACCGAGCCTGGGGAGGCGTGGAGGCAGCTTGGGAGGCGTTACGGAATCGATCGTGAACAGGTCTGGCGCGCGTTTGCGGGCTTTCAGCTAACGCCCACGTTTCTGGCGGGAAACCAACATGTCTACGTTCTCAAGCGCGCGTCAGGGAAAGACGCACTCGATCCGCAACAATGAAACGCCGCCCTTGGCAAACTCGGTGCGAAGCGCGGCATCTTTGTCGTCCCGAAGATCTGTCACGAGACGGAAGCTGTCGCCGTCCTCGATCATCAGGCGAACCGTCCCACCCTCGCTCTCGACGATCTGGTCGTACTTCAGCTCATAGCTCGCGCCGCTTGAAAGGCTGACTACCGCCTGCGGGCTCACCTTGGCAACCAGAAGCGTTGTCCCGCTTGCAATCTCTTCGGCGGGTGCGGCAAGCGCGCCGAACATAACAGTGATCATCACCATGGCAAGTGTCGTTACAAGTCTCATACCTTGGTTTATGCACATTGCGTGCCACTCCAGCTCTGCTAATGCTATAATAATACCCATGAGTGACCAAGATGGCATGGGAAGAAGAGAGCTTTTGTCTTCGGCTGCAAAATCAGCTGCGGGCTTTGCGCTTGGGAGGTTTGGCCGGGGGCTGAAGAATAGACCTCTGGGCAGGGCTCCGCGCGTCGCCAGAGATCCCGCCTTCGCCGTATCGACGACCCCGGACCGAAGGCTCGCGGTTCGGGAGGCGATCGACAAGCTCGGTGGCATCAGTGCGTTTGTGAACAAGGGCGATTATGTGCTCCTCAAGCCCAATATCTCCTGGGCGAGAACTCCTGAACAGGCCGCGACGACTCACCCCGACACGGTCGCCGCGGTGATCGAGCTTTGCAAAGAAGCCGGAGCCAGGGACGTGCTCGTCGTCGACCACATCATCGAGCAGGACTTCGAGTCGGCTCTTGACGTAACCCAGGTGAGGGACGTGGCCGAAGCGCTTGGAGCAAGGGTCGTGGCGGCTCAAACCGCCGACCTTTACACCGCGATCAAGATCGCACGGGGCAAATGCCTGCAGGGCGACCAGGCACTTAGGGACGTTTTGCGGGCTGATGTGTTTATCAATATGCCGACGGCGAAGGTCCACCCGGAAACGGGGGTATCCCTCGGGATGAAGAACCTGATGGGACTGGTGTGGAGCCCGTCGGGGTGGCACGCGAGCGGGAGCATCCACCAGTGCATAGCCGACTTCGCAGGGGCTGTGCGGCCCGACCTGACCATCCTCGACGCCTCGCGCGTGCTCCTGACAAACGGCCCCAAGGGCCCCGGTGACGTGCAGGACCTCCACCAGGTGATCGCGGGGACGGACCAAGTCGCAGTCGACGCTTACGGCGCGACGCTCTTCGGGCTCGACCCAAGGAAGGTCGCCCACATCAGAAAAGCGAGCGAATCGGGAGTCGGCGAGATAGATTTTGATAAGATAAATATCGATACAAAACAAGAGCAACTCGCGGCACAAGAAGACGTGCCGCTATTTGCAGAAACGTAAATAGCATAGAGCGCCATTTATGAAGGGAATCGTGTCTGAAGCTTCTCGCAGCGCAGACTGCGCGCCGCTGCCAGCTTCGTCACGATGGGAACGTAAATGGCATAAAGCGCCATTTACGAAGGAGAGGTAACCGATGGAACGACTTTGGGCGCCGTGGAGGATGGAATACGTCACGGCTGACGACAAACCGGGGTGTATCTTCTGCTACAAGCCAGAGGAAGAGCGCGACCGGGAGAATATGATCCTGTTTCGCGGCAGGCTCTCGTTTATAATGCTGAACGCTTTCCCCTACAACAACGGGCACCTGATGATCGCGCCGTACAGGCACATCGGTGACTTCTCAGAGCTGACCGATGACGAAATGCTCGACATTATGAGGCTCGTGCGCATCGGCAAAGACACACTCGCGTCGGCGTTTGGGCCGGACGGGTTCAACATAGGCGTGAACCTCGGCAAGGTCGCGGGTGCGGGAATAGCCGACCACGTGCACGTGCACATAGTGCCGAGATGGAACGGCGACACGAACTTCATGCCCGTGATTGCAGACATCAAGGTGATGCCCCAGGCGCTCGACAAGGCCTATGAAGCGCTCCTTGCGGGGCTGGAGTCGATCGACTTGAGGTACGCGCTGGAATGAGCGAGGAGAGACCAAGCGTTGCGCCGGTTATTGAGGAGCTTCGACAGACGGCAAGCGTCTGCGAGCGCTGCGAACTCTGCCGCACCCGCACCAACGTCGTCTTCGGCGAGGGGAACCCCGACTCGCCGCTTGTGATCGTCGGAGAGGGACCGGGAGCAAACGAGGACGCGACGGGGAGGCCGTTTGTAGGCCGCGCAGGGGCGCTTCTTGACCAGGTGATGCAGGAGTGCGGCATCACGCGCAAACACGTCTTTATCTGCAACGTGATCAAGTGCCGGGCGTGCATCATCGAAAACGGGCGAAGCCGCAACCGTCCGCCGATGCCCGCCGAGATCGAGTCCTGCACGCCGTGGCTTGAGCGCCAGCTTGAGATCATGCGGCCGGTGGTGATACTCTCGCTTGGCGCACCCTCGGCGAAGTTCATCATCCACAAGGATTTTCGCATGACTCAGGAGCGCGGCAAGTTCTTCGATAGCAAATACGCGCCCTACGCGATCGCCGCACTGCACCCGGCGTACATATTGCGTCAGGCCGGTGAGGTGTTCGCGCAGTACAGGGCGTTTCTCGCTCAAGACATAATGGCAGCGCGCAAGAAGGTCATCGAGGCCCAAAAAGAGCCAAGACCTACGTTGTCTTAGAGATCGCAGCAGGATGTGTTCGTCAGGGAATGGATTCCCGGACGAACACATCCCGGGCACTACTTATTGTCCCGCAGCTTGAACCTGAACCGTGCGTCTTCCTCATACCACATTGGGAAGTTCGTCCCCCACACGTTGTTGTGCAGGTTGACGTGAACTCCTTTGCCCGAGTCGGGAAGCGTGTTGTTGAAGTCAAGAAGCGACGGCTTGTCAAAGGCAACGAGTGGCGCGTCCACTGTGTCTATGGCAAGGGTCCCATTGATTACACCCGTTCCAACGGCATGAAGCTTGCGGTTACCATCAGCGATCACGTCGATGGGCGAAACCATCTGCCCCATTTTATCCATCAGCCACTCACCCTCACCGACTGCGGGGTGAAAGCTGAACCAGCACGCCTCGGGAAGCCGACAGGCCTGCTTGTCGAACCACTTCAGGTCGAATGTGATCGCGGTGGGGTCGATCGAGACCGTTATCTCCACAGTAACGGTCTTCGGGCATCCGTATTTCTCGACAGCCTCCTGCGGGCCATCGAGCTCGACCAAAAACGTGGTCGCATCGCCCAACTTGCGGCAATATACCCCGGCGAGACTCATGCTCCACACCCGGCTTTCGGCTTTTGCCTTGTCCATCCCGGGCTTGCTGAAGTCAGGGATTGCCCAGGGGATGATCCAGTCTATGAGAAGCAGATACTGCTGGGTGAACCTGTCGTAGTCTTGCTGCGAAAACGTCTGGTAGGTGAACATGCCTAACAGATGCTCAGGTGTGGCAAGTGCGCGTCCCGTATTGGTGTCCACAAGGTGCGAGACGGCACCGTTTTTCGGGTCAAAACCGATCTCGAAACCTTTAGCGTCGAACCTTGCAGGCTCCTCAAGCCGGGTCATCCCTTCATGGGAGGGTCTGGTGGGCACGAGGTTGTCGATGGCCTGACGTGCCTGGAGTCCCAGCAGTGAACCACCGAGCGCATCTACAGCTTCGGTGACATAGGCCCGCTGCTCGGCCCAGCTCGCCTCCATCTTGTTGAAGTTGTCCCTACTCCTCGCCAGCGCAAACTCCACCGCGCCGTAGTTCTCCCAGTCGTCGAGATGGGTCTTTACATCAAGCCCCCAAGTGTGCTCGGGAACCATCAGGAGGCTTCTGCTGAACTTGTCAAACGCCGGGTCGCATGCGACGTCGGGGTTGTCGGCTAGCGTACGTGCCCGCAGGCGCGAAAGCTCGCGGAACTGGGCTACTTTGCCCGGATCGGTGCCGACGCCGTGGATCCAAGTGTCAGCTATCTCAGACTCGATCACGGGGAGGGTATCCCTGACCGCCAGAAGCGCCCCAGCGAAGGAATCCATAGTCGAGGCGACAGCCTCAGCTCCGGGGAAGCTCTCTCGAACGTGCGAAAATACCTCAACAATCTTGTCAACTGCCTGCGGGCCGTTGTTGTCTGCAGTATGGGCAAAAGAAAGCGCCTCTGAAAGCCCCTCAACAGTGCGCGTGCCGCCGTAGCCGCCCTTGTCGTAGTGCACGATGACCTCGCTCCCGCCGCTCCTCCACACAAACACCGGTGGGACGTCTGGAGGTTTGGATGCGAAATTCACGCCGATGTGCAGATACTTCATCCCCGCATCTGCCAAGAGCGGCACGATCGCCCGGGTGTGCCCAGGCACGTCAGTCATCTTGGCGGCGATAGTCCTCCTACCAAAACGCTCATCGAGTCTCTGTGAAAGTGACAAGCCATAGGCGAAGAGCGAGGGGTCCATAAGCTCGGAGTGCGTGGTGAACGGCATCCCGTGCCAGGCGATGTCACCTGCGAGGATCGCATCTTCCATTCGTATGCGTTCCTCGCGCGAAGCCTGCTCCAGGCACTCGTACACAAGCCACGAACCGGTGGTCCACACAAACCGCTCAGGCTTGCCCTCTGCTCAAAGCTTACCGGCAAGCTCGATCGCTCCCGGGATGAACTTCTCAAAATACTCCCGCGTTATATTGCCCGCAAAATCCGTAAACCCGACGTCGAGGTGGGTCTTAAAAACTATGTGGACCTTATTAATTGCAGGCGAACAGGTGTTTTCTCCCAATGCATTGCCTCCCAACAAGAAAGAGACCCATGTTTGGGCAGAAGCGGCCGCGGCGGCTCACTCCGGCTCAAACGTGAGTCTCTCTTCAAAACATACACATCTGCCTTGCTACACCAACCAATTCAGCGGTGTGACGGGACTACAAGTCAGCTCACTTTGCCTTCTTCAATGCCTCGTTCATCGCGGCAACGAAGGCGTCGGCATTTTTGTAGCCTACGACCCGACTGACCTCTTTGGTCTTGCTGTTGTAGAAGACGATCGTTGGGTACCCATCGACTTTGTATTTCTCGACGAGCTTTGAATACTTGTCTCCGTCCACCTTGACGCACACGAACTTGCCTGCGAGTTCGATCACGCGCGCATCACTGTAGACGTCCTTATCGAGCTTCTTGCACCAGCCGCACCAATCGGTGTAGAAGTCGACCATCATGGGCTTGTTCGTCTGTTTGGCCACCTTGGCAGCCTTCTCAAAGTCATAGCTCCACTTGATCGACCTGGTCGCCGCGAACGCAGCACTCACTACAAACGCGGCGATTACCACGACCGCAAACATCCGCACTCTGTTCATACCATTACCACCTCTCTGTATGCGCAAATACGCACGAGCATCCAGAATCAGTTCTTATGTACTAGTATTACGCAGAATGGCTCAGTTTAATCCTCATTTTGTGAAAAAAAGTTACCGAGTCTTCTTTTTGGCAAGTGCCTTCATACCGCGCACTTTAGTCGCGATCCGATCCGCCAGACGCTTTCTGGTTCTTCTCAATTCTTTATTTCGTAATCTCAGAGTGTCACACCTCCCTACTATATCTAGTAGGAATTATATCGGCTTCGAGGCCCCAAAGTCAACCACCGCGGGTATCTGTGCCCAAAAGCCTGTAAAAATTGCGGGGAAATACTGTATAATATAGACCACTGTCATAACTCAACCGTTAATGCAGCGAGGAGAAAGGATACCACATGTCCAGATCGACCGCTAACTGGCTTTTTGTAACCCCCGTAATCATCACCGCGCTTTTGCTCGCCAAGCCCACACTTACAGGAAATAGTGAGTTCACAGACGAGGTGGTGGACGTCATCGGCTTTGCCCTGGTCGCGCTTGGAATGATTATCAGAATTGTATCGCGCGAGTGGAAGGCGATCCATCTCAAGGGTGGCCTTGTAACTTCGGGACCATACGCAATCGTCCGCCACCCCATGTACATCGGCAGCCTGATCTCCGGCCTGGGCCTTTGCACCGTGATGGGAAGTCTGCTGTTTGCGGCGGTGTTTGTGATAGCCTACACATTCACGCACCGGTCTATATCGTTTGCAGAAGAACGTTTTCTCGTCAAGCAGTGGCCGGATCAGTTCAAAGCCTACAAGAGTAATGTCCCGGCATTCTTCCCAAACCCAGTGAAGCTCCCTCGTCTGATCGCAGCCGAAAAGCCGTGGAAGACGCTCACACGAAACGCGGTCAAGCGCGAACTCGGCACAATTTGTGGGTTCTCTGTCGCTGCCCTTTTGCTTGAAGTGAGAGAAGACTTTGTCGTCGAAGGCTGGAAGCACGCGCACACGGAGATTTCATCATGGCTCGGCGTTGTGCTTGCGATATGCATAGTGTGGGGAGCCCACTCTATCTTGAGGGAGAGAAACTGTCGGGCTGCGTCGGCTTGAGGTAAATTGTCTAAAGGGGTCAGGAGACCCTGGGAATATGCGTGCCGAGTCGGGAGACTCGGCACGATCTAGATCTAATTACGCTACTTTGTCCGGCGCACAGCAAGCGTTCGGTCGAGCTTGCTCAGGATCAGCTTTCGGAAGCGGAGCGCGTCCGGAGTGATCTCAAGAAGCTCATCGTCCGCGATCCAGGCAAGGGCCTGCTCCAGCATAAACTGGCGAGCGGGAGAGATCAAGACTGTCGCATCCTCGTTTGAGCTTCGCATGTTGGTGGCATGCTTCGCCCTGGTGACGTTTACGACCATGTCCTCGCTTCGGGTGTTCTCACCCACGACCTGCCCCGTGTAGACCTCGTCACCAGGCGATATGAAGAACGTCGCCCGATCCTGGAGAGGAGAGATCGAATAAGCCGTCGCGCGGCCAGTTTCTTTCGAGACAAGACTTCCCCGCGACCTGCTCGCTATTTCACCCTTGTGCGGGCCATAGAGCTTGAAGGTGCTGGACATCAGCCCAAGGCCTTTGGTCCAGGTCAGGAAATCGGTGCGGAAGCCGATCAGCCCGCGCGTCGGGATGTCGAAGACGAGACGGTTGTTGCCGACCTCGTCCTTGGTCATCGATGTGATCTCGCCCTTGCGTTTGGAGACCTCCTCGATGATCGTGCCAACAAACTCGTCGTGGACGTCTATGATCAACTCCTCGATTGGCTCAAGAAGCACTCCGTCGACAGTCTTGGTGATCGCCCGGGGCTTTGATACGGCGACCTCATAGCCCTCGCGACGCATCGTCTCAAGCAGGATCGCAAGCTGAAGCTCACCTCTGCCGGAAACGTTCAAGGAGTCGGGAGAGTCGGTCGGCTCGACCCGCAGGCTCACGTTGGTGATCGCCTCGCGTTCAAGCCGGCTTGAAAGGTTGCGCATCGTCACCCACTTGCCGCTTTTACCGGCCCAGGGGCTGTTGTTGACGATAAAATCCATTGATACCGTGGGCTCGTCGATGTGTATCGGCTCAAGCGCCTCGGGGTTCACCGCGTCGCCGATCGTTTCACCGATCTCAACCACCGGGTACCCGGCCAAGAGCACGATCTCACCGGCGGAAGCCTCTTCCACTTCGATGCGCTTCAGGCCCTGATAGATAAATATCCGGGTGACCCCAAACCTGTCCATCGATCCGTCGCGCTTGATGATAGCGACCTGTTCGGCGCGCTTTACGCTGCCCCGCAGGATTTTCCCGCCGAACATTCGGCCAAGGTGCTCATCGTAATCGAGGCTCGTCACCTGCAGTTGGAACGGCTTGCTCATCTCGACCTTGGGCGGCGGCACGTGCGACATGATCATCTGGAAGAGCGGGTCAATGTCAACCGGCGCGTGCGCAGGGTCCATAAGCGCGTAGCCTTCGGCTCCCGATGCAAAAAGATAAGGAAAATCGAGCTGGTCCTCGTGGCAGCCGAGGTCGATGAATAGGTCCAAAACCTCGTCGATAACCTCCCACGGCCTTGCGCCGGGGCGGTCTATCTTGTTCACGACAACGA
Organism: Armatimonadota bacterium; assembly: GCA_038207085.1. Lineage (GTDB taxonomy): Bacteria > Armatimonadota > UBA5829 > UBA5829 > DTLH01 > JBBRAE01. The sequence continues at coordinate 42,919 of JBBRAE010000017.1, forward strand.
TGGGGTGCAGCTTCTGCTCAAGGGCTTTCTTCAGCACGAACCGGGTCTGAGGCATCGGTCCTTCGCAGGCATCGACCAAAAGCAGAACGCCGTCGACCGAGCGCAGGATCCGCTCAACTTCTCCTCCAAAGTCGGAGTGACCGGGGGTATCGACGATGTTGATCTTGGTGTCTTTGTAATAGACCGAAGTGACCTTGGAGAGAATGGTGATCCCCTTCTCGCGTTCGAGGTCATTTGAGTCCATGATGCGCTCAGCGACGACCTGGTTCAGGCGGAACGTGCCACTCTGTCTCAAGATAACGTCGACAAGCGTCGTCTTGCCGTGGTCGACGTGCGCGATGATCGCGAGGTTTCGGATGTCGTCTCGGACTTCCTCAGGTTGTGTTATCTCGGTTATGCTCATATTGCTCCGTATGGTACACGACAAAAACGGCCGAAGTTCCCATGACTTGCGGGACTCGGCCGCCGGTTTTCCACAGTATTTCTGGTATAATTCTACCAGTTTTGTCGCTCTTGGTCAAATGCGGCTTTGCACTTCGGCTATCACGTCGCCCAGACTTACGTAGACCTTGTCGGGAATCTTCTCTGCGAACGACATCATCTGCGCCGGCGCGTTGTTGTCGTTCAGGTGCTCGATGATGTCTTGTTTGCTCGCCGGAAAGTCGACCCCCTCGTCCACCGGCGCTATTGCTCGATTTTATCAGGAGATTAGCCTAAGGTGTGGATGCCCCGGCTTTGGCGCTCAGGGTCGGGCGTTCGACGGGGATTACCAGTTTCTGCCCGACTTGTAGGGGGCGGCCTGCGTCGAGCTTGTTTATTGCGGCGATCTTGTGGACTCGTTTCAGGATATACTCATCGGGGCTGCCGTACTGCCTGGCATAGGTCCAGAGGGTCTCGCCGGAGTGGACTTGTACGGTGATTGTGCCGGGAGATGGCGCAAACTTGGACGAAATAACGTGCACTGCGGACAGGATCAGTACGAACACGACCAATCCAGCCGCAGCGACATGGAGGTAATTCTCAGCTATATCTCTCACTTTTGAGAGTGAAACGACCCCTATAGGAACTTTCGCCAGATGATTTACCGCTAACATCTCTACCTCCTTGAAACACCACTTCATCCGTTTGTGTTTACCTTTTACCCGAATTGTCCACAAGCTTAAACCGCAGAGCCACATTTCTATATCCTCGCCGGCTTTCAATTTCTTTGACGTGCAAGCGGGCGAATTCGTTTCATAGCAAATAGCAATTTATGCGCGGTTTAGCGGGTTATCCACAGTTGGTATAAGCCTCTGATGAAATCAGCAGTAGACAACAAAGGTCGCGGGGCGTGAGTTACTCTGCTGCAGTTGTCGCGTAGTTTCCCACAGACGGGCGGAACGGAGAGTCAGAGGCAATGTGCCTTATGCTGCAGGACAGAACCGACGCAGGCCAAAAGCTCGCGCATTTTCTCAAAACGTTCAAACACTCTGATGCGGTAGTGCTCGGAATAGCGTGCGGAGGGGTGCCGGTCGCCGTCCAAATCGCGTCACGACTGAGGCTGCCGGTCGGGGCGATCACCCTCGGCAACCTGCCGATCCCCTGGAACACCGCCGCGGGCTTTGGCGTCGTCGCAACCGACGGAAGCGTGCTTGTGAACGAGGCACTGGTGCGTGAACTGGGAATGACCGACTCGCAACTCGCAGCCACCATCGAAGACGTCCTCGCCCGTGTCAGGCACAGGCACGAAGCTATCACAGACGGCGCAGACCTCGATGTCACCGGCCGCCAGGCGTTGATCGTCGACGACGGTATGGCTAGCGGCTATACGATGCTCGCAGCCATCCAATCGACCAGAAACAAAAAGGCAAGCCGGATCACGGTGTGCGTTCCAATTGCCTCCGAACAGACCATTGCGATGGCGCGCGAAGCTGCGGACGAGGTCATCTGCATCGAAGAAAGCCACATGCTCCCGTTTGCTCTCAAAGACCACTACCACTCCCTGCCTGACGTGACCGACGAGGAAGTCTGCCGCATTCTCAAAGAATGCCCGCGAGCCATTCACAGGTTTGCGAGTAGCCTCAGCAGGGGAAAACTGTAGAGTCAGTTTATCGAACAGAAAAGGTGGGACAAGACAATGTCAGGCACACAAAAAGTGGCATTTGTGGTATTTCGAACGATGCTCGCGCTGATCTTCGTAAACTCGGGGGTTCACAAAATATTGGGCTGGAGCCAAACCGCGGGGTATATGGCCTCCAAGGGGATGCCGGTCGTGCCGTTTTTCCTTGCTATGACTATCCTGGTCGAGGTCGGAGCCGGGCTTGCGCTCATCTTCGGGTTCAAGCCGAATATCGCCGCGGGAGTACTCGCAGCGTTCATGGTCCCGGTCACGCTGATCTTTCACAACTTCTGGGCCTCACCAGCGGCGGAACAGCAGATGCAGATGATGCAGTTTATAAAGAACGTCGCGATCATCGGCGGGCTCGGGATGACCGCGATCAGCAGCGTAGGGGAAAAGTCCTGCGGCGAAGCGTCAAAGACAGAAGCCACGAAAACTGTTGAAATGTAGATATGAACACAGCTATCAGCCGCCGATTACTGACGGCTGATAGCCTATAGCTCAAAGCGCCGGATCGAGGACGATGATCTCGCGCTTCTCGGGAATATTCTCACTGTGAATCTCGACGACCGACCTGCCGGTGCGCTTCACATTCTCTTTTCCAGCAAGAAACTCCTCCACGCCTGCGATCGGAAAGTCCACCTTGGGGGTCTTGAAATGCATGGGGATCACTATTTTCGCCGCGAGCTGATCGGCGACTTCCCACGCTTCACCGGGGCCGATCGTGAAGAACCCACCGACCGGCGCGATGAGCACATCCACCGCGCCGATCTCAGCGGCCTGGTCGCTGTTTAACACGTGCCCGAGATCTCCGAGGTGGCAGATTCGCACACCGTCGACCGTTGACGAGAAGACGGTGTTCTTCCCGCGCTCCCCTCCCCCGGACACATCGTGCGCCGTCGCGGTGCCGACAAACTCGATCCCATCGGCGATAAAGCGGCCCGCGCCCTTGATGATGATCGGATTCCCCGCGACCATCGCCGGGTAGAAGTGATCGGCGTGCTCGTGGGAGACGGTGACAATGTCAGCGGGCTGGTTAAAAGCGCCGTGTTTGACCGCGCCGTCGTAGGCCCCAGGCTGGTAAGGATCGGTGACGATCCTCGTGCCGGAGTCCGACACAATCAGAAACGACGAGTGTCCCAACCACTGAATTTTCATTGCCATTCCTCCCGGCCAAATCTAGCCAAGCTGCGAAATGATGCCCTTCAGCACCTCGGCGCAGTTTCTGAGCCCAGCCTTCTCTTCTTCCGTCACTGCGGGCTCGACGACTCCGAGCACGCCGTCGCGACCGACAAACGTGGGAAGCGAAAGGCAGATGCCTTCGATCCCAAGCGCGCCTTTCTGAAGCGTCGAAACCGGCAGAAGCGCCCGCTTGTCGAGCACTATCGCGTGCACGAGCTCGGCGATCGCAACCCCTACGGCGTAGCCCGCGCCGCCTTTGAGGCGAATAACCTCGGCGCCGCTCTTCTTGGTAAAGTCGAATACTCCCTCGACAGTATCTTTATCATACCCAGGGAAGCTTGCGAGCGGAACACCGTTTACACCCGCGCTGCTCCATATCGGGACCATGCTGTCTCCGTGCTCGCCCAGGATCAGCGCGTCGACATGCGTCGGGTCGACGTTGAAGTGCTCGGCCAGAAGCGATCTGAAGCGTGTGGTGTCAAGAAGCGTGCCGAGTCCGATCACCTGCTCTGCAGGGACGATTCCTGAATCAACCGTGAGCTGGGTCAGGATGTCGACGGGGTTTGAGACGACGACGATCTTTGCGCCCGTGGCGAGCTTCACCTTCTTTATATTCTCAAGGATCCCCCGAAAAAGGGAGACGTTGCGGTTGATCAGATCAAGTCGACTTTCGTCGGGCTTGCGGCGAAGCCCTGCGGTGATGACGACGATATCGGAGCCCTCGGCCGCCTCAGGGCCGCCTGAATATATCTTCTGAGAGGCTACAAGCGATGCCCCGTGGCGCAGGTCGAGCGCCTCGCCCTCAGCGACTTCAAGGGCCACATCGACTACTGCGATCTCACGAACGAGCCCACCGAGCTGCAGCGCGTACGCCGCGTTGGAGCCAACTCTCCCCGCTCCACCGATGATACTGACTTTCAACTCTGAGTCCTCCTGGTATACTAACTTATGAATATGTTAGTCTGCCTATGATACTGCATTATAGGGATCGCAAATCACGTTGTCAACGCCCCTGGCGACACACACGCATATTGACGCCTAACAAACGCCGTGGCCTCACGCATTCCACGTATCGCGTGAGGCCACAACAAGAACCGTATGCGGCGAAATGGGTTTACCCTACTTCAGGACAAAACTCCCCTGAAGACCATCATCAGAGCTTGTCCCAACCCAGACCCGGAACTCCCCAGGCTCGACCGTCGGCGAAAGGTCTTGTCCGATGAACGAAAGCGACTCAGGAGTGAGCGTGAAAGCAACACGGCGGGACTCGCCGGGGGCCAGGGTGATCCGACTGAAGCCCTTCAGCTCCTTCACTGGCCGGGTGACGCTTGCTGTGACGTCCCTGATATAGAGTTGGGCGACTTCGTCCCCTGCCCGGCTCCCCGTGTTGGTTACAAGAGCGCTTACCTCGATGTTCTGCCCCATCGCAGGCGACTCGGGGGTGATTTTGAGATCGCTATAGGCAAAAGTCGTGTAGGAAAGCCCGTAGCCGAACGGGAAAAGCGGCGTAGGAACGACGTCGAGATAGCGAGAAACCCAAGTCCCATTTGGATCGATCGGCGGGCGTCCTGTGTTCTTGTGATTGTAGTGGATCGGCACCTGTCCCGTAACCCTCGGGAAGCTCGCGGGAAGTTTTCCTCCGGGGTTGGTGTCGCCGAAGAGCACGTCCACAGCGGCAAGTGCGCCGCCGGAGCCCGAGTGCCAGGCTTCGAGGAGCGCGGGGACGTTTTCGGCAAGCCACGTGCATGCAAGCGGGCGACCGTTGATCAGGACGACGACGGTGGGAGTGCCTGTGGCGACAATCGCCTTTACAAGCTCCTCCTGGTTGCCTTGCAGGCCGATGTCGGAGACGCTGTGCGCTTCACCGGCACGGTCAGAGTCCTCACCGACGACGACAATCGCCACTTCCGCGCGCTTTGCCGCTTCGATCGCGCCGCAAAAGTCGGGGTCGCTGCCATCGTTTTCAATAACTTCTGTGTTGGCTGAGACAGCGCCTTTGACCGCGTCGACAAAGGGGGTAAACGAGTCCGGGCCGCCGATGACCGTCCAACAGCCGCGCCACTCGAACTTCTTCTCCTCTGTGACGTACGGGCCGATCACTGCGACGCTTTTGGTGTCTTTTGCAAGCGGCAGGAGTCCGCCTTCGTTCTTTAGAAGCACCATACACCGCGCCGCGACCTCTTGGGAGGCATTGAGGTGCTCGTCAGAGAGGATCACGCTCTTTCTGCCTTCGTCTACGTAGGGGTTTTCGAATAGCCCAAGGCGCGCTTTGATGCGAAGAACGCGGCGGACGGCTTCATCTATGACCGACTCTTCGACCTCGCCGCTGGCGACAAGCTGCGGGAGGTTCTCTCTGTAGAGTCTGCTCTCCATCTCCATGTCGCAGCCGGCTGTGATCGATTTACGTGCGGCCTCGCGCCCGTCTGCGGCGACGCCGTGGGGGATCAGCTCACGAACGGCCCAGCAGTCGCTTACTACAAAGCCGTCAAAGCCCCATTCGTCCCGGAGGATACCCGTCAAAAGATTGTGGTTTGCGGTGCAGGGGATACCCGAAATCTCGTTGAACGCGGTCATCAGCGTGCCTGCACCTGCGTCGACAGCAGCCCTAAACGATGGGAGATAGACCTCGCGAAGCATGCGCTCGCTCACATCGACGGTGTTGTAGTCACGACCGCCCTCGGCTGCCCCGTAGGCGGCGAAGTGCTTGACGCAGGCACACATCTTGGTCGGGTCGGAGAGGTCGTCACCCTGGTAGCCTCGAACCGTCGCCTCAGCCATCCGGGAGCAGAGGAATGTGTCCTCCCCATAGCCCTCGGCGATTCTGCCCCAGCGGGGGTCGCGGGCGATGTCGACCATCGGAGAAAACGTCCAGCGAACGCCTTCGGCGGTCGCCTCGGCTGCCGAAACGTGCGCGACGCGCTCCGCAACCGACGGGTCAAACGACGCTGCCTGGGCAAGCGGCAGCGGGAAAATCGTATGCTGGCCGTGGATCACGTCCTGGCCGAAGATTATCGGAATCCCAAGGTGCGACTCGTTTACTGCCACGCGCTGTATCTCATTGGTGCGCTCGGCGTTGACCTTGATGAACATCGAGCCGATCCGGCCCGCGCGGACCATATCGAGATCTTCCTCCCCGTGCGACCACGTGGTGAAGAGCTGCCCGATCTTCTCATCGAGCGTCATTTTGGCAATAATCTCGTTTATCTTGTTCTCTTGCATTGAAAACCCCTTTCAAACTCGAACACTGTATACTTAGCAAACGTTCGCACATGTCCCTCCAAGAGTTTTGACTCAGGTGTTTTGAGTGGCAGCTATGGGTAGTGAATTATCCGACCCCGACAAGCTAGCGGGGCAAGCTTCAACAAAGGAGGATCATCACAAGTGAGCAAATCATGGATGATCGCATCGACCGTAGCAGTATCAGCGGCCCTCGTCGGGGGCCTGCCGGTCCCAGTCGCCGCCAACGGACACAAACCTGCGGCAAAAAAGTCCACGGCTCCCGTCGGCGCGGGACCGTCAAACGGCACAATGCCCAGCGGAGTAGCGACGCCTGCGGCTATCAACCAGCGCGGGCACGTCAACAACATGTGTGAGGCAATGCAGATGATGCAACTGCTCGTCCAGCAGAAGGGCGGAATGAGCACGTTTGGCGACTATATGTTGGCCTACGTGGTCGACGCCCCCAAGGGCTGGTATGAGACACGTGACGGAAGCCTTGCCTGGAGGCCGCCCGCACCGACCGAAACCCAGCACATTGAAGCCGTCATCATGGATTCTCTCACCGGGCAGCCCCTGCCGATGACCGGGGTCACACTCGATGTGCTCACCCCCTCAGGGACCGTCGTGCAGAGCCAGCCGCTCGCCTTCTACTGGCATCCGATGGGCAACCACTACGGGGCAAACTACAGCATCCCGACCGCGGGAACCTACACCATCCGCGTGCAAGCGCCCGCGCCTGACTTCCGACGGCACAACATCAAGCTTGGGAACCGCCTCACAGATCCGGTGGATGCAAGTTTCACAGGCGTCAAGCTGACCCCACTGACCCCAGCGCCGTCCGAACTTGCAGCGCCGGGCACGGATACAACAGTCGCGCCGACGGAGAATGAAATGCCTCCGGCCGCGCCAACCGGCAGCGGACCGGCTATGACGACACCGGCGACCCCGGCGAACCCGTCCGACCTGACCCAGCCTTATACAACACCACCATCTCCATCACAATAGGAAAACATTCCGGGGGATGCTCTGCCGCTCTGCCTTGACCATCGCGGAGCATCCCCCTATACTGGATTCATCAGAACCAACCCGAAAAGGAGATTGCGTATGGATCCGGTGACAAATGAGATACGCTGCGCCGTAGTGGGTTACGGCCCGGCATTTGGAATGGGTAAGAGACACCTTGAGTGGCTGAGTATGGCCGATGGTCTTAGGGGAGTCGCGGCCTGCGACAAATACCCGCCGAACCTGGAGTCAGCAAGGATCGAGTATCCCGACATCAGAACGTATTCCGACTACGGCTACCTGCTCGCCGACCAAAACGTCGACCTGGTGGTCGTGATCACCCCGCACAACACCCACTTCGAGCTTGCGATGCAGGCGCTCAAAGCAGGCAAGCACGTCGTCATCGAAAAGCCGATGTGCGTCACCATCGATCAGGCCACCGAGCTGATCGAAACCGCACGGGCAAGCAACCTTGTGCTCACAGTCTTCCACAACAGGCGGCGTGACGGCGACTTCCTCGCGATCAAAGAGGTAATCGATCGCGGAGTGATCGGTGAGGTCTTCCACGTCGAGGCGTTTATGGGCAACTATTCGAAGCCCGGTGACTGGTGGAGGTCCGACAAAGAGATCTCCGGCGGCGCGTTCTACGACTGGGGAGCGCACGTTGTCGACTGGGTGCTGCACTTCATCCCCGATAAGATGGAGTCGGTGACGGGGTTCTTCCACAAGCGGGTATGGGACCACTGCACCAACGAGGACCAGACGCAGGCGATCATCCGCTTCGCAGACGGCAAGATGGCCGACATCCAGATTTCAAGCATCGCCTACGCAGGAAAACCGCGCTTCAGGATTCTAGGTACCAAGGGCGCAATCGTCGACAACTACAGCGACAGCTTCAAAGTGACCACCGAGCACGAAGGCTACCCCGCCGAGCTTACCGTCAAATACAAAGAAACCAAGTGGGAAGACTACTACGAAAGCCTCGCGCGGCATATGATCGACGGAGCCCCGCTTGAGGTGACGCCTGAGTCCACCCGGAGAGTGATCGCGGTACTCGAGCTCTCCGAGAAGTCATCAAAGAGCGGCCAGGCTGAGCCGGTGCCGTTTGAATAGAGCTGTTAGCTGTTAGCAACCAGATCAGATCGTGCCGTGTCTCCTGACACGGCACGCACGTTTTCGCGATCAGGCCCGACAAATTGATCAACTACCGCTGTAGGGGCGGACCAATGTGTCCGCCCTTTCCCGACGACGGCGAATATGTCACCGACGAACCCGTCGGCAGTCGGGTCGCTCTAATCTGGCTCACTGGTGGCGTATTGATCTTAGCCGATCAAGGGCGCACACACTGGTGCGCCCCTACAAGGTACCTCAGGAGTAGATGATGAACAACAACGTCATACTAATCGGCTCAGCGAGTCTCGGAGCCGCAGACAAAGAACTTGGAGGCGTCCTCCTAGCAAACTTCCTGAGACTCCTCGGTGAGCGCGAGGAACTGCCTGAGTTTGTGGTTCTTTGGAACGAAGGGGTCAGGGCCACGGTTGACGGCTCCATCTGGATTGATCACATGAAGAAGCTTGAGGGTCGTGGGGTCAGGATCATCTCTTGCAGGACTTGTGTCGAGTATTTCGGGCTTGAGGGGCAGATCGGCGCGGGGGAGATCGGGACTATGCCGCAGATTCAGGAGATTTTGCTCGCCAACCGGGTGCTTACGGTGTAAGATGAAAGCGCGCACCGCCCGGGGCTAATTGGGCGGCGCGCACCGCAGGTGAATCTACCCTTCAGGAGGGTTTCGTCTACATACTATGGAATGACTCTATCTGCTCTGGAGTAAACTTCAACACCTCCACGACGTGAGCCTTGTCGCGGATAATCTCGGGGATCAGTTGCTCTGCCTCCGTCTTGCTTCCCGCTTCGACGGTAGCCCAGCCTACATGCTCCCCGACCTTACACCCGAACTCCATTCTGTCAAGAAGCTCGGGATGCTCGGCCTTGATCTCATCCAAAGCCGTCATGCACTCTTCTTTGCTGTGAGGAGACTCAATTACAAATCGCGCCATCTTCATCCTCCCCCAAATCTAGGTCCACATTAGTTATCTACCCTGCGCTGTTTGCGAACAAACGAAGATTACTCATAGAATATTTCGGGTGTTGCCAATGAGGGGGCCGCCGGTGAAACGCTCACCGACGGCATTGGAGCGTTTGCTAGCTCTGACTTGCTGTGATCGCCTGATCGAGGTCGGCGATAATGTCGTCGAGGTTCTCTAGCCCGACTGAAAGGCGAACGTAATCGTCGCTCACGCCGGTGGACACCTGCTCCTCGGGGGTGAGCTGCTGGTGGGTGGTCGAGGCCGGGTGGATGATCAGGCTCTTGGAGTCGCCGATGTTGGCGAGGTGGCTGAAGAGCTTGACGTTATCGATCAGCTTGGCCCCCGCCGCGCTCCCTCCCTTGATCCCAAAGCCTACGATCGCGCCGAAGCCGTTCTTCAGGTATTTCACGGCGTTTGCGTGGTCCTTATGGCTCTCAAGCCCAGGGTAGTTGACCCAACTGACCAATGGGTGTGCCTCAAGCCACTTTGCGACTGCGAACGCGTTCTTAGACTGCTCCCTGATTCGCAAGGGGAGCGTCTCGATCCCCTGAAGGAACAAGAATGCGTTGAACGGAGAAAGCGCGGGGCCGAGGTCGCGCAGTAGATTGACCCGCGCCTTGATGATATAGGCGATACCTGGGACAACCGCCTGGTCGTGCAGGCCAAACGCCGCCCAGTAGGATAGCCCGTGGTAGGAAGGGTCAGGCTCCACAAGCTCGGGGTACTTGCCGTTGTTCCAGTTGAACTTGCCCGAGTCGACGATCGCGCCGCCGATCGAAGTGCCGTGCCCGCCGATAAACTTGGTGAGCGAGTAGACAACGATATCCGCCCCAAAGTCGAAGGGACGCAATACCGGCGGGGGGCTAACAGTGTTGTCGACCACAAACGGGATGCCGTGACTGTGGGCGATGTCGGCTATCGCCTGGAAGTCGTCTACGTTGTTCGCGGGGTTGCCGATCGACTCGGTGTAGATGAGCCGGGTATTCTCATCGATTACCCCTTCAAAGCTGGCCGGGTCTCGGGAGTCGACAAAACGCACCTCTATGCCAAGCCTGGGCAGCGTGTAATGGAAAAGGTTGTATGTGCCGCCGTAGAGGTAGCTTGTCGAGACGATGTTCTGGCCCGCGCGGGCAATGTTGAGAATCGCAAGAGTGATCGCCGACTGGCCCGAGGCCACTGCGAGAGCGCCTGCGCCCCCGTCGAGCTCTGCGAGCCGCTTTTCGAGGACATCGGTGGTGGGGTTCATTATCCGGGTATAGATATTGCCGAACTCTTTCAGCCCGAACAGGTTCGCCGCGTGTTCGCTCGAGTTGAATACGTAGGAAGTCGTCTGGTAGATCGGCACCGCGCGCGATCCGGTGGTCGGGTCCGGCGTCTGCCCGCCGTGAAGCGCTGTGGTCTCTATTCCGGGTTTGGACTGGTCACTCATCTTGTTTCCTCCTGTGCTGACGGCGCACATAACGCCGTCGAGCTGATTATCCGCGAAGTGTGTTTTAAACTAAGTTGATCAACTTACTCTACTATACCGGGCATCCGTGGGCTTGTCAACGGGTTTGGCGAAATAAGTTGCGGAATATTTGGGGAGAGGGCTAGGGGATAGGGGCTGGGGATTAGGGGCCAGAGGCCGGGGCTGGTTTTCCCAACCCCTAACCCCCAGCCCCTAACCCCTGTATCTTATCCCGCGGTCAGGCGGAACTGCCGCAGGTCGTGCTTCTTGATCGGGAAGCTGAACTTATTCCCATCGACTGCAATCTGCTCGCCGGTCTCCATATCGACGACTTTGAAGCCGCCGGTGAAGCCTGCTACGGAGTTATCTACCTCGAAGGTCACTTCAGTGTCACCCTCGGCGTAGTTCGTCGCGGCGAGAATCGCTTCCTTGCCCGCTCGGACGTACTGGACCGTCTGGACGGCGGGGTCGCTCGCCCTGATCGGCTGCGGGCGGTCGTCCCAGTAGCGGTAGGCGACACAGTCAGGCTCCTGCACAATGTCGCAGATCGGCATTCGGAGCTTGTAGTGCAGCATATTTTCGTAGGTGTCGCCCTCGGGGAGCGGCTCCATGTGCCAGAAGTAGCGGTCGATGATAAGCTCGTTCACGGTGCAGACCGCGTGCTGGGTGCGCACACACCAGTCCTCGAACTTGCGCTTGCCGTTGTCGTGGAGCATAATCGGCCAGACGCCTGCGTGCTCGCCGTTTGAGACGCCGAGCAGATACTCGCGGCTGAAGCGGTCGTGAACATCACCCTCAGAGAACTTCCACTCCCAGTCATACTGCACGGTGTAGAAGGCGTTGATCGGCAGGACCTGCGTGGTCGACATGTGGTTCATGTTGATCGGCAGCATCCCACGCTCGTTCATGTAGATGAACGTCCTCTTGGCAAGCTCGCGCAGGCCCCAGATGCCTGTAGAGGGCATAACAGAGCCGTCTTCGGTTTTGTAGGCTGCGGTCATCTCGGTGTTGTTTGTCGCGCAGAAGTAGTTGTTGTCGACGTAGACGCCGGTGTTCCCGGCAACATCGAAGCTCTTGCCATACCAGTAGAGCGCGTAATCGAGATAAGAGTCACTCGGAGTGATCCTGATCTCATGCGGCGCGCGCCCCGCACGATAGTTGAACTCATCCATCCCCCACTCGTCTGCAAATGTATGCCACTCATCATAGACTGGTGAGCTTGAGCGGTCGTAGTAGAAGATCATTGTCGTGCCGAACCGGTTGCGCATGTTCTTTGGGGCAATGAGCTCCCACTCTTCCAGATGGTTGTCCCAACCGTAGGGCTCGAAGTGCTTGCGTCCGTATTTGACGAACTCGTCGACCTCGGAGTCGGAAAGCCTTTCGGTGTTGGCGCGCTTGATCATCTCCCAGAGGTGCATGTCTTTGTTCGCAGGGAAGACCGAACCACAGATGCCGAGGGCGAACCAGTGACGGTCGCAGCCGAGGATACTGTAGTTCTTGGTGTACCACTTGTGCCTCCAACCATCGAGCATCGGTTTGACCGGCGCTCCCTGCATGCCGAAGGTGATTGTGCGCGGCGAGTCGATAGCTACAGGCTTGTTCACGAGGTGGACGATCACCGAAACCGTGCCGTCGGCCTTGCGGACAACGTCCAGGTTCGGTTTTTCGCGGTCCCAGCTCCACCCCTGATCGTTTTCGGTGAACCAGCAGAGCCCCCGGCGCGGGTCGCCGATGAATATATAGCTGCAGAAGTTCTTCGGGAAGTCGACCGACATCAGCTCTGAGGCCGACCAGACAACGCCCTGACCATCAGGCAACTTGGCTGTGACTACGGGATAGCGCACACCGTCGGACATCGCGTGAAGGATGTCGGCGAACTCTCCCTTGAGGGGAATCTCAAGGTCAAGTGAGTCGAGGCTCGCCGCGTCCTTGGACGAAATGGTGAGGTCGACCCGCAGCAAACCGTCGTAATCAAGCGTGGACTTGGTCGCAAGCTCGACTGAGCCGATCTTGGCAGTGCTCTCGGCGATGAGAACATCATCGGCGGCGCTTGTGATCTTGACCTCTGCCGCCTCAACAGGCGCATCTTTGCCGTTTACCCTGGCGAAGTAGTTCATCGGCCCTGCTAGCACGTCTTTGCTCGCGATCCCCTGCTGATCGGTCGTTCGAACGGCGTCAAGGAGGCCCAGCGAGTTCAGATCATACTCTTTGAGGACCGTGTGAAGCGTCTTCCCATCGACCTTGATCGGGGTAAAGGGCGCGTAGACCTCGCGGCTTGTGCCGAGGCCGAGGTGCTCCCACTCATAGGTGTGGCGCTCGAACGGCTTTGCGACCACATCGGCGGGCCACCCCTCGCCCTTGGGCTCCGCGCTTATCGTGTAAAGCCCCGAAAGCGCCGGGACCTCGAACTCCATCTCGTGCGTCGTTCCAGCAAACTCCGACGCCTGCATCCGAATGCTTGCTACAACCTCGTCGCTCTCTTTGGGTCGAATTACAAAATCGATATAATCGAGCTTCGCATCTTCAGGAAGGTCGGATATATCCGCGCGGACCTTCATCTTGTTGTAGTAGGGATAGTAGGCAAAGTTGAAGTCCACAGGGAACACTTCACGCTCGACGGTTTCCCAACGGGGATCGCGAGGGGCGCCCCAGGCATAGTGGCGGACATACTGAATATCGCCGGTCGCCTTGTCACGCACCATGGCAAACAGCGCAAACTTGTTTGATACCGGGTCGCTGTCTTTCAGCCGAAGTTCAGCCGTCTCGCCCGGGGCGATGGTGAACACTTCGTCTTCCTGAATCTCGGGCATGAGGTTTCGTTTGAGGAAAAGATGCGCGGAAAGCTCCAGCGGCTTTGTTCCGGGGTTGTGCATCGAAAGCGTGGCGTTGACGCTTCGGGTGGTAACGTCGGTTGCGTTCTTGACCTGAATGGCCGCCGCGCCGTCCTCGACAAACTCAAAGAGAATATCTTCCTGTATCTGATAAGACCTGTTTCCCATGCAGGAGAAAGCCCACGGCTGCTTCCAGTTGCGGGTGAGGTTGATCGCCCACTTGCCTTCGGTGATCTGTCGGCCCTTGACGATGCTTTCGATCGGAATCTCGATCTCACAGTGCCAGAACCCGTCGTGGAAGCCGTGAGCTATCTTGTAGTGGCCTTCCCAACCGTACCACTGATCGCGTGGCACGTCGCCCAGCATGTGGGTCTGGTAGGCCGCGTAGCCTATCGAGTTGGCAAGCATCTGGTAGTTTACGTTCTTGCTCGCGCCTGGGTCCGGGCAGATCCACACTTCAAGCGAGTCATCCCAGATAAGATTGGCAGTGTTGCTCTTTTGATTGGCGGCGATGCTTCCTTCGGTCGGAAGCTCGGTCATAATCGCCACATAGAAGTGGGTCCTGGTCGCTCCAACGTAAGCGATTGACCTGCGATCTTCAAGCTTGGCTTCGTGCGAAAAGCCATCGAACCCCGCCGCGACTTTCCACTCCTCGGGGTCGACGAACCCATCGATCGTCGGAGCTTTCTGCATCAGGGGTACACGGTAAACGTCGTCAAACGTATAATCGGCAAAATGCTGAGGCAGCCCTTCCAGGCTGAGCACCTCACTACTCATAACAATTCTCCTTTACACGGATTCCCTTGCATCGGTCGCATATTTGCGCCGTCGCGGGGGAATTTCCTGTCAAGCAGATTATACATGCATTGCGCAGTGAATGGAAGGGCTTTGGGCCAACGGTTGCCTGATGGCCAAAAAAAGAAAAAAAAAGCCCCATCGGAAACTCCGAAGAGGCTTTCTGCAATCGTATATTCTATTCGAGTATTATTCTATTCGGGCCTACTCGACTGAGACGATCTCGAATTCCACGTTGCCGCCGGGGGTGACGCATGAGACGACATCTCCCACTTTTCCGCCCATCAGAGCGGCCCCAACGCACGACTCAAGCGATATCTTGCCCTCGGATGGGCTCGACTCGGCTGGTCCGACGATCATATACTCTTCGGTCGAACCATCCTCAAGATCTTTGATGACAACCTTGCAGCCGACACCAACCGTGCCGTCATCCGAATCGTTGTCAACGACCACGGCATTGTTCAGGATCGCCTGAAGCTCTCTTACGCGCGCTTCCAACATCCCCTGCACCGTCTTGGCATCCTGATAGTCGAAATTCTCGCTCAAATCCCCGAGCTGCCTCGCCTCTCGAATCCTGTCGACAACGGCAGGACGCTTGACTGTCTGGATTTCCTCAAGCTCGCGGCTGATATCCTCGTGTCCCTGACGAGTCAGGACAATTCTTGTATCTGAAAACTCCACGCTATAACATCTCCCTGTTACAGAAAGGGCAATCCCTGTTGGGACAGCATTCAAGGTCGAATTGTATCACAAACCTGCCAACTAAAGCAAATTTCGCAACTTCGTGGAGTGCATTTACGAGTCATCGGCGGCAAGTGGCCTTTATGTGGAGTGCGGTGCGCAAGCGCCGCTATCACAAATCATCCGACTTGCCGCTATCTCGGCGCTAGCGCGCCTTGTTGTTACCGAATGAGAAAAGCGGCGCTCGCACGCCGCACTCCAAACTCGGCCTGACCGCTATCGACAAACTCTAAAAGCGCCCCGCTTCGCGTATGGCGTCTTCTACCTCTTGCGAAGAATATTGCGCTACTGCAGGTTCTGCGGCGTGCCGACGGCGCGGACAACACGCTGCCAGTTGCCTTCAGAACCCTCAAGACCCGATACCCCATTGATCGCGACCCACGCGCCATCATCTGGTGTCTCAATCCCCGTAGTGATGACCTTGAGCCCAAGCGCTGAGCCGTCGCTCAGCGTCATATAAGTCCCGTCCGGGGCTTTATAAGTGACCCTGCCCCAGACTCTGACAAGAAGCCCCACGTTGTTTGCGCCGAGTGCGCCGGTCACCCCCTGAATGGTACCCGAAGAGGTCGAAACACTCGCCCCGCCGACTGCGGACGCACCCATTCCGGCAGGCCGGATGCTCCCCCTGTCCCGACAGAGCACTTCCACAGTGCCAGCGTCGATCGCCCACTCCCCAGGGGACGCAGAGATGTCTCCCGTTACGTTTATATACGAGCCGGGAGAGGCGGCGGTCTCGGTGTTGATCTTGATCCCCGACCATTTCCCGGGCCGCTGGGCGTAGATGAACCCGGTGAAGTTCCCCGTAACGACAAGGCCATCGAGATCGACAGGGAAGCCGACGGACTGGCGCTTGGCCCACGTGCAGGGGTCCTGAGTGGCCAGGCTCGTATGGAGAATCGTCCCATACTCACCGACAGCCCACGCCGTATCCGAGTCCACTGCGCAGATGCCGTAGAGTTTGTTTGTAGTTCCGGAAGAAAGAAGTGTCCAGGTCGCCCCGCCGTTGGTGGTCTTCAGCAATACGCCGTTGTCCCCACAAACCCAGCCTGTATTCACGTCGATGAACCGCACAGAACGCAGCTCAACACTCACACCCGACTGCTGGAAGGACCACGTATCGCCTCCATTTGTGGTCTTTAAAATCGTGCCTTCGCCGCCGACCGCCCAACCCGTGTTTGCATTGACAAGGCATACGGACCAAAGCGTGCCGGTTGTGCCGGAGTCGACCAGTATCCACTCCGACAACTCAGGGCAATACTTTAGAACCGTGCCGTTCTCGCCGACGATCAACCCCGCGTTTGCTCCCGCAAAGGACACGTCGTGAAGGGCACTTGTGGTGGGTGACTGGCGCACGGTCCAAGCCTCCCCCGCCCCCGACTTGCCCACGATCGTCCCAGCCATTCCGACGGCCCATCCGGTGTCAGAACTTGTCATACAGAGGCCGAATAGAGTAGTCGTCACATCGCTCGTCTCCGTGCTCCATGTCAGGGCGTCGTCGGTGCTTCGGTAGACCACCCCCGTACCCGATGCCGATATGCCGAGCGCATAAACGTTTCCGCCGCCCGCGAACTGCACAGCGGTGAGGCCGTTGGAAGCACCCACCGGCCTTCCAGTGCCCAGGAGCTGCCACTGCACTCCACCGTCCGTCGTGCGCGCCACCCTGCCAGTGTCGTTCACCGCACAGCCGACGCCCTGCGGCGTCATCGCAACGGCGTTGAATAGCCCGTAGTTGGTAAACGGCAAGACGCTTGTCCACAACGAACCGGCGTCGCTTGAACAAAGACAGGCCCCGCCGTCTCCGACCATACACAAGTTCTTGGAGTCAAGCGCTCTAATCGCCCGCAGGTTCGTTACAATCGGCCCTGCTACGGGAGTCGACCACGACCCTCCGCCGGTGGTCGTCTTGGAAGTCTTTCCTCCTGCGCCGACAACCCAGCCCGTGGTCTTGTTAGGTAGAAACGTGACGGCGTAAAGGTTCGGACTCGATGAAACGGCGGATACAGCCCAGGTGGCACCGCCGTTGG
>JBBRAE010000018.1:0-60237 GCA_038207085.1 Armatimonadota bacterium
CACTCGACCTCCTGATGCCCTGGGACGAGGAGGTTCAATCCACACTCAAAATCCAGCCGTCGCATGCCCATGCAAATACTCGCACATCATAGCACTGTTCCGATTGCAGAGATAGGTGGGCCTGGTTGTACGCTCACGTTCTACCGGGGGAAAGGAGCGGGCGGACACGTTGGCCCGCCCCTACACTGTTGCCTGGGCGATCAATGTAATTTGCAGTTGCATTTCGCTTCTGGAAGGTGTAGCATAGAGGCGTCAATCGGCAAACAGTTTGCAAACTTACATATATGGAGGAACGATGAGCCACCTGACAGAGGCCGGCAAGCAGGCCATCAGAGAACGAGTCGCAAGGGCTGTCGCCCAGACCAAAATCACCGACATCCACACCCACCTCTATGACGCCGCCTTTGGCGATCTGCTGCTGTGGGGTATCGACGAGATGCTCGTCTACCACTACCTGGTCGCTGAGACGATGAGATGGGTGGACATTCCCTACAACGAGTTTTGGGCGCTCCCCAAGAAGGATGCCGCCGACATCGTATGGAAGACGCTTTTTATCGACCACCTGCCGATCAGCGAAAGCTGCAGGGGGCTTCTTACGAGCCTTGAGCGGGTCGGGCTCGACGTAAAAAGCCGCGACCTCGATAGCTACCGCAAGTATTTCGCGGAAATGAAGACCGAGGACTACATCAGCAAGGTCTTCGAGCTCACCAACGTTGAGTCGGTCGTTATGACCAACGACCCATTCGATGACCTTGAGCGTCCGACCTGGCTCGCGGGCGACGGCCCCAAGCGCGATCCCCGCTTCCACGCGGCGCTTCGGCTCGACGCGCTGCTGAACGGCTGGCATCAGGCAGTCCCGAAGCTTCGGCAGTGGGGTTACGATGTTGAGGAGACCGTGCACGGCAAGACAATCGCTGAGGTGCAGCGGTTCCTGCGCTCGTGGATCGACAAGATAGGCGCGCTCTATATGGCCGTCTCGCTTCCGCCGAGCTTCAGGTTCCCTGATAACTCACCACGTGGGCGTTTGATCGAGCACTGCGTGCTCCCCGTCGCCGAGGAGAGAGGAATCCCGTTTGCGACGATGATCGGCGTGAAGAAGCTCGTCAACCCCGGGCTCAGGCTCGCGGGTGACTCGGTGGGCAAAAGTGACATCGATACGCTCGAATATCTATGCGCGAACTACCCCAACGTCAAGTTTCTGGTGACGATGCTTGCCCGCGAGAACCAGCACGAACTCTGCATCGCCGCGCGCAAGTTTAGAAACCTGATGCTGTTTGGCTGCTGGTGGTTCCTAAACGACCCCGTCTTCATCGACGAGATGACCCGAATGAGAATCGAGCTCCTTGGAACAAGTATGATCCCGCAGCACTCCGACGCCCGCGTGCTCGACCAGGTGATCTACAAGTGGGAGCACTCCAAGACGATCATCGCCGACGTGATCGCAGACCACTGCATCGCAAGCGCAGAAAGCGGCTGGGAGTTCTCAGACGAAGAGATCAGGCGCGACGTCGAGGGCATGTTCGGCGGCAACTTCTGGAGCTTCTTGAAGAGGTAGAGCGAGAAAAGTCCCCTCTCCCCTTGCGGGAGAGGGGGTATTCTCGTCTGCACCTCAGACGGGTACCGTGATCGACCACATTGAAAGGTAGACATATGTATAAGAACCTGAAATTTGACCCGGCAAAGAACCCGGCTACACTTGATACGATAACATGGAACCCTGAGGCGGCGGTTGCGGCGGTTAAAGAGAACGCAGCCGACCTCGCGGCGCTCAAGGACGCGAAAAATGCGGGCGGATGCCCGGACTGCGCAAAGGCGAAGCTCGCTGATGCCCAGACCAAAGCGATCAAGTTCTCGGCACCGACCTACTTCTCGATGGAAGGCAAAAGCCACGTGCTTGCGACTCTTCCCGACGGTCAGAAGGTCTTTCTCTGCACACCGAATGGCTGGTCCTGCGATGTGCCGAAGATCGGCGAGGTCGATCTCGACTGGGGCAAGGTGAAGATCGCCCCCGTCAACGTCGATACGGTCAAGATGGCCAGCAGCCTCACAGAGATGGGACCCCACGCGGCTGGAACGGCGTCCAGACTCGGCGTCGGCAACCGAATGACGACTACGGTTTGGCCCGGCATCTTTGCAGCAATGCAGGAGATCGGTGGACCGGGCGAGATCGTCCAGAACTCGGCTTATCGCGAACTTGCGCCGATGGATTTCGTGATCGCCCCGCCATCGAACGAGGCGACATATCTGCCCGGGCACGGAAGCCTCAGCATCGGCCACACCGGAAGCTCGATCCAGGGGCTCTGGCTCTACGGAGTCGTGAGCGCGATGGAGCATGGCTTTATCACGCCCTACGGCGCTGATCTCGACCATATACCCGTCAAGGGGCTTGATGACGAGTCGATCGCCCACGCGAAGCACCTGATCGATTGCGGTCGGCACTACACGTTCTTCACGCTCGACACGTCGTATTTGATGAACCCCGAGGCCGAAGACCTGCACGAGCGCTACGGCGCGGCGATCAAGGCCGGGTCGCTGATGTACGACTACATCAAGAGCCTGAAAGGTGGCGAGGACTTCGACTACGAGTTCTCACTTGACGAAGGCGCGGCGATCACTACTCCCGAGGAGCAGGATTTCGTCCTGAAAGAGCTCACAAACCGTGGAGTTCAGGTCGCCTTTGTCGCACCGAACGTCGGTTTTGAGAAGAGAGTCGACTATCGCCTCGCCGACGGGATCGATGCCCTTGAGGCGCGAGTTAAGAAGCTCTCGAAGAACGCTGCCGAGTATGGCGCTGTGCTCGACTTCCATTCAGGAAGCGACAAGTCGTCCAATACCTACCAGACGATCGCCCGAGCCTGCGGCGGAAACATCAAGCTCAAGGTCTCCGGCAAGCTTCAGCTTATTCTATCAGAAGTCATCGCCGACCTCGACCCCACGTTCTTCAACTTCTGGTGGGACTGGACGCTTACGACCGCCCGCGGCGAAGCCGAGCGCGGAAGCGATGTCGCCAGGAAGTACGTAGGAATCGTCGAAGAGCGAATGGCTAAGGACGGCGCGGCGTTTAAAAAGTCGCCGAAGGACCTGTTCTTCACCGATTTCTCGTTTGCGATGGTCGGAGCAAAGGCAGAAGACGGCAGTTTCCTCTTCCGCGACAGGTTCTACAGCCTCTCACCCGAGGTGCAAGCCGAGTATACCGCGCGCAACAAAGCGTATATCCTCAAGCTCGCGGCGGATCTTGGCGTGGGCTAGATCACCGTGCCGGGGGTTCTCGGGAATGAACTCTTCTTTAGCTGCTGATGGCTGTAGTACGCCCTTTGATTTGTGGAGCGCACCCTTCGAGAGCCTCAGGGTGAGGGGTTTGGGTTGGGTGAAATGTGAGAGATCGTACCGCGCCCACCAATCTCTCAACTATAGATCAATCTAAAGCCAATCACGTTGAGGCTCTCGAAACGTGCGCTCCACCAAACCCTCGACACAGGCCAATTCCTGGGAGCTAATCCCAAACTACAGACATCCATTGCAATTGAGAAAAGGGCGGACACATTGGTCCGCCCCCTTATCAATGTGCCAAAGTCCAGAGGGCGGACACATTGGTCCGCCCCTACGGCTTATTCTTTGATCTCACTTACGCTTCCAGCCGCAAGGCTTACTGATCTCTTCTTGCCGATTCCCACGCGGATATCGCGCTCGACGGGGGTTTGTCCCGTATTTAGCGCCAGGAGGCGGCCGGTGGCTTGGCTGATGTAGACGCCGTCGACCTCTCCGTCGGGGACGAGGTTGGTCTGGAGCCTTGAGCTCAGGCTTTCCAGGACGCGGGCGATCGCTTCGGCGGGGTTGCGCTGGTCGCCCCAGCTCTCGGCGACATAATAAGCCAGACCCTGTGCGTGTTCACGCTTGGTGACGGAGGTCTTGGCGTCGAGGTCGAACATCGAGCGAAACGGCCCGGGGTCGCCCTCTACAGTCGTCATCTCACCAAAGTCGCAGGTAACGATCACACCGCCGGAGTTCACCCATTTGGCGATCCGGGCGAAGTCGTCGGCTTCGATTACCCGGCCTTCGATCAGGACCAAAATCTTGTATTGGCCAAGAGCGCCGTCCTCGATCATACGCTCGTCGATCATATCGAAATCAAACGCGTCGCGAAGCTGCATTACCTTGTCGTAGAAGCCTCCCCACTTGAGCGAAAGGGAGGTCTGCGGATAAAGCACCGCGACCGGCAGGCGGCGGATATCCCTCACTCCAAGCAGATTGTAGCTCTTGCTCCAAGCATCGAGACCACCGGGCTGCACCAAAACCGATGGGTAATAGAAATGCGTCGCGTTGACTTTCGAGGACGCAGCGTTGAAGAGTCTCGACGTCACCCCCGCAGGTGAAACCACACCGGACGGACCAAAGGCGCAGTCAGCCTCGTAGAACCTGGCAGCGGTCGAAGCAAGCCGCGTCACAGCAAAGCCGAAGGCGAAGTCGGAGGCCTCGTTGGTAAGCCTGACCCCAGCCCCGCTGTCAGCCGCCACCTTGCACTGTGCGGAGAAATCCACACCGTGTTCGGGATGACCGTCGCCTCCGGTCACGAGGTAGATCGCCGAACCCGGCAGCTTTTCCCTCGCCGCGGAAAGACAGACGTTCGCCCACCGGGTCATTCGATCACGATACCACTTGATAAAGTCGAGCCTCGCACGAGCTGAAGTGTCAGGCCCAGGAAGAATCGGCTTGACTTCGGAAAAATCGGTGTAGGTGGTTCCCCAAGCGTTGTTCAGAGCCTCGACCCGGCCGTAGCGCGACTCGGCGAAGCGTTTGAAGTCCGCCCCAGCAAGCCCGTCACCGCACCAGAATCCGGAGTGCGAATGGTAGTCGCCGGGTGAAAGCGTCGTCCAGCCCTCGTTTGTGACAGGGTAGACCGCCTCGCCTACGTCCCCGCTCACGCCTAGAAGCACCGACTCAACCGAAGTCTTGCCCCCGTAACGCTTGGCAAACTCACTTATAAACTGCTCGACGCAGTCCTGCAGGCGCGGGTTCCAGATCGACTGCACCTTGCTCGGCATCCCATGTTCAAGGCAGGTCGCGAACACCGAGTCGCTGGACTCACGGAACCACTTAGGCGTGGCAAATGCCGGGCCGATCACGAGGTACGGGGTCCACTTCAATCCGTTGCTACGCAGGATGTCCGCAATTCCGTCGTAATAGCTCCAGTTCCAGCGTCCCTTTTCAGGCTCGACAAAGTCCCAGCGTACGAAACACTGGACGCTCGTGGCTCCAAGCGCCTTGAACGCTGGCGCAAGCACTTTGAGGTCGGTATATACCTGTGAAGCGTCCTCGGGGTACACCGTATCGATCCCGCCGAAGACCACGCGCGCGCCTTTGGTGGGGCGAAGCCGCCCGAGGCTTTCTGAAATCCTCTGTTTCACCGTCTCCTCACGCTTGAGCGGGCTCCACGTCCGGCCCATATCGACCGTCACCTGGCGCACCGCAAGTGGGTTGCGGCTGACAACCCTGAAGTCCGCTCCAGAGTTCTGCCTGCCATCGAATCGCGCGTCGGGAAGCTCAAAGGTAGCCTTTCGCCACTTACGCGAGTCAAGCAGTGTTTCGGCTCTGCCGGTCTTGTGAATGCCCTGATCGGTCGCATCGGCATCGGTGGAGTCGTACTGGATCACAAACGCGCCAAACCCCTTGTCGAAATACTCCACAGTGACGAATACAGGGCGCTCGACCGCGCCTGCGCGCGGGTCGTAGTCGAAATACATGCAGTAGGACGGCGGATCGCTGTCAGCCTTGTTCACCCGGCACTTGCTTCCGGCGATCTGAGCGGGCTCGTTTAGCCCGTCACCGGAGTTGATGACCGAGATGCCGCTTTCGATGTTGACAAGCCCAAGCTGCACATGCGCCGTAGGCCCTTTGCCCTTCGGAGCCGCTACCGCGCCAGTGGCGATGATCGACGTGACAATGAGGAGTAAGGTTATTGGCTTCATATTATCTGAAGTATAGCAGACTGCGGAGGCCCTGTGCAAAGAATCACAGGTGCCGGGTAGATTTTCTCTCGGTTGTTTGGCTTGGGGCAGATCGGGGAACATACCAAGCAGGCGGCCGGACCTATGCAGACAGTCAACCACATCACCATCTCAGCAGACCCGAACACGGTGTTTCACGCGGTGTCGAGCATACTCGACTGGCCGCAGATTCTGCCGCATTACCGCTGGGTCCATCACATAGGGGGCAACCGCGACTGGAAGATATTCGAAATGGCAGCATGGCGGAGCGTTATTCCGGTCAAATGGACCTCACTTACCCACGTAGACCCAATCGATCGCTGCATCTATTTTCGTCATATAGGCGGACTGACCCGGGGGATGGAAGTTGTCTGGTCTGTTGAGGGAGATGGCAGGGAGACGTCCGTCAGCATAATGCACGAGCTTTCCAGAATGAGGGTGCCGATAGTTCGCAGCGCACCGGGAAAGCTCGTAACAGGGAAGTTCTTCGTCGAGTTTGTGGCAGACCAAACACTAAGGAGCATGAAGCGATGGATAGAAGAGCAGTAATAACAGGGCTCGGCATGGTCACGCCCATTGGAACGGGCGCAAAAGCGTTCTGGAACGGAGTCGTTGCCGGCAAGTCCGCTGTTCGCCGACCGACGCTTTTTGACCCGTCGCCATTTAGGAGCCAGGTAGCCGCCGAAGTCGATGGGTTCGACGTGGCCGATTATGTCGACGCGCGACGAGCAAAGCGCCTTGACCGCTTTGCCCAGTTCGCCGTCGCCTCGGCGCGTCTCGCCATGGAGGACTCCGGGATCGATATCGAAGCCGAGGACAGGTCAAGAATGGGGGTCGCGATAGGCTCGGCGCTTGGGGGGATCGGGTTTGCGGAGTCACAGTATGGAGCCTTCCGTGAGGGCGGACTGCGGGCGGTCGACCCCAACCTCGCGCTTTCGGTCTTTTGCGGGGCGGGGAGCTGCAACATCGCGATTGAGTTTGGATTGACAGGGCCTGCTTCGGCGAACTCCAACAGCTGCGCCTCCGGGACGGTGTCGGTCGGGGAGGCGCTCGGGTTCATCCGCAGAGGGGATGCGGACGTAATGCTCGCCGGTGGCTCTGAAGCGCCGCTTGCGCCACTCTGCTTCGGCGCGTTTGCGATCATTCGAGCAATGTCGAGCTGCAACGACGAGCCTGCGAAGGCGTGTCGACCGTTTGACGCGATGCGCGATGGGTTTGTGATGGGCGAGGGCTCAGCGGTGCTTGTTATAGAGGAGCTCGAACATGCACGCCGCAGGGGAGCTAAGGTCTACGCCGAGGTGATGGGCTACGGGCTCACAAACGATGCATATCATATGACCGCCCCAAGGCCCGACGCATCAAGCGCCGCCCGAGCTATAACCCTTGCGCTCGCCAATGCACGTGTCGGGATCGACGAAGTCGACTATATCAACGCCCACGGCAGTTCGACGCCGCTAAACGACAAGACCGAGACCCAGGCGATTCACTCCGTGTTCGGTGAGCGGGCGGGGAGGATTCCGGTGAGCGGGACCAAGGCGCTGCACGCGCATGCGCTTGGGGCGACGGGGTCGATCGAGGCGGCGATCTGCGCGCTTGCGATCGAGCAGGGGTTTGTGCCTCCGACGGTGAACCTGGAGCACCCCGACCCCGAGTGCAACCTCGACTACGTGCCTGGTGTGGGGCGCGAGATGAGAATCGGGCGGGTGCTCTCAAACTCGTTTGGCTTCGGTGGGATCAACGCTTGCTTGGTGCTTGGGTCGCCCGACGCTTGATCTGACAGACGCGGCGGTTTCGTCCGTCAAGCGCCCAGAGGCGTCTGCCGTCCCAGGCGAGACCAGCGGTCGATGCGCCAAAGGGCTTGTCACCCCACTCCAGAAGTCTGCCTTTCGCGTTGCTTCGGTAGACCCCGGGCGCGCAGCAGTCGATGTGCCAGACGGATTTCCCCGCGGGAGTTATAGCCGAGGGTGAAGGGCCGCTCAGCATAGCCCGTTCGCGGTCTGTGGGGTCGTCGGGATTGATCTTCCAAAGGGCCCGCGTGCAGGCGTCCCCGATCCAGATGAACCCGTCGATCTCGCATGCCGCAGTGGGGTCGAGCACGAAGTCTATTGGGACATCCTGCTCGATCTTTCCTGAAGCCGGGTCTAGTTTCACGATCATATTGGGCGAGTCGATTGTTAGTGCGAGTGAGCTTCCCCACATGCCAAGTCCGCGCGCGCCTTCAAAGGGCAGTTCGAGTCGCCTTTCCTCGGCGCCGTGTGGAGAAAACGATGCGGCCTGGTTCGCTGCCCGGTCACAGGTCCAGAAGCTTGCGCCGTCCCAGCAAAGTGACCAAAGATCGCCCTCGGGCGCACGGAACGAGCGGACGATCTCCCAGTCCAAGGGAAGCGGCGGGAGTTCTTGAAGAACTTCGTAGAGCCCGTGGTTCACCAGTGCTCGGAGGACTTTCAGGCTGTGTTCCCCCCACCCGCCGCTCACGTCCTGAGCGCGGAGGATCATCGGAAGCTGGCGGAGGACGATTTCTTTTGCAGTGGGGTGATCGATCGGGCCGACGAGTTCAAGCACTCTCCACGGGTCCCAGTAGCTGAGGCAGCCGGCTGAGTTGAGGCCGGTAAGGATCCACTTGAGAGCGTCTTCTGTCCCGAGATCGAACAGGCGGATCAACAGGTCCGGCGGGGCGGCGAGAGAATCGATCTGATCGACAATGATCTCTATAAAACCGGCTCGAATAGCAGCCCTGTCACCGGAATTTGGCCTACCGAAGACGTGCGTCCGCACCAATGCGCCTTCTGAACTAACGTCATACTTAACGAAGTTTGTCGGATCGTAGCGAAATCCGTGATCGAGCTGCAATAGCCCACCCTCCCTGGAACACTTTGTAAGCGTAATTCTTCCCACCAATGGCAAGTACATACGACAAGGCCGACCCGGAACGAACTTCACCGAGCCGGCGCTTCAGTAAATACCGAAGACGCACTTGTCAAACACCTTCTTTTCCTCTCCAGTTATCGTTCTGATCTTGCCGTCAGAATCGCAGCAGGCCTGCCACCCGCTACGGCTGAGTTTATCCATTATTGCGAGAAGCTAAACTGATCTTTGGGGCCATACGAGGCAGAGCTGGAATAAATCAGGTAAGATTACCTGGTTCTGCACCAACAGCAATGAGAAACCCGATGATCAGGAACAACATCAGCCTGATCATCGGGCGGTTTATTCGTATCGGACAACTAGCCTATTACTATATTTACCAATCTACCCGGCACTACGACCACGTTTCGGATCGTTTTTCCGTCGAGCATGCTTTTGACTTTGTCGCTCTCCATCGCCATGCGCTCGACATCCTTGGGGTCAGTGTCGGCGGCGACCGTGAGCTTGTCGCGGAGCTTGCCGTTCACCTGGACTACAATCGTTACCTCGTCGGCTTTGGCGACTTCGGCGTCGAAGTCCGGCCAGGTGAGGCCGAGCATGAAGCCCTCGTGGCCGAGATCGTGCCAGAGCTCGTCGGTAACGTGCGGGGCCATGGGTGACAGCAGCACGAGCATCATCTCGATCGCTTCAGAGAAGACGGCGGTCGGCGCACCCTCGGGCATCGCCTGGACGTACTTGGCGAAGTCGTTTAGGAGCTCCATCAGAGCGGCGACTGCGGTGTTGAACTGCAGCCCCTCAATGTCAGAGGTCAGCTTCTTGATCGTCTGATGCACCTTGCGGCAGATCGCGCGGTTCTCGGGAGTCGCGTCCCGCTCTTGTGCGATTTTCTCGCGCCAGGCCTTGTCATAGCGGTCCTCGTTGTCATGGACGAGCCTGAAAATGCGGCTGAGGAACCGGAACATGCCGTTGATGCCGTCCTCGCTCCACTGGATCGCCTCGGTCATCGGCGCGACAAAGAGCTCGTAGACCCGAAGCGCGTCCGCGCCGAAGCGCTCGACTACCTCGTCCGGCGTTACGACGTTGCCCTTGCTCTTCGACATCTTGATCCAGACATCGGGCTGCTTGGGGTCGGGCGCAAGGACCATTCCCTGGTTTCTGAGCGCCTGGAACGGCTCGACAAAGTTGATCAAACCCGCGTCGTGGAGGACTTTGGTCCAAAAGCGCGCATAGAGCAGGTGCATGACCGCGTGCTCCGCGCCGCCGACGTACAGATCGACCGGCAGCCAGAAGTCCACCAAGTCGCGATCAAACGGGCCGCCGGTGAAGTTCGGGCTCGCAAAGCGCAGGAAATACCAGCTTGAGCAGGCGAAGCCGCCCATCGTATCAGTCTCGCGCTTGGCGGGGCCGCCGCAGTTTGGGCAGGTCGTGTTGACGAACTCAGGGATGTTCGCAAGCGGCGACTCGCCGGTCCCCGACGGCTCGTAATTCTCGACGTAAGGAAGCTCGACCGGAAGCTGATCATCGGGCACAGCAACCTCGCCACACTTCTCGCAGTGGATGATCGGAATCGGGCTGCCCCAATAACGCTGTCGGCTGATTAGCCAGTCACGCAGCTTGAAGTTGACCTTGACCTCGCCCACGCCTTTTGCGGCCATATACTCGGCGATCTTCTTCGCGCCCTGTTTGTTCGGCAGGCCGTCGAACTCGCCCGAGTTGACCATCGTGCCGGACTCGGTCCAGGCTTCGGCGAGCGGCTCCCCGTTCCAGCCATCGGGAGCGATGACGACGGTGATCGGCAGATCGTAGCTTTTGGCAAAGTCGAAGTCGCGGGTGTCGTGGCCCGGGACGGCCATAATCGCGCCCGTTCCGTAGCTTGCGAGCACGTAATCGGCAATATATACGGGCACCTTGCCGCCGTTCATCGGGTTGACCGCGTAAGCGCCGGTCCAGACGCCGGTGCGGGTGCGCTCGGTCGAAAGCCGGTCCATCTCGCTTGTCACGCGGGTCTGCTGGACGTATGCGTCGACCTCGGCGCGGTGCTCGGGCGTGGTGATCTCGTCAACCAGCGGGTGCTCAGGCGCAAGAACGGCGAAGCTCATCCCAAAGACGGTGTCGACGCGGGTCGTGAAGACACGCATCGCTTTGCCGGGATGGCCGTCGATAGGCATATCGAACTCGACGCCTTCGCTTCGGCCGATCCAGTTGCGCTGCATCGTCTTGATGGGTTCGGGCCAGTCGATTGTGTCGAGGTCGTCAATCAATCGATCGGCGTAATCGGTGATCTTGAAGAACCACTGAGGGATGTTGCGCTTCTCGACAAGCGAATCGCACCGCCAGCAGCGCCCGGCCTCGACCTCTTCGTTAGCGAGAACCGTCGCACACGACGGGCACCAGTTGATCGGCGCGCCGCTTCGATAAGCCAAGCCCCGCTTGTAGAGGAGCAAAAATATCCATTGGGTCCATTTGTAATAATCGGGTGAGCTTGAGTTGACCTCGCGCGACCAGTCGTAGGACAGGCCGACCAGGTTCATCTGCCGCTTGTAGTTGGCGATGTAGCTGGGAACCGTTTTGCTGGGGTGGCTCTTGCGCTTGATCGCCTCGTTCTCAGCGGGCAGCCCGAAGGCGTCCCAACCCATTGGGTGAAGCAGGCTGAACCCCTTCATCCGTTTGTAGCGGCTGATGACGTCGGTCGGGATGTAGTTGCGACAGTGCCCAACCGAAAGCCCGTTGCCGCTTGGGTAAGGGAAGAACTCAAGACAATAGAACTTGGGTTTGTCGGGGTCCTCGACGGCCTTGAACAGGTCCGCATCCCGCCAAGCCTGCTGCCACTTCGCTTCGATTTCCTTCGGTTCGTAACGCTTATCTGCCATAATCACCACTCTGCCCAAGACAATAAATAGACGGAACCGGGTTATGCCCTGATTCCGTCGAAGTGTCACTATTCCAAGGTGAATTATATGCCCGCGAGCCCCGAGTGTCAAGCAAACTTGCTGACTAAGAAATCCCGCAGCTTCTCCAGCATCTGCTGACGCACCTGATCCAGGCCGTGGTTTGCTCCCTCGAAGACACAGATCTCTTTGGGGCCGCTTGCTGACTCATGAACGGAAACTGAGCAGGAGACCGGGAGGGTGCTGTCGGCTGAACCGTGAAGCAGGAGAATCGGCTTGTCTCCGAGTTGGTTTGCGGCCTCTGTGCCGGAACTCTGGGTCGCGACCGTTGCGATGGCTTTTACGTTCTCATGAAGCCCGGCGTTGATAGCGACTGCCCCACCAAAAGACCACCCCACAAAACCGACTGACTTTATCCCCTGTTCCAGCAGATACTCCACTCCAACCAACGCGTCAAGAACGCACTGATCGAGGTCGTTTCGGTGGCGATAGTCGAGTCTGAGCGTGGCAACTCGGTGAGGTGCGACCTCGCGCGCTAGGTCAGCGTAAACCGAGGCAGGGCCATCGAACCCACCGCCTGCGCCGCTTACAAGCACAACTCCGGCCCGCGCGCCGGGAACCGGGTGGTATATTGCCTTAAGCTCGCCATCCGAGGTCTCAAAGGTGACATCTACCGTGCCGTCGCTCTTTTCTCTTTCAAGGACATCGCTTATCTCAATATCGAGCCGTTGTGACTCAGTGGCGCGTTTTCTCATTTCCGTTGCCTCCAAATGGTCGATTACCCGCAGGTTCTCTGGACAAACCAGAGGTATATTCTACCACACGCTTTGCTACTGTACAATATATGGTATATAATATTTGTATGAGGTGATGCACAGTGAATACCAACATAGACATAGACGACAAACTCATGGACGAGGCTCTGGCACTTGGTGAAGCTCGCACCAAGAAAGCGGTGGTCAATGAGGCGCTTGCCGAGTATGTCCTCATCCGAAAGCAGCGCCGCCTGCTCGACCTTTTCGGCACGGTCGACATCGACCCCATTTACGATTACAAGGCTGAGAGAGGTCGGCGATGAACGTGCTTGTGGACACATCGGTATGGTCGCTCGTGCTGCGTAGGAACTCACCGCAGGACGACCCCAAGGCGCAGCAACTCAGAGAACTGATCGAACAGGGGCACTCCATTCACATCCTCGGGACCATACTTCAAGAAATACTGGAGGGAATTCGCAACCCGGCCGATTTTGATCGTATCAAGACCCATCTGCAGGCGCTTCCGATGATCTATCCGACCGCCGAGGATTACGTCGCAGCGGCAGAGCTTTGGAGCCTCTGCATGTCACGTGGCGTACAGCTCGGCACCGTCTACGCGCAGATCGCCACAGTCTGCATCAGGCGCGATATGGCACTGCTTACGTCAGATCAGGATTTTGTTCACGCCGCTGGGGTGTGCCCATTGAAGCTCGTTTAGTATACATGCTGCGAAATGGTGCCATAATTCAGATAGGAAGCGGTTCGTATGATTACAGTTACTATTTCCGACAAAGGACAGATAACACTACCTGCCGCGATACGCAGAAAGCTGGGGCTTGACCCTCATCACAAGGTGGAACTCGTGGCCGGCGAGAACGAGATCACTTTGCGCCCGGTGAAGAAGCTGAGTGAGCTATATGGGGTGTTCCAGAAGCACGCGCTGAATGTTACGGAAGACTGGGAAACGGTTCGAACCAAGACTGAGGGAGCAATCACGCGGGAGGTGGCAGGTGGCTGAAGAACCACCCAGAACAGTCGACAAGCGCTCGATTCATTCTGCAGGCAATCGAACTTGTCGCGACCATCGACCCTGTAGTGCCGAGTTGAGAGCGTCTCAGGCGACTAAAGACTTATCCGATACTTGCGCTTGATCCGCACGCTTCGGGGCTCGCCGTTTTGGACAGCTGGCTTGTAATGGAGTTTGGCGACGGCGTCTCTGACGGCTTTGTCGAGCGATTTTATGCCGGAACCGTCGGTGACCTCGATGTCGCTTACGCCGCCGTCGGTGTCGACGGTGTAGCGGACCCAGACCGTGTAGTCGCCGGAGTCTTCGATGTCGGGGAGCTTGACAGAGGTGTCTTTGACGAGCTCGGGCTCGCTTCGGTCGGCCAAGCGGTTGATGTGGACGGGCTCGGGGGCCTTGCAGCGGTCGCAGCGGTTCGTCGGCTCGTTGCCCTCTCTAAACGATCTCGTGTCTTTGTTGTCGCAGTAGCGGCCCGGCAGGTCGCCTGAGACGGCGCACACCGTGACTGATACTGTTCTCGCAGGCGGAGGGGTGACCGGTGCAGGCGAGGAATGCGTGCCGGGGCCGTCGTCGGCGGGCTTGGGGTCGGGTGTGCCGACTCCAGCTCCCGTGCCTGAACCCGCACCTGAGCCGCCGGAGTTGCTCGGGACCCAGCCGACCGGGGTCGTGCCGCTTGGGACGTATCCCATATCCTGACCATGATCACTCGTGCCGACTTTCAGATCGCCTCCGGGGTTGCCGGGGGTCGAGTTGGCGGGAGCGTTCGCGTGCGTCCCAGAATAGCTTGGTCTAGCCGACGTAGTACGAGGCCGCTGATGCTGATACTGAGATGGTCGGACCGGCACGGGCTTGGGAGGGGTCTTGTCGACCACCATCTTGCTCACCGGCGGAACGTAAGGGATGTCCGCCTTAGCCTGAGCGGCCTCTGCCGGTTTCGGAGCGTCGGGTTTGTTCGCCTCGACTGCAATCTGGTCCGGGGTCTTCACAAGGTCGACGCGCACGATTTTTAGCTGATCGACGGTGATCGGCTTGGCGGCGGACGTTCGCCCGACCAGCACAAGCACGAAGACGTGGACCAGTATGCTTCCCAATATTGTGTATGTAAGCAGTTTATCGCGCATGTCTTTGTTGGGGGATGGGGCCCGTCGACGTTGGCCCGGATTTGCAATCCGGGCCTTCTTGGCAGTCAAGGGATCTGTGATCCCGTTCTTTCGTCCGTGCCCAATCTACCGGCATCACAGATGCCTATTCTGCCAGATCGTCCCGGATCACAGATCCGGACGGACAGTTGGTACAGATCCGGACGAACGTACACCAACCCCTATCCCCTATCCTCTAACCCCTTCTCTCCGATTTCGGTTCTGTCGCAATGGTCAGAAGCTCGGCGCCGGCGCGTTTGGCTTCGTCGGCGAGCTCGATTCCCTTCTGCCATGACTGTTTCTTGTCACAGTTGATGACGACAACGAGCTTGGGGTTTTCGACTACCCTGGCCTTGATCTCCGGGTAGACCGCCCCAAAGGCGACTTCTTTCTTGTCGATGTAGTACCGCCCGGTTTCGGTGAGCGTCAGCACCACCTTGACCATCGGACGGTCTTTGGCGGCGGAGGTCTTCGGCAGGTTCACCGGCATCCCCTTCATGGTCGTCATCGCAAGCGAGGCGATCATGAAGAACACGAGCAGAAAGAAGATCGTGTCGATCATCGGGATGATCTCGATTCGGGCCTTTTTAGGCTGAGAGCGTTTTAATCTCATTCCGTCGCTCCTGAACATCGGCGATGACGTTGGTCATCTGAGTGGCGCGCATCTCCATGTCCTCGACGCAGCGCTTAACACTCTCTGTGAGGTAATTGTAGGAAACGAGCGTCACAATAGCGATAGTAAGACCGGTAGCCGTCGCGATAAGCGCCTCGGCTACGCCGCCTGTAATCGCGGTCGGCGCGCTCATCCCAACCTTGGAGCTTATCACATGGAACGACCCGATCATACCCGTGACCGTCCCAAGCAGCCCAAGGAGCGGGGCGATGGTGATGACCGTGTCGAGGACGCCGAGGCGGCTCTGAAGAGTCGATGTTTCGCGCATCGCCTGCTCCTCCATCGCGCGCTCGACGTGATCGAGGTTGCCCCGGATGCTCCGAAGCCCTGCGGCAATCACACGACCGACAGACGAGTCATGCGACTCGCACTCCTCTACGGCCTTGTCTATCCGACCGGAAAATACCAAGTCTTCCGTGTCGTGGATCAGCCTCGACGTGTCCTTGGAGGCGGCTTTCAGCTTGAAATAGCGCTCAAAGACCACCGCAAGCGACACGACCGAACAACCCACAAGCGGAATCATGACAGGCCCACCCTTGACCAGAAAGGCGAATGCGTCCGCAAACCAACCCATGTTGCATCTTCTCCCAGCTTAGCTATTTCTGAGCCAACTCACGTTATTCATCACTGACGTTCAGAATGACAATAGCCCGCTTTATTCTTGAAGCGAATAAAGCTCTTGCTAAGAGAGCATTATTCACGCTTCTCGTGAATAATGCGGGATAGGTTGGACCCAGTAACAATTCTCTGTTCTTTACAGTTGAATTATCGGCAAAACTACCAGGAAATTAGAGGTTACTTCTTGAGGATTAGCATGCGGGTTAATTCTATTCATGGATGGCTGCGGAGACCCAAGTCAAATCCGCTCGGCCAGATGTGGACTTGACCAGGTCTCCGCAACGCGTCTGTGCCCTAGCCCGCTTTATTCGTGAAGCCAAATAAAGCGCTAGAAGTTGCTGTCCGGAGGGGCAAGCAACGTCGGTGTATCCATTCCAGCCATAGAGTAGAGCGGCGCGCCAGTCATCGTGCGAAGCGTCATGAACCGGTTTGATTGGCTGACGCTTGTAGCGACGATGTAGCTCGTGCCGTTCATCTGAACGCTCGACCCGGTAACTGTGAGCGGGTTGTTGCGATCAATGCCGATGCCGTTTGCCGCAAACAGACCGACAGGCCCAAGCAAGACCCGCTTGCTGCCGCTTGTGGCGGTGAACGGCTGAATGGTGGCTACCACAAAGGGCACATTCGACTCGTTGGTCATAATAGTGTCAGTACCGACGATCCTTCCGCTCACTCTGACGATGTTGTCAGGGTTGAACATAATGGCCATCGGCTGAGCTGGCCCCGCTCCAACTGGCGGAGCAGTAGTCATAGGTTGCGCCGGCATCACTCTGGTAGGTGGAGCCGGAACCTCAGTTGGCATTGTTGTCACAGGCATCATTGTAGTGGGCGGCGTAGGAACCATCTGCCCGTTGGCCCACA
The DNA here is from genome assembly GCA_038207085.1 of Armatimonadota bacterium. GTDB lineage: Bacteria > Armatimonadota > UBA5829 > UBA5829 > DTLH01 > JBBRAE01. The sequence continues at coordinate 16,808 of JBBRAE010000018.1, forward strand.
TCGGGGAACCCGAAGCAGACCTGAAAGCAAACGTCCTGCCACCGCTCATGACGCTTGAGGCAACCATGTAGTTCTGCCCCACAACTATTCTCCGGGACGCGGTGACTGTGATATTATCTCCCGGTTTGATGCCCATGTTGAGTTGGTTGTTATACCAGCCGGGCCCAAGGAATACCGTATACGGAACTCCACCGGAAGAGATAACCACAGCCTGAGGACCCATAGACGGGTTGGCGGGGTTGTAGTCGATGGTTGAGATTACTGTCCCTGACACCGTTGAAACGGTCTGCGGATCATACCACAGATCGAAATTGGCCTGAGCCACGGCAAACACCGGGACAAGCAATAATGCAACCACCAGTGCAGCGAAGAAAGCTCTCTTCTCCATTGCCTATACTCCTTGTTACAGTCGATAATCGTCGAAGCTCGCTTCCATTGAAGCTACAATCTCTTTACCCGCGCCACATGCGAATCAAAAGCTGGTCAGCGTCAAACGATTCCGCTCCATCGCTAAAACGCAGCTCCCGCCAGGGGAGTCACGGGAAATACCGGCGTCCCCTGGATCATCCGAAGCTGAACTACATCGGTCCTCTGCCCGACCGTCGTCGCGACAAGCGCCCTCTCTCCGTTCAACTTCACACGCGCCCCAGTGACGACGATAAACGCCCCGCGAGCGACACCGATACCCTTCTGCGAAAGATAAGAATCCGGGGCAAGGACCACCTGCCAAAGGCTGCCGGTGTCAGAGGCCCGAACGGTCGTGACCCGGTAAGGAACGGTCGACTCGGTTGTTTGAAGGAGCGAACTGCTGATGATCATGCCGTCGATGTTTTCAAGCGTGGTGCTGTAGGGCAGGTCTATCGCAACCATACCCGCACCCGCAGGCGGCAGGTAGTTGGACTGAACACCCCAAAGCGGTATCCCGTTGCTCGTGCGCAGAGCGAAAGTCCGTCCACCAGAGGTAACGGTCGATGCGACGAGGTACTGAGAACCCATAACAATCCTGCGGGAAGCGGTGACGGAGATCACCTCGCCTGTCCTAAGCCCCGAGGCGAACTGGTTCACATACCACCCCGGTCCAAGAAACACGGTCTGCGCAACCCCACCTGATGAGATCACTACAGCCTGCGGGCCGGCCGCGGGGTTCGCGGGGTTGTAGAAGATGGGCGAAAGCACCGTTCCCGTAACGGTGGTGACCGTCTGCGGATCATACTGAAGGTCGAAGTTGTTCTGCGCGCTTGCCAGGATGGGAATCAGGAGCAGCGCGAAAATCAAGTGTCTTTTCATTGCTATCACACCTCAAGATCCGGCGGATGCCAGTGTTCGCTTCATTTGAAGCCACACTAGCTTTACCCCTCTATCGATCGGTGCGAAAGCTGGACGGGAGTAACAAGTTGCTTACACGTTAGTGGGAGGCAGTGCAAAATGCAAATTCTGAAACAGGAGACTGGTGGTCACTCACCCACTTTGGGCCAGATTTGCAATCCGGGCCCAGCTGGCAAACAAGGCATCTGTGATCCCGCTCATTCGACTGTGCCCAATCAACCGGCATCACAGATGCCTATTCGGCACAGACGTCCCGGATTGCAAATCCGGACGAACGATAGGGGACCCCGTCCCCTATCCCCAGAACTTCCTGTCAAGGCTTCTGTACTGGATCGCTTCGGCGACGTGGGCGATTTGGATGTCTTGCTCGCTTGCGAGGTCTGCTATGGTTCGGGCGAGCTTCAGGATGCGGTCGTAGGCGCGCGCGGAGAGGTTTAGCTGGGTGATCGCCGAGCGCAGTAGCTCCCGGACCTCGTCCGTGCTTGCACAGTAGGTCCTGATCTGCTTTGAGGTCATGTGGGCGTTGCAGTAGATCCCCGTGCCCTCGAAACGCTTGACCTGGTGCTGCCGCGCCTCGGAGACCCGGCCCCTGATGCAGCCTGAGGACTCGCCCATCTGGGTTGATACAAGCTCGTCGTGCCTGAGCCTGGGGACCTCGATGTGGATGTCGATGCGGTCAAGGAGCGGCCCTGATATGCGCTGCAGGTAGCGCTGGATCGCCTGAGGGCTGCATGTGCAGGGCTTGACGTGATCGTTGAAGAAGCCGCAAGGGCACGGGTTCATCGCGGCGACGAGCATGAAACGCGCGGGATAAGTGAGCGACGCCTGGGCGCGGGCGATCGTCACCTGGCCGTCTTCGATTGGCTGGCGCATCACCTCAAGCACGTCGCGGCGGAACTCGGGAAGTTCGTCCAAAAACAGCACGCCGTGGTGCGCGAGACTCACTTCACCGGGACGCGGGTATGAGCCGCCACCGGTCAGCCCCGCGTTTGAAATCGTGTGGTGCGGCGAACGGAAAGCGCGTTTTGTGACCAGCGCCTCGTTGGAGCTGAGGAGCCCGCAAACGCTGTACAGTTTGGTGGTGTCGAGCGCTTCGTTCAGGGAAAGCGGCGGAAGTATCGTGGGAATCCGTCGCGCAAGCATCGTCTTGCCGCTTCCCGGAGGCCCGATCATAATTATGTTGTGCCCACCCGCAGCGGCCACTTCAAGCGCGCGTTTGACATGCGCCTGGCCCTTCACATCGCCAAAATCGGCGTCGTATGCGGGGTCTTCAAGGGCGGCAAAGTCTCGGGAATCGATGATCGCGGGGAGCATCGAAAGCTCGCCGTTCAGGAACTGAACGACCTCGGCAAGCGTCGTCACCGGATAGACCTCGACCTCACCGACGATCGCGGCCTCCTTGACGTTGTGCGCGGGGACGATCATACGCTTCATGCCAAGTTCGCGGGCTTTCAGCGCGATGGGCAGGACGCCGCTTACGGGGCGCACACTGCCGTCGAGGGAGAGCTCACCTACGACGATGGTGCTTTCAAGGGCGTCGGGATCTACCTGGCTAGTCGCCGCAAGGATGCCAAGGGCGATCGGAAGGTCGAAAGAGGGGCCTTCTTTTCGGACGTCGGCTGGGGCAAGGTTGATCGTGATCCGCTTCAGGGGAAACTCGAGCCCGGAGTTCTTCACGGCGGAGCGGACGCGCTCGCGTGATTCCTGGACGGCTGCATCTGGAAGGCCGACGATGTCAAAACGTGGCAGTCCGCCGGATATGTCAACCTCCACTTCGACTACATAAGCATCGATGCCGAGTACGGCGCTGGAGTTGACTTGAGAGAGCATTATCGCCCGGCCTCCGGTAGATTTTATTGTGACTTTCGTCTTAGTCCATTATAAGAAGCTGACTGGAGTCGTGTCAAACAAGAATCAGGCGCAGAGCTGCTCGTTATCGAGCGCTGCGTTGGCCTCTGCGACCAATTCGTCGACAAGCTCCCTGACTGGCACGATCTTGTTGATGCGGTAACCGTTGCGCCCGGCCATAATCAGCCCGTAGCGGTCGTCGCCTTCGTGCGCCTTCACAAGGGCATCTGCGATGCAGAACGCCGCTTCTTTGGGGTTGCAGGTTCTAAGACAGTGGTAGGGGCACGAAATTGGAAGCTGTTCGCCCGCAGTCACCCGGTCCACAAGCTCATTTCGAACTGCACGCCCGGGAAGGCCGACGGGACTCCTAATGATTATCATGTCGTCTTCGGTGGCGTCGATCAGGAGCTGCTTACAGTTATCGGGCAGGGTGCACTCGTCGGTTGCGAGGAACCGCGTTGCCATCTGAACGCCCTCTACACCAACCTTGAAAACCCTCGCGATATCAACGCCGTCATAAATGCCGCCCGCCGCAAGAACCGGAATATGCTTGCCGGTCTTCTGCTCAAACTTCGCAGCGACTTCGATCACTTCGGCACAAACTTTTTCGATGGTCCGCTCGTCCCACTCCGCGACCTGCTCAAGGCTAAAGCCCAGGTGGCCACCGGCGAATGCGCCTTCCACGATGATCGCATCAGGCACGCAATTGTCCTTCGAAAGCCAACGACTGCAGACAATGTCTGCCGCGCGAGCCGAGGATACAATTGGGATCAGGGCAACGCCGCTGTCTTTGGCAAGCGAGGGAAGCGCGAGAGGAAGCCCCGCGCCTGAGGTGATATAATCGACCTTCTCGGCTACCGCAGTGCGGACGAGCTCTTCATAGTTGGTGAGGGCGACCATGATATTTACGCCGATGACGCCTTTTGAGCGCTCGCGAGCAAGACGAATCTCCTCCACAAGCCCGGCGTTGCTTTCTTCGACGTAGACCTGGCCTCTACATTTGCCGCGTACAAGCCCAACACTCGCGATGGTACCGGCCATGCCGCAGTTTGCGACGGCTGACGCAAGGGAGTGATCGGAACTTCGGACACCCATTCCACCGAGCATAAACGGCGGATCAATAACAAGAGGCCCGATCTTGAGCGGCGGTAATGCTTTCATAAACTCTCCAACAATACGAGTAATATCCCCGAAGGGACGCAATCTACAACTATGATAACATACAAAAACAGGGCCCGGCAAGCCGGACCCTGTTACTAACTAAGGCTGGTTTACCAGCGACCGCCGCCGCCGCCACTGCTGCGTCCACCGCCACCGCCACCGCCGTAGCCGCCGCCGCCGCCGTAGCCACCACGGCTGCCGCCACCGCCGCCACCACTCCGGGAGTCGGTCTTCGGGCGAGCTTCATTCACTGTCAGTGTCCTGCCAGCGAACTCTTTGCCGTTGGTTGCTTCGATCGCCGCTGCTGCGTTCTCTTCAGGGATCTCGACGAAGCCGAAGCCCTTGTCACCGATGATTCTGACGTCAGCAATCGGGCCGAACGGCTCGAAAAGTGTGCGGATATCGTTCTCTGAGGTGCTGTAAGCCATGTTGCCTACGTAAAGTGATTTGTTGGCCATTTGAAATGCCATCCTTCTGGGTCATCCCCAACGATTTCAACGGAAGCACGAAGCAGAAAGAATCTAGCTACAGTCGGGGGATTCGAGACATCGCAGAAGGTTACAGATCCACGGAGAAACGAAGACACCGGTGCGGTCGTTGATTGTATTGTGAATACATCTTACTATACATCACCCTGGATTGCAAGCTAATTTTTAAATGTCGTTGTTTCTGGGAGTGTCAAACAAGACACTCATCAGCAACTCATCACAATATGCGCGAGCCCGCCTGTTCTCCATGTTTCGCCAAACTTGACATTATTCGAACCAATAGGGTAATATAGGATTGGTTTGAAAGGTCCGGAATACGCTTTGGGAGAGGTAGCACCGATTGCCAACAGTTGATATTGAGGGCATGAAAGTGGCCTATGCGGAAGCCGGGACCGGACTGCCGGTGGTTTTCCTGCCGGGACTGGTTGGGACCAGGGATTGGTTCAGATACCAGGTGAGCGGGCTTTCGGAAAGCTACCGCGTGATGAGCTATGATGTAAGATCGGCGAGAAACGTCGCCTCATACACCCTTGACCTGCTCACGGAAGACCTCGCAAGGTTTCTTACTTCACTGAAGCTGCAATTCGCCGTGATCGTCGGCCATTCATTTGGCGCGATGGTCGCGCAGCGGTTCGCCCTCGCTTACCCGCAGATGACCGAAGCCCTTGTGCTCGTCTCGGCGTTTCCCACTCTTGAGGAGAAGTCGCCGGAGGCGATAATCGACGCGCTTTCGCCAGGGCAGGTGCGAGTGGAGTCTGCGCTACAGTCGTTTCTTTCGAAGATCTTCCCGCACAAGCTGCAAACGGGCACACGTGAAGAAACCGATGGGCTGGAATGGCTCACGAGTCACAGCGCAACTCTATCACGGACGACTCTTGCAGCACGAACCGCTCTTATCGGGAAGTTCGACTCAAGGGACTGGCTTGAACAGATCGAAGCGCCTACGCTTGTAATCGTCGGCGCAAAAGACAAAACACCGTTTCTTGCGGGCGCGCAGACGTTATACGAAGGTATACCGAATGCCGAACTAGAAGTTATCGAAGAGGGAGATCATTTCTGCTTTTATACCCGACACGATCTGGTGAACCGAGCCATCGACGACTTTTTGAAAGATCGCCTGTCCAGCGGCGCTCGCGCCGCGAGGGACATCAAGAGACGACGCACGTAGCGCCGTCACTTTCGCAGCCATTGGCTGATCGAGACCCTAATATGCCTGATATCTTTGATACGCACGCGCACTTGAACGACCGCCGAATGAAAGATGATGTCGACGGCGTCCTTTCGCGCGCCCGGGCCTCGGGCGTGACGCGCGTGATATGCTCCGGCTATGATATCGAATCAAGCAGGCTCGCGGTCGAGATCGCCGAAAGACACGACAACGTCTGGGCGACGGTCGGAGTCCACCCCCACGATGCCCAAACCCTCACAGATTCCATGCTCGCTGAGATCACCGAGCTTGCCGCGCGGCCAAAAGTCGTCGCAATAGGCGAGATCGGGCTCGATTATCACTATGATCGCTCCCCCAGAGAGATTCAGGCGGAGGCTTTGAGAAGGCAGCTCAAGCTTGCACAGACGCTTGGAATGCCGGTGGTGATCCACGAGCGGGAGTCCGGGGATGATGCTTACAATATTATAGCTGAGAACCTGCCCAAAGCGGGCGGAGTGTTTCACTGCTTTTCCGGGGACACGGCGCACGCGGCAAGAGTGATGGGCCTGGGGTTCTATCTCGGGATATCGGGGACCGTGACATTCAAGAACGCGCAGGCGCTTCGGGAAGTTGTGGAAACCGCGCCGATTGAGCGATTGCTGATTGAAACCGACTGCCCGTATCTTACGCCCGAGCCGTTTCGTGGCAGACGCCAGAACGAGCCTGAGCTTGTGCGTCTTGTCGCTCAGAAGGTCGCCGAGATCAGGGGGACCGAGCCGGACGAGGTCGCGCGGGCGACTACGGAGAACGCACTTCGGCTCTACACCCGGATCGGAAGCGCCGGATGATTTCTGTCAGGCATTTTGGTCCAGGTGACGCAGACTCAGTCGTTCGACTATTAAACGATGTGCTGCTCGCCGACCAGATAACGCATGATGTGTTCTTGCGCAAAGTGCTGCTTGACCCGAACTTTCGCTCCGAAGGCGCGCTGGTCGCCGAAGACGGAGGGGTCGTCGGGTTTGCTCTAGGGATTATGCGAAAGATTCCGATAGAGGACCAGACGCCGGACATTGACCGCGGATACCTGACGCTTATGGGCGTCGCACCGGGTCACCAGCGTCGCGGGACGGGCACGGAATTGTTGAGGCGACTTTTCGCGTATTACCAAGAGTATGGCGCAAAGAGTGTCTGGGTCTCCCCCTATGCGCCAAACTACTTTACGCCTGGGGTCGATGTCAACGCTTACCCTGGCGCGCTCGAGTTTTTCAGGAAAAACGGGTTTGTCGAGGCCTACCGTCCGCTTTCGATGGACGCGTCGCTTGTTGGGCTCAGAACCCCGGACTGGGTTCGGGAGAGGGTCCGGACGCTTGGGATCGAGGGGGTCGCGATCGAACCGTTTCGCTCCGAACTCACACTTCCGCTGCTCGACTTCCTGCGCAGGGAGTTTCCAGGGGACTGGCAAAGGCATATCAGAGAGTCGCTTTCGTCTATCACGCTTGGTGGCTTCAGGGCAGACCAGATGTGGGTGGCGCACCACAACGGGCGGGTTCTCGGGTTTGCCCAGCACGACGGAGAGCGATTCGGGCCATTTGGAGTAGCCGCATCCGAGAGGGGCCGAGCGATCGGCGCGGGGCTCCTGTTTCAAGTTTTGCACACGATGAGGACAAACGGTTTGCACAACGCCTGGTTCTTGTGGACCGATGACAAAACCGCCAAACTCTACAGCGAGGCAGGTTTCACGGAGACCAGGCGCTACGCGGTCATGAAAAAGACACCGGTGGCGCATAACGCCAGCCCTTTCGCAGCCTTTGGCTGCTGTCACAGTGGCGCCTGCGCCGCGATAGACCATTAAGGGACGGCGCGCATAGCGCCGTCGATCTGGAGTAGACAAAGATGCAGAATCGAGTGGACATCCTGGTAATCGGGGCACACGCCGGGGACGCTGAGATATCCGGTGGGCTTGCGCTCGCCCATCACAGGAACCTCGGCAGACGGATAGCTATGTGCCACCTCACCCTTGGTGAAAAAGGGCACCCCAAGAAATCAGCCGACGAATATGAGCGACAGAAGCGCGACGAAGCAATGGCCGCGGCGGACGTGATAGGGGCGGAGATCTACATGCTGCCATATCGCGATGGGGAACTTCAGTCCTCAGACGAGGTCAAGTTCGCGATCTGCGACGTCATCCGCGACTGCCAGCCCGATGTCGTCCTCACCCACTGGAACCACTCAGTGCACAAAGACCACGTCGCCGCAAGCCTGGCCGTTCCCGACGCCGTGTTCTACGCTGGCGTCCCGGCGTTTGAAAGAATTTTGCCCGCTCATGCGGCAAAATCGCTCTACTACCTCGAAAATTGGGAGGATTATGAAGAGTTCAAGCCGGAGTTCTATATAGAACTAAGTGATGAGGATATCACGCTCTGGGAGAAGATGGTGCGCAAGTACTCGCTTTTCCGTGGGGATGTTGTCAAGTTCCCATACGTCGACTACTACAAGTCGCTTGCCAGAGTGCGCGGTATCGAGGTCTACACCGAGTACGCTACGGCGTTTGGAGTGCCGCCTTCGGCGCACAGACGCAGGGCGCAGTCCGTAACGACCTAGAAATGCGGGAGGCTATAAACCCCCAAACGTGCCACTTAAATCAATGGAATTGAATTGAAAGGAACTAATTTTACCAAATGAGCGGAACACTCTCTTTGAACGGTATATGGGATCTGACCTACGCTCAAGGGGCCTATCACATTGCACCACAGCACTACACAGGCATTAAAGTCCCCGGACACGAACACATCCAGGCGCAGGTCCCCGCGCCGATCCACCACGTGCTGATGAAAGCCGGACTCCTTGATGACCCCAACTTCGGGATGAACTCACTTAAATCCAGATGGGTCGAGGAGGTCTACTGGATCTACCGGCGCACCTTTGATGTCCCAAGCGACGCTGTCTCGGAGACCGTGTGGCTTGAGTTTGACATGATCGAGTTTGACGCGAAGGTGTATTTGAACGGCGAGCAGGTCGGGCACCACGCAAACGCCAACCGTCCGGCACGATTCAATGTATCAGGCAAGCTTCAGCCCGGTGAGAACACGATCGTCGTGCTGGTCGAAACAGGAGTCTTCTCACTTGCCGACAAGTCGGCCAAACACTACACCTCCACCAGCACGACCTTGATCAACAAACTCCCGCTGATGCGCAAGCCGATCTTTCAGGGTGTCTGGGACTGGAACCCGTGGCTGATCAACGTTGGAATCCTCGGCGACGTGCGCCTGGTGTGGCGAAAGACCGCGAGGCTCGACGACGTCAGCATCTTCGCGATGCCGAGTGAAGACCTGTCAAAAGCCACCATCCACGTGCGGGCGACCGTCGAAGGCGTCAAAGCCGACGCGACCAAAGGGATGATTCGGGCAAAAGTCGTCGAGACGGGCGACGTGGTCGAGCTGCCACTTGAGATCGAAGTCGGGGAGACTCGCCACGAGATTCTCATAGATGTGGAGAACCCCAAGCTCTGGTGGCCTACCGGGCAGGGAGAGCAGACGAGATACACCGTCGAAGTGACCCTTGAAGCCGGCGGCGAGACCGAAAAGGTCACCCGAAAGCTTGGGATCAGGCGCGTCGAGATCGATCAGTCGCCGCACCCCTTCAAAGGGAAGTATTTCACGCTCAAGATCAACAACCGGCCGGTCTTCTGCAAGGGCGGAAACTGGGTTCCGGCCGATATGGTCTACAGCTCGGTAAGCGACGAACGCATTCAGGCGCTTGTCGGTTTGGCAGTCGATGCCAACTTCAACCTCCTGCGAATCTGGGGCGGCGGGTGTTTCGCAAGCGACACCCTCTGCGATGCCTGCGACGAGGCGGGAATCATGCTCTGGCATGACTTCCTCTTCGCCTGCTCGGGCTACCCCGGTGATGACCCAGCGTTCACCCTTGAAGTGCGCAAAGAGGCGCGTGACGCCGTTCGAAGGCTCGCCCATCACCCCAGCATCGTCGTCTGGAGCGGTAACAACGAGATCGACTGGCTGGACTGGGGAGGCTTTGAAGGGACCCCGCCGCGCCAGTACTCAGCGATTTTTCACAACGACCTGCCGAGGATCGTGATAGAAAACAACCCCGCGACCTTCTACTGGCCGAGCTCGCCGTGGTCCGGGGACTACATCTACCCCAACGACCCGACGGTCGGAGATCAGCATCCGTGGGTTGTCTCAATAATGACCCCCGGCGGCGCTGACTGGTGGCTTTATCGAAGCCACGTCGACAGGTTTGCAAACGAAGGCGGCGTGCTTGGCATGTCATCGCCGAAGTCTATCAGGGAGATGCTCCCCGAGAGCCAGCAATATATGTTCAGCCCCGGCTGGCATCACCACGACAACACGTTTGCGATGATCGACACCGACCCATCAAAGCTCGGGCACGCCTACCAGACCGTTGCGCTCTGGACCGGGCGCGACCCGCAGGAGATGGACTGGGAAGATTACGCCGTTCTATCGGCGATTCTTCAGGCCGAGGGGCTCTCTGAGTATATAGACAACTACAGGCGTCGCATGTTCTCAAGCTCGTGCGCGGTCTTCTGGATGTATAACGACTCCTGGCCCGTCACCCACGGCTGGACGATCGTCGACTACTATCTCAGAAAGAAGCTAGGGTATCACCCGGTAAGGCGCGCCTTCCAGCCCGTAACCGTTGTAGTCGCGGAAGAAGATGGCAAAGTGACCGTCTTTGGCGTCAACGACTCGCCTGTTGAGTGGTCGGGCAATCTCAGGTATGGAGTCTTCAAGACTCTTGGAAGCCTCGCAACTGACGAGACCAGGGCTGTAACTCTGCCTGCGAACGCTTCAACTCCCATTGCCGAGATATCACTTGATGAGTGGAAAAAGCTCGGTCTGAAAAAGTCGGGCGCGTTTGCCGCGCTTTCCAAGGACGGCGCGCAGGTCGCCCAGCACAGGCTCTTCCTTGAGAGGTTCAAAGACCTTGAGCTCACCCAGCCGGAGATTGTGATCGAGCATGTGGGAGACACCGTCACGTTCTCCTCGGACACCTTCGCGTGGGGGGTCTGCCTTGATATCGACGGGGAGATGAAGCTCTTTGACAACTGCTTTGACCTGATCCCAGGGGTTCCCTACCAGGTGAAGTGGTCAAGCGAGCTTCAGGAGCCCAAAGTCGCCGCGCTTGGCAACAGGTTCATGCTCGGGTAACATCGGGCGCAAAAAATCGGTATAATGACTGATGGGGCCGTTCGATGCTTCGGGCGGCCCCTCTTACAAGCTATGCGAACTCGGTTTTGGATCAAACTCTTTTTATTCGTTGCGGCGATCGCCATCTTCGCCTCCGGCTGCGGCAGGCGCGAGGAGGCCAGGGGCGTCGTCACGCTTCGGCTCGTTTCGTGGGGGAACGAGAAGGAGGAGAAGACGCTTCACAGCCTGATCGCAAGCTTTGAGCGCGCGCACCCCGGAGTCAAAGTCGATCTGCAGATATCCCCGCACGCCAGGATCCTCGACAAGCTGATGATCTCGACCGCCGGAGGACGTCCGCCCGACGTCAGTCGCGTGAGCTCAATGTGGTTCGCCCCATGCGCATCAAAAGGCCTCTTTGAGAACCTTGGCCCCTATGCAGAGCGCGACAAATCGTTTGATCTTGAAGATTTTTACCCACAGGCGATTGAGGGTTGGGGGAAGTATCGGGGCGAGCTCTACGCCATCCCGACCGATATCGATGTCTACGCAATGTACTACAACAAGGACCTTTTTGATAAGCGCGGCCTCCCCTACCCCGACTGGTCTTGGGACTGGAACAAGTATCTTTCGGTCGCAAAAAAGTTCGTCCACACCGATCGCGACGGCATGCGCGACGGATGGGGGACATCGATCGATCAGTTCTGGCAGAACTACGTTTATCAGAACGGTGGGACGGTGCTCTCGGACGATCTCAAGCGCTGCACGCTCGGGGAAAAGCCCGCGTATGAGGCGATCCAGTGGGTGAGCGACATGGTGAACAAGTATCACGTCGCCCCATCAGCCGAGGAAAGCGCCGAGGTCGGATCGCTCAAGCTCTTTGAATCAGGCAAGCTCGCAATGTACATCAGCGGGAGTTGGGCCGCCGAGCTTCAGTTCGCCAAAGACAAAGTCCCCTTCACCTACGACGTCGCGCCGCTTCCCAAAGGCAAAAAGCGCGTGACGTTCATAGGAGGCGGGGCCTACGCGATGCTCAGCCAGTCCGCACATAAGCGCGAGGCCTGGGAACTCGTCAAATGGATGAGCGGCAAGGACTACCAGCGGCAGGCGGCGCTCGACTCGCAGATCATCCCCAGCCGCCGCTCAGTCGCCGAGTCCGGAGCCTACCTCAAACAGAACAAACTCCCCAAAAGCCGCGGCGTGTTCCTTGAGATGATCAAATACGGCCGCGCCGAGCCGCTTGTAGCGGTCACCCCCGAGATGCGCGAAATGCTGAACGCCGAAATATCGCTTGCTATACTCGGCAAGAAGTCAGCCAAAGACGCCTGCGAAAAAGTCGCGCCGACGATCGATCAATTGCTGAGAAACTAGTGGAAGCCCGTAGGGGCAGACCAATGTGTCTGCCCAAAAACTGTCGGGCGACGGCAAAAGGGCGGACACGCTGGTCCGCCCCTACAATCACGTTTTCACAGTTGGCAACCATCCAAGCTAAAAGCTAATAGCTAATAGCTCTACTGAGTCTTGACGAAGAACCCACCGTTTGAGATCGGACGGTTCTGGTCGTTTACATAGACCTCAGTGAAGAAGAGCGACTGCCGCCACACCTTCAGACTAAAGAGTGGCTGCGCGGGGTCTGAGGCAAAGTCAAACCTGGCCTGCAGGTTCACATACTTAGCCGCGCCGAACCCCTGACGGAAGTAGCACTTGCCCACAATATCGACCGACATTACCGCGCCGTTCGAGCAGTTGAGCCGCACGCTTTTAAAGTCCGTTGCCCACATCGAGTACGCCGGATACTGGCTCTCGGGCGTCGGGTTTATGTCGACCAAAAACGACCGCAGGTTAGCATACGGAGCGGCAAGCGTCCCCGTACCGGGCGGGATATAGACCGGGTTCATGTTCCCATATATGAACCCCACCGTCGACCTTGTGGGAATCGGGCCGAGACCCACCTCGCCGCCGCACGCGATTCCACGGATGTAACGGCTATAGACGGTCATCACGTTTTCAAGGGACATCACCTGTGAGGGATAGTCCTGAGCGACCGCATAAGACCTGTAGACCCCAGGGGGCCATTCACCAAGAGCCGACGCCGCCCCTGCCGCGTCGCAAACCGCAGGTCCGGCTCCAACGAGCGCACCCCAAAGGGTCACCCCCTGAAACACGACTGGAAACGGCGGAACCGCCTGACCAAACGCAGGCGGCGGGGTCATAAACACCTGAGAAGAAAGATAGTTGCCTCCGTACGAGCTGAAAAGCGGTCCCGTATAGACGACACCGGAGAGTCCGGCAAGTGCCAGACCCGGCAGACCCAACAGAAGAATCACGACCAAAACACCAAGCCACACTTTTCGGGCATTCATCCTGAATGCCTCCCTTCCTTGCAGTTTTCGACGTATATTGCACAGTTTTCACGCCGTATTGTCGCACTTATACCCAGTTCTAAGAAGCAAGCAACGGGTTAGAAAAAGAAACGTTGTTCGGATGTCGGGAACGAGTGATATCATATACTCGTAGTTGTTTGTGGGAGAACTGATGAGCATCAAGAAAACGAGCAAAATACCCGGGAAGAAGAGCCGGCTTGCACGGAAGGAAGCGATCGAGGGCTACCTCTGTATCGCGCCGTGGATAATCGGGTTCGTCGTGCTTGCGCTCGGGCCGATGATCTTCTCGCTTGTGATCAGCCTGACCCGCTGGGACATGATCAACCCGCCCAAGTTTGTGGGGCTCGGGAACTATGCGACGATCTTCAGTGACGACTTCAGGTTCCGCCAGTCGCTCAAGGTGACCGCGCTCTACGCCGCGCTCAGCCTGCCACTTGGTATGGTGGGTTCGCTCTCGGTCGCCCTGCTTCTTAACATGAAGGTGCGGGGGATGCGGTTCTTCCGCTCGGTCTATTACATCCCGGCGATTCTTCCCGGCGCGGCGGTCGCGATGCTCTGGCAGTGGATTCTAAAGCCCCAGGGAGGTGTCCTGAATTACTTCCTCACCCGCCACATCGTGCCAAGCATCAGCGGAGGCCTGCATTTCGCCCCGCTTTTCACCGACCCGCCGAAGTGGCTTGCCGACCCGAGCTGGGCGCTTCCATCGTTTGTCATAATGAGCCTGTGGGGAGTCGGCGGAGGAATGATCGTCTACCTCGCAGGGCTGCAAAGCGTGCCGACGCAGCTCTATGAGTCGGCCGAGATCGACGGCGCGGGCCCCTGGACCAAGTTTCGGGCGATTACGCTTCCGATGATCTCGCCCACGATCTTCTTCAATCTCGTCATGGGGATCATCGCAAGCTTTCAGGTGTTTACCTCGTCCTACATCATCGCCCCCGGCGGCGGGCCTGGTTACTCGACGCTTTTCTACGTGCTTTATCTGTATCAGAAGGCGTTCAAATACCTGCAGATGGGTTACGCTTCAGCGCTTGCCTGGATTCTCTTTGCGATAGTTCTCGCGCTCACTCTCGTCGTCTTTCGCACGTCGGCGAAGTGGGTCTACTATGAGGCGGAGGTCAAGAATTGAAGGCGTCCCCAAGGCTCAACTTCGGCAAGATCGCAGCCTATGCGGCGCTCTGTGTGGGGACTGTGCTCGTCTTGATCCCGTTCTTCTGGCTTGTTTCGACCTCGCTCAAGGACCCGGCAAACATATTTCTCGACCCGCCGCAGTGGATCCCAAACCCGATCAGGCCCGAGAACTACCAGAAAGCGCTCTCGGTGATGCCTTTTGGGCACTATCTGTTCAACACCTGCAAGATCACGTTTGCCTGCCTCATTTTGCAGGTGGCCTCGTGTTCTATCGTCGCCTTTGGCTTTGCGCGGATGCGCTTTCCGGGGCGCAACACGCTCTTTATCGTGCTGCTCTCGACCTTGATGCTCCCCGCGCAGGTGACGATGATCCCGCAGTTCAAAATGTGGGCGGGACTTGGCCTCTACGACACGTTTTGGCCGCTTATCCTGCCGTCCGGGTTCGGGTCGGCGTTTTTCATCTTCCTGCTGCGCCAGTATTTCATGACGATCCCGATCGAGATGGACGAAGCCGCGCGAATCGACGGCGCGGGGACGTTTCAGATCTGGTGGAAAGTGATCCTCCCCCAAGCGAAACCCGCGCTTGCAACCATCGCGATATTTAGCTTCATGGCCCACTGGAACGACTTTATGGGCCCGCTGATCTATCTCTCGGACCCCGGCAAGCGCACCCTCGCACTTGCGCTGTGGGCGTTTCAGGGTCAGTACTCGACCGATTGGCACCTGCTTATGGCCGCATCGACCGTTGTGATGCTGCCGTTGCTCCTGCTCTTTGTCGTCGCCCAGAAGTATTTCATCCAGGGCGTCGTCATCTCCGGTGTAAAAGGTTAAAAATACCAAACTCTGAATGCGAAACAACAGAACGTCAGGCTCAGAAGGTGGCAGGCGAGCTACCGTCTGGAAGCTCCATCAGACGAAAACTCGGGTCGATGCTCATTTTGACGGCCTCGGGACCCCATTTGGTCACTTGTCCACTTGTCCGCCTGCCGCTTGGGCTGGTATACTCCTTGTGGAATCTCATCAGGAAGGGCTTAACAGAGTTGCTGGACACATCATATTTGAGCGCGCGCACGGAGAACTTCACCGAGTCGGTCATCAGGGAGATGACCCGGCGGATCAATATCGCGGGAGGCGTCAACCTCGCACAGGGGTTTCCCGATTTCAACCCGCCCGAGGAGCTGATCGAGGCGGCAATCAGGGCTATGAGGGAGGGCTTTAACCAGTACTCCATAACCTGGGGTAGCCCGAGGCTGCGGGAAGCGATCTGTGAGAAGGTCCGGTGGTACAACGGAATTGTCGCCGACCCGGACAAGAACGTCACCGTCACCTGCGGGGCGACCGAAGCCATGATGGCGACGCTACTTGCTATAATCGACCCCGGCGACGAGGTCGTAATCTTTGAGCCCTACTACGAAAACTACGGGCCGGACACGATCATCTCAGGGGCAAAACCGGTCTACGTGCCCCTGACCGAGCCGGATTTTACATTCAACCCCGACGACCTGCGCGCGGCGTTCAGCAGCCGTACCAAGGCGATTATCATCAACACCCCGCACAACCCATCGGGCAAGGTGTTCAGCCGCGCGGAGCTTGAGCTGATCGCCGAACTCTGCATCAAGCACGATGCGCTCGTCATCACTGACGAAATCTACGAGCACATTGTCTACGACGAGGCCCTTCACATCTCCCCCGCCGTGATCCCCGGGCTTGAGGACCGCACCATCACCATAAGCGGGATGAGCAAGACCTACTCGGCCACGGGGTGGAGGATCGGGTACATCATAGCCCCCGAAGTGATAGCCGGAGCGATCCGCAAAGTCCACGATTTCCTGACAGTCGGAGCCCCCGCGCCGCTTCAAGAGGCCGCTGTGACAGCGTTAAAGATGCCTCACGAATACTACGCCAAGCTCGCCGGGTTCTACAAGCACAAGCGAGACATCATAGTCGAGGAACTAACCAAAGTCGGCTTCGTCCCCTATTCCCCCAAAGGCGCATACTACGTAATGACAGACATTTCAGGCTTCAACGCCGTCGACGACTTCGAGTTCGCCAAATATTTGGTAGAAGAGATCGGCGTCGCAACGGTGCCCGGGAGCGGGTTCTACTCAAGAAAAGAGCTGGGTCGCAACAAGATCCGCTTCGCCTTCTGCAAAACCGAGGAAACCCTCAGGGCGGCTATAGAAAGACTTGAGAAGCTGAAGTAATCGGCAATACGTAGGCAGACCAACGTGCCTGCGTGTATTCGCCGGGGCAGATCAATGTGCCTGCGTGTATTCCGTAGGGGCAGACCAATGTGTCTGCCCTCTTTCGGAGCACATACACCCTCAGATTAGGCCACTTAGTCGGAGTGAGAATCGACGTGATTGCCGAGCAACTCTCCGTTGCCGGGGAAGGGCGGACACATTGGTCCGCCGCTACTTAAGGCCCAAGTGGCGCTCGGCGTTTCTGCATGAGTGCTCGATTATCTCGGGGCTGTACTGGCATCCCTCGTTGCTTCCGTCGAGGATGTATTTGCGGTCGGTTTTGGCGATCTCTCGGAGCCGCACCAGCCGGTTGTTGATCTCTGCAACGTACAGGCGGGCGCTTGACGTCGTGGCGGAGCATCAGCGCCTCCCCATAGACCCTTGAGCGGCGGGCCTCAATGTCGCTTTCTAGCTTGACGTAGTCGGCAAGTGTCGCGTCTTTGATGGCTTGGGTTTGAGTGATATATCCGGCGTCGGGTTGGACAGAATCGCGACCTCGCAATCATCGGGCATCCACACCGAACGGTTCCAGCGCTGGTTCTGCTCATAGCTTGCGCCTGAGTTCATGTTCGTGTGGTATGATGCCCACTCCTTGCCCAGGGTGGAGATCTCGGTGGCCTGCGCGAGGCGGGAGAAGGCGTAGACTCCGGCCCAGTTCATCGTGCCGACGGCGTGGTTTCGGAAGCGCTCGGTGCGCCCGGCGCCGAAGGGCTCGTGGCCGAGGTCGAACTCGATCACCTTGTCGATATCTTTCAAATATTCGATCAGCGGGTCGTGCGGGTAGAAGGTCTGCCAGTCGTGCGGGACGCACGTGATCATAACCGTGAGGTCATCCCCGATCATCTTGACGCCGTCGCGGACGCGCTCAAGATCCTTGGGGTCATAGCAGAACGTGCGCAGGATCAGATGCTTGCCGTGAGCATCGCAGGCGGCCTCCACCTCTTGATGGTAGAACACAGGGACAAACCCCGTCTCAAACATTGTCGATAGCACTTCAAGCCTTCTAAATCCAGCCATGCTGTGTCAGCCAACTGTCCCCTTGTGGTGCAGCGATACTAAGGCCAAATCGAACGCATTTCGTAGATCGTGAGTTCATCCACGATTGTCGTGCCGTAGACATCACCCTGCATCGAGAACGAGTGGTCGGTGGGATCGGGCTGAATGCCGACCGGCATGTACAAGAGGCCGTCATTGCCAAAAATCTCGAGCGTCGAGCGGTCGCGCAGCAAGCGCAGCTGGAAGCGACCATCCTGGAGTTTCAGTGGCCCCGCGCAGTCGCGGCAGTAGAGCATCTGCTTCACCGCATTATAGACGACCTTAGTGCCGTGGAGAATAAATGTGATCCGACTAGAGTACCCCGGGGTACACGTCAGCCGAATGTCCAGGCAATCCGGTAAGATATCTTTGGGAATGACCGTCTGGGCGTCGGGCAGGGCAAGGGCAGTATAGGAGTACTCTGCCCCATGCAGCGCTTCAAGTTCCTGAATGGGGGAAGCACAGAGTCGTGTCCCATCTAATGTTTGACGCAGTGTCAGGACTACCGGAGAGAGCATACATTGGTTAAACGGCATGCCGGGCGTATGGCTTTGTCCCCAGGTGATTTGAACGCGCCGACCATCCTCCGCGGGGAGATCATTATAGGTTTGCATCGCATAGTAGATATTGCCATATTGGAAGGGGAGCTTGGGCGAGGTCGGGGTAAATGCCTTGCCATCAAAATCCCCGAGTTGGTAGTCACCATCTGCACCGCATAAGACCCAGACCATCTGTGCCTTGTCCCCATCGACCGACAGCGGAAAGATATCCGGACACTCGAAGTATCCCGGGGTCCAACTCTGTGCCTGCCAGCACTTCAGATCCGCAGAGGTATAAAAGGCGATTCCAAGCCCGCCGTCACGCACTTCATAGACCGCCATGACCCAGTGGCCTCCCTCGCCGTACCAGAAGACTTTGGGGTCACGGCTTGACTCTGCATGCGTGAGGACCGGGTTGCCCGCGGCGTAGGTCCAGGTGCGTCCCCGATCATTGCTATATGCGAGGGCTTCTCCGGACTCTGTATCGGTGAACGCGGCCACCAGTGCAGGCTCGGCGCCGCACTGAAACCCCGCGGTGTTATCGTGGTCGACGACGGCGCTTCCCGAGTAGCAGTGCCCTTTGGCCTGGGTCCACGGGTAGAGAGCGACGGGGAGTTCCTGCCAGTGCACCAAGTCAGGGCTCACTGCGTGCCCCCAATGCATGTTGTCCCACCCCACACCATACGGGTTGTGCTGGAAGAAAAGGTGGTATTCACCGGCGTAGTAGACCAAGCCGTTGGGATCGTTCAGCCACCCACGGCGCGGGCTGAAATGAAACTGCGGGCGCAATTCTTCCTGATAAAGCGTTTCGGCGCCGATAATATCATCCGTGCAATAAACGGCCTCTAACCCCGGCGCATCCTGGATCTCGGTGTCAACCACGAGTGTCGCAGTCTTCCCCTGCCACTCGCCTACGTCGGTAAAGGCCCAGAAATCAGGCTCATCACTCGCCAGTTCTATTTAAAACTGGCGTTGGCATTGTTCATCGATTAGCACGCGCACGGTGCATTTGGTTTGCCCAGTTTTGACGGGTAAATTGAGGTAGCGTCCACGCAGGACAATATCACGACGTTTCTCCATCAGAGGTTCCCTTCAGTTAAAAATGTGCAGGTTGTGCTCACTAGCCCGCTGTATTCGTGAAGCGTATAAAGCTCTCGCTAGCAAAGCATTATTCACGCTCCTCGTGAATAATGCAGGCTAGCGTAGTGATTAGGCTTTCCGGAAGTGGAGAGGTCGCGCCGGCACTGCAACAGACAAAGGCCGCGACACGACTGGCATGATCATGAACCTGTGCCAGAGGATATCCATGCAATAAGCCCATCGTCATCGCGGCCGTAAACGCATCGCCAGGCCGATGGTATCGATACAATCGGCCTGGGTTCCGGGATGGACCGAACGTTCGCCGCTACAGAGTAAGATGCTGCCCGCATCACCTTTCGTTAAGGCGATCGCCTCCAGGGCATACTGCTCCGCAAGGTTTCCGAGCACGGTATCCTCGTCTCCTGCCAAGCCAAGAAGATCGCACAGCACAGGCAACTCGTGTTCGTTCAGCTTCAATATATTCGCAGGCTGCAACGACTCCTCGATGACCCTACGGCCGTAAAAGGCACCGCGCAGATTGATGTCAAAGACGCGAAGAGCGTCAGGCGGCGGCGCATACAGTAATGCACGAATCGTCCGCCGAGAGAGGGGCGCGCGTTGCGCCAGTGACCCAAAACAGACGTCGCCTGCGTTCTTCAATATGCCAAGCGCGCTGCTGAAGTCGAGATAATCCGCGTTCGGCCAGTCTACGGCCTCGGCCTCCTCGACGGTGTGGATGTCGGCAAGCGGGCCGTCGGGATGCTTGTAGTCACCGGCCATGATCCAGCGGTAGTCGTCGCCGAGTTTGCGGCGCACCGACTCTTGATCGCTCTCACTAAAGTACTCAAGATATATAGGCCACGTTTCAGGGTCCGGCATCCCCAGCCAGAAACCGGCTCGGTCGGCGGGCTCACCTGCCAATATGACGCGAATTCTCTCTCTGCTCGTCATTCCTTTCGACTGTTCTCCCGACAGATGGTAGTATTGGGTCATGATTCGACGCTGGCACAGGTGTTTCCTTCATAAGTGTCGGAACCGGATTGGTGAGCATCAGGACGGTTAAATACCACTATTTTCACATTTCGTTAGCTCAGGTATTCCCATATGGACAATACCCTGGTACAATTACGGAAGAGTTGGTTAGGACATCAGCCTCTGAGCAAACGTGCTCCACCCACCGATAATATGTAATGGTGATCAGTGCATGATGCGATATATAACTAAGCTGTCTGTTCTTCTCCTCATATTGTTGAGTTGCTCGTCTGTAATGGCGGGCCCCCGGTATGTGCGACTTGTAGTCGGCACGCGTGAACTCGCGCTTTCCCCGAGAGCCATTCTCGATGACGATACAGTGTACGCCCCAACCGACGTTCTAAAGGAACTCGGGGCAAACTTCGTCGAAGGCAAGCGTAAGGTCAGCGTCCTGCAAGGAGAAGACACGCAGGAAATCGATCTGAAAAGCCAAAACGGCGTCCCGATGGTCAACATGGACGACGTGGCGAAGACTCTTGACGTAGAACGAGTGTGGGACGAGCAGACCTCGACGCTCAGACTACTTGGCAAGCTTGTCTCGGTCGAGTATGACAATGGAACTCTTACCGCAAGAGTGACAGCCCCCACTGTCGTCACCTCGATGAGGCTTTGGAAGCAGCCCTGGCGGCTTTCGATCGACCTCGCGGGCGCAAAAGTCGCGACCGAAACGCGGGCGCAGAACGTCGGCGGCTCGGACATCTCCCAGGTCAGGGTCGGCCAGTTCGAAGACACGACCGCCCGGATAGTGATCGACCTTGCGGGCAAGCGGCCTTATACGCTTGTCACCAAAGGGGCGAGCCGCGAGATCAAGCTTAAAATAGGAAGTGTACCCAAGTCGACTGCCGTTCGGCCGGCGACCGAAGCGAAACCCGCGACGGACACCGACACCACGCCTGCTGAGAAGGCCGATCCGATCAAGATCACCGCGATCACACCGGAGCCTGATGGCGACGGCAAGATGTGCGTGCGGGTAAAGACCTCGGGACGGCCAGCGATCAACACGCTTACGCTGAACTCTCCTCCGCGGGTTGCGGTGGATTTCAAAAACTCGGTCTGTGAACTCTCTGAAACTGAGATCACGGTGGATCACGCGCTTGCTAAGTCGATCAGATACGGCAAATACGGCGACGGCATAAGGCTGGTTATAGAATCGGTCGGAAGCCCCGTCTTTTATGCTGAACCGGACGGCGACGATATCGTCCTGAGGCTCCGGCAGCCCAGATCTTCCGGCGGCAAGCTCTCGGACAAGACGGTCGTCATCGACGCAGGTCACGGCGGAAACGACCCAGGAGCACGCGGAGGCGACACACGCGAGAAGACAGTCAACCTCGCCCTCGCCCACGCCGTTCGCTCCGCGCTTGAAGCGGCAGGGGTCAGGGTGGTTATGACGCGAGAGAACGACACGTTTGTGCAGCTCAAAGATCGCCCGGCGGTCGCCGACCAGAACTCAGCGGATTTCTTTGTAAGTATCCACTGTAACGCGATCATACCAGAGCGCTTGACCGGCACGGAGACCTATTATCACGGTGGCGCCGAGACGAGCCGCGCGCTTGCCTCGGCGATCCAGGGTCAGGTCATTCGTCGCACTGGGATGAAGGACAAGGGCGTCAAGAAAGATACTATACGGTTCCAGTCCGGCTTTGCTGTGCTCAGGAACGCTAATGTGCCCGCGGTTTTGATCGAAGCGGGCTTTATAGACTGCACAGCGGACCGCACCAAGCTCTGCGATGACTCGTGGCGCGGAAAGTTCGCGCGCGGAGTGGTTGACGGTTTGCGACTATATGTCGAAGGTACAATAGGGGCAGAGGATAATTGACGATGGTTAAGAGAAGATCGTCACGCAAGAAACAAACGTTTGGTGGGTTCTTTTCCGTCGTCCTGATGCTCGTCGGAGCTGCAGGGTTCGGCTACTGGTGGACCACAAACAGGTGGGCCCCGATAGAGACGCAGGCGGAGAAGCCGACTGCGCCGGTCAGCAGCCAGAACAGAGTAGCCATTCACGGCCGAAAAGACTTTAAAATATACGTGCTCAACGTGAAGAACGATGAGCCGCGCCTGGTCGCTGAGACTCACAGGGTGCCGCAGGGGGATGACCCCAAGACCGGCGCACTGGAGACTCTGATTGCGACCAACCGCGAAAGCGGGGACAGGCACTATCTGATACCGGCAGGCACGAAGCTTGTCGGCTTACACGTCAAGGACGGCGTAGCTTATGTGGATTTCAGCCGTGAGATCAGGGACAACTTCCTTGGCGGGTCGACAAACGAGGCGCTTCTAGTAAACTCGATCGTCCACACCATGACGCAGTTCAAAGACGTCGACAAGGTGCAGATACTCGTCGAGGGCAAGAGGATCGAATCGCTTGGCGGACACCTCGATATCTCCCAACCTATCAGCGGCGACGCCACAATGCTTGGTGAAGGAGATTCTGAGTGACAGGCCCCATAGGTGTTTTCGATTCGGGCCTCGGTGGCCTCACCGTGGCCGGCGAGCTTATGCGCCGACTGCCGAACGAAAAGATTGTATATTTTGCCGATTCCGCACACGTCCCCTACGGGGAGCGTCCCCTGCATGAGATAGAAGAGTTCGCGCTTGGGATCACTCAGTTCCTGCTCGGCTGCGGCGCCAAAGTGGTGATTATGGCGTGCAATATGTCGAGTGCGGTCGCCCTTGACGCGGCGCGCGCGGCGTTTCCCCAGGTTCCAATCCTAGGTATGATCGAGCCTGGCTCGCGGGCCGCTGTCTCAAACGGAGGCAGTGTGGTCGGAGTGCTCGCGACGACCGGAACGGTTAAGAGCGGGGCGTACTCGCGAACAATCCTCGCGCTCGACCCGAGAATCAAGGTAATCGAGCAGCCGTGCCCGGCATTTGTGCCGCTGGTCGAATCCGGGATGACCGATAGCGAAGAGGCCGAGATCGCCGCCCGGAGCTGCGTGGGGCCGCTGATATCCGGTGGCGCGGACACCCTCGTCCTTGGATGCACGCACTACCCGTTTCTGCGGCCGATGATCGAGCGCGCG
This sequence comes from Armatimonadota bacterium, assembly GCA_038207085.1. Lineage (GTDB taxonomy): Bacteria > Armatimonadota > UBA5829 > UBA5829 > DTLH01 > JBBRAE01. The sequence goes on from JBBRAE010000018.1 coordinate 40,404, forward strand.
GCTCCGGAGGCCACAATCGTCGATCCCGCGGAGGAAACCGTGCGGGCTCTAGCTAAGATTCTTAAAGACACCTCCGCCGAAGCAAGCGAGAACAAACCCGGCGAGCACAGGTTTTTCACAAGCGGCGACGCCGAAGGCTTCGCCCGACTCGGAAGCAGACTCCTCGGACGCGAGATCCCACGCGTAGAACACGCCCAGTGGGGCAGGGATCTCAGTCTGCCGGAGCAGATGCGAACAAATAAAGGATAGTATTAGGGGTTAGGGGCTGGAAAGGCCCGGATTGCAAATCCGGCCCAACGATAGGCTGGGTCAGACCAACCCCCAGTTCCTGACACCCACTAGAAAGGTAGAACATTTAATGATTCGACTCGACGGTCGCGCGATCGATCAACTTCGTCCTGTCAAGATCACCCGGGATTTCATCAAGTATGCCGAAGGCTCGTGCCTGATAGAGGTCGGTGAGACCAAGGTTATCTGCACTGCTTCGATTGAAGAGAAAGTCCCTCCGTTCCTGAAAAACAGCGGCACCGGCTGGGTTACGGCTGAGTATGGGATGCTCCCTCGCTCCTGCCACAGCAGGACCCCCCGCGAGGCGTCAAAGGGTGGAGCAAGCGGCAGGACTCAGGAGATTCAGAGGCTTGTGGGTCGCTCGATCAGAAGCGTAGTCGACCTTCCCGCGCTTGGCGAGCGGACGATATGGCTCGACTGCGACGTGATCCAGGCCGACGGCGGCACCAGGACGGCCTCTGTCACCGGCGCGTTTGTCGCCTTCGTTCAGGCCGCCAACGTGCTCAAAAAAGAGGGCGTTCTAAAGAAGATTCCGATCTCCGACGTGCTTGCGGCGATCAGCGTCGGCGTCGTGCAGAACGACGAGATACTCGACCTCTCATACGCAGAGGACTCGAGCGCATCAGTCGATATGAATGTTATCATGACCAGCGCAGGCCGCTTCGTTGAGGTTCAGGGAACCGCGGAAGGTATGCCGTTTTCTCGCAACCGACTGAACAAGCTCCTCGACCTCGCCGACAAGGGCGTATCTGAGCTGATCGTCAAGGTAAGAGAAACCCTCTCAGGTATCCTGTGAAGCGCCTGGTTATCGCGACAACAAATGCTGGCAAGGCCCGGGAGATCAAAGAGATCCTCTCGGGTCTGCCTTTTGAGCTTGTGACGCTCGGGGACTTCCCCCCGATGCCCGAGCCGGACGAAAACGCCGACACCTTCGCCGGAAACGCCGAGATCAAGGCACTCGCCGCAGCCGAGCACACGGGCGAGCTTGCGATCGCGGACGACTCGGGGCTGGTAGTCGACGCGCTCGACGGCGCACCCGGCGTCTACTCCAGCCGATTTGCCCCAACCGACCCCGAACGCGTCGCAAAACTCCTTGACGTGATGCGCGAGGTTCCCGACGAGCGCCGCACCGCGCGGTTTGTCGCGGTGGCGGCGATTGCGGAGCCGGGGCGAGTTCTTGGGACGGCTGAGGGACGCGTTGAGGGGAGAATCATCCACGAGCCTCGGGGCGACAACGGTTTTGGCTACGACCCCATCTTTCTACCCGACGGGTTTGAGCTTACTATGGCGGAGCTTGATTCGGAGACCAAGAACGGCATCAGCCACAGGGGACGGGCGCTTGAAGCGGCTAAGGGGCTGCTGAAGTAGTTTTCTGGGGACTCTTGGAACAGTCTCGGCACACAGCGAGCTCTTTTTTGATGCTTCGGCCCTCGGTTTGTTGGGCCGAAGCTCAAAACGACAGCACTCTCGACAGAGAGTGCGATAGCCGCCGGGTGCAATGTACGCCCCTCTGTTTGTTGAAGCGCGACAGTTTTCGAGCGATAGATATACGCTACGGTGATAGCGGCCACTCTCGCCGATAATGACTACACCTCCGGTGCGGCGCGCTCTTCCAACTCTTCAGCGAGCTTTGCCAGCACGTCATCGGTCAGACCGGCGTTTAGTTCTTCCCACTTGGCCTTGCTCCAGATTTCGATCTTGTCTGAGAGGCCGATCACCCAGATGTCGGAGTCGCCGGTGATTCCGGCGTGGGTCATGAGGTGCGAGGGGATTGCGACTCGGCCCTGTCTGTCCGGAACGCACTCGACGGCTGACCCAAGAAAGAACCGCTCGAGCATGATGCCCCGGGAGTCGAGGAACGATTTGGGGGTGAGCTTCTTTTGGACACTCGGCCAGGCGGCCTCGGAGAATATCCACAAACATCCGTTCAAGCCCTTGGTGAGGATGAATTTCTCCCCAAGCTTGGCCCGGAATTTCGCCGGGACAACCGTGCGGCCCTTGCTATCTACAGAATGTTCGTAAGCTCCAGAAAACATTAGGCTTTCCGATGTCGAATCAGGTGAAAATCAATTCTGACCAGTGTGACGACAATGCCGGCGGAGCTTGAAACAGCCCCTGCCGGCGTTAATGACTTCTAATTCTTGTTCTTGGGCGATCTGATCGTGTGCGATGTGTATCGCGCACGCAAAGAAGAACAAGGGAGCTTAGCTCCCGATGAGTCGGCTACAGTCGATTTCCCGGACTTAAGTCCTTGTTGTTCTTTGCGTTCGGGAGCAATCTCCCGAACGATCGGCAGCAGCCCGTTAAGCTTCTGCCCTCACTCCCACTTTGAATCGCAGGTTGCTGGCCCGTCCGCGCGAACGGGTCAGCTCTGAATTCTCCAGCGTGCCGAAATCGTGTCGGTCGGCGGAGAGCAGCGAGCGGACATAATCCTTGTTGGTGCGCACTACCCGGCTTGCGGTACAGGTGGCGCAGTAGGCCCGGGAGGCAAGCGCCTTGCCGTCGGCGTCAGAGAGCGTCACCACTGTGTCAGGGAACGGCTCAAGCCGCCCGCAGATGTTGCAACGGGACACCGACATCAATTTGCTTCCGGTGTCGACGCAGAGCTCTTTGACGATCCGGTAGATGATATCGTCAAACGAACGCTGGGTAATGACGAAGGGATAGGTGCTTTTCAGGGCACTCTCAAGCTCGTCAAGCACGGAAGGATCGGAGTCGGAGGTCTGCACGGCATAGCTGACGAGCCTGCCCTTGGACAGCTGCTTGACGGTGATGTGTCCCTGCAGCTCACTAAAGAGCTTCTTGAGCGAACTCGCTTCCTCGTCGTTTGATACCTCGACGAGATAAACAGCGACAGTCCCGCTCGGTTTCGGGTCTACCGTGATCTGGCTGATTGAACTATCATCCGTCCTGAAATTGGGCATTTCCCAGTCCTCCGTGGATAAAATCTACCCCGGCCTACCACCGGCTACCACTCTCTACCACAAATTATATCCCAGGCTCGGGCCCTAGTCAACGGGAGGAATTTCTTTTAGTGGGGTGTTTTTACCCATGTATGCGGCGTGGCTGTGGATTACTTTATGTAACAGAGGGGGTTTAGCGGCTCAAATGGGTGGTGGTCTGGCATTTGTTGGCTGATGGAGTCCGCGGAACGGGGTCGCGGGACGGATTCCCACGACCAACGGCGACCAACAGAGCCGATTTGGTGGTAGAAAGTGGGGGATCCCCTGCTACTGGGACTTGCCCGGGGCTATCAAGCCCAGAGTGGAGGCCTTCAGCATCGCCTGCACACGGTTGGACACGTCGAGCTTGTCGTAGATGCGGTTGATGTGGAAGTCGACGGTCCGCTTGCTACAGACCAGTTCGTCGGCGACCTCCTTGGAGGACTTGCCCTCAAGGACAAGCTGCAACACTTCGATTTCCCGCCGCGTAAGCTTTACAGGGTCGACATTCTTAGTGTCGGGACGAGGTGAATTGACCGCCATTTCAAGCCTTCCTTCCATCTTGCCATCCATGGCCGCAATCAACCGGACGCAAATATCCCCAGTGGCGCTAGCGCCACCTCGGATGAGCGTGATCGCACCTGCCACAGAGCAAGAAAAGGCTGCGCTGCCTGCCGACGGACGCAAAGCGCCGCCCTTGCGGGTAGTGGTTTCTTCCATTCCCGAACGGGCCAGTCGAATCGAGGAACGGCTCTGCCGCCTGGGCGATGCGACAGCCCCCGCTTTCCGCGGAGGACTTCCGTGTTTGTTTGACCGAAGACAGGGCAGAAAAGGGGACCCTCCGTGGAATCCCTGTTAAAAGCCCATCAATTACACCGTAATTATAACGGGCAGGCATAAACGTGTCAACGGAAAAGTCGTTGATTCTAGCGGTGCCAAAGTTATGGGCGGAGAAGACTGCGGCGATGAATGGCGCAAAAGTTGACGCACCACTCCCCTAGCCCTATAATATTGATAAGGCTGATGGGAGCAATCTCATCGGTTGCGGCTATATTTGCCGCCCCAGTCCCGGGGAAATTATTTTATGTAGCGGCTCCGGCAATATTGGGACAAGCCCGGACCGGTGGAGGTACCTTAACCTAATGGCTGAAGTAATACTTAAAGACCTGACAAAGATGTTCAAGAACGTCGTCGCGGTCAGCAATGTCAACCTGGAGATCAAGGACAAAGAGTTCCTGGTACTCGTCGGACCCTCGGGATGCGGTAAAACTACCGCGCTTCGAATGGTCGCAGGGCTTGAAGAGGCGACCAGCGGGGACATCATGATCGGTGACCGCCTGGTAAACGACGTCTCCCCCAAAGACCGTGACATCGCGATGGTGTTCCAGAACTATGCGCTTTACCCGCATATGAGCGTCTATGAGAATATGGCGTTCGGGCTTAAGCTGCGAAAAGTCCCGAAGACCGAGATCAAGCGCAGAGTCGAAGAGGCAGCCGATCTCCTCGGGCTGCACGGACTGCTCGAACGCAAACCGAAAGCTCTTTCGGGAGGACAGCGACAGCGCGTCGCCCTTGGCCGGGCGATCGTCCGCGAACCCAAGGTCTTCCTTATGGACGAGCCACTCTCGAACCTTGACGCGAAACTCAGAGTCCAGACCCGCGCAGAGCTGATCAAGCTCCACAGAAGGCTTGGAATCACCACGATCTACGTCACCCACGATCAGGTGGAGGCAATGACCATGGGCGACCGCATCGCGGTTATGAAAGACGGCCTCGTGCAGCAGTGCGACACGCCGCTCAAGCTCTACAACTTCCCCACCAACGTCTTCGTGGCAGGGTTTATCGGCAGCCCGTCGATGAACTTTGTAGACGCTATGCTTGAAGACGGCGACGGGAACTACTGGGTCAAGTCAGACGGCTTCCGAGTGAAGATCCCCAAGGCCAAGAGCGAAAAGCTCGCACAGTACGTCGGCAAGACGGTCACGTTTGGTGTGCGTCCTGAGGACATTTTCGACGTAAAGATGAGCCCGGTCTCCGTGACATCGTCAGAAAACACCCTGAAGGCGATCGTCGACGTGGTCGAGCCTATGGGCGCAATCGTGACGATCTATCTGACATGCGGCAAGGACAGCATCATCGCTACTATCGACTCCGATTCCCCGATCGCCCTAAGCCAGCCCGGCGACGAGGTAAGCGTGGTCTTCGACATGCAGAAAGCGCACCTGTTCGACAAAGAAACCGATTTGGCGCTTAACTAGCTATCCCGCTTTATTCGTGAAGATTGTTGGGTGGCGATTTCCGAATCGCCACCCCAAAGCTAAGACGGGATTTCCGAATCCCGAATGGCGTAATGCATGGCAATTGACCCACTAGCTATCAGCCGCCGGCTATAAGTCGGCGGCTGATAACACCTTGGCACAGATTAGTCTTTTGTTATACACTAATCGCGATCGGCGACACGCTTTCCGCTGCTCTTTCTTCAGAGCATGAAGCTCGCCCCAGCATTTCGGCGGAGGAATCCCCATATCCGCTAGACTTGGGAGTAGCTTTGTGCTTTATCGTTACCTAATGTACCTCACCCGATGGCAGCTTTCCACGCCGATTCTAGCCGTGTGCGTAGTCTATTTTGCCCGGTTCGGAAGCGTTGGCTCGACCGTGATCGCAAACCTGATCGGTGGGTTGATCTTCTTCTGGGTAGACCGAATTATCTTCACCGCAAAGGTCGGGGAGCCGCTTTGGGCGATCCGCGAGGAGGTTCGGTGCGTCGACTGCGGACAGATCGCGCGGGGGTTTCGTCTGGTCGCGGCGCGCAATTACGACAGAACCCGCGACACGCGCCCTGAGTTTCGCTGCGAAGGGTGCTCCAAATCCAAACTTATTGACCTACGGGGACGAGGGATTGTGCTGGAATGAGCCAAGGACACAGGTTTCTTGAAGAATTGGCCGAGCGCGTTCTGGTGGGCGACGGCGCGATCGGGACGGTGCTCTTTGCACGTGGTGCGGAGCCCGGCGCGGGCGTCGAGCGGCTGAACACGCTCGCCCCGGACCTTGTGCTTGCGCTTCACCGCGACTACGTCGCAGCCGGGAGCCGAGTGATCGAGACCAACACCTTCGGCGCGAACCTCGCATCCCTCGCCCGTTACGGCATCAACTCTGAAAAAGGGGCGCGCGAGGTCATCACACAGGGGGTAAGGCTCGCGCGCGAAGCGGCGGCGGCTGATACATTTGTCGCGGGCTCAATCGGCCCGCTACCAGACCTTGAAGGCGAACCGCTCGGTGCCACAGAGCGAACGGCTATGTTTGCGGCCCAGATTATCGCACTCGCCGACGCGGGAGCAGACCTGCTGCTTTTTGAAAGCTTCCCCACCCTTGATGCGCTCGCCTCGGCGGTCAGGATCGCCCGGAGCCTCGCAGACCTTCCGATTGTCGCCCAGGCCGCCTTTGACTCGGAGCTTCGCACCTCAGACGGAGCAGACGCGGCGGAAGTGGTGCGCGCGTGCACCGAAGCCGGGGCGGACGTGGTCGGCGCAAACTGCGGCTACGGACTGATCTCTGCTGCGAAATCGGCGAAGAACATGCTCTCCCAGGGCGCACCGACGAGCGCCTACCTGAACGCAGGCTTCCCTGAGCGCATCGAAGGCCGCCCCATGTACGTGCCGAACGACGAGTATGTCGTGCAAACGGCGGTCGAGCTCGTGGACTCGGGGGTAAAGCTGGTCGGTGGCTGCTGCGGCACGGACCCAGGCACGATTCGATTGCTCGTCTCCGCCCTCGCGGGGCACACAAAGACCAGAGTATCGGTCGTCACCTCCCAGAGAAGCGCCCCGACGCAACGCGCGACCGAGCCTGAGACACCCACCATTCCAGGCCCGATTTTGGTGGAGCTCGATGGGCCGCGCACGCTCGACCCGTCTAGGGTGATCGCCGCGGCAAGGGTCGTGAAAGAGGCCGGAGCAAGCGCGGTGACCATTGGAGACAACCCTCTTGCATCCGTGCGGGTGGAAAATATTGCAGTGGCGGGGATAGTCCACCGCGAGGTCGGGATTCCCGTGATCCCGCACCTGACGGGGCGCGACCGCAACCGCCTGGGGCTACAGTCGGCGATCATGGGCGCGCACATGCTCGGGCTGCGCGCGCTCCTCTGCCTGACCGGTGACCCCGTGCGGATGTGCCAGGACCCGAACACCTCGGGGGTCTTTGACCTGACGAGCGTGGGCCTGGTTAGGATGGTGAGCGAGTTCAACTCCGGCCACAAGCTCTCAAGCGACTGCCGGACCGCGTTTGCGATAGGAGTCGCAGCCAACCCCAACGTCCGCACGACAAGCGGGCAGATCGACAAGCTGCGGCGCAAGATCGAGGCGGGAGCACAGTTCGCGCTGACTCAGCCCGTCTTTGACCCGGAGCGTTTTGAGGCGTTTTTGGAGTCGATTGCGGAGGCCAAGATCGATCTACCGATATATGTGGGCATCATGCCGCTTCTTTCGGCCAGAAGCGCGGAGTTTTTGCATAACGAGGTGCCGGGGATACTTGTTCCCGATGAGATCAGGAGTCGGCTCGCAAGTTTTGAGACTGTTGAGGACCAGCGCGCGGCGGGAACCGAGATCGCGGGGAAGCTCGTCGAGCGGCTTGCGGGGCTTGTGCGGGGGTTCTACCTCGTCTGCCCGAGAAACCACGCAGAGCTCGTCACACCGCTGATTGGGATCGCCAAAGAACGTATGGGGATCTAATCGCGCGCATGAGCCGGACTAGTGGGTCAATTGCCATGCATTACGCCATTCGGGATTCGGAAATCCCGTTTTAGCTTTGGGGTGGCGATTCGGAAATCGCCACCCAACAACAATCAACTTAACTGACTACTAGTTGCTGGTGCCGAGCAGGTGCTTTCGGGCCTCGCTCATCATAATCGCGGCGTTGTCCTTGTCGGTCTTTTTGTTGCTCTCAAGGTAGCTTATGAGGTGGGTGCAGGCCTGGCTCATAAGGCTGAGTCCAAGCGACTGGTGGCGATATTCTTTGGCCATCGCTTCAGGGGGTGTGAGAGCTTCGTTTAGCCGGATCATCGACTCCACGCGGGTCGAAAGGCCCTGGGTCTTCTGGTAGTATTCCTCGCGGGTGATCTCACGGGAGTCGAAATCACTCCCGTTCTTGCTGTATTCATCCACAAACGACTTGATGTGGCGCGCCACGTAGCTTATCAGCCTGGCGTAACGCTCGGCTGAGACTTTGGGGTCGGGGTTCGGGTCGAGCCCGCGCACACGGTCGATTTCAGCCTTCACTCCGTCGAATCTTCCCAGTGCAAGCAGCAGCAGCGACAGGCGCTCTATCGCAACGATATTACCCGGGTCGGCGGCAATCGCCGCGCGGTAGTGTTTTTCGGCCTGATCGAGCTTTTGCGCCCGCCATGCGGCGTCGCCAGCGTTGATCCGTGCGGACACGCCGACCGTCGCGGGCTTGGCCGTTGACCTTGCGGGGACCGAGTTGCTCCCGGATGAGGAGACCATCACCTCTTTGAGTTTTGCGACTTCCTGCTTTATCGCGTCGCTGTCGGGGCTGATCGACTGAGCGCGGTCGAGCTCGTCCTGGGCCTGGGAGAACATCTGACGGCTGGAGTAGAGAGTCGCAAGCTTGATTCGGGTGTCCACGTTCTTTGGGTCGGCGTCGATTGCGCGGCGGTACTCCAGAATCGCGCTGGCTGCGTCGCCTGATTTGACGAAGCCTTCGGCAAGCTCGATGTGCTTTGTTGACGCCTTTTCCGGAGACTCAGACTCTACTACGGGCTGCGATACAGGCTCGGGCTGGGTGTCCTCCTGAACCTTGGCAGGTTCGGGCTGAGACGGCGCGGTGGGTTTCACGCCCTTTAGCGCGGTGTCGGCAGCACCGGAGACTGCGCGGCTAGTGGCGGACTGGACGGCGTTTGAGATCGAAATCTCTTTGCGCGACCCCGACTGCACCTCGGCATCGGCGTCAAAACCCCACACCTGGCGGCTCCCTACGTGGGCGACCCACAGGTTCATCTTGATCTTCGACTCGTAACTGAGCACGCCTGTCGCAACGTAGTCCACACCCAGCTCTTTGCCGATCTTCAGGCGCAGTTCAGGGGTGGTCTTGGCAGTTGCTTCCTCGGACGTGATTCGGTGCTCCTCGATCGCCCGGCGGACTGTTGCCGACTCGGGGTCGTAGGACATTGCCTCGACCTTGCCGGTGTCGCGCAGATAGGTCTTGATGGCGGTTGTCGCCTCCCGGGCCTGAGCGTCGACCGCGCCGCTTCCGGCGGTGACGGGGAAGATCAGGGCGATCGGGAGCTCATCGGCAACCGAAGCGACCGAAATACTCATCAGTATAAGAAAGCAAACGGCAAGGAGTTTTTGCATATACTATTCTCTCGAAAGCTCTATGAACTGCTTGCAGGCGCGGATGCCTTGATCGGCTGAGGCGACGCCTTCACCCTTTGACCTGCGGTCAAGATAGAGGTTGATCGCGCGCTCGAACTTGCCGACCGCGTCCGTTCGCCTGCCGAGGTTATAAAGGCACGTGCCAAGAAGCTGGTTGTTCTCAGCCGAGTCAGCGCCGCCCGCTATCGCGCTTTCGAACATCGATGCGGCAGCGGCGTAGTCTCCCCTGCCGTAGGCCTGCCGGGCGTCGTCTACCGAGGCCGCCCTAACGACTGGCGCGGGCTGGCTCGGGGCAGAATCGATCTTGCGAGGCCTTGCGGCGATGGTCGACTTCGCGGGTTCGATCGGCTTGGATCCAGGCAGAGGCGCAAGCGGGCGAACCGGCTCGACCGTCTGCTCGACTACCGGAGGCGCGGGAAGCTGACCGCCGCCCGCGGCATAACCCGTCTGCTGCGATGGCGCAGGCTGGGGGTACGGATAGGGCTGCTGGGCCTGCTGCTGAGGCTGCGCCGCGTAACCCGGTGGGTAGGCCGGGGCCGCGCCTTGTGCCAGAGCCTGGGCATAGCCCTGAGGAGAAGCACCGACCGGCGTTCCTTCACGCTGCTCTGACTGGGCCGCAGGTGGTGTCAAAACGACCTTGCGATCAGCCTGTTTGGGCTTGGCGGCGCTAAAAATAATCAGAACCAGCAGGAAGACTATAACGACGGTTCCCGCGCTTGCGGCGACAGGCACCGGTACCTTGCGCACTTCGGCCAAGAATCGGTCAACAAATCCCTTTGCCGGAGTCTTCACAGGGGTGAGATCCATCGACAGCCTTGCGTGGAGACCGTCGAGCTTTTCCCGGTCTGCGACGCTGCCGGGGTTCGCCTCAAGCACCCGCTCCATCTGGATAATTGCGGCGTTGACGTAGTCCTCTGCGTCTATGCGGTTTCCAGCCCGAAACTCGGCATCGGCCTTGCGCTCGTAGATCAGGGCGAGGAGTGAGCGCGCGGAGGTGCTTGCGGGGTTGATCCCCAGCGCCTGGCGGCATTTGCGAAACGCGCCCTCAAGCTGGTCCTGCTCAAGCATCTTCAGCGCTTCGTAGAGCACATCCGACACCGCGCCGTCGTCTGCGGGCTCAACCGGCTCGACGACCACGCCCTGCTCAAGCCCAAGCGACTCGACTATCAGCCTGTTCCCGCATTCGCGGCAGAACTTGCTCGTTTTGGAGTTGTTGGTCCCACATTTGCTACAGATCAATACGTCACTCCGTCAATTTAACACGGGATAGCGCGGGCTAATTCGCATTTATAACACTACTCGTGAATAGTGCTACGTTAGCGAGAGCTTTATTCGTAAAGCGAATAAAGCGGGCTAATCCAGAAGGGTTGCCTGCGACCTCGGAATCGGTCTGCCGAGGTGCTCGAATGCAAGCCTCGTGGCAACGCGGCCCCGGGGCGTTCGCTGCAAAAAGCCGATCTGCAACAGATACGGCTCGTAAACGTCTTCAATCGTCTCGCGGTCTTCGCCGATCGCCGCGGCGACCGTCTCGATGCCGACCGGACCGCCGTCGAACTTATCAATGATCGTGCCGAGAAACTTGCGGTCGAGGCTGTCAAGGCCCTTGTGGTCGACTTCAAGCATCGCAAGGGCAAGATCGGCGACCTCGCGCGTGATGACCCCGTCCGCGCGCACCTGGGCGTAGTCCCGGACGCGCTTCAGGAGCCGGTTTGTGATCCTTGGTGTGCCACGCGAACGCCTTGCGACCTCAAGCGCGCCGTCAGGTTCTGTCTCGATTTTTAGAATATCAGCCGAGCGCACCGCGATCTCCTTGAGATCCTCTTCACGGTAGAACTCCATGTAGTGGATGATCCCGAAGCGGTCGCGCAAAGGGGAAGTGATCATCCCCGCGCGGGTTGTCGCACCGATCAGCGTATACTTTGGCAGGTCGAGCTTGAGCGTGCGCGCGCTTGGGCCTTTGCCGATGATAAGATCAAGCTGGTAGTCCTCCATCGCAGGGTAGAGAATCTCCTCGACAGCTCTGTTCAGCCGGTGAATCTCATCAATAAAGAGCACACTTCCGGGCTCCAGGTTGGTAAGAATCGCCGCAAGGTCGCCGGGGCGCTCGATCGCCGGACCAGAAGTCGTCCGCACCGGGGCGTCCATCTCGTTTGCGATGATGTTCGCGAGGGTCGTCTTGCCGAGCCCCGGAGGGCCGTACAAGAGGATGTGATCAAGCGGCTCATCGCGCCGCTTCGCGGCCTCGATGCATATATGAAGGTTTTCCTTAACCTTGTGCTGACCTATAAACTCGCCCAGACGCTTGGGACGAAGCGAGTATTCGACCTCGAAGTCTTCCTCGCGGGCGTCCGGCGCCAAGACTCTGTCGTTTAGTTCCATGTTAGTTCTCAGTTCAGAGTTCAGCGTTCAGAGTAGGGACTGCCGAGACCTGAAAGGCTGTACCGCCTCTGCACTCTGCACTTCTATTGCGTAAGCTTTCTAAGTGCGAGCCGCAGCACTTCGCCGGCGTCTTTCTTGTTCGACGACGATGCGAGTGCCTCATCGGCGGCTTTGCGGGCGCTTTGGCGGTCGTAACCGAGGCCGATCAGGCCTTCAACTACGTCGACGATCACGTCGTGCTCGCCGCCCACAGACCTCGCGCGTTCCAACCAGATAAGGGTGGTCATCTTTTCTTTTAGTTCAAGCGAAATGCGCTGGGCCATCTTGTTGCCGACGCCGGGAACGCGGTTCAGCGTGGCGATGTCGTCGCGCGATATTGCCCCTACAATACTTTCGACTGGTAAAACAGACAAAATGTTCAGTGCGACTTTCGGGCCGACACCCGTGACAGTTAAAAGCAGCTCGAACATGTTCTTCTGCTCGGTCTCGGCAAACCCGTAGAGCGTCAGCGCGTCTTCCTTCACATGTGTATACGTGAAAAGTTTGACTCTTGCTCCCGGCTGGGGCAAAAGCGCGATGACGGAAAGAGGCGCAAAGACCTTGTAGCCGACGCCGCCGACGTCGACCACTACATAGTCTGTCTCAATATTAGATAATTCGCCGTTTACATGAGCTATCATGGGATTTGTCAGCTGTTAGCTATTAGCTGTTAGCAACCTTTCGTTCGTCAGGATTTGCTGTTTTGTTCGTCAGGATTTGAAATCCGGGACGAACCGGCAATCAAGGGATTTGAAATCCCGGCGCACAACCTACCATTCAAGAGCATCTATCTCTAGCCCGCTTTATTCGTGAAGCGAATAAAGCTCTCGCTAGCAAAGCATTATTCACGCTCCTCGTGAATAATGCTTTGCTAGAGGACCAGTCCTCTCAAACGCGTAGAACCCAGCACTGGAATACCTCCAGTGTTCCGATAGTTCAATCAACCCCTTGCGCACGGGGTTGCTATGTAAATACTCAATCTTCTGAATAGCGAAGTTCTCAGACTCAACGACCACAGGATGTGTGCCTTCCTGCCAAACTTGATACGATACGCCTGGACGCCCGCTTTTTTCGGCAGCGTCCCGGAAGACCCACTCAAACAGAGTGCGGTCATCCTTCTTCAGCTGCTGGACGATGGCCTTCGCAGTGAACTTCCGCGCATCACGAAGCACGTCGGACAGATCGAAGCATTCCCGCACAGAGAGAACTGCGTGCATGTGCGTCGGCATGATCACGTAGGCATGCACCAACAGTCCCTTTTCGCGGCGACAGTAGCCCAGGCTATCAGTCAGTATACGACAGTACGCATCGGACAGAAAAATCGGCAACCATTCCGTCAGTGTCCACGTCACGAAGTGCGGGATTAAGCCGTGCTCGTGAACTTTGTACCTTCGCACCAAAGTTTGTGGTCCTCCGCGGGATCACAGATCCCTACATTGCCTGGTCGTCCCGAATTGCAGATCCGGACGAACGGGACGCCAGCTTAATATATCACCTTGTTCAGCGGGTATTCGACTATCCCCTGGGCGCCTGCGCGCTTGAGGGCGGGGATGATGTCGCGGACGGTTTTTTCTTCGACTATGATCTCCAGCGCGGACCAGCCGTCGTCGGAAAGCGACGAGATGGTCGGGTTTTTGAGCGCAGGGAGGATAGCCAGGATCGTGCTCAGGTTCGACTTCTCTACGTTCATTTTGAGGCCGACCAAACCGTCGGCGTTCAGGGCGGCGGAGAGGAGCATCGAGATGTTCTCCATCTTTTCGCGCTTCCAGTCATCAGCCCAGCTGTTACGGTTTGAGATGAAGCGGGTCGTCGACTCAAGGAGCGTGTCGATGATCTGAAGCCCGTGAGCTCTTAGCGTGCTGCCGGTCTCCGTGCCTTCGACGATCGCGTCGACCAGGTCAGGGACCTTCACCTCTGTTGCGCCCCATGAGAACTCAACATCGGCTTTCACGCCGTGGCTCTCAAGGTAGCGTTTGGTGACGCCGACGAGCTCGGTTGCGATGCGCTTGCCTTCGAGGTCCTTCGGGCCCTTGATCGGGGAGTCCTTGGGGACCGCGAGCACCCAGCAGTAGGGAAGAGTCGTCGCCTTGGAGTATCTCATCTCGCAGATCTCGTGGACGTCGGCGTTGCACTCCATGACGTTGTCGAACCCGGTGATACCGGCGTCAAGCACGCCCGCGTCAACGTAGCGCGGAATCTCCTGAGCGCGCAGCAGCGTGGCCTCAATCTCGGGATCGTCACAGGCCGGATGATACGATCTTGCGCTCGAACGAAAATCAAAACCGGCTCTCTTAAAGAGCGCAAACGTCGCATCCTGCAGACTTCCTTTGGGCAGACCCAGCTTAAGCTTCAATACAGTACCTCTCCTCTTTGGTATAGCTGTTGAGTATTCAACTTCGTTGATACCCCTCACCCTCTCCCCTGAGGGGAGAGGGTGAGGGTGATATATCAGATTCTAAAACTCACTAAATTATATTTGTGCTTGTTGCGCAGCGTCGAACACGTCTTATCGGCTCTTTTTCGACATCGCCCGCAGCTTGTTTGAGTGCGCGTGGCAGATGGCTATCGCAAGCGCATCGGCGGCGTCGTCGGGCTTTGGCATTTCGGCGAGCCCCAGAATCCGCTGGACCATATACTGCACCTGCTTCTTCTCAGCGTTGCCATAGCCGACTACGGCCTGCTTGATCTCCGGCGGAGTGTACTCAATCGTCGGAATTCCCCGCTGCGCGGCCATCAGAAGCACTACGCCGATTGACCCGCCTACAGCAAAAGCCGTCGTGTTGTTCTTTGCGAAGAACAAGCGTTCGGTGACTACAACGTCGGGCTGGTACAGGTCGACCAGCTTGCCAAACTGCGCGTAGATGGACATCAGCCTGTCGGCCGCTGTATCCTTCGGGCTGGTCAGAATCGTACCAAAGGCGATCGCACTCACGCGATCGCCCACCTCGTTTACCACCCCATAACCGGTTGTCGCCGTCCCGGGATCGATGCCTAGTATCAACACAATAATTTCACCACATACATGGTACCACCGAACGGCCCTTCGGTCAAGCAGGTTTGAATTGGCGCAATGCGGGGCAACTTCATACAGCCGAAGGCCACACTGAAACGGGAGGTATCCTCATGCCGATTTTTGAGTTTCGATGCAACACCTGTCGAGACAGCTTCTCCACCCTCGTTGGAGTGGTAGCCAGAAACTGTGAGGCGGCCTGCCCGGCTTGCGGCGGGCGCGACCTCACCAGGCTCATATCACAGTTCTGCTCAATGCACGCGCGCGAATCGGTGGAACAACTCGCCGACGAAGCCTACTGCGGCGGAATCTCTTCGATGGAACGACTGATAGGCGGCGTCAAAGAGGAACTCGGAGACGACGTAGGCCAAGACCTGGAGCAGTTGATCGGGGAGTGCTAGATCCGAACGACTTTTCCTTCTTCCGAGGAGCGATATATCGCACGGGCAAGGAGAAGCGCCTCAAGGCCGTCGTAACCGCTCGGGGAGGGCTCGCGGTCATCGCGCACGCTTGCGTAAAGGTCCTCCACATCAAGCTCAAAGGAGCGGTCAGTCTCACCTGACAGGTCGATAG
Organism: Armatimonadota bacterium; assembly: GCA_038207085.1. GTDB lineage: Bacteria > Armatimonadota > UBA5829 > UBA5829 > DTLH01 > JBBRAE01. The sequence goes on from JBBRAE010000018.1 coordinate 56,024, forward strand.
TCTCTTCAAGACTCGCGCCTGCAAGCCCAGGGCGATACCCGACCCGGACGAGGGCGTTGTCGTAGTCCAGAAGCACGTAACCCTCGCTGCCCGAGATATCGAGGCTCATATAGTCGCGCCAGTCAGTCCACGATGAGTGAAAAATCGCAGCGTGACCGTCCGAGGTTTCAAGAATCGCGAAGGCGTTGTCCTCACAGGGATGGATGTTGTACACAAGCGAAGCAGTGTGCCCTATGGCCGAGCGAAATTCGCCCATAAAGTAACGCAAGAGGTCGAGTAGGTCGCAGCCGTTGTCAATAAGTGTGCCGCCGCCTGCAAGCTCGCAGTTGACCATCCACTCCGCAGGTCTGGTGATGTAGCTTCCGCGCCCGGTGCGTCCACGGATGAAGGTAATCTTGCCGAGTTGGCCCGAGTCGATGATCGCGCGGGCCTTCAGCGATACAGGATGAAACCTCGCCGACAGCCCGGTTTTCAGCTTGACCCGATGTTCGCGGGCGACGGCGACCATCTGCTCGGCTTCAGAGACGTTTCGAGCCAGGGGGCGCTCGCAGAGGATGTGTTTGCCAGCCTCAGCGGCACCGATGGCGATCCCGGCGTGCGTCCCGTTTGCAGTCGCGATCACTACCCCATCGACGTCGACACGGGATATGGCCGCGCGCCAGTCGGTCGAGACCTCCGCCCCATACCGGGACGCAAACGCGTCGGCGCGATCATGCACCGAGTCAACGCAGACAACTATCTGAGCGCCCTCTACCGACTCTATTGCCGCCGCACGACGACTCCCAGCTTCACCGCAACCAATAATCGCAAAACGCATCGCAAACAGGCTCCATTATAGTCCCCTGTTACGTGTTCCCTGTTGGCAGGCTGAATAAACTAACGAGCGAGCTTGATGGCCTCCCACGAGACAATCTTGATCTTCTCAGTCTCGGGATGGCCCTTGTAGCCGACCTTGACTTCCTCACCATGCACGAGCGCGTCATAGTCCTTGCGGCTGAGGGTTTTCTTCACATCCTGACCGTAGAGGTGGAATGTGACAACACAGTCGCGGCCGACGATCTCTTTGGACTGGACTTTGGCGATGCTGTAGAAAGGCTTCGCCTTTTTCTCTACATCACCGGAGTGGCGCATCACCCGAGCCATGCCAAACACCATAGCCGAAAGCACAATTGCGACTATTGCGATCACCACGGCGGTCCAAAGCTTGGTCCGGCGCTGCTCCGCCTGCTGGGTCTTGCGTCGGCGCTTCCAGGCCGGTTCTTCGTTTAGAATCTTGTCTTTTTTCAAGTAAGGGATTTACCTCCCACATAGATGGCGGTTGTTGCCATTTACGATCTCATTGTGCGTTGGCCGACAGCAGCGCGCGACTGCGCTGCGAGAGGCACTACGCACGACTCCTGGGTTTTTGGAAGAGGATTACGTACTCGTGCTTGAATATGTAGAACCCGCCGGCAAGCGCGCGATAACGCCAAAGGTTGTTGGTTCGCCCCTTGGCGACTTCGTTGCCTTCGATGTTCTTGACTATGATCGATTTTAGTTTAAAGCCAAGTTCGGTCATCACCTGCATCGTGAGAAACCCGAGCGGAACAAGCTCGCCCGCGGTGTATTTGTCCCCGATAATCAGCGCGGCGAACCGTCCGGGTTCCAGGAGATCGAACCCGTTTGAGGCGACCCGGCGAAACCCGTCCAGAAAGTCATCGACTTCGGCGGCGTTCGAGAGGTCGGAGGCGTCCTCGCTGAACTTTATGATGTCCCAGTACGGCGGATGCAGTATCAGAAACTGCGCGTCTTCGCTCCCAAACGCTCGGAGCGAATGGCGAGCTTTTTCGGCGGCTTCAGGGCTTCCGCTGTCGGCGCAGACGATCGAGACGCCGGGCTCATCCCCAAGCTTCCCTTGAACGTAGTCGGCTACCTTTTGCTGGAGCTCGACACCGACGCATCGGCGGCCCATGTTCACCGACTCGATCGCGCTGGTCCCGGAGCCGAGGAACAGGTCGAGAACGATGTCCCCCGCCTTGGAGTAGCGCGTTAGGAGCTGCGTCGCGATCTGCGGGATGTAGTTGCCGTGGTAGTCGAGCTTGTGCCCGTTGCCCTTTTCGCGCGAGCCGAACTGCCAAAGCGTCCCGGTCTCGATCTCGGTATACTCGCGCCATTTCTTAGGGTCTATATCTGAATATGGAAGGCTTCCGCCCTTTTCAGGGTTTTCCAAGTCTTGCGCCAATTAGCGACCTCTGTATCTATTGAAGTAACAATATCTTAGCACAGATAGATCGTGAGGTGGAACAACTTAGAGGTATTTGTGGGTCGGTGGAGCTGCCTTGATTGGCCTTTGGCGATTCTTTGGGTGGAGCGCACGTTTCGAGAGCCTCAACGTGATTAGTTTTGATTGATCAAATATGGGAGATGGTGGTCGTCGCTCACCCTTCGTAATTCGAGAGCCTCAGCAGGGCTCAGGGTGGCGGTTACACAGGCTCAATGCACGGTACAGTCTCTCACACATCCACCCAAGCCAAATCATATCACCCTGAGGCTCTCGAAGGGTGCGCTAGACAAATCTATCGATGTACAACAGCAAATGGGAGCTAACAAAATCTCCCAACTCTCGTCAATCCCTCAGACCGGAGGCAATAACATGCTTACAGCAGTAGAGCATTACGCGGCGAAAAAAATCAGGAACTGGACACAGAGAGCCTACAAGGCGTTCTGTTCGATGTGCGGCGACGAGACGGTCCTGCCGACACGACCCGACGAACGACACCCCGTATTCTGCCTGGAGTGCTATCACCAGCGGCGCAAGCGCAAAGCTAGCTAGAGCTTTATTCACTTCACGAATATAGCGGGCTAGTCGAGCCAGCGCGCGACGTCTTTGGCGTGGTAGGTGAGGATTATATCGGCCCCGGCGCGCTTGATCGAGGTCATAATCTCCATGACGATGCGCCGTTCGTCTACCCAGCCCATATTGGCCGCGGCTTTGACCATGGAATACTCGCCCGAGACGTTGTAGGCGGCGATCGGAACATCGAATGTCGAGGCGGCGTCACTTATGATATCGAGGTAAGAAAGCGCGGGCTTGACCATGATCATATCCGCCCCCTCTTCGATATCAAGGGACATCTCTTTCATCGCCTCGCGCCGGTTTGCGGGGTCCATCTGGTAGCCCCGTCGGTCTCCAAACTGAGGAGCGCTGTCGGCGGCCTCCCTGAAGGGACCATAAAAAGCCGATGCGAACTTGGCGGCGTAGGACAAGATAGGAACCTCTTCGTAGCCCCGTTCATCAAGCCCCTCACGGATCGCTCCGACGCGCCCGTCCATCATATCCGACGGGGCGATGATATCGGCCCCGGCTTCGGCGTGCGAGATGGCGATTCGGGCGATGTACTCAAGCGTCTCGTCGTTGTCTACCCCACCGTGGTGGATGATCCCGCAGTGGCCGTGGCTTGTGTATTCGCACATGCAGACGTCTGTGATGACTACAAGATCGGGGAGCGCGTCTTTCAGGGCTCGAACGGCTCGCTGAACGATCCCATCACGTGCGTACCCTTCGCTTCCGACCTCGTCTTTTGAGCTTGGCAGGCCAAAGAGAAGCACTGCAGGGATGCCAAGCCCGGCGACCTCGCGAGCCTCCTCTACAAGCGCGTCGACTGAGAAATGACCTGAACGTGGTCGCATCGGCATCTTCAACCGATCCTATTATGAGGAAGTATTAATCGTTCGTGTACATCCAGAAATTCTTCTCGGTCAAAGTCTTCCAGATGAACAGCTCGATGAAGAAGCCATATGGGAGGGTAGATTTAGATCTATCGTGGATCTTGAAAATCATCTTTATCGGAATGGTACAAGAGTGATCAAATTCTTCCTTCATCTGTCAAAGGAAGAGCAGCGCGAGCGCTTTCTTGATCGCATAAATGAACCTGATAAAAACTGGAAGTTTAGTCTTGCTGACATAGAAGAACGGAAGTTTTGGAATGATTATATGCATGCCTATGAAGCCTGTCTTACTGCAACAAGTACAAAAAATGCACCGTGGTATGTTGTGCCTGCAGATGATAAAGAAAATGCTCGGTTGATTGTTTCTCAAATCATTCTGGATACTTTTAATGCGCTCGAAATGAGATATCCAGAAGCAGATGAAAAGCGCCACCAAGAGTTGTTGTCGATTCGTCAGCAACTGATAAAGCAAGGGTCCGATGGGAAGCTAGGCTAGCGCGCTTTGC
>JBBRAE010000019.1:0-56971 GCA_038207085.1 Armatimonadota bacterium
GTGAAGGGGAACGAGCCGTCGTCGTTCTGCACGGCAACAAGCCAGTTCGCCCCCTGCCGCAGCCGGTCAAGAATCGCCGCATTACCGGAAAGGTGCGAGTATTCAAGAAGCTTACGCACGAACGTGCCCATTCCACCGGGATAACCTGAGTAACCGGTGCCAAACGTAGTCACGCCAACCAGCTTGTGGTCCGTCCCAGGGGTCACAAACCCGTTGTGCCAGGCGCGGCAATCGCCGATTTCTTTCAGCTCCGCGGAAAGGGTCTCGTCAAACACCAATCGACGCGCAATCCCCGAGCAGCGCTCGGCGTTATCCGTGCTGTAGCGATAGAGCGACGTCACCCTGCACGACTCAAACGAGGGAAAACTGTAGACGTGGTCGTCATAGCGACCCGGTCTGTCAGGAAGGACGGTGTCGAGGTGCAGGCAGTTGACCGCGTCGAAGATACGGTCGTGGAAGGCATTCACCATCGCAATCGACTCTCGAACGGCATCCGTGCTCATCGGCTCGCCCCAACCGGGCATCTCGCGCTCAACAAAGCTTCGAACCAGGCTCCACCAGTTCTCGCCGGGTGTCACCTCAAGCTCTGGAAGTTCGGCGATGTCGGAGGTGTAGACCCCTTCTTCCTGCCAGTCGCCGAGGTGAGGGGTCTCTTTTGTCTTGGTCTTGTGGGTCACGCCGGAGGCGTATGAGAAGTGGCAGCCATCTGAGTCGTTCCAGACAGATACGCTCGGAATCTTATCGCCGACCGCCGGAGAGAACCTTATCGCGACCGCTTCGTCATCAAACTGAAAGATGCAGAGCGGCATCTTGGCATAGATCGCCCCGACGTAAGCGTGACCGTCAACCTCGGTCTCGTAGAGCCGGGTATAGGCATAGTTTTCACCGCTGTAGCGCATGGTCCAGTAGCGCCGGGCTCGCGCTAGATCGGCTTCGGTGTCGTACATCAGACCACCGACGATCGTGAACTTCGGTATGCGTTTGTCCGAAAACCTGCGTTCGATCATCTAGCGGCTGCCTTCTGTCTTCACAAAATATGACTCGATCGCCGCGCTGCCGTGCCCTACGGCCATCAACTTACCGACGACCGGGGCGAGTTTGCGGCAGACTCCCATTGCGATGCGCCCCGGTGTCCATCCCGCGGGAGTCTTGCGTGCCTCGCCATAGAGCATGGTTTCAAGAGACGTGGTGAGGTTTGGTATATCGTGATCCGGCGAGAACCGGCGGCAGTAAACCTGCTTCAAGCCAACTTCCGCAGCCATCGCAGCAAGGGTCTTCTCGTTAAAGTGGTAGAGATGACGCGGCACGTCGAGCAGATACCAGTTCGGGCCAAAGAGCTTGAACTGAGTGCTTACGATGTTCGGGACAAGCGCAACGTAGAGCCCACCTGGCCGCAGCATCCGAGCAACTTCCCTCAGTGCCTCCATCGGCCGGTGCAGGTGCTCGATGACCCCCCACATCGTCGCGACATCTATCGAGCCGTCCTCAAGCTTCACATCAGAGAGCGTTCCACGGGTGATATCAACACCGTAACGGGTGCGGGCGCAGTCGACCGCCGACTCCGACATCTCAACGCCAATCGTCTTCCACCCAGCTTTGCCTGCATAATGAAGAAACCGACCGTTTCCGCAGCCGATGTCAAACACAGTGCCACCAGAAACGAACCTGCCGATGTCGGCGAGGCGACGCTGTTCGACCAGCTCTACCTCTTCGTGATAAACCTCGGCGTCATAATAGGTGTTGGGGTAAAAGTCGCCAATTGCCTCTTCGACCGGGCGCGGGTTCACAAACGAAAGCCCACATTTCCTGCACCGAACAATCACAAACGGGTGGTCATCCACGTGGTATTTATCCTGAACCCGGCACACCTCGCGAAGCTCCGTCCCGCCACAATAGCCGCAGGCCACGGACTCTCTCTCCAAGTTTACCGATTGTCCCACAACATCATTCATCAAGCCGTTCCTCGCCTTTTCAATATCGAACGGATCATTCTTTTATCGTCGGAATCAAGCAGCTTGAGCGCAAAGACGCCGAGGACATACGTCGCAACCGCTGCTATTGCCGCCGGAGCAGCTCCAACAGGGCGCACGAGGTAGAACGCTCCAGCCATTGCTCCAACCGCCAGCCCAGGCTTCAGCAGAATATCAACCACACTGAACCGCTCGCCGCCTCTAAACGATATGAAGTACGTGGCGACGTAGTAGACGTTCTCACTAATGATCATCGCCCAGCACGCGCCGATATAGCTGTACCGAGGTATCAGATAAAAGTTCAGTCCAAGGTTCAGCACGAGCCGAACCACGATAGGCGGCACAAGCCAGAGCTGTGCCTGACGCGCGGCAACGGACTGCTGCCCCGGAAGCACCGTAAACATCGCGATCCGGCTCCACATCAACAGCGCAAGGCAGCCACCTGCCGCAGCGAACTTCGGGCCGTATATCGCCGCTATCAATTCGTGGCTAAGTAGAAATACCAGCATGCTCCCGGGGAAACCGACGAGCACGAGATATCGCGTAGCCTTGGCGACTGCCCGGTCTCGGCCACCATCTTCCTGGGCGGCGCGCCTCGATAGAATCGGAAACATCGCAGCACTGTAGCTGTAACCGGCCACAAACGCGATATCAATGATCCTGTAGGCCGCGCTATAGAGTCCAACGGGATCAGGCCCCTTCCAGGCTTCAAGGATCAGATAATCAGACCTGTCGAAGAATCCTGCAAGCGCCTGTGACAAGAGAAACGTCCACCCCTGGCCAAGAAGCATCACTGAAACGCCACGGTCCGCGCCACTGCTATCCCCACTAAGCCTGCGAATTATCGCGACCTGACCGACGACCATCAGCAGGCACCCTGCAACAGTCGCCCAGGCCACCAACACTATGTTGAAACCAAGCCACACCAGAAGTATGACCGACGCGACACGCAGCAGACCGACTACAAGCGATAGAAGCGCCGTCGTGTCCTGCCGTTCAAGCCCGGTAAGTACAGACCGGCACGCAAAATTGAAGCCCTCCAGTATAACAGTCGTGCATAGAATATAGCCGACCGCAAGCTGCATCCCTGAGTATCCGCGCACGTGCAAGTATGTGACTATCCCCGCCATACAAAGCGATGCCGAAAACGTCTTCAGCAAAAACGCGCTAAACAGATATTTCGCCGCACGTTCCCTGTGCTTGGCGACCTCGCGAACAAGGATATTGTCTATCCCGAGATTCGCAAACGCCATCACGATGCCGGTCAGTCCGGTCGCCCAAGCAAGCATACCAAACTGCTTGCTGCCCAGGGTTCTGGCAACGTAGACGCTCGATATAAGACCAACCGCTAGGGTAGCGAATTGTCCGGCTATGCTCGCAGCTGAATTGCGCAGTACACTGCGGGCGTCATGGCTTGCAGCATCACTTCGCTCTGTGACGACACTACTCAAAGAACTCCTCCAATGAATGGCACCCCGATCCTATTGACTTTCGGACTCAGACCTAACAGGAATGCGCATAGTTGTAAGCCCGAAGATGCCAGTTGAGTGACGATGGTGACTTAACACAAGATCTACCGCATCCTTGCGCACGGTCCTACTTTGTATCTTGTCGCACAGATAGATAAGCGCCGCACTGACGAGAATAATCTGCAGAAACTGCACGGGCAGAAAGTATCTACGCTCTACATAGGTTATGACGTGCTTCATCATCCACACAAAAAACAGTCCGATAACAGGGTCTCCACATCTCTGGCTGAACTACGGATATTCATCGATGTCATTTCCCCACTTCATGTGCACTCTGCCCGGATAATCCGTGCGCAGCCAATGTGACAGACCTTCCCGTGTCGTTCACTAGTTGCTTTTGCGTCCCAGGATCAACAAACAGCCGCCACATAACCTCCACAAGGCCCCACATCAGAGTCATGGTGCAGACATCAAACCCCTGCTGGAATACTCCTCCGCTAACAGCCTTGATCAACAGGCCGATGTAACCACAGAAGAAGGCAAGAGCCAATGCTTTGTACTCTGGGTTACCGAGCCGCCTGTAAAGCGCGAAGCACCGCAGCAAGAACGCAATCGACATCCAGAATATACATAAGAAAGCCGGCAATCCGAATGTCATATAAATCCAAAGATAGCTGTTATGCATAAGGTAGTATGGGATAATGCGGTCGCCCCGACGATTCTGCACATACAGGTACTCAAACGGACGCCCAATGCCAACGCCGCGAATCGGGCTCTGTTTCAGAAGCCTGATACCGTTCCTGGTTTCACGGACGCGGTTATCGAGCGATGAAGACTTGATCGTCTTGCTTTCAAAGATCGACATAAACCTTCCGTTCAAGGTCTTCGCAAACTTGTAACCTGCGTTCGAGGGACCCATCTGTCCCACTGCAACACTCAGCACAACAACAGAAAGCCCAAGCACAACACTGATCCCGAGAAAACGCCTTCTCACCGCCCACGTGCTCATGAGCGAAGCGATAAAGACGCCAACAAACGTAGGTATCCAAAAGTTCCGGGTGAAACTGAACACGATACCCATTCCCATAACTGCAGCCGCTGCCAGTGCCACCAGGCCCCCGCGAACCCCTTTCACAGAGGCGTAAAGCGACGTAAACAGGAACAGAATTAGAATAGGACTCAGGCCAGGTGGAATAGCTCTCACAACGTCCTCTTCGCCTTCGGTTGCCCCAAGAACCCAAGTCGTGGTGCCAGATCCAATGGCAAGCGTCATCCTATGCCCTACGAAATACTGCGCAATGATCGTCATAGCAACGATAACCGATGCCCATATGAGAACGCGCAGTACCATCCTAAACTGTTTCTCGGTCTGTATACCAAAAGCCACGACAAAGAAGAACAGGTATGGGATCATCTGTCTCGGTCCTGCGTTATAAGCCATGCGAAAATCGATTCGCTCACTTGCAACTGACGGCTGATCGACAAGCGCCAAGAACAGAGAAAACCCAATCGAAACGAGAAAGGCCATAACCGGCAGCGTAATCGGGCTTCGGAAAAACTCAAGCTTGCGCAGAGAGATGTGCCTCACAAATACAACAACAGCCATCGCGCCAATCATCACTTCCGACATGTCAAACCCCATTCCACCAACAGTAAACGGTCTAGGAATGGCGTCGGGATAGACAATCGTAGCCGAGATGAGCATGATCGCAATGACCCCTATATGGACGCGACTGGTCAGAATAGGAAGAACAATCAGCCCGACAACGGTTCCGATTGCAGCTTGTTCAGAAGTGGTAAGTATCTGATATCCAAGAAAATACCCTGCACCGCCGAACATAATCAGAGGCAGCAGTATTGAAAGCAGCCTACGGAGACGCAGCCACCCACCGCGCATCTGTCGACGGGTAGCCGGTCCCCCAGCAATCAGGAGCCGTTGAAACAACGTCGCTTTTACATTGTTTGTATTGTCTAACACTCAGAAACACTCCCTTTGGGGCTCCGAGCAAACATCTTCTCTTTCAACCAAACCAGTCCTGACGCAACGAAGAAGAATTGAAAAAACACCATCGGCAGCATATACCTACGTTCGCTGTATAAAAACACATACGCGGCAGTCCAAGTCACCGCTAAGAGTAGAATTGGACGGCTCCGCCGTCGTGTTCCGTCATCGGAGACAAACCAGCCCAGCACTGCCAACAAGAACATCGGCACCTGCACGAAGGACATCTTAGGAATCCCGAACTTCCCAATATGTGGTGTATGAGGTGGCAGCGAAGCAGGACTCGCGCCAATTGTGCCAAGCCACAGCCCACTAAACTTCAGTGCAAACAGCCTGAGAGTCTGCACCGGCTGTTTCGCCATCAAAGACAATCCTTGCCTCATACGCTGTTGGTCAATGTCGACCTCTCGACTGTCAACAGTTGATTCATAGACTATGCAGTGCCGCTGTAACCATTCAGACTGTCCACGCACCTCGTACGCGTCAGGGGAATTCCCATATAGGCAGTTAAAGCCCGACAGCGTCGTAACCGGCAAAAAACGCCCTGTCACATTGTAGTTTCGCAATGTCCATGGCCCAACTATCAATACACCCGACATTAGCGCCAGTCCCGCCAGAAGTGTCCTTCTGCTTAGTGACATTGTGCGAACTGAATCCGAAAACCACAACATTAGTGGCAATAGAACAATATACGGAATAGTGACAGCCTTGGTGAGAGTCAATAAACCCGCTGACAGTCCAGCAAAAACCACATTTGAAAAGCTGGCACGTTCATATGCCACAACCCCTAGCCACATCGCCAAAGCCACAACAAGCGAACTGAGGTTCTCAGTCAGTAGCATTCCCACGTTTTGATAGAACGGTGGCCACATTGCACACATCGCCAAAGCAAGAACAGCTAGAATGGGACGAGTGGGCTGCAAACGCCGACACGTTTTGTAGACCAAAAGCAGCGTGATTGTCAACACAAGCGCCTGAAACCAAAAAACTAAGGATGGGTTCGGACCAACAACAGCGTAGATCACAGCAACGAACGCTGGATATACAGGGGGTCTGGTGAGACCATTGTATTCACCGTGAAGCATCTCAACGGCAAGTCTGTGGTAATCGACACTGTCACCTTGTAGCGTGGCAGCATTCTCGCCACGGTGCGCATAAGCAACAAATCCGCCCATTAGCAGACTGGCGACAAGAAGTATTATTACAAGCAATGGAAGACCAACCACTAGTCGCCCACATTCCTTTTTGAGAGTCCTCACCTGATCAATCCTCCACCGCCGCAACTCAATATACGGGACTGTTCGTTGCTCAGATCACACTGGTTTTGGGCATGTCTGTTCCAGCGATAATTATGGTCTATTGGGGCACAAATCTTCAGTGCCAATCGCGCCAGTTACCGAGTTTTCAGCAGACCAGGTAGCCTATCGCTCGCAAAACTACCTGGAACTATGGTACTACGCAGCCTCATCCGTGTCAACAATTTATGGAAACCAACCTCTTATCTTCACTGTGAAGATGATTATTGACAATCAAAGAAAGCACTCTGCAGTATTATCATGGTATAATCCGGTAGTGAACTATTGCGCCGAACCGAGGCAGCCGGTCTGACACTGGGTTTCGGGGGAAGCACATCCACATCAAACGGCAACTGGGGCACGCATGATCTCATTCTTATGTTCCACCGGGACAGAGGCACCGCGTGCGGAGGCTTCGAAGCAAGGCTACCCAGAGCTAAAGAATCAAGTTAGTCTGGCACTAGGAGAAAACTGTTGAGCGTCAAAGCACCCGCAAGAGAAGAGACCAAATCTGCAGTGAACAACGCCGCGCGCCATCTGCTTGTTAAGCAAACCGACTCTGTCTTTGCCCAGATGTTCAGATTCGGAATGGTCGGAGCTCTTGCGACAGTCGTTGATGTCATGATCCTGCACGTGCTGGCCGACAGAATGCACGTATCCCACTTTCATGCCGTAGCCGCGGGGTTTGCTGCGGGCACGGTGGTCAGCTATCTGCTAAGCGTCCGCTGGGTCTTCACCAACCGCACACTCAGCAATCCCACAACCGAATTCGCCGTGTTTGGCGCAGTCGGTGTGATAGGATTCCTTCTAACTGAGTGGATAGTTCTGACACTGGTCGGCATGTTCGGGAAACACTTCTTGATGCAAGCCAAAATGGTCTCCGTAGTCACCGTCTTCGGATGGAACTTCGGGGCCCGAAGACTGCTTCTGTTCCGCTCAGGCGCTTGTTCCAAGGATAAAGAGTTGTAATTCTTACGGGAGTGTAGACAACAATGGGCCACGATCAGAAAGTGGTGGTGCTCGGCGGCGGCCTGGCAGGTCTTTCCGCTGCATGGAAACTCGCTCAGGCCGGAGTTAACGTTGAAGTAATCGAGAAAGAAGATATCCCCGGGGGGCTTTCAGCAACACTGAAGCGTGACGGGTTTCTCTTTGATTACGGTGGACACAGATTTATAACCAAGCGTCAGGATGTTATCGACGAGATACAAACACTGATGGGGTCAGAGTTCCGTCCTGGTGTCAGGAAGACCCAGTATCTACTGTGGGGCGAACGTCTAAACTATCCACTGGAGATCGGCGACCTTGTGCGCAAGGTGAGTCCGTTTGTGTCAGCTCGATGCATGCTCGATTACTTCTGGACCGCACTCAAGGGCAAGTTTGTTAGCCTGCCAGAGGATAACTTCGAGTCCTGGGTAGTGAAACGCTTCGGAAGGCACCTCTACGACATATTCTTCGGTCAGTATACAGCGAAGATATGGGGCGTGCCTCCGTCTCAGATATCGAGGGACTGGGCCGCACAGCGAATCTCAATCGTGAATCTCGGAGACGCCATCCGCCAGCTAATCTCAAAGCCCAAAGAAGACCCGCGCACGTACACTCGCACTTACTACTACTGCGATGATGGCATCGGACGGATCGCCGAGCGGATGACTGAAGAGATCGTGCGCCACGGTGGCAAAGTGCATTATTCATCATCTGTAACCGGAATAGATGTGTCGGGCGGGCGGGCGAAGTCAGTCACGGCAGTGGGGTCCGACGGCGAGTTTACGCTTGCAGCCGATTCGATCATCAGCACCATACCGATCACCGATGTCGTTCGCATGATGGAGCCCGCAGCACCTGCCGATATCGTTCAGTCAGCCGAGAAACTCCGCTACAGAGCGCTTGCTTTCCTGTTTATGACGCTGGACACGGAGAAGATCTCCGATAACGACGCCCTTTACGTGCCGGAGCCCAGATACATATTCTTCAGAATCGAGCAGTACAAGTACTGGAGCATGAAGATGGTCCCAAGCGAGGACAAGACCTCGCTCTGTCTTGAGATATCATGCTTCAAGGACGACGACGTTTGGAATGCGCCTGACGAGGAGCTGTTGCAGGCAAGCATAGACGGTCTGAAGCATGCGGGGCTCATCAAGGACGAAAGCGTCGTGATGGACTACTTCGTTAAGCGTATGGACTATGTATATCCCTTATTCGAAATTGGGTACAGCGAACATGCGGTGCGGGTAAGGGAGTATGCCGATACCATCCCCAACTTGATCTCTTACGGTCGGCAGGGGTATTATCAATATATTCATATGCACCACGTTATTGCAAAGGGCATTCAGGCTGCTGACCATATTATAACCGGGAGCGATCGAAGTGAGATTCAGCGAGTGGGAACCGAGGAAGAATACTTCGGCTGAGAGGCGGACTTATGCGTGAACTGTTCGCCGAACTCGATGCTGTGCTCTTTGACCTCGACGGCACGCTCGTCGAGACAAATATCGACTTCTCACTTATGAAAAGCGAGATGCTGAGACTTGCGCGCGACACTGGGATCGACGGTGACCTCACCTCGCTCGATATATTGGCTATTGTTGATCACATGAACGAGCACGTTCGGCTCCGAATCGGCAAAACCGCCGCCCAGCAGGTTAGAGCCGACGCTCTTGGGGTGCTCGAAGTGATCGAGCTCCGTCACTCGTCAAACGCAGTTGAGATACCTGCCGCCCACGAGCTGGTTCTCGCGCTTCGCGAGCGCGGCGTGCCGGTTGGGATCGTCACCCGCAACTGTCGTGCGGCAAGCGAAGATGCGCTATCGCGCACCAGGATCGTACCGGATGTGCTCCTGTGTCGTGAGGACGTGGTCCACGCCAAGCCGAAACCGGACCAACTTTTTGCAGCGCTCTCGATGCTATCGGCGACCCCTGATAGGTCCGTGATGGTCGGCGACCACACGATGGACATGATCGCCGGCAAGGCCGCCGGGATGCGCACGATCGGCCTGCTTGCGCCCGATCGTGCCAATGATTTCTTCGACGACGTAGCGCCGGACGCTGTCGCAAATAACCTTTTCGAGATACTTTGTGCTGTTATCGATAGTAATAGTTAACTGGAACACCACCCTGCTGCTTGAGGCGCTCGTCGACTCGATATATCATCACGTCGGCGTCCAGGGCTTCGAAGTGATCGTGGTCGACAACGCTTCTTCAGACTTTGACGAAGCTGGTTTTCGACGCAGATTCCCACAGGTCAAGCTAACTGTGAGTCCAACTAACCTCGGTTACGCGGAAGGAAACAATGCCGCCATAGCGCAGTCCAGCGGTGAGTATGTTCTGCTGCTGAACCCCGACACCGAACTGAAGGACGACGCCGCTTCGACTCTTGTCGCGTTTATGCAATCTCACCCCGAGGCAGCCGCGGTCGGATGCAGACTCGTCAGACCGAACGGCAGCGTCGACAGATCGGTCCGAGGCTTCCCCCATCCCGCAGCAATCGGCTCTGAACTGCTGGGACTGTCCAAGATTTTCCCGAAAAGCCAGACATTGGGCGCTTACAGGATGACTTGGTTCAACTACGACACCGAAGCCGAGGTCGATCAACCCATGGGCTCCTGTCTGATGCTCACGCGCAAGGCAATAGACCAGATCGGCCTGTTTGATAAAGAATTCCCAATATTCTTTAACGAAGTTGACTGGTGTTACAGAGTGAAGCTGGCGGGCTGGAAGATATTTTTCACCCCATCTGCCGAAGTGATACACCACGGGGGATCGAGCACAAAGCAGGTACGCAAGATGATGCGCAGAGAATCGCACCGTTCACTGGCGCGATACTACAAGAAGCACTACAAGGGGACGATGTTCCCACCGGCCTACTGCCTCATAATCGCAGCGATCAGGGCAAGTGAGATGATGGGTTAGAGTGGCGGGGCCGTGTGGGAATCGATTTCGCACACGTCGTCGGCTACACCTCAGGGGGTTTCCCCTACGGCCTTACCTGGGAAGAGTGCGAACAGATCGAGGACGATGACGCTGGCGACTAGACTTCTGCATCAGTATTATCGGTAACTGGAAACGGCACTGCCCGAGGGCTCAGGTTCCAGCCTCAGAAAGGCTCATCCCATAATCTCTCATCTGTTCCGTCCAAAGCTCGGGTATTGCGCCGACGAGCCGGTTTAGTGACAGTCCTCCGGGCTCTTTTCCACTGAGTATGGCATCAATGATGTGCGGGCAAGCAGCGTTAGCCTGCGCATTCGAGCCATTTGATTCAGATTCAGCCGATACATCGCTTATAGCACAGCGTTGAAAAGCAGACCAACCAGTAATATACCGACCACGACCACACCGGCGAATGTGGCGATCAGCTGGGGCTTTAGCACCCTGCGAAGGATGATCATCTCAGGGAACGACAGACCGGTCACCGCCATCATGAACGCGAGGACTGTCCCGAGCGCCGCGCCTTTCTCCATTAGAGCCTGCGCCATTGGCATAATGCCTATGGTGCTCGAGTACATGGGTAATCCGACTGCCACGGCTGCCGGTACGCTCCACCAGACCCTTTTGCCCATATACGACGCAAGAACTCCCTCCGGAACGTAGGCGTGGATCAGCGCGCCAACCGCGATGCCCGCGAAAATATAGGGCCAGATCCTGCCGAGTGTGCCACGAACAGCCTGCGTCCCGAAACGGAGCCTGTCCTCGAAGGTTAACGATGTATCAGGCTCGACGGCGTTTGACATCCTTATTACCAGCACCCAGTCTTCTATATATCGTTCCATTCTAAGTTTGGAGATAGTCCATCCCGCGGTCACTGCTACTAGCAGCCCAGTTCCGACATACATTGCCGCAGTCTTCGGCCCAAACATATTGATGAGCATCGCAACCGCGACCTCGTTGACCATCGGAGCCGCAATGAGGAACGAGAGAGTCGCCCCAAGGGGAACTCCGGCTTCCACGAAGCCTATGAAGAGCGGAATGGCCGAGCAGCTGCAGAACGGCGTGAAGACCCCTAAGACCGCAGCAAGGACGCCTCCCGCCAGGTCGCCTTTTCGGGCCAGGACCCTGCGGACCCCCTCCGGGCTGAAGAACGAGCGAATGACTCCGAAGACGAAGACCACGAGAGTCAGGATCAGCAGCAACTTCGGCGCTTCGTAAAGAAAGAATCCAACGCTGCTACCCAAACGAGACTCAGAATCCAGTCGAAATACACCGGACGTAATGAGACCAGATAGCGGCTTCAGCAAGATGAAGAGCGACACCCACACGACGAGCGCAAGGGCAAGCCCGCCAATCTGCCACAGGCGATTCACACCCGGTCTCAGCACTTTGTCCAGATCTCTGTGTCTCCCCATAGTCTCCGTTGTTCACGCTTATCGGTGTCTAGTTCTGTTTAACTATTTGCCGAAACAATATACAGCACCATCGGCTGTCCCTATGACCATTCGACTTCGCGAGATGGCTGGCGAAGCCTTGATCTCCGCGCCGGCTTTGAACTGCCACAGTTTACGTCCGCTCTGGAGATCCAAAGCGTACAGCTGGCCATCATCGGAACCCGCAAAGACTGTCGAGCCCGAAATGACAGGGGATGAGTCAACTGCCTCTCTAGCAATAAAAGCCCACACGGTCTTACCTGTCACCGGATTGACTTTGAATATTCTGCCGCTCCTGGAAGCGAAGATCACCCCGCTCGCATCCACTGCTGCGCTCGCGTAGATGCCTGCCCCATCGGCCTGCTCCTTGTGCTTCCAGAGCACCTTGCCATCTCTGATCCTCACTGCCAGATACTCAGCGTTAAGAGCTCCCACAAACACAGTGCCGGATCGGTAGGCGGGGGCTACAGCCATGTTCGTGTCGACGTTCACCCTGGCCACTTCGCGGCCAGTTTTCAGGTTGATGCACCTCACGTTGCCGTCGCAACCAGCTATCATCACCCGGTCATCGGCCACGCATGGTGAACAGTGCACCTGCGCATCGGTCTTCACTTTCCATTTCAGCCTCCCAGTCCCCGAATCAAGGCAATAGAGGTGATAATCATACGAGCCGAACAAGACAAGCCCCGGAGCAGGGGTGGCTGAAGAGACGATCTTGTCGTTCGTCTTGAACTTCCAGAGAACCCTGCCGTTCGTCGCATTCAGAGCGTAGAACGTGCCGCTCTCGTCACCTACATAGAGAGCGTTCCCAACTACACAAGGAGAGGCTGTAACCGCGTCCTTGGCGGTGAACTTCCATTTCAGTTTACCGTTGGCAAGTCTTAACGCGAGTACCTGACCCTTCGTCGTCCCCACGTAGACGGTGTCTCCCACAACCGCTGCAGTCGATTCCACTGCTGACTTCGCCTCATAAGTCCAGATGAGCCGGGGCTTCGCCGACATCACAGATTTTGCGACGCCCTCCATGCGCGGGCCGCCGCGAAAGCTCGCCCAGTCATCGGACGATTGAGCAATCGCGTCAGCGCCGATAGTGAGCAGCAGCAATGACAATACAATTCTGGCAGTTTTCATCTCTATTCTCCTCGAAGCACCTCTATAAGTGGGCCACCGGCGACTTTACTGGCCGCTCCGATGCACGAAGCGAACCCCACAACAAGAACACCGACAAACACGGCCGCGACGGCTCCCCAGTTCATCTGAGAATCAGCTCCTGCCAACTCAGGCGCGACGGCTACCAGAGCAGAAAGCGTTCCCAATAGCACACCGAAAACCAGGAGCCCAACGTTCTCGATCACAAGCATTTTGAATATGGACTTGCGTGAGAACCCCTGGGCGAGCATCAAGGCAAACTCGCGCCTCCTCTCAAGTGCGCTCCGAAGCAGCACCGCCACCAAGCCAACTGTGCCGAGCATCACACCGAGCCCGCCTATTGCAAGGAACATGGAGAGGTAAGCGTTCTGCACGCCGATATATGAGTTCAGGACTTCGGCCGTTGTCTTTACCTCGAGTCCCATCCTGCCCAGGTTCCTTCTCAGCACCAGCGCGACCGATTGTTCCCTTCCATTTGGCACTTCGAACAGGAAGTAGCGGGGATCGTCGACTCCCGAGAACACCTGTCTGAAGCGGTCCTCCGACATCAGAAGTTCGCTTGCGAATATGCTCTGAGACAACAGACCGACGAAGCGCATAGCAACCGGCTTACCATCCGCGCCGAGCGTATTGTAAGTCTTACCGAGCCCAGAGTGCAGGTTCCAAACGACGCTACTTGAATCACCGAACACAGGAATAGCTCTTCCCGCCCCGGCCTGCAGCAGCGTCCAGGGGTTCGGTGAAGGCTTCATAGTAGTAATGTCGAACCCGCCGCGCTCCATCATCTGCCTGTTCACCGCAATCACTCGCGGATACTGGGGTTTTGCAAGGTTCAGGCAGCTGATATCGTCCCCCGGACTCATCAGAAACGAAACGACACGCACACCTTCGAAGGCCTTCTCATCATCCCGAGAGAACCCGAGGTTTTCACGCCCCTTTGGACTGCCGAGATCGTAGTGGATGGGAAGGGCGGATACAGCCCGAAGCGCGAACCCACCGGTACCGGAGTCTCGCCTGCCGTAGTCGGTCCGGGAGTAGTCCCTGGTGTTTGCCGCAACGGCTATGGTGATGAACGCTGCGGAAGCCAGAAGCGCGATAACCAGCAGACTGCGGCTGCGATTGGCCGCGGCACTCCGCAAAGCCATGCCTCCCAGAGTCGGGAGCGACATTCGGATTTGCATCGCTCGAATCAGGAGCATATTCGACCCAACCAGTCCGGCAGCCAACAGCGCCGCTCCGCCGCCAAAGAATCCCATCTGAGGCGAACTGCCGCTCAAGGACGATGCCATCATGCCCACGGCAGTTAACATGCATGCAGCGAGTGCGAGCTTGTTCCGTCCGTCGGCCTTCTTAGAAATGAGCACACCCAGAGCCCGCCAGCCGGACAACAGCCGGAGCGCATTCGTTTTTCTCAGCTGTCGAACAGACCACCACATAGAAATCATGCCTACTAGCAGTCCGAAAAACGCACCGATGACTAGGCTTTCGGTCGAGATGTGCAGCCACACAGAGGTTGTACCCACAGCGTCAATCCAACGTGTCCTAAGCCCGGCGATTACTCCCGAAGCGTACAGGACCCCAAGTGGGACACCGGCTACCACACCTAATATGGCGAGTAATGTTCCCTGGCAGAATATCACAAGTGACACAGACGCCTGTCTGAACCCACAGGCAAGCATAACGCCACTCTCTGCGCCGCGCTGTTCTACTGACAACCGCATCAGCATAGCAGCAAGCCCAGCCCCGGAAACTACGAGGAAGAAGCTCATCGCCATAAACAACTGGCCGAAGTCCGTCGTTCCCGCAGACGATGCGATGACCTGCCTTCGGATAGGACGGAAGAGCATCCCCTCGTCCTCTGCTGACAAACTCTGTATAAGCGTATGCCCGAATCTTTTACTTAACACTGTCGTGGTTCGCCCTGATCCCGCAGCCACGCGCACAGATGTGACCCAGCCAGCGTGGCGGCCGGAGGAGGTGCTCATCCAGATCCCGCGCATAGTGTTCAGGCTAACGAAGGCTTTGGGGGTGGTCTTGTGGAGTTTCCAGTAGGTCTCATCACGCTCTGTCACCAGGCTCAGGTCGACTGGGAACGGCGGGTTCCAGTCGTCGATACTCTCGGCCTGAGTGATCCCCTCAAAGGCGGGCACGAGATTGCGATCGTTTGCCGGGCCAACCATGTCGACGATGCCGCGAAGCGTGAGGTGAAGCTCTGCATCTCTATAGGCGCCATCGGGCCGGGGAACGAGGTAGGCAAGCTCAATACGGTCCCCTACCCGCGCCTTCAGGTCTTCAGCTGCCCAGGTGTTGAGCCAAATCCCACCATTGTCGAGCAGGGACGAGCCACCCGGCCTGATCGGAAACGGCGCGAGGGGCTGGACAGCCGCTACTACGGAATAAGCGAGGCTTGCGCCTGGATGATCGAGGTTCTGAATCTTCGTAGCAAGATAGACTGAGGTCAAAGCAGAGCGGGCCCCACATTTGCGTGCCGCGTCCTCCCCGGCGATTACCTGACGGCCGTCGAGCAGCATTCCAATGCTCTCCAAAGAGACGCAGTTCTGTGGCACGTTCGGCACGACCTTCAGTCCGAAGTCGCCAATCGTGCATAAAGGTTTCAGCGCCGCTTGAAGCTCGGGCACAGTATCTTCACCTGTGTCTCGCACGGGCTCAGTGACGAGGACGTTCGCCATCCCGTCTTTCCCAATCTCGGACATCAGCCATTCCCGCGAAACGAAGACGCTGCGAAGCGTGTCCGCGCCTGCGTCGAGTCTGAAGCCTCCGACGCCGTGGTCGTCGAGAACCCTCACCACGTCGAGCCTGAGAGAACTGAGCGTCTCCTCCGACGACTTATGCGCGAACAGAGTGCCTGACGGAACCGCGCCCTCTTTGTCGACGTTCACGAGGATGCTGTCACCCACCCCAACCCCAAGTTCACGGGCAAGAGAGGAGTTTACCGCAGTCTCACGACCCGTGAGGTGGAACCCCAAGCATCCTGGAAAGAGCGTCCAGAACGAATCGTCTACGCCGTTGACCGCGACCTTTGGCAGCACGGCTTCCGTCGTGACGCTTTCCGCTGCGCCTCGGAGTATCGTGAGAGGGACGACCTGCTTCACTTTTCCGGCGAGACTGGCAGCATGTTGGAGGTCAGACGCAAGTTCGGCGTGGAAGAACCGGCGGGCTATCAGGGCATTGTCGATGCGACCCAGCCGAGCGGTCGCTGTGTCTGTAATGCTCCCTTTCACCGAATCCCCCACCACAAGTGACCCAACGATCACAGCGGTCGCGACGGCGAGGCCGAATACGACCACAGCCCCAGTGCGCCAATAGTAGCAAAGACTGCGTATAACGAGCCGAAACAGTGTCACTGTATTCCGTCCGCCTCCGCGCAAGCGTTCAAAGCGACCAGATGGCCATCGAGAAGCTCGAAACCTGTCCCCAGTCTGGTTGCGTGCTCGAGATTATGCGTCACGACGATAATTGACACATCCTGCTCCTCGGCAAGGCAAGTAAGAAGCGAGATCATATTCGAGCCAGCTTCCCGGTCGAGATTGCCGGTCGGCTCGTCGCAGAGCAAAAGCTTCGCGCCGTTTATGAGCGCCCGTGCCACCGCAGTGCGCTGACGCTCACCGCCGGACATCTGCGCTGGGAAGGCTTCCGACCGGTGAAGAACACCCATCTCCTCAAGAAGATCTCGTGCCCGCTCGTTTGCCCCGGCCGTTCGCCCTGCGGGAATCGTGGGAAGCAAAACGTTCTCAATGGCGGTCAGTTGAGGGAGCAAATAATGCTCTTGGAAGACAAAACCAACATCATTTGCCCGAAAGTCGGCCAGACGATTTCCTTCTAGTGCGGTCACTTCGACGCCGTTTAGCACGACGCTGCCTGAAGTCGGCTTGTCGAGGGAACCGATGATATGTAGGAGCGTGCTCTTCCCTGAACCGGATGGGCCAACAACGGCCAACGTACTCCCAGGCTCGACAGTCAGTGAGGCGCCTCTCAGTATAGCCGTCGATCCCTGCGGCCCATCGTATGCCTTCGTGATCTCCGACAGTACCAATCTCCCAGGTGTTAAAGTCATAATAGACCTTTCTTTGTGATCACAAGCGCTCCCGTCGGGCAAGCCTCAGCACACTTTCCCGCCACCCTGCACAGTGCTTTGGAAAACGGTTCACCGAACGGCACGCCCGGACGCACATTGAACCCGCGACCTATGAACGTAAGCCCAAGTGGCTCACCTGCCTGCTCAGCAAGGCGCACACAGAGTCCGCAAGATATGCACTTCCCAAGCTCGTAGACGACGAACGGGTGGTCTGTTGTGCGCGTCATCTGCCGACGCTTGCCCCTGAACTTCAACGGGTTCGCCTTGTATTCCATGCCATAGTCTCGTAGCTTGCAGCCATCCAGCTTCCCGCATTCGCAGTGCAAGCACCGGGCCGACTCTCTCTTCGCTTCGTCCTCACGGAAACCCGACTCGGAAGCTTCGACTCGGGCTGATTCGCTCACTCCATCCATTAATATCGAGATTTCATCTTCGACCAGCCGTCCCATGTGGACAGAGTAGTGGTCGTTGGTAGCCTCTACGAGTTTCCCTACGAGGTATTGAGAAATCGCCAACGCTGCCGATCTGCCATCAGCCACTGCCCGAACTGCGAGCTTCGTGGGTGTGATAGCCGAGCCCGCCGCGAAAACGCCGAGAACGCTTGTCATCGTAGTAGTTCTATCGACACTTAGGCCGTGGGCAGTCATTTGCAGTTCCCATCGGGCCGCAAAGTCCGCTTCCACGCGTCCGACAGCCAAGAGCACGGCGTCGAACTCTCCGCCAATATCGTCGGGAGACTCAATTGCGGCACTTTGACGGAAGTCTGCGCCCAGCTGACGGATTATCGATACCTCTGCATCCAACACTTCGTGCGGCAGTCGTTCTGACGGTGGACCATAGCGCAGCATCCCACCGGGCTTGGGCTGACTGTCGAAGACTACGCATTGGTGCCCTTCCTGCAGCAGATAATACGCCGCCGCAAGCCCCGCCGGACCAGCGCCGACAATCGCGACCTTCTTCCCGGTCTGAAGTCTCCTCTCCGGCACATAAGGCTGCAGAGAGGCAAGGTCCGAATCCGCGACAAAACGCTTCAACTGGCAAATCGAGACCGCGGCATCTTGGGTAGCGCGGCGGCAGCCCTTTTCGCATAACTCAGGGCAGACCCTACCAAGCGCCGCAGGAAGGGCGATGTGCCGTTTCACGGTGATGAGCGCATCTCGGAAGCGCCCTTCGGAGATATGACGGACCATCGTCGGAATATCCATGTGAGCCGGACAGACACTCCGGCATGGCCCGACGCAGTCGCCGACGTGATCGCCCAATAGCAGTTCCAGCGCGGTCCGGCGGGCGTCCGTCACCTCTTCAGAACTACTTTCGACGACCATTCCCTCTTCCGCACGCGTCGCGCAGGCGGGAACGAGCCTGGAACTGCCATTCACCTTCACAACGCAGAGCATGCACGACGTTTCGGCGCTGTGACCCTCCAGAAAGCACATCGTGGGGATATCCACACCGACCATTTTAGCCGCGTCGAGGATGGTTATCCCAGCCGGTACCTCAATTGTTCTAGCGTCTATTGTGAGCTTCGGCATGATCTACTCCACCACCACCGCATCGACCGGGCACACCTGCCTGCACGTGCCACAGCGTATGCACTTATCCTGATCTATTACGTGTTTCTCGTATGGTGTCATCACAATCGCGTCCGTCGGGCACTTCTGAGCGCACTTCGTGCAGCCGATGCACTGGTCGTTCACGCTGAAGGTGACGAGCGCTCTGCATTTTCCTGCCGGACACCTGCCCGTAATGTGTGCCTTGTACTCCTCGGGGAAATGTCGCAGGGTGGAGAGCACTGGGTTCGGTGCGGTCTGGCCCAGCCCGCAGAGGCTTGCCCGCTTCACATGGAGCGCCAACTCTTCAAGTTTCTCCATATCGCCGTCCCTGCCTTCACCGGTGGACAGCCGATCCAGAATGTCGAGCATCCTTCGCGTCCCGACCCGGCAGAATGTGCACTTGCCGCAGGACTCTTTCTGGGTGAACTCAAGAAAATACCGAGCGATGTCCACCATACAGTCGGAGTCATCGAGCACCACCAGCCCACCTGACCCCATAATGGCTCCGGCTGATGTCAAAGTTTCGTAGTCAATTGGAGTGTCTGCCAGTTCCGCGGGGATGCAGCCGCCCGAAGGCCCACCAATCTGCACGGCTTTGAATGTTCTACCACCCGGAACGCCGCCGCCGATCTGCTCCACAATTTCGCGCACAGTGATCCCCATCGGCACCTCTATCAGCCCGCCTCTCAGGATCTTCCCGGCCAAAGCAAAGACCTTGGTTCCCTTGCTGGTCGCAGTTCCAAGCGCCGCGAACTCCCCCGCGCCGTGCCTGACTATCCACGGGAGGAGCGAGTATGTCTCAACGTTATTCACACTGGTCGGTTTGCCCCAGAGGCCGCTCTCCGCTGGGTAAGGAGGTCGAATACGCGGCGTTCCGCGCTGGCCTTCTATGGACGCAATAAGGGCAGTCTCCTCGCCGCACACGAAAGCCCCAGCCCCCTCCATTATCTTCAGCTCCAGGCTAAACCCGGAGCCTAGAATGTTCTTGCCGAGAAGCTGCCTATCCTTGCATCGCTCTATGGCCTCGCGGATGCGGCGAACCGCGAGCGGGTATTCTGATCGGATGTAGAGATAACCCTCGCTCGCACCGACGGCGAAGGCCGCAATCGTCATCCCCTCAAGCACCCTGTATGGGTATGACTCAAGCATCATCCGGTCCATAAACGCACCCGGGTCGCCTTCGTCGCCGTTGCAGATGACGTATTTCCGGTCGCCTGCAGCCGTCCGCACCATTTGCCATTTGTCGCCGGTAGGAAAGCCGGCACCCCCGCGCCCCCTCAAGCCCGATTGCTTCGCCATATCGATGATAGCCTGCGGGCTCTCTTGCTCGATGCACTTGTGGAGCGCAGCGAAACCATCGTGCGCAACATATTCGTCAAGATCAAGCGGGTCTATATGACCGCAGTGCTCCGTCGCGATGTGCTTCTGCCGCCCGATGAACGCGCAGACAGGGGCATCGCGCATGTCTAACGAAAAGCGGGTGACGGGCTCCCAGGACTCATCGGTGAGAAGAGAGTCGAGCCATGTCGCGATGCCGGTCCTGATCCTGCGGACGATTCCTCGTGGTTTGAAGTGCCGGTGCACGATCTTCCCGGCGTCACTCGGGTCAACTCCGGCGTAGACCGAAGATTCACCATCACGAGTCACGACCTCCACCAAAGGGGTCTGATGGCACATACCCACGCAGCCCACGCTCTTCACGGTGGCGAGAGCGCCGGTATCGCGCACAGCCTGCTCAAGGGCGCTTCGGACATCGGAGCTTCCACCGGCGATGCAGCACGAGCCCATCCCGATTCTTATCTCCGCAAGCCCTTCCACGCGCCGCTCCAGAAGATCGAAACGCTCCGCCACAGCACCACGCCGCTCAAGTTCCAGGAAGTCGCGCAGGGCCTTCGGAACAGTATCGGGAGTCACGTGGCCGTAGGTCACTTCATCTATCTGCAAAACGGGGGCCAGGGTGCAGCACCCAAGACAGGACACCTGCTGGACCGTAAAGACCCCATCGGCGTCGGTGTCGTCGTCACCCGTTAGAGAGAGTTGTCGACGGATGGCGGCAAAAACCAAATCGGCGCCCTTGACGTGACATGCAGTGCCGTGACAAACGCTCACCAGGTGCCGACCGACAGGCCGATGCCTGAACTGAGAGTAGAACGAAGCGACCCCGGTGATGGCGGCGGGGGTTATGTCGGTCAGCTCGCAGACGCGCCGGAGCGCCGATTCCGGGAGATATCTGTACTCCTGCTGGATGGCCTGAAGAATAGGAATGACCGCATCCCTGGAACGCCCAAGCTTTACCACGAGCGAGTCGACGAACGTCGGGTCTATGCCTGCAATCGCCTTCATTATTTAGCACCTATACAGAACAAGTGCTTCTCGCCGCGGATATATATCCTGCCGCCGACGAACGCCGGTGTGGCATTCGTCTTCTCACCAATGGAAGACTTACCATCTTCCCTAAACGTAGGCTTCGCGTCGATTATGTGCGTCACGCCGTCTCCGTCGAGCAGATAGACCCGCCCGTCTGCGATCACAGGGGACGATTTGAAGGGAACATCGAATGAGTGCTCCCATACCTTCTTCCCGTCCCTGGCGTCGTAGCACGTTGCCATACCTTCAGTAGATATCAGGAATAGAAGATTCCCATCGGTTGCAGGGCTCGTAATATCGGGAAGACCATCAGAAGCCTGCCACGAGACGTGAGTCTTGGTGATATCCCCACTGCCACCTGCTTTAATGGCGGCGAGGACTGCTCCGTTGTTGCACACGTAGGACATACCCCCGGCGTGTGTGGGTGAAGGGGCGACGTCCCCGCTCATAACGTTGGCTCGCCAGAGTTCGCGGCCCAAAAGCGCGTCATATCCAATCGCCCACGGGTTTGCGTTCGTGAGGACAATTCCACTGTCACCGGACCTGACGACTACCGGGCTCGCCCATGATCCACCTACCGGACGCTTGGTCATCCACACGATCTTGCCCGTCGCCGCTTGAAGAGCAAGCATCGCTGATTTGCCGTCCCCTTCAGATCCCTGGTCGTACTGGACGATCAGCAGGCTGCGAAACGTCGCCAGTGATGACGCGTAACCATACTGGATGTCGGGCACGCCGAGGTTCCTGCCCCAGAGACGTTTTCCCTCAAAGCTGTAGGCGAAGATGTCTCCGTTCGGAAAAATCGCGAATACGCGTTTGCCATCAGTTGCGGCAGTGGACGCGGCATATCCGGTATCGTCAAATACATCCGGGGCATTCCCTTTTACCAGCGGCTGCACGGATTCTTTCCAAAGCAGCTTGCCGTTGTCACCGTTGAAGCAGAAGATGGCCCGGCTTTTCTTGTCCGCGCCCGTCAGGAACACTCGGGACTGCCAGACAACGGGCGAATTCCATCCCGGAAGAGAGACCTGTGACTTCCAGACAATTCCCTCCCCGCTCGCGCCGTTCCACTTTGCCGGGAATCCCCCCGAAGCGTCACCGCTCGCCGGTCCACGGAAGACGGGCCAGTTGGCGGCAAACTCCTCTGCTGACGGGCTGTAGTCGCTGTCGTCAAACGGAGCCTCCGGCCCAAGACCTGCGGTCTGCGGTTGTGTGCGGCCTGCAAGCGGGTTCAGTGGGAGAAGTGCGCCCAGAGCCGGGCCTGTTGTCCCTACCGGGAGAACGGGAATCGGACCTGTTGGGAGACCTACCACATTCGGCACTGCTGTCGGAGGGATTCCACCCGCCGGAACTGCTGCCACAGGCAACCTGCCAGCCATATTCTGGAGCATCGCAGGCGAGAGCCCGAGTAGTGGGTTCCGAGGTATGCCGCCACCCTGTCCCACGCCTTGCGGATTCTTCTCATATTCGCGCACAGCCTTCATGTAACCCGCAGTGAGGCTTCCACGGGAAGAAACCGTCAGATAGACGAAACCACCAACCGCGATTGCGCCGAAAACGGCTACGGAACGCCTTCCAAGAGCCGCAAGCCTCTGGCCGTCTGCGTCAGACTCCTTTTCAGGTAATACGATCTTCTTTCGGTAATGCGCCGCCGCCGGAAGACAGATCAGCAGGCTGGCGATCCCTATCAAGAGCAGATAGTCGCCTGTGCGACCAAAGTCGAGTCGCCGCAGATACTCCCGGCGAAGGCTGATATCTACCTCACGTATCCGAGACTTGATCTTCTCGTCGCGCGGATGCCTATGCAGGTCCGCCTTGAGCGTCTTCAGAACTCTCGAACTGCGAGGGTCTGAACCCCTCAGCCCGGCATCGTTCACAAGAAGCATTCCGAGCACGAACAGACTGAAGACGGCGAACACAGCCGAAGCCTTCACAATGGAGCGAAACATCTCCGCCGCATAGGATTCCTCTTCCGGGCCTCTTATCCTTCTCACCTCAGCCATTCCTGCTCCTCCAGCATCTTCCTGGCTTCGGGGTCCCCGAGGCGTGCTCGCTCGACCGGACACGACCAGTAACAACGGCCACAGCCGATGCATCCAGCGGAATCGGCTTCATAATCCGGCCTTCGCCGCCTAATTGAAAGCGCTATCAGCTTGAGGCCTATCACAAGCCCCACCCAGCCGCCGAACAGCAGACTGCCGGTACGATACTTTTCCTCGATATCGAGCGCCCTCTTGTAGGCGACAGCATTCGGCTGTCCCAGTTTGTAGAAAGCTTTGCTCTGGTCGGTCATCCCCTTGACCCTGCCGTGCTCTTCCTGCCAAAGCCTCTCTGCCAGTCCCACATTTGGGTCCACCCTTGACATCTGCACGCTCCCAAGATGCCCGAACCATGCGCCCACGGCCACCAGGACGGGCAACAGCGCGAGAAGCGCGGCGAGCCTCCCCCTGCCTTCGCGCCGCTTGACGTTCTCCCCCGTTGTCGGGACTCTTATCTCGCCAAACGGGCAGGATTCCTCGCAAAGCCTGCACTGCACGCACTGGTCGGGGGTGATTGTCACGCGCCACTTGGCAAGGGGAGCCACCAGCCGAAGGATAGCCCCGTAGGGACACAGGAAACGGCAGTAAGGGCGTCCGACTACCGTTCCAAGCAACAGAATAGCCGCGCCCAAGATCAACATCCCAGTGCTGCCGCCCAGACGGAAGAACGCCACAAATGGGTCGTACCTGCATATCAGGAAAGTGGCGCCCATCGCCGCATACAGGACCGCCGCACCCAGGTATATCCATGGCAGAAGAGCAAGCGGCTGTGCAAGCCACCCAGGGACTTTGACCGGTCTCCTCAGCACGACATCTTGTGCCGCCCCGAGCGGACAGACAGCCGCGCAGAAGACACGTCCGAAGAACAGGGCGAACAGGAGCGGCAGAATGAAGAACACCCCCGCAGCGAGCGGCAGGGCGTAGTTGCGATCCGCAACGGCAAGCGCAATGTTCTGAATCGCGCCGATGGAGCACACGCACCCCTGACGAAAAAATCCGAAGTAAACGAGTGAGAATATCGTGAGCGCCGCTATTCCTCGTCTGGAACGCTTCCATATCACGAGATAGGCCGCAAGGCTAAGCGCCAGCACGAGCACGCCGACGTCGATATAGTTGAAGAAATCCGCCCGGGCAGGTGGAACAGAGGTGACCGGCAGTTTGTAGCCGTTGGTGAAGTCGGGCGGAGGAAACCGCTCGACGCCGAACGCCGCCGTTGCGGCAGCCAACATGAATAACCACTGCAAGGCTCTTCGCATCAGGGGGCCTTCCGATCGTTGTTCTTCAGCAGATAAGGATCATCCGCGGGCACCCGGACGAAGGCGTCTGCCGGACAGGCCGTAGCAATGGCGCACTGATTGCAGTTCACGCAGCGATCGTGCCGGACTTGCATGAAGAGTGAACCGTTTCCGAATGCATTGCACCCTTTGACGCAAATCCCGCAGCCGATGCAGAGTTTCTCGTCGATTACATATTCGTAGTATGGGTCCTCGATGTAAGTTCGCTTGATGGCTCCCGTGGGGCAGAGCTGGTTCTCGGCTCCGGTGTTGAGCCCGTTTGGATCTGGCTCGAAGAACCCCGTACAGAGCTTACAGTAACCGCAAACGGCGTGAGCATGCACGCATTTTGCCGCGGATGGCCCGAGCACGCACGCACTCGCGCACTTGTCGCACGCGATGCACTTGTCCGGGTCTATCTGCCAGACCGTCCTCGGTTCGGCTTTTCCCGCTACAAGGCCCAGGCTCCCACACATTCCGATGACCCCGGCGTACCACACCCCCTGCTTCAGCAGGTCGCGACGGCTTATTTTGTTGTCATCACGTTCATTCGCCACGACTATTTCCTCAATGCTCGTTTGGATGACAGCGCCTGAGGCAGACCGCACCCGGACAACTCACTGCACCTGGTGCATACACCGTCGCTCGTACAGGTTTCATTCCGGTTCCCCGGCTTCCTGCAGACGAGCACACCCGTGCCGATGAGCAGTACGCCCGCCGCCAGCTTTCTGCCGATATTCTTGATGAACTCACGCCGGTCCTGCCGGAACTCCCTGCTCATTTTGCTGCCTTTCCATTGCTTAGGAACACCCTGACTGACTTGCTTGCCGGGTCGAGAACCAGTATCCGTCCTCGAGCGTCCGCAACAATGTCCAAACCAACCACATCTGGGGTTAGCGCCTCGCGTCCCGCCACTACGCACTGAAACACGCCGTTTGCCCCGTAAACCTTCACCCGGGGCAGGCCTTTTTCACTCGTGACGAACCGGCCATCGGGAAGAATCGCGAAGTCGGTGGGGTTGCAGCATCCGCTGAAACCGTCAATCCCGAACGATTCCTTTCCCCAGGAGCGTTTCATGCGTCCATCGGGTGTGTACAGCTCAAGCTGATGCCGTCCCGGGTTCGAGATCCAGACGGACCCGCCCGGCGCAGCCGCGACATCGAGATGCGGGCTCGGCAGGATCAGCCCCGGAGCGTTCCTGGACGGGTCTTTTACTCCGAACATCCCTGTAACCACTCCTTTGGTGCTGTAACGAATGACTGCGCGGTCTCCGGCGTCCGCAACCCAAACGTCCTTCACGGCTGCGGATATCGACGTGAGATAAGCTCTCTTGCTCGGGGGGCTCCAACTGGACACCAGCTTGCCGTTTCGGTCGAGCACCTCGACATGATCCTTCATGCCGACGTATATGGTTCCATCCGGCGCAACTGAAACGCAGTAAGGCTCCGACCCAAGGCTGATATCCCGAATGTTCGCGCCATTAGACTTAAAGATGCGTATTCCGTAGTCACCGGCGACGTAAATAGCCCCGTCTTTATCGAGCGCGATGCCGCGCACATGCCCCAGACGCGTAGAAATCCGTCTGCTTTCGGTATACTGAAGCAGTTTCGGGTCGGTCTTCTGGAGCGCGGACATTGTGTCGCCGAAGTCGTCGACAGACGTGCGGCAGAGCCCTGTTGGGCATCGCCCGGTCGTCCCGCTGTGCCAGACGATCAGCGCGAAGACTACGGCGACTAAGCCTACTATCAATGCCGGCATGTATAACTGTCGGAACCGTCCGATATTCTCGCTCATGCCGTGAACCTCCTGAGATGCATCAGTGCTTCGCCACGTCCACGCAGACCATCTTGGTAAGATCGCGCGCAATCAGCCTGCCCCCAGCGATCGCAATCGGCCCCCACGAGTCGTGACCGTTCAGGAGCCGGGCCTGTCCCAGGGGGTGAAAACCTGCGGGGGATGCGTCAGCCACGGTAAGAACCCCTGAATCGTCCATAACGTATATCTTGGCGTCGGCAATGACGTACGGTCCTATTCCAAATTTGTAGGTGCTGCCACTCGTCCACTTTTGCCGTCCGTTGAGGTCCAGGCAGGCGAGCTGCCCTCCGGGTATCACGCCGTAGATAAAACCTTTGTAGTAGATCGGCGTCTGCTGATCCGAGCCAAAAACGTTCGGAGCCAGCCTGAACACCGGCTGCGCTGTTATCTTGCCAGCCTGCATCCCAAGCCGAAGCATCATGCTGCCAGCGTTGTAGCCACCACACAGGAATATGCGGTCTCCGCCGATCACCACCGGGGAGGGAACGTTGGCAATCTTCACGGTCCAGTCCGAAGTCTGCCAGAGGATCGAACCATCCTTCGCCGAGACGCCCGCAACTCCACCGCTGCCGCAGTAGACGTACATCCTCTGTCCGTTGAACGTCATCGGGACCACCGAGGAGTGCGTCATGGACCAGTTGTCGGGGTTCGGCGTTCGCCAGAGAACCTTCCCTGTGGCACAGTCCACTGCGATCAGCAGCGACGACCCCGCAGGGGCGATGATCGCCTTGTCTTTATCGATCAGCGGGCACTGTCCGGCGTACCATGGTGGAACTTCAGTGCCGTAATCTTTAACAAGGTCTAACATCCAGAGCATCTGCCCTGTCTGCGCGTTTGCACAGAGCACGTGACACTTTGGGCCAAGTGTGACCACATATTTACCTGAGACGGCCGGAACGGTGCGTGACATACCGTGGTTCCGCTTCACGATAACCGGATAGGAATTGCGCCACAGCTCCTTGCCATCAAAGAGCGCAAGGCACCGGAGAACATCGGCCTGCGCCTGCCTGTCATAGTCGAGGATATACACTCTGCTGTTCGAGACTGCCGCGCCTGCGTGTCCTTCTCCAACGTCGATTCCCCAGAAAAGTGACGGAGCGCTCGCCCATTTGGATGCAAGAGGAATGGTTTCGGTGCTTACGTTATCGAAGTTGGCTCCACGAAATCGCGGCCACTCGCCGGGTACGGCTTGGACCACCGCCCCGGTTGCCACAGTCTGAGCAGGCTGCGCAGTCGACCCAAGAGACGTCGCCCCGGATGCACCGAGAACCTGCCGTCCGGAATCCCGCTGCTCTGAAGCTGCATCGGCCTGATCCTGGCCGGGCACCCGCTTCACGACTCTGGCCGCCTTCTGGTTACTGCTGAACCAGAACATCAGCAAGAATGCGCAGAGTGCAACGGCGATCCCGGGTATGACTTTGGCGACTGCAACCGATCTCATTGTCTGATCAGTCAGCCTTTCTATAATCACAATAGGCAGACAAAAGGGTTACTTTCAGTGGCAACTAATGCGGCAAGCTGTTAGAAGTGACTGGACGACCATGCGCTATACAGCCCATCTCTACAATGTTATAATAGGATAAGAATAGAACTCTGTCAAGGGAGCTTGGTTCGCGTTCTCGATTTTCTATGAACACCACTTTGATTCTTTCAAGAGGCACGGACATCGGTGGCCAGAAGGCTGCTTTCGAGAGCAGTCTTGCGAAATCGTGCGCGGCGCACGGGCTGGACGTGTTGATAATCCCTCATCTCTACCATATCCAGGACGACTCCGGCGTGTGGAAGACGCTCGCCGGCATCACGGGAAAGCTGGCTGTCGCTGCTTGGATCTATCCACGGGCGACGCAGGCGCTGCTCAGTCGTCGTGGAGTGGGCTGCGACGCGATAACAGCGTTCCACCTCGACGGGTTCGAGACAGCCGAGGAGTGCCTGCTGACGATCCTCAACGACCTGCAAATAACCGAAGCCATCACTACTGAAGGCGAAACCAGAGAGATCGACGAGCCGATCGCCGAAAGATGGTACCCTGTCATCGATTATCTTCGATGTACAACCTGCGGCAACTGCCTCCAGTTCTGCATATTTGACGTTTACAACTACGCTTCGACGGGAGAAGTCTACGCGGCGAACCCTGACAACTGCAAAACAGGTTGCCCCGCCTGCAGCAGGATATGCCCCCAAGGCGCAATCATGTTCCCACTTTACCTGAAGGACAAGGCCATAGCCGGTGCGCATGGCGAACGCATCCAACCAGCCGCACCCAAACCAGAGCCTCAGCCCAACAAGGATACGCTCGATGATATCGACCTCTTGATCAACGACTTGGAGAACATCACCCGGAGAAAACCGTAGAGTGAAGACCTCAGGCTATCCAATAGTGATGACGGCGGACCGGACGCTCATGGCGGACTACAAGCTGCTCTTTGACGGCATGTTGGCGGCCAGCCAGACGACCGCCACTCCTCCGGCCCTCATTTCGAGGCTTCTCATGCCGTGGGTAAGAAACGCTGATTTCCGGGCCCGCGTCGCCCCCCTCGGGCTGCGCAGAATCGAGGCCGCACTCCTCAGGTCGGGCTTCAGCCGTGACGAAGTAGTCATCGTAGACGAAAACCACCTCGGGGATGCCATCGGTCCGGCCACCAAAGTCGTCGCAGTGGCATCCGGCGAGCCATCTGGAAAAGGGATGAACAGCTCCACGATGACGGAAATCGCGGGAGGCAGCATCTACCCGGAAGCGATGTTCAGAAGGCTGCTTAAAAAGATTAAACACCACATCGCAGCCTCGGCTCCATCTGCGAAGCTCGTGCTCGGCGGGCCGGGAGCCTGGCAGCTTGCCGACAATCCCGAACGGATGCACAGCCTCGGCTTCGATCACGTTGTGACGGGTTATGCTGAAGGCAATGCTGCTGAAATCTTTCGGGCGCTCTTGGACGAACAACATCTTCCCAAAGTGATACCGGGAGAACCGACTTCGGCTGAAGGCGTCCCGTCTATTCAGGGCTCAAGCACGATGGGCGTCGTCGAGATCAGCCGCGGATGCGGCCTTGGATGCTCATTCTGCACAATTGCCCCGGTTCCGATGATACACATCCCTGAATCCACTGTAATAGCAGACGCGCGAAAGAATGTCGAGTCTGGGATGTCGAGCATAGCGGTTCTGAGCGAGGATTTCTTCCGGTATGGCGCGAAAGGGATGACCGCCGACCCCGAGGTCGTGATATCGCTTCTCACCTGTCTGCGCCGCATAGATGGGCTTCGTCTCATCCAAACCGACCACGCCAACATCTCAAGCATCGCCCAGTATTCGGACGAACAGCTCAAGACCGTTCGGGACCTGCTGGTTGGAGACACCCGAGCCCGGTACCCGTGGGTGAACGTGGGAATCGAGACCGCTTCAGGAGAACTGCTCGCGG
Organism: Armatimonadota bacterium; assembly: GCA_038207085.1. Classification (GTDB taxonomy): domain Bacteria; phylum Armatimonadota; class UBA5829; order UBA5829; family DTLH01; genus JBBRAE01. Next base: position 29,796 of record JBBRAE010000019.1, read on the forward strand.
CGAACGGCGGCGTGCCCAAGATGCGGGGGTGCAGCCCTGATAGGTGGTCAGATCACACTCTTATGCACCTGCGCAGACTCTGCGAGGCCGGGTTTCTGCCAATGGCGAGCCTGGTCGTCGGACTCCCCGGTGAACGCGAAGGAGACATCCTGCGGACCCTCGATTGGGTGGAGTCTCTGCAGCGAGAGCGCATCACAATTTTCCCGGTCCTCTACGCGCCGATCGATGGCACGCCCGGCATACGTGCCCGGGATCTGAGTCCGTTGCACTGGCGACTGATCAAGACCTGTTACAAGCTCAATTTCAGATGGATTCCCCGCATGTACTGGGACAATCAGACGGCTGCGGGGGTCTGCCCGGGCAGACGGGTCATTTTGCAGACTATGGGCCTCGGACAGGTCGTGCAGTGGAACGCGCTCTTCGCGTGGCACAGCTGGAGGAGTCGACGATGAACCTCCATGCGGCGTTCAGCACAGCCAAGGACCGGCTTCTCCGTGAGATGAACCCCGATGGCTTCTGGGAGGGAGAGCTGTCGTCCTCAGCGTTGTCGACGGCAACCTCCGTTAGCGCCCTTGCCGTATCGGGGCTCCCTGCAGATCGACCGATGATCGAGGCGGGAATCTCGTGGCTCACGCGACATCAGAACGCCGATGGAGGCTGGGGAGACACGACCGACAGCCCGAGCAACCTGGCGACAACTCTTCTCACCGCTGCGGCATTCACACTCGCCCACACGGAACAAGAACACGCCCACACAATGGAGAATACGCGGCATTACATCTCGATATACGCTGGCGACACGCCGGACGAGCTACTTGCGGCGATCAAACGCATTTATGGAGCCGATAGGACGTTCGCCGTGCCAATCCTCACCAATTGCGCTCTTGCTGGGATGATCTCTTGGGAGCAGATTCCCAGCCTGCCTTTCGAGCTTGCCGTGTTTCCCCGAGATTGGTACAAGGCGCTGCGCCTGCACGTGGTAAGCTACGCGCTGCCGGCTCTAATCGCCATCGGACTCGCAATCGAGCACTACTCCCCCACCCGCTCGCTCTTACGCAGAATTCTGCGACGAGCGGCGACCGGGCGGGTGCTCAAGAAGTTGGAGGCCATTCAGCCTGAGCACGGGGGCTTCCTTGAGGCGGCTCCACTGACAAGTTTTGTGGCGATGAGCCTCGGCAGCCTGTACGGATCTAAACATCCAGTCGTCGGCAGATGCCTGGGGTTCCTCAGACAGTCCCAGCGGCCCGATGGCAGCTGGCCCATAGATACGAACCTTTCGGTGTGGCTGACGACGAGCTCGGTATGTGCGCTTGCTTCCGTGGGCGAAATCGGCTCAATCAACTCAGAGAAGACTCTGCGATGGATTACGACGCAACAGTATCAGACGGCGCATCCTTTCACCGGCGCCGCACCGCTCGGCTGGGGATGGACACATCTCCCCGGAGGAGTTCCTGATGCCGATGATACATCTGGAGCAGTCCTCGCGTGTGTAACACTCGGAGAATTGGGCGCAGCCCGGAGCGGGGTAACGTGGCTCCTCGGTCTGCAGAACGCGGATGGAGGATGGCCAACATTCTGCCGAGGCTGGGGCCATCTGGCGTTCGACAGAAGCTCACCCGACATCACCGCCCACGCGATACGGGCCATCAGCATCTGCGATATAGATAGCAGCGAGCGAAGCTATCTACGGGCAGTCAAGCGTGGATATGACTACCTCTCGCGGACCCAGCGTCCCGATGGCTCGTGGGCGCCTCTCTGGTTCGGAAACCAAGCAACGCCGGACAAGTGCAACTCGGTGCTTGGAACTTCCCGGGTTCTGCTTGCATATTCGGACACTCCAACCTGTAGCACAGAAGCTGCAAAAGGTGTACAATACTTGCTGAACGTGCAAAACTCGGACGACGGTTGGGGCGGCGGCAAAGGAGTTGCCTCATCTGTGGAAGAGACAGCCTGTGCCGTATCCGCGCTACTTCGGTTTCCGGGTTTGGTTGAATCCAGGAAAGCAGCGCTTCGAGGAGCAGAATATCTCGCTACACGTGTCGAGGACGGAACGTGGACAGAGCCTGCCCCGGTCGGTCTTTACTTTTCCAGTCTCTGGTACTCTGAGAGGTTGTATCCCCTCATCTGGACGGTGGAAGCCCTTGGTCTAGCCATCGGCGGGGCGAAATAATGTCAGCAGCAAGAAAACCATCGATGACGAATATCAGAGTGGTCCCACAAGAGAAGGCAACGCGCGATGCGATACGCGAATTGGCCACGAAGTTTGCCGCCTGCTGGGGTTCCAACGACCAGCCAACTCGCGCGGAATTGGAGTCAGCGGGCTGCGACATTCTAAAAGAACTCCTCCTCCCCCATGAGTTCCTTGGCTATGCCATGGTGTGCTTCAGCAACGTGTTCTGGCAACCGGCGTTTGAGTCGGTCCCGTTCAACCGCAGGCTTCTCCTCCTCCCAAGATGTCTCAGCAACAGCAAAGAATGTACGGCCGTGATCGATGCCGAAGAGCTCCACTGCGCAAACTGTGGGGCGTGCGACATCAGTGGCCTCAAATCGAAAGCCGAGGGTCTTGGATATGAAGTGGTCACATCCGAAGGCACTACGTCAGTCATCACGAAAATCCTGCAGGGAGATGCGGACGCCATACTCGGTGTCGCCTGCCTGGAGTCGCTGGAACGATCATACTCGCGGGTCGTCGATCTCGGTGTTCCGCACGTCGCAGTTCCCCTGCTCCACGACGGCTGCGTCGACACCACGACAGAGCTCGACCAGCTGTTAGCGGTGTTGGGCACGGCATCGGAGCACCTGGTTCCAGCCCGCAGAACGTACCTGCCGCTTCTTCGCCAAACCGCGCATATTTTTGATAGCAAGTCGCTCATAGACCTCCTCCCGGAAGATATCGGTGGGCTTCTGCTCGACGATAGCACCCCGAACCCTACTACTGCGACGGAGATCATCGCGCTGGAGTGGCTCCGAAACCGGGGCAAACGGCTTCGTCCATTTCTTACGACGTCATCTTACGCCGTCGCTCGTTACGGTTTTGAGGCGCTTTCAGCGGATGCCGATTCTTCGGCCCTTATACCTGCATCTGTCAGGCGGCTAGCCCTTGCAATCGAGGCACTCCACAAGGCCTCCCTCATTCACGACGACATCGAGGACGATGACGAGTATCGCTATGGACGCAAGACCCTACACAGGCAGTACGGCATCGCTGCGGCCATAAACATTGGAGACTACCTGGTCGGCCTCGGTTACAACCTCATTGCAGGGGGAACAGAGGATCTCGGGGCGGGCTGTGTACCAGATGTTCTGAAGCGACTCTCGGCGGCGCACCTGGAGCTATGCCGTGGGCAGGGCGCGGAACTCTTCTGGAAAGACAACCAGGACGTTCCGCTGCGTCCGATCGATGCACTCTCGATTTATGCCTGGAAGACCGCTCCAGCGCTGGAGGTCGCGCTCTATGCCGGTCTGCGCGCTGCACAGGCCGATGTGGACGAGGCTCTCCTTCATCAGTTCTGTGTGTACCTCGGCGAAGGGTATCAGGTGATGAACGATCTCGATGACTGGCAACCCTATGCAGCGGGACGAGTGCGCGCAGGCGGTGACGCCATCGCCAATCGGCCCACTATCCTGCATGCCTTCGCCCTGGATGCTGGAGGAGAGGCTGCCAGAAACGCGATCAATAGTATCAAGCTGACCGGCGCTGATGTCGACGAAGAAGTCAACCGGCTCAGGCAGCTCTATACAGAACTTGCTGTGTTCGACCAGGCCCAGCGGCTCGTCGAACGGTTGAGAGGACGAGCCGAGTCTCTGATCGACAGCTTCAATCCACGACCTTTGGGCGATTTGATGAGATTCCTGGTAACTCTTATACTCCCCAACGAATACAACACGTGACGACGCGAATCGGCTATCTCGACGCGCTGGATAGGCTGCTCATTCTGGGGCTCGGCAGCCTCAGCCGCGCGTTCATCGACAAACAATGCGCATTTGCCGGAGCAAGGCAGCTGCCAAACGGCGGATTCCAGGGTAGACAGGGAGCCGCCGACCTTTACTACGCCGACTTCGGAGTCCGCCTGAGCTCACTGCTCTCTCCCAACCCCTCGGCGCTCACGTCAGCCGCTCGATGGGCAAGTCAACAGCAGTCTGAGCCCCGGGATGTTGTAACAGCCTTCAACTTGCTCAATATCGACCGAATGCTGCGGCTCCACAACTTGGAGTCATCAGTTGACAGGCGGCGGATCGGCTCCGTCATACAGGCACAGCAGCTCACCGGTGGAGGGTTTTCGCGATCCGGGGGAGCGGAGGTCAGCGCCTATAACACATTTTTGGCCGCGCTGTGTTTTGAGATGATGGAAACGGAGCACCCCGACCCCAATGGCGCAATTCGCGCAGTGCGTGGCCTGAAACGGCGGGACGGATGTTACGGCGAGAGCACGGGATGGTCCGAGGGCCAGACGAACGCCACCGCGGCTGCAGTGGCGTTCCTGACAATGTATAATGCGCTTCCTGCCGAAGACTCGGAATCGGCTGCGAGGTTCCTCGCCACGATGCAGTCACCTGAAGGCGGGATTCCTGCCCAGCTGTCTGCCCCAGAGGATGATCTGCTGTCCACGTTTACAGCAGTCTTGACCCTGTTCGGTCTGAATCAACTCGAACGCCTCAATCTTCCGTCTATCGCGCGATTCGTTGGCAGTCTGGCGTGTGTTGAGGGCGGGTTCCGTGCATGCCTCTCAGACGACGAGCCCGACATCGAATACACTTACTACGGCATCGGCACAATGGCTCTCCTGCGCACTTTTGTATTGGCGAGAGAGCAGAATGACACTCTTTCACCCGGACTATTTGAGTGAAAAGCAGGCCAGTGTGCTCTTGTTTCGCACGATCAGCTTGCCGTCCGAGATAATCGGCGCGGTCCAACTCTGACCACCGAGCGGGGCAAACCTGCCCATCTCCTGGTAGGAGTCCGAGGCGGGCTTTACCATAACCAGATCCCCACTCTTGCCATCCAAAGCCATCAGGACGCCATCAGCTGATACCAAACCGCCGAACTCGAACCCCGGCTGCTTCCACATAACCTTGCCGGTAATGGGATCCATACAATTCAACTCTCCAGGCTCGCCTACGCCATAGACTAATCCGCCGAGGAGGATAGGCGAACTGAAACGACAGGGCATATCCTTGCTTTCCCATTTCACCTTGGGTCCTGCGGGGAGTATCTCCACGAGTCCACTGCCGTGCCCATAACCACTGGTCAGAAACACGCTCTCTCCCAGCACTATAGCCGCGGCTCCATTGATGTCGTAGCTGGTCTTCCACGGCTGTCTCCACAAGACGGCGCCCGTTTTCGAATCGACACCGATCATGCTGACTCCAGTAAAGACTACATACTGCCGCTTCCCGTTGATCGTTGCGATAATCGGCGTAGCATAAGCAGATATGTCGCTCCCACCACCCTGCCAGATGGTGCTGCCGTTGACCTTGTTTAGAGCCACCATCCCAGCATCGGGCCCACCGGGGGAGACTATCACCTGGTTGCCATCAACTACCGGCGACATCGCATAGAGCCATCCAGGTTTCTTCCCCTTGAAGTCTGCAAAGGTATCCCTCGACCATACTTTTTTGCCGGTCTTCGCATCCAGACAAGTCAATAGTCCCATACGGCCGAAAACATACACCTTGCCGGCATCGATCGCCGGGGTCGCTCTCGAAAAGCCATAGTTCGGCCCCTGAGTGTCCGGATAGCTGTAATGCCAGACATCCTTGCCCGTTGTGATATCGACCGCTCTTACGACGTCCGACTCCTTGCCTTTGTGGTCTATAATGAAGACTTTTCCACCTGCTACGGAGGGTCCGGCATAGCCATCATCGCCCATTGGCGTCTGCCAGAGCATCTTGGGCGGCTTCTGGCCCCAGTTTTTGTTTATGCCCTTATCAGGTGATATGCCGTTGGCGCTCGGGCCTCTGAACTGTGGCCAGTCCGAAGCGCACGCCGCAATCGACAGCCAAACTCCGATAAGAATAACAAACGATGTTACAGTTCGCATTATCTAAATCCTCCAAAAGCACGCTAACTTGAATATTGTGTTTTGTCCATCGGTATATGCCGCGTGCGATGCTTCGTAGCAGAAGTTGCCAATGCACAAGAATCAAGTTAATCCGAAACCAGAGCTACTGCTTTAGCTACTTCAAGTCGAAGCAGGCGAGCTCTGTATTGTTTCTTACAATGAGCTTTCCATTTGAGACAATTGGCGCATTCCAGCTCTGGCCGCCGAGAGGCTTGAACCTTCCGAGTTCCTTGTAGGCGTCAGGAACAGGGTCCACCATGACCAGGGTGCCGTTCCCGCCATCAAACATCAGCAGGACGCCATCAACCATGGACAAAGGCCCTTTTTCAAAGCCTGGTTGCCGCCACTTCAGTGTGCCAGTTTGGACGTCCACGCAGACCAGATCTCCGGGATCGGTGTCTTGATATATGTATCCGTTAACAAGTATGGGGGAACTGATGTGTGACCTGACATCGTTGTTGACCCATCTCATCTTTGGTCCTTCAGCCGCCATATCCACAAGGGCGCTGCCGCCATTTGTCGAGAGGAACACAGAGTTACCGGTCACGATCGGCTGCGGGATGGGAGCGCCGAACGGCTTCAACGGCTGGCTGTTCCACAACTCCACGCCGGTGTTCGGGTCTACTGCAACCAGCCCGGTCCCCATAAGCGCGACATACTGCTTCTGACCGTTTATGGTCGCGACTATCGGGGTGGAATATCCAGGTTCCCGAGTCCCGCCGCCCTGCCAGATCGTCCGCCCACTGGTCTTGTCGAGAGCTACTATACTTGCATTGGGTCCACCAGGGAGGAGGATCAGCTTGTTGCCATCGAGCAGAGGGGACCACCCATAGTTGAAGCCCGGTTTCTTCCCCTTGAAGTCCGTCAATATATTGCGAGACCAAAGCTTTTTGCCCGTTTTCACGTCCAGACAGTTCAACAACCCCATCCGACCGAGCGCGTACACCCTTGTCTTGTCGACGATGGGCGTCGCACGACAAAACCCCCAGTTCGCCTTTTCGGCGTCCGCGTAGCTATACTGCCAGACATCCTTGCCGGTCTTCATATCGATCGCTCTTACGATGTCCTGATCGTCTTTGTGATCGATAATAAAGACCCTGCCGTTTGCAGCAGCCGGTCCGGCGTAGCCTTTATCGGCGACGGGAGTTTTCCAGAGCGCTTTTGGCGGGTTCTGGTTCCAGTTCCTGTTAATTTGCTTTTCGGGAGAGATACCATCGGCATTGGGGCCTCTGAACTGGGGCCAATCAGACGCGAGAAGCACCGCTGGGAGCAGTAACACGAGTGTGAGGGCAGAAAAAATCATACGACGCGACATAGGGACAGACTCCTCCGTTATTTCGCTTAGAACGTATCCGAGAAATCCCGATTGTAGTGGCCGTCACGGCGGACGGCCACTACACTTCTAAGACACGCTCTTACAAGAAGCTGCTGGGCGATAGACGGTTCCAATAACTAACAGACCAGAAACCACTCTGCCGACCATGCTACCACCAATTTACAGTATCTCTGGTTTCAAGTCAATCACATGTAAATTGCCGACTTGATCACCGCTATGCAGGCCACATAGGAAACACAACCTCTCACAGGTGATTCATAACGATTTCGCTCGGCGAACTCACGGACGATGTGTGGGAACGCAATGAGTGAGGCACTGCGGAACGAGACCTGGGACATCATCATCGCCGACCACACCTTGCCTGGTTTCAGCGGGCTACAAGCGCTCCATATTCTCCACGACAGCGGACTGGACATCCCGCTTATCTTTGTCTCCGGGGCTACCGATGAACTCGCAAAAGTTGACATGATGCTTGCAGGCGCTTCGGGCTTCATAGCAAAGCACAGTCTCTCCCGCCTCGTGCAGGCGGTGGCTCGGGAACTCAGGGAAGCAGGGAGCCGCAGGGGGTTCGCCGCAACTCTGCTCGTCGATGCGTCACGAGGGGTTAACCTCCAGCCCGACGACTCAGATCGGGCGATCGAGGCGATGAAGCAGACCGGAGCAGACGTGAAATCACTCACCCAAGTCGAGAGTGAGCTCGTGAGTTAGCTTACGCCTCTGCCTCACGGGGAACATAGGCATTGGGACGAGGGATCAGCATCGGCACGTTCTCACGGTAGTGCTCGTAGTACACCCCAAACCGGCGCGCCAGCTCCTTTTCCTCGAACAGCTTGAGGTAGACCATTGAGAGAACCGCAACCACCGGCACAAGCACGATTCCTGAGAGCGAGTTCGCAACAAACCCGACCCCGAGCAGAATGAACAAGAAGCCGAACACGAGTGGGTTGCGCACGTAGGCGTAGGGGCCAGCGGTCACGAGGTTCTGAGTCGGCTCAAATGCGATCCCGAACGCCTCAGCGGGACTCCCCGCGCCAGCGTAGATGAGGTATGAATAGGCCCAGAATAGCCAGAACGCGCCAAGCGACCAGCTGATCCCGGCCAGTAGATACGCGGCCCGTTGGTCTATTCGGCCCTCCGGAACCCCGAGGGCGCGGTCGATCGAGGTAGCAAGCAGCCAGTAGGCGACGGGCATCACGAACCCGACCAGAAGAACCGACATCACCGTCCCAATTAGCACGCGAAACTTTGTCATATTGCCACCTCTCTCTACCTCTACTATTGTCCCCATAGAGGGAGGCTTCTAAACGGGGCGTTCAGCCCAAAGTGAGGTTTCGGGGACGGGGGTCCCCGAAACAACCGGACACCTCACTGCTAATTGGCAATATTCTCTTTCAGATAATCGAAGCTGATCTTGAGCGACTCGAAGGGGTCGCCGGGGGTCGAATCCTGCTCGACGATGAACCACTCGCAGCCCGAGGCCTCAGCGGCGGGGACGATCTCCTGCCAGTTCAGGTTGCCTCGACCGATTTCAGCGAATTGCACGGTATGGTCAGGCAGCACGCCGTAGTCTTTCAGGTGAAGCAAGGGCAGCCGGTTCGCAAGCTTCTTGCACCAGGCCGTAGGGCTTCCTCCGCCGTACTGCACCCAGTAAGTGTCGATCTCACCCTGAAGGTTCGCCGGGTCGGTATTATCGTAGATCACGTCGAGGACGAGCTTGCCGTCCACCTTGGTGAACTCCTGATGGTGGTTGTGATAGGTCAGCACCTGACCCGCGTCCCGGAGCACCTTGCCCGAGGCGTTTAGCCCGGCGGCGAACTTCTTCACCGACTCCATCGTGCTAAAATCTACGTTTGCAGGGAACGGATACGCCGTATACTTGCACGAAAGCTTCGCCAGCCGCTCTACGACCTTCTGCGGCTCGTTTAGGATCGTGTCGCCGTTCTCATGGGTCGCGCAGCAGACGAGACCTTCGCCGTCGAGGATCTTCATAAGCTCATCCTCTGCAATCGGCCCCATGCCACTGATCTGCACCGCCTTGTAACCGATCCGGCTGATCTTCCTCATGGACAGAGCGATGTCCGCCGGTGTCTTCAGATACTCTCTCACTGTGTAGAGTTGCGCTGCGACTTGTTCGAGTTTCATAGATCTTCCTTTCGGTAACAGACTAAAACGACCCCGTAAGGTCGGCTACTTTTGCGTTGACGTTCTTCTTGACGTATCTCGAAGTGGCGATGAGCTTCTTCAGCTCAGTCTCAAACGCCGCGCCGTCCATCGGAAGCTCGACCGTCTGTCCGAGAATCGAGGAGAAGAGCATCGCGTTCCCAAGTTCGACTGAGTTGATGCCTTCATGGGCAGGAGCGAGCAGTTCCTTGCCGTCGAGAATCGCGTCTGTGAAGTTCTGAATGATCTCCATATGCTGGCCGCCGGAGCCTGACACCGGTATGTTGATATTCCAGACGCTCGGCCTACTGAAGCTCTCTTGCGTGGTGGTGCTGAACTCCGTGGTCGGTGTTTCGTTTCGTGTCCAGGTGATTGTGTCGTTCTCGACTACCAGCTTGCCGCGCTCAACCGCAATCTCCAGCCTGTTTGTGCCGGGGGCCTCGCCGGTTGTTGTTATAAAGACGCCGGTTGCGCCGTTTGGATACTCAAGATAGGCCGTGACCTGGTCCTCGACCTCTATGTCGTGCTTTACGCCGAAGCCACAGAACGCTCGCACGCGCTCCGGCATCCCGCACATCCACTGCAAAAGATCGAGCTGATGCGGACACTGATTCAGCAGCACCCCGCCGCCTTCACCGCGCCACGTGGCTCTCCAGCCGCCGCTTGAGTAGTAGGCCTCGCTCCTGAACCAGTCGGTGACGATCCAGTTCACGCGAGATATGTCGCCAAGCTCACCAGTTTGAATGAGCTCTCTAACCTTCTTGTATGCGGGGTTCGTGCGTTGATTGAACATCGCGGAGAACACCTGGCCCTCGCCCTTGTGGGCGGCGATCAGACGCTCGCAGTCGGCTTTGTGGACGGAAATCGGCTTTTCCGTGAGAACGTGAAGACCCTGCTCCAGCGCGTCGATGCCGACCGTGGTATGATCGTAGTGAGGTGTCGCTATCAAAACAGCGTCGACTTCCCCGGAGCGAATCAGCTCAGAGCTGTCTGTATAAGTCTTCAGATCTTTGAACTGCTCTAGCCTGGCGGGGTCGATATCACACACCGCAACTAGCTTGCAGCGACTGACATTTCCGTCCAGTAAGCCCTTCGCGTGTGAGCTTCCCATCGATCCAACGCCGATGATTCCTAACCTGACTTCCTTACTCATAGAATGGTCCTTTGGGTTTTCGGTAGTATGTCTGCAAACAGTATGCAGCGTCAATGGACCCTTCGCCATACGCAGGTGATGTCCCTCCGAAACCTAAGAGGAATATTGGACCAAATGCGAGAATTATCAGTTAAGCACAAGATTCGCAGGAGAACCATAGCATGTTGAAAGACATCGTCAAGAAGAATAGAAGCTACAGGCGCTTTGATGAGAGCCGACCTATCGAGCGTAAGACGCTAATTGAGTTGATCGACCTGGCCCGTCTTTCACCTTCGGCTGCGAACCTTCAGCCGCTGAAGTATGCAATCTCGAACGCCCCGGATGTGAACGACAAAGTCTTCCCCACCCTCGCCTGGGCGGGCTACTTGAAGGACTGGGACGGCCCATCAGAGGGTGAACGGCCATCGGCTTATATTATAATTCTTGGCGACACGGCGATATCGAAGAACGTCGGCTGCGACCACGGCATCGCTGCCCAGAGCATCCTGCTTGGCGTTGCGGAAATAGGCCTCGGCGGGTGCATGATCGGTTCTGTCGATCGCGACGCGCTTCGGTTATCGCTGGCTATCCCGGCCGGACTTGAGATACTTCTGGTGCTTGCCATCGGCGTGCCTGTCGAAAAGGTTGTGATAGAAGACGCGGGCCTCGACGGGGCGATCAAATACTACCGCGACGCAGACCAGATCCACCACGTCCCCAAGAGGCCCATAAAAGATATTGTGATCGGCTGATTCCCCCAAAACTTTTCCGAAATGCAGATTATTTCGGAAGGAATCACTGTTAGCGATATATAAGTAATATTTAAGTAGAATGTCGGGTATAGTAAAGAAACAACTTGGCGTCCCCTGCTTTTAGGGAGGGTTTATGCGCAGACGTGATCTGACCGCGCGCGTGATAGGGTTGCTCGTTTTCGCGCTCGGTATCGGTATTCTTGTTTTTTCGTTCTACGTTGCATACCATCAGCTATTTGCCTCGCCCACGGCGGGGATTGCCGTCGCGCCTGCCAAACCCGGCGGACCAACTGCCACTACGATTCTAAGCCAATCGGCTCTTGCAATGATAATTCGCTTGGGTGCGCTTTTCATTATGGTGCTGGTAGGCTCGCTTCTTGCAAGCCGGGGAGTGCAGATGTATTTCGCTTCGAACGCATCCCATACAACTGATATCGTCGTTCCTGACCCTGGTCCCTCAAAGACTGAGGACACAGGTTCATAATATTGTGCCGCGGAGGAAACTCTGCGGCACTTTCACTTTCGGGTGATCAACGTAGCTTGCCCGAGAGTTGCACAACTCAATATAGATCCCGTTTTCATTACCAATCTACTTTACAAGAGGTGCAGTATGGTGAACTATCAAATGGGAGATGAGATTGTGGTAAAGGTCGACAGGTCCGGTATTGACTGGGACAAAGGCATCGGCCACCTGTCTGACGACTCGATGGTGGTGATAATCGGCGCAGGCCGACGCGTGGGACAGGAAGTCCAAGCAATCATCGCCGGACAAGTAGAGACGAGCGCGGGAAGTTCATACGTAGCCTACACGAAGGCGCTCGCAGCCCCCATATAGAAACTTTCAGCGGTGGGGTGCTGGCCGGTCCCGCATCCCACCAAGCCCTACAGCAATAGCTCGTCCGCGCCGCGAACTACGACCGCGAACCTATCCCCCAGAGCCGCAATGTTCGCCCGATGCACATCCTGCACAGAAATCACCCCGCCGAAACCGTCCGGCAGGTCACGAGTCGCACAAGCGCCAGAGACAAGCGTGGTAAAGTATCCGTGTTCAATAGCCGCCCGAACCGTCGTGCTGACGCACATATGGGTCATAAAGCCCATCACTATCAGCTTCTTCCTGCCTGTTTGGTCGATCATCTCGCGCAGGTTTGTCCCTGCGAACAAGTTCGGAAGCGTTTTGACGCCAACAGATCTCCTTCCCTCGGAGCGAATGCGTCCACGATCTCCACACCTTCGTGGTCAAGAAGAGTCCTTAGGCCGCTTTATTCGTGAAGCGAATAAAGCTTTCGCTAACAGAGCATTATTCACGCTACTCGTGAATAATGCGGGTTAGTGTGATTTGATCCACATTATCCTCCATAGGGCATGGGTGATAGTTCAAAAGCACTTACTTAGGCCTGCTGACGCCTCGGAGGTGAAGCTCCCCACCCTGGGCTGTGATCTGCCGAACGTCGGCGGGCAGTTTCAACTCGCCTGAACGGAACATATCGTCGAACATCTCCTGTGCCTTCCCCGCAAGCATCGGAGCGCTCAGCTTGCCGAGCTTGACAGAGATATTCGCAAGCTTGACCCGACCGTCAGCCCCTGCCACAGGCCGACCGCAAAGCGTAACGTAGGCCTTTTTGTCGTGATAGGTCATAAACCCCGAAACCGTGACTCGGCCGTTCTCAAAGACAAACCTGGGGTCTTTCATACCTTTGGCACGGAGGCGGGCCTTGATTTTAGAGTCACTAGCGGCGAAGGTGGTGAGCTCATCGTCGGTGATATGGACGTGAAACGGCTTTCTTTTGCCCTGCTCCGCGGCCCGGGCGATGCCCGAAACGGTCTTTCGAGCCTGGGCGACGGCCTGCTTCGCTTCGGCAGCCTGAACAGGCGCAGCCGGCGGAAGAGCTTTTGGGGTGTAGCTTGCCATGTTCTTTAGAACACAGAGTCCGCCAGCCAGAAGCACCAGACAAGCAAAGATCAGCCTGCCCGGTCGTTTCCTCCTCCGCCGTCTAGCCATATAATTCTACCTCAGAGTATGCGTTGCCCCAAATGCCTCGCGCAGTTCGTGCTCGCGGTCTGACTTCACAAGCGCGATAACGTCGTCGCCGGGCTCGATTCTTGTGTCAAAGTTCGGGATTAACGCGTGCTCGCCGCGCACGACTGAGATAATCAGCGTATCGAGCGGCAGATCAAGCTTTGCGATTCTCTCACCGAGCACCGGAGAGTCATCCGACACGTCGATCTCGACGATCTCAAGGTTCCCACGGCGAAGCGCCGCAAGCGGGATCACCTGATCGCTCTCGATCTGCTGCTCAAGCAGGTTGTAGATGATCTTGGTGCTGACAACCGTCTGATCGATCCCTACCCGAGTAAAAAGCTCTTCGTTCTTCGGGTTGTTCACGCGCGAAATGACCTTCGGCACGCCAAATTTGCGCTTGGCAAGCTGAGAGATGACGAGGTTGTCGCCGTCGTCGTTGGTCACAGCGACCACAACGTCCGCGCGCTCCATACCTGCATCTTTCATGGTCTGCATCTCAGAGGCGTCGCCCCGAACAACCACGTCACCGAGTTCGTCGCGAAGCTTGTCCACCTCGCGCCTGTCTTGCTCGATCAAGAGCACCTCATGGCCTTCACTCATGAGTGTCTTGGTAAGATAGTACCCAACTTTTCCGCCGCCTGCAACAATTACGTACACTTCATCGCCTCCAGTTATACCGACTTCAGTTCGAGGTATTTTCCGATCTCGTCGCTCCACTCGCGTCCTTCAAGCGCATCAATCATAAGCTTTGAGCCAATGATCGTAGTGCAAAGGGTCGGGATTCCGAGATCCTGGAAGGCTGCAGCGCGCATGGGGTCGTAGATTCGAGAGATTACCTTGGGCACGTTGAAGATGTCCTTGGCGATCTGAACCGAGGTGATATTTCGGTTGTCACCGTTTGTGACCGCAACAAAAGCGTCGGCCTGCTCAATGCCTGCCCGACGGAGGACATCTGGGTCGAGGCCGTTTCCAACGACGGTCTTTCCTTCAAAGTCCCTGAGTCTTCGAGCCATAGCATCGGCATCCTGGTCAATGACAGTAACTTCGTGACCGGATTCGGAGAGCATCTGAGCCATTGTCGAGCCCATCCGTCCGCAGCCGAGAATGATTATTTTCATACGAGGTTTCCTCCGTAATAGCACTACAATGCAGCCACTGGCGCAAACCGCGCCAATTATTCCCTCTATTTTTGAACCCTATGAGTATACTCCCGGTATCATGGGCTGTCAATAGATTTGGTAACACGCCTGTAACCTGCGGCAAAAATCTCCTCATTTGACCCAGTCGAGGGTTCCATTTATAATGTAAAGAGCACAATACACTCTCCCCGGACGAGTTATTCCCAATGGACCTGACAATCAGCATAGTAAACTGGAATACGCGCGACGAACTTCTTCGATGTCTTGCCTCTGTCTTCGAGCAGACCGGCATCGAGATGGAAGTCTTTGTCGTCGACAACGCAAGCGAGGACGCAAGCGCCCACGTAGTGCGCGAACAATTCCCGCAGGTGACCGTTTTCGCAAACGACAAGAACATCGGCTTCAGCAAGGCGCACAACCAGTCGCTGATGGCTTCCACCGGCAGATATTTTCTTATCCTGAACCCCGACACGCTCATGCCTGAGCCGGACACGATGTCCAAGCTTGTGCAAGTTGCGAACGATAACCTGCACATAGGTATACTCGGACCAAGAATCGAGAACCCAAGCGGAAGCCTCCAGTTCTCAGCCCGGCGCTTCCCCACCCTCGGCGCGGCACTCTTCAGACGAACCCCGCTTGGAAGACTCTTCCCGAAGAACAAGTTCGTGCGCGAGTATATCATGGCCGACTGGATGCACGACGAGATGCGGGACGTGGACTGGGTTTCAGGCTCGGCGCTTATGATCAGGCGGGAAACGGCAGATAAGATCGGCCCGCTCGACGGCGGGTTTTTCATGTACTGTGAGGACGTGGACTGGTGCTACCGGGCAAAAGAGGCGAATTGGAACGTCGTCTACTACCCGATGGCCCGAGTGATCCACAAGATAGGGGCGTCAAGCGACCAGAGGCCCATCCCGATGATCTATCAGTTCCACCGCAGTATGTTCCGGTTCTACCTCAAGCACTACGCAAAGGGGATAAAAGCCCTCGCTGCCCCAATAGTCTTCGCAGGGCTCGCGGCAAGGGCGCTCTTTATGATCGCACTCACCCGAATCCCGATCTCACGCGAGGCTCAAGTCGACGGCGAAAGGCTCGTTCGTTAGCCTTCGACGTATACGCGGGGAATTGAGGGGTTTGTGGTCACACGCCGCGCCGGGATGATCACCTCGTCACCGATCTCAGCTGAAATATCCGTCACATCGACCGAGCACATCTGCATCGCGATTCGCCCAACGACCGGAGCCCATTTTGGGCCGATCTTAACGCAGAGCGCAGGCTTCCCAAGATATCGAGAAAACGCCAGACGCCCGATCGACCTTCTTGAGACGCTTTCGGGCGTAAGCGTGAGCCCATCGGCCCATCCAAGTGGAATCACAGCAATGCGGCTCTCGCGCCTAGTCCGAAACTCCGCCCCATAGCCGATGTTCGAGCCCGAGGGAACGGTCTTGACGAAGCTGATCCTCGCTTTGAGCCTCCAAGTATCGGCAAGCTCAAGAGTTCTCGGCACATGCCCCGAGGGGTATTGCCCGTAGAGAATCGTCCCCACGCGCACCATGTCAAGCCTGCTCTCCGGCATTCGGATAATCGCTGCGCTGTTTGCCGCGTGCAAGACACCGGGGTCAAGCGAGGCGCTTCTGATGGCATCCACTGCCGAGTTAAACCGAGCAAGCTGCTCACGGGCGAGCGCGAGGTCTTTCTCAGAGGAGGTAGCAAAGTGGGTATAGGTCCCGGCCTGAACAACATCCGGTGCTTCTGCGATTTTCTCAGCCATTGCGACTGCGTCTTTCGGGAGCACGCCCAAGCGCCCCATACCGGAATCGATCTTGAGATGGACGAGAGCCGTCTTTCCAGCCTCAAAAGCCGCGCGCGAGATCGCATCGATTAGTTCCGAGGTGCAGACCGTGAGATCGACATCGAGACTAACTGCGTAGGCCGCCGTCTCGGGCTGGATCGACTCAAAAACGAGCACGGGAGAGATCACCCCGGACGCCCGAAGGCTCGCGGCCTCATCAAGCCTCGTCACGGCAAGCGCATCGGCACCGGCGTCGATCATGGCCTTCGCCGCACCGACCAGTCCGTGCCCGTAAGCGTCCGCCTTTACGACCGCCATCAACGCAACACTCTCGCCAATCGCCTCGCGCACCCGCATTACGTTGTTCTTTATAGCGGACAGGTTGACCTCAACCCAGGCGCTGTGTGTCTCGCTCAAGTTCTCCACCTTTTCCTACAGAGATAGCACTGGTAGTTTACAACACTGGGGGGTCGATTTCAATAGCACAATCCCCCGTTAGCTGCTATACTACAAAATATCACACGATTAAGAATGGAGCCGAGATGGAGCTAGCTCTGCCTGTTGTCTACGTAACCGCCGATACTCTTCCCGAAGCCTGGGAAACCGCCGTCCTTCGCACCTGGCAAGAAGGGGCCGCGATTGAAACTCAATACGACAAACCTGGTGACCCGCCGAGCAGGGATGTTACCGCGGTAATTGCCGTCGCGGACCCGTTCGCCGAGCCACGCATCCACCGCGCCTTCCCTGGTGGTATCGTAGAACTTGAAGCCTATCGCCAAGAGGTCGTCGACGGAATTCACGACCACTGGGTCAACCCCGAAGAGGGCAAGTGGGAGTATACCTATCACGAAAGAATCGCCGCCTACTCCGTGCCCGGGCTCGATGCGCCCATCGACCAGCTTGAGTACGTCATAAACGCGCTCGCCGAAGCCCCTCACACCCGTCGCGCGCAGGCCATCACCTGGAAACCCTGGGAGGACGCCGGTATTCACGACCCCGCATGCCTGCAGCGGCTCTGGTTCCGGGTGCTCGGCGACAAGCTAGTATTAAATGCGCACATGAGGTCAAACGACGCGTTCAAAGCCGCGTTTATGAATATGTTCGCCTTCACGGATCTTCAGAGGGTCGTCGCCGAAGAGCTCTCAAAGCGCCTCGGGCGCAAGATAACTCCTGGGCAGTACACCCACATCTCCGACTCGTTCCATATCTACGGCAGCTACTTCGCAGAGTTTGAAGGGTTTCTTAACACCCTCAAACAGCGGGAGTTCGACGAGCGCACGTTTAGGACCGAAGACGTGCAGGAGATCATCGACGAAGCCCGCGTGCAGATCGCCACGTCGCTTGAATCAGAGAAGTCTACCGGGAGAGTCGGACTGTAATACTTTTGGGGTGCGGCATCGAGTCTGTATGCTGCTGGAACGATTCGTCTCGCCCACTTCTCAAGTCCAAGAAGGCTTAGTTCCCGCAGTAGCGAATTTCGGGTCCCCGGTAAAACGAAATCGTGCTTGAGTTGAGCGTGAGCGGATTTCGTTTTGTCGATATTTATCGGACTCGGCTACGGGTATTGGGTGTTGGCGGCATTGGCGTTGGATTCTTGTTTTTTATCGCGATGTTTGGTCAGGGCGTTGATTGCTCGGTAGAGGTGGGTGTCTACAGAGCGCTCAAACTTGATTATTCGGTCGTAGCATAGTCCGGGGCGGCCGAGGGCGGGGTTGCGGCCTATCATTCGGGTCTCCATTGCCGAGGCTAGTTTGAGTCGCCACAGGCAGCGGGCTATGCGCTGGACCAGCTCGTCCTCGATTGGGTCGCGTGGGAAATATTGCGTTTTCATGCGGTCCAGAACCTCTTCGTAGGACTCGGGGCAGGTCTCGACCATCGTTTCGAACGCCTGGGGGCTCTTTGCCGTGAGGCCGTGCTTCAGGGCGTTCATGCTGCTTCGGCGTTTGCCTTCCTCGGTCTTTGGGCCTCGGCGGTTGGGGGTTTGTGACATGGTTTTTTCCTCCTAATCTTTGAACGTGCCGTCTTCGGTCATTCGGGTGGCGGCTTCGATCATTTGGCTGATGGCGTCCTGTGGGTCCTGCTCCGCGACGGTGATTACCTGGGTTTTGATGAGCCCGGCGACGATATCGGCGGCGCTCTCGGGGTCGGACTCGTCGAGGTAGCTTTGGAACCTGTCCATAGCTCGCAGGACGACCGTGGTGCATTTCTTTGCGATCTTTTCTGACTGGGATGTGTTTAGCATCTTGGTTCTCCTTTTGGGTTTGTGGGGTTTGGGGTGCTCGGAAAGTTGTTCTCCATAATTATAAGACAACAACTCGGGCAAAAACTGGAATCATGGGGGAGAACTTTTTGTTAAATGTTGTTCACTGGTTGTGAGGGTTGTTGAAACACGAAAGGCACGAAGAAATGCGAAGGACACGAAATGGGGTTGGCGGAGACTTGGGGGTTGGGTGGCGAGACTGGTGTATGCTGCGGGAACGTCTCTTGCCACAGACTGACGGGTGTTCCAACCAACTAAGTTCCCGCAGCCCGTGCATCTTCCAAGTCCAAAGGCTAGAAAAGGGCTCCGTCCCCATATTATTCCTTGACCAGGATACACCCATTGGCAACGTAGAGAGTATCTACCTTGTTCTCAATGAGCATATACAGGAACAGCCCCCAGAGGAGCAACAATGAACGTCACCGTAGCAATCACAGGCTGCGGCAATATCAGCCGCTTCGATTTCTCGGGATTCGAAAAGGCGGTAGCGCAGGTCAAGTGGGTCTGCGACCTGAACGAAGCTGCCGCGCGTCCTTGCATCCCGTCCTACATGCCGATCGCAGGCAGGGCGCTGAATGTTTCGTCCGTTACCTGCCAGTAGGGCATATAGACGTGGTCGGGAGCGCCTTCTATGTTGAAGTGCAACGGCTTGCCCTCTATCGGCCTCAAGCTCTCAATAAGCCGCTCTGTCGGAACGGGCAAGTCCACTGTAGATCCTCCGTGTCCGACGTCTACAATCGGCCCTACTGCCGCCATCAGGACGGGGCCATACAGAAGACCGTAGCGATCCTTATTCCAAGCTATCTCATCAATCCCCGTGTAGAGCAGGAGCCGGAAAGATATGGGTAGAGTGAAGCTGACAATGTCACCATCAGCCCAGATGCGATCTAGGGCAAGGAATGTTCCGGGCTTGCCCGCCGCGACCTCTTTGCCATTGACCATGACTGGCATATCAGATGAAGCCCATCCAGGCACTCGCACCCGCAGGTTCATCTTGACTGCGGAGGACGCCTTCACCCGAAGCGTGACTTTCGGCTCAAATGGGAAATGCGTCTCCATCGCAACCGTGAGCGCTGTTCCACCTATATTCAGGTCCATCTCTGACGACTCAAACAGGTTCACATAGAGCCCATCACCGGCGATCGAGTAGATATACTCAGGAAGCGTGCCGATAAGCCGAGATCCGTGGACCTCGCAGCATGTGTTCTGCATGTTAGGCGTCTGTTTAGCTGTCTCAAGAATCGCGTGATAGCGGATACCATCAGATGTGACGTTTGCGAAAGCGGCGTTGTAGATGGACTTCTCTATTTCGGCGACGTACTTCTCCTGATCAGGGAAGAGCCGGTGAAATCTCTGGTTGAACCGTATCCAGAACACACTTCCGCAGAGCTCGCCGGTGCAAGCTATCGGGTAGGTCTTGGGGAAGTAGTGTTTGCCCTCACAGATAGCCCAAGTGCCGCCAATGTGCTGCCAATTCTCGACCAACATCTCCCAGGCACCGACCATAGCCTCGATATACTTCCTGTCTCCCGTGGCCATGTAGTGGTCAAGATACGCCTCGAAGCCGGTGATCTCGTAGCAGTGAGGTCGGTCGAGGGAATAGTCGTAGATGGCTGTGAGGTCTCTAGCAATCAGCTTGTCCATCCACCAGTCCTGAACGTAGTACTTCTCGGCCACCTGCAGATCTTCGGGCTTGCCCGCCGGTGAGAAGTACATTTGGGTGCTCGCGGTGTGGCCCTGAAGCCCGAGCGACAGATAGATGAGTTCCGAACGATACTTGCACTCGTTGAACCAGTCGTGGCCCTTTCGGATCAGACTGAGGGCCTTCAGGTTTGCGCTCTTTGCCGCGTCAAGCATCCCTTGAGTAAACCAGCAGCGCGCGTAGTTCGCCTGTTCGTTGTGCAAGAATCCCTCGGGCGGAAAGGCGTAGACGTAGCCATTCTCCTCCTGGCAGTCTTCCACTCCGTCGACGATCTCGTCCATCCTGCGCCTGAGCTCGGCATGTTCCATCCAGCGAAGCGTATTTCCTGCTCCCATCAAGAAACGTCCCGCTTCGGAACCGAGGAGATCGACGCACCAGAAGGGGATTTCCTTAGTTAAGTCCCGTTCCCGCACCGGATTCGGTTTCCCCGCGCGAACGCGAAACGGGTACAGCATCTCGTTCACACTGAAGGACTTCAGCAGATACTCAATGTTGGCATCCATGAACTGCCGGAATAGCCCGTGCTCGTTCACTCGAACGCCCCCGATCGGCACCGACACGTCCGTTTCCACAGGCTTCCACTCCGCAGGGTCACTCGCCGTCTGCCTTGTCTTGTATATGAGTCTCAACTCGTCCATCTGTTTCATTCGATTCATGCTGCAATTCTCACTTTCTGCCAATCAGGAATTCAAGCCTGTGCTTGCACCTCGATTCCCTGTGTGCCTGATGATATGATTATAGCAAAACGGCAGACCCAATGGAAGCAGTTGAACGTCGCTGTTGACAAATAAACAACATATGATATAATTCCAGTAGTTTGAGTGCATATCCTGTGGACGAGGTACTGCCATCAATATTCTGAGTAAACTTACTGGCCAGTCTATGGTCGACGCTGTCGTGGAGAGGCTCACCCGAGCCATCGTTGGAGGCGAGATCGCTGAAGGCGAAACTTTGCCGACCGAAGGAGAGTTGTGCGAACAGCTTGGCGTCAGCCGAAGCGTGCTTCGGGAGGCTATCAGGGTGCTTTCGTTTTGCGGACTACTTGAAGTCAAGCAGGGACGCGGAACTATCGTATGCACCCCCAAGGAAAGCATTCCTCAGGACGCAATCGCGATGTTCGTAGAGGCCAACAACGTGTCGCTCGAGCATATGATGGAGTTTCGCGCACCCATCGAGGTAGAAGTTGCCCGGCTCGCGGCATTGAGAAGAGACGATGAGCAGCTTAGGACGATGCAAGATTCATTGGACACTATCTTGTCCAGTCTCCAGAGCCTCGAAACGTGCATAGAAGCGGATACAGCATTCCACCACGCGCTCGTCGCAGCCACTGGAAACCCTGTGTTCGCGATCACGATTCACCCCATCAGTAATCTCCTGAGAAGAAGCAGAATACTCACTATCAAGCATTTTGGCATTGAAGTCGTTATCGAACACCATGTAACAATACTCGACGCCGTGCGAAGACAGGATTCTGAAGCCGCGGCGGTGGCCATGTCTCTCCACATGAGCCATACAAGTGCCAACCTGAGAGACATCGGTTTGCACGAGGAGACGAATTGATGCGGATCGATTTCCCTTACCCCGGCACCCATATCGACATTCCCGATCATAACCTTGTCGGCATCTTCTCGCTTCCCAAGCGCGGGGTAACGCAAACTGAGGATGAAGTAATCAAGCATGCTTTGCGCGCCCCCATCGGATCTGCGGCGCTAAGCGAACTAGCCGGACAAGACAAGTCAGTCCTGATAGTCTGCGACGATGTTGCCCGCCCCACCCCAGCCTGGAAAGTAATCCCCCACGTAATCGAGGAACTTCACGTCAGTGGCGTAGCGGACGAGAACATCGAGTTAATGATGGCCCTTGGGACCCACCGACCCATGACCGAAACCGAGATGAGGGCAAAGGTCGGAGACGATATCTTCGACAGCTACAAGGTCCACAACCACGAGTGGAACAACCCCGATGCGCTGGAGTATATGGGGAAAACCGACCGGGGCGTCGAAGTCTGGGTCAACAAGAAGGTCGGACAAGCGGACTTGGTAATCGGAATCGGTCGAATCATGCCCATTGAAGTCTGCGGGTTCACCGGCGGCGGCAAAATCCTTATCCCAGGCTGTTGCGGTGAGATCACCAACAGCGATATGCACTGGACACGAGTTGATGTACCAAGCAGTGAGATCATCGGCAGGCGGGACAACCCAATTAGAGCCTCGATAGATGCCTTAGCCCGAAAAGCCGGTCTCGATTTCATAGTGAATGTCTTGATGGACTCTGGAGGCAGGATCGTAGACTGCGTTGCCGGAGACCTGGTTGAAGCCCACCGCGCAGGATGCGAGAAAGCGCGAGCACTCCATGAAGTGCGCATTCCTGAACTTTCCGACATAGTCGTTGTCGACGGTTACCCATTCGATATAGAGTTCTGGCAGGTGAACAAGGCGCTCGACACTGCCGGCCTCGTGGTGCGCGACGGCGGAGTCGTTATCTGCGTCTCACCTTGCCGGGAAGGTCTCTCGGTCACGCATGCAGACGTATTGCTGGAGTTCGGCTACAGACCCAAACAAGAGGTAAAGCGACTCGTGAAGTCGGGGGCAATACATCATAAGGTCGTCGGCGTCCACATGATCCAGGTGGCCGATGTGGCGATCGAGAAGGCGAAGGTGTATCTGGTCACGGATGGCATCGGCATCTGTGCGGAGGATATTAGCAGAGTCGGTCTGAATCATGCTGCGACGCCGCAACACGCACTGGAAGCTGCCTTCGATCACCTCGGAAGAGACGCGCGTGTAACGGTGCTTAGATCGGCGGCGGAGATGCTCCCCGTAATTGGTCAATAACAGACAGGATAAGAACACATGAGAGTGATCAGGAACTACATCGGCGGAGACTGGGTCGAATCCGTTTCGGGAAAGACCTCAGAGAACATCAACCCCGCCAACAGGGACGAAGTCATCTGCGAGGTCCAGGCATCGATTCCTCCGGATGCTGAGAACGCGTTCGCGGCAGCAGCGGGGTCATTTTCTGAATGGCGGGCAACCCCAGTCCCAAAGCGAGCGGAGCTTCTTCGGAAAGCCATTGAGATAATGAAGTCGCGCGAGGAGGAGATGACCCGCACGATCACCCTCGAAAACGGCAAGACCCTTCGGGAGTCTAAGGGAGAGTTCCTCGCAGCGATCAAAGAGGCCGATTACCAGATAGGACAAGGTTGGCGACTTGGCGGCGAGCATTTGCCATCCGAGCAGCCAGGAGTACTTTGCTATCTTACTCGGCAGCCACTTGGGGTAGTGACTTTGATTACCCCGTGGAACTTCCCGCTGAACGTGGCCTGTCGGAAAATGTTTCCGGCGCTCATTGCGGGGAATACGGTGGTCCTGAAACCCGCCGACTTCACCCCAATGACCTCGGCACTGCTCTTTGAGATTCTCGACCAGGCTGGTTTCCCTGCCGGGGTCGTGAACTACATCACCGGGAGGGGTTCGATCATCGGTGACACGCTGACCACTCATTCCGCGGTAAGAGCGATATCGTTCACCGGATCGACTGAGGTTGGCCTTGGCATAGCGGAAAAGGTGGCTGGCAGGCAGATCAAGATACAGCTCGAACTCGGCGGCAAGAATCCTCTAGTCGTGCTCGCCGACGCTGACCTGGAACGAGCAGTTGACGCGGCAGCTCTCGGCGCATACAGTTGCAGTGGCCAGTGGTGCACATCGACCAGCCGCGCCATAGTTGAGGACTCGGTCTACGACTCATTTGTTGAGAAGATATCCCAAAGAACTCATGCAATAGTGGTGGGCAACGGTCTGGATGAGGCAACCCAGATGGGTCCGGTTGCAGGCCCGAACCAGTACAAGACGATCCTCGAATATATCGAGATCGGCAAGTCCGAGGGTGCGAGGCTCTGCACTGGAGGCACGGCCCTTGCAGACGGTGAACTGAGGAAAGGCTATTTCATCGCCCCTACCGTCTTCACCGACGTCACCCCGGATATGCGAATAGCCAGGGAAGAGATATTTGGGCCGGTGCTTTCCGTTATGAGGGCAAGGGACTTCGAAGACGCCCTGGAAATCGCGAACTCCGTGGAATACGGACTCTCTTCGTCCATCTACACGAACGACTTGGATAAGGCTATGAGGTTCGTCGAAGCGAGCGAGGCCGGATTGTGCCACGTCAATATGCCGACGGCATGGAAGGAGCCCCAGCTCGAGTTCGGAGGGATCAAGGAGTCTGGTCGGGGCCTTCCCGAAGCTGGGAACACCGGGATCGAAGCGTTCACCGAACACAAATCCGTTTACATAAGGCGCCAACCATAGATAGCGAGGAAATCAAATGTCGGATACTACCACAACATCAAACAACGCAACAGTAACCCCGTTCTGCCTGCGCTGCGAGTATCGAAAGAGCCCCGTAGGTATGGACGTTACCCGCCCCCGGCTGGGTTGGAAGCTGGAGCAGATCGACAAGAAACGCCGGGGATGCCATCAGACGGCATACGAGATTGAAGTCGCGAGCACACTGGCGTTACTGCACGACGGCTCGCCTGATCTGTGGAGTACGGACAAAGTCCAGTCGGACGAAACAATACATATCGAGTATGACGGCAAGCCGCTTCAGAGCAGGCAGTCCTGCTTCTGGCGCGTCCGGGTCTGGGATGAAGAGGACTGCGTCTCTCCCTGGAGCGATCCGGCAAGCTGGAATATGGGGCTGCTGGAGAAGTCCGACTGGGATGCGCAGTGGATCGAGGAAAAGGAGCCGTATCAGGTCAAGGACGACTCGGACTTCCCTCCTGCAGTCAGCTTCCGCAAGGAGTTCAGCCTGGATTCCCCGGTTCGGCGTGCGACCGCCTACGTAACTGGACTGGGCACATATGAGATGTTCGTTAACGGCTCCCGAGTGGGTGATCACGTGCTGGCCCCGGAATGGACGGACTACCGAGCCCGCATCCAGTATCAGACCTTCGACGTCACCGACCTCGTCAGTCAGGGCGCAAATGCCATCGGTGCGTGGGTAGGAATGGGCTGGTATATGAGCACGCTGATGGCGTTCGGACGGTTCGCATACGGCAAAGATCATCGTCTCCTTGTGCGACTTGAGATTGAGCTTGAAGACGGCTCAGTCGAGACGATCATCACCGACGATTCCTGGAAATCGAACCACGACGGGCCGATCAGGCTGAACGGCATCTACGAGGGAGAAGACTACGACGCCAGTCTCGAAACCCCGGGCTGGAACCAGCCGGAGTTTGATGACAGCGGATGGAAGCAAGTAAAGACCGCGCCGCTCGGCGAAGAAGCCCTGGTCTGGCAGCCGAATGAGCCAATCAGAGTCGTCGAAGAGCGCCGACCGATCAGCATAATCAATCCTGCCCCGGGAACCTACGTGTTCGACCTCGGACAGAACATGACCGGTTGGTGCAGGATGAACGTCGTAGGCAGCGCCGGTCAGACCATAAGGGTCCGCTTCGCAGAGATGCTGAACGACGACGGCACTATATACACCGAGAATCTGAGAGGTGCGAGATGTATTTTCAACTACATCCCGAACGAAGACGGGCAGGTCGAGTTTGAGCCGCATTTCACCTATTTCGGATTCCGCTACGTGGAGTTGACCGGACTTGCCGAGCAGCCCATCCAACAGTCAGTCCTCGGCCGCGTCATTTACTCATCGAGTCCCGACGCAGGTGTTCTCGAGTGCTCAAACGCAATGCTCACACAGCTCGCAAAGAACATCCACTGGACGCAACGCGCGAATATGTACAGTTCACCGACTGACTGCCCGCAGCGCGACGAACGCTTCGGCTGGATGGGCGACATACAGGCATTCTCTCAAACATCCACCTTCAACATGGACATGGCATCCTTCTTCACCAAGTGGGTGAAGGATGTGCGGGACGATCAGGCGGACGACGGGCGTTTCCCCGACTTCGCCCCGCACCCCGGCGACACAAATGGTGCGGGCTGGTGCGGCGTTCCTGCCTGGGGCGACGCCGGCACGGTCGTTCCGTGGCGGCAGTATCAGAACTACGGCGACACACGGATGATAGAGGAGCATTTCGAGTCGGCAAGACGCTGGGTCGACTATATCCACAAGGCCAATCCCGATCTGATCTGGCGTGAGGGCAGAGGCAACAACTACAACGACTGGCTCAACGGCGACACGCTTATCATGGATGGATGGCCGACAGAGGGCGCGACGGTCCCGCCGGACGTATTTGCCACCACGTTCTTTGCTCACTCGACCCAGATCGTCGCCCAAATGGCCGAGGTCACGGGCCGTCAACCCGAAGCTGAACATTACGCCAACCTCTTCGAGAATATCAAGACAGCTTTCAACGCCGCGTTCGTTAAGCCCGACGGTCGGATAGAATCCGATACACAGGCTGCTTACGCGCTCGCCCTCCACTTCGACCTCCTTCCCGACAACATCAGGCCGCTTGCTGCGCAGCATATGGTCGATGGACTCGCGAGGTACAATGGCCATATGTCCACGGGAATACAGTCATCACACAGAATGATGCTTGAACTCGTGCGCACCGGACATCTGGACAAAGCCTACGAGCTTGTTTTACTTACAGACTTCCCAAGCTTGGGAATGATGATAGAGAACGGCGCGACGACGATCTGGGAACGTTGGGACGGCTATGTGAAAGGTCGAGGCTTCCAAAATCCGGGCATGAACTCGTTCAACCACTGGGCATTCGGTGCGATAGGTGAGTGGATGTGGCGGCATATCGCGGGCATCAATCCGGACGACAGGCATCCGGGATTCAAGCACTTCCTAATCCATCCTCGCCCTGGCGGAGGCCTGACCTGGGCAAAAGGCCG
>JBBRAE010000020.1:0-53075 GCA_038207085.1 Armatimonadota bacterium
CGCCCGGTGCTTCCTCGCCGGTGTCGCAACGGGCACAGCTTCGGCAAAAATGGCCTGAATGCTCACTTCATCCCGCTTTCGGGCATCTTCAAGCTGAGACTCAATGTCGTCTGCGAAGATATTGTCGCCCTTTAGCCGATATATGCGCTCCAGAATGCGTAAATCCACCACGTGAGGGTGGCTGTCGCTGTCGGGATTGGCCTGCGATTTGTAGATATCGAGCGCTTTTCGGCAGTTCGCGTGCGCCTTTTCGAGCTGACCGGCCTCAAGATACACCCTCGCAAGCCCCCGCCATGCCGTCACGCTTTCGGCGCAAACTTCAACCATCAGGTAGCAGTATTTCAACGCCTCGGGCAGGTCGCCCAGCGCCATGGCAAGCTCTGCCTGGGAACCAAGAGCGTACATACTCCTGGGGTGAAGGTTCGAAAGCTCCGAGACGATCGGCGCAGCCTCCTCGGCCCTGCCAAGAACCGAAAGCACGCGGGCGTATGTTGACCGATGCTTGAAGCTATCCCCCTGATCCTCCGCAAGCGCCCGAGCAAGCGGCAGTGCCTCATCGTAGCGCTCCCACCTGACGAGGTGCGATAGCAATGTCGAGCGAACCTTGGGAGCAAGCGACATCACATAGTCGAGTGATCGTCCGAGTATCTCAGGGGTTGTCTCCATCACCTGCTACGGCTCCCTGTAGTCGATTTCTGCCTGATAATCGGGGAACGTGTGAACACCGATCACCATCGGCCAGCACTGATTCTCGTGTATTCTGCTTAATCCGAACGCAAGCTGCACCGCTTCGACCCCGACCAATGATTTGAGCTTCAAAGAAGAAAGTTTCAGCGGATTTGCCCCTCTCTTCAATAGTTCCCGACCCAATGCGCGCCATTTCAAGTCCGTAACCGGCACGCCACGGCCCTGGTCAAAGCCCGGAATCAGGATTCTTGCGTCGTATTTGCCTGAATACTCATCGAGAGAGAACATTGCGGCTGTCGGGACTGGCGGGCAGAGGGTTAGAGATATATCGCAAGCCAAAAGGCGCTTCTCGCTTCCATCGCTCGCGTACGTTCTGCAGAACTTTCTCCGCTCAGTCTCGTCAAAATGGCCGAGGCACCGCGGACGCTCATGCACGAAGTCACACGTCCAGTCCTCGATGTGCGGGGGCTTCGGACGGTGCGCTCCGAGTTCAAAACTCACGACATCGAACGGGCGCATAAAGGAACCATCAGCGTATTTGATATCGCCGAGAAGGATCGTGCCACGCTCCTTAACCGGGCGTACCCACTTGCCCGACGCAAGCGAAATTCCGCCAATGCAGAACCCGGAGAGCATCTTGGTCACGGCAAGAATTACGATCTCATCTTTCATCACAGATGAACGACCTCCACACCATTGATTCCGTCGGCCCAAAGTTCAGCCACAAGCCTCCTGTGGCACTTCGTCGAGTCGTCTTCTGAGCAAAGCAGGCAGGGATGTCCTCCCTGCGCAAGAAGCCCTCTGCCAATGCCGAGCATGTCGCGCTCACGGATCAGTCTATCGAAACCCACGCGGTACGCGTCCCAGTCCTTGTCCTTGCGATAGATCGCGAGCAGGTCATCACCAGGAGCAAGCTCAGGGTGGTGCTCATAGGGAACACCTATCAGTTCGAGCACGAACTCAAGATCGTCTCGCTTGGCATAACCGGCGAGCTGGCTCGTGTTGTTCAATCGGACGTCGATGATGCGGTCGACCCGTGACGTGCGGATAAGCTCCGCAAACCGTCGGAGGTTCTTGCCGCTTGAGCCGATCGTGTAGATTTTCACAGCAGTAATCCCTGTTGGCCAGCTGCAACTGCCCCGTCGCGATCGATGTGGCGCACCTCGTGACCCCGTCCGCGAAGCACCCAAGCCAAAAGCCGCTCACGGTGGCAGACCATAGGGTCAGCCTCGGAGCACATCAGAACGATGGTCTTGCCCGATGCGAGCTCTTCGATCTGGCGGATACCTGCCTGAAACTTCTCAGTCTGAGCCATCATTTCGTAGTTGGGAACACCACCTTCAGTGAGAAACCCCGGACTTTTCGGCTTGCCGCCAAGAGAGTCACCCATATAGAGGTATTCGAACCCCAGAGCTCTAAGCTCGACCTGGATTTCTCGGTAGTTGAACTGGGAGGCATACTTGCTGTAGGGGTCGGTACGAACGTCGACGACGAGCTCTATTCCGTGCGACTTAAGCCGCTCGGCGAACTCCGAAACGCTGGTGTTGCTGTGTCCAATGGTGTAAAAGACGGCCATGCCTGCCCCCTGCGTTGTCAAGTAGTTGCAGTATAACACGACAAAAGCAGGCAGGCAAGCACAAATATCTCAAGACTGAGGCAGATACGATACGCAACGCGCCGGGCAAATCAATGTGAGAAATTGCCGCGAGGTCGAACCCTCTTGCCGAGCGCAACAAGGCCTCCGCACCAGAGCAGAGCCGCAACAAGCCCGTTTGGCTCAGGAGCGGTCGGCGATCCGAATGTCACGAGCGCACGATCATACCAGCTTGCGTCACCTTGATACTTGGCAGGCGTCCAGACCTCCGCAACTCCGGAATGGGTAGGGGTCGGGAACACCGCGCCGACGTGGACGGTGAATGTCATGTCAGGCACGTCCAGAAGGCCCGGAGCGATGGTATAGCGAAAAACAAGGCTGCCTCCCGGTGAAATCGCTGGTATAGACCTATATTTCTGGCTCATGTTGGCGATCTCAAACCTGGGGTGAAGTGAGGAGCATCAGTCAGACGTTGGGTCGAACCTGGCGAAAAGTGCGCCAGAAACGAGAACTCCGGCAACAGCTATTGGGACGTTTACGAGGACTACGGCGAGCGAGGCGACGGAGATGTCTATGTCAACAAGCGGCGCGATCAACCATACCACCGCTGTCGGCACAAGAGCGATTCCGGCGAGAAAGAAACTCAGGATGTGGGCTATCAGATCCTGCACCTTGTCCCGGGAGTCGGGGTAAAGCAGCACGGGAATGCTGATCACGGCAACACACGTAAAGCCGAAAACTATCGAAGTGACTGCTGAAAGCCAGAGGACGGCGGGGTCAGTGTCGGCAACGAACACAAAGAGCGAAACGGCGCTTATCATCGTCACGGCGACTACCGGAAGCCATTCATGGAACGTCTGCACCAGGATAAAGCGAAACGGAGATATCGGCATGGCTTTGGTCAGGTTGGCGAGACGAAGTTCACCCCTAAGCTCCTGCTGACCAAGCAGCGCGAGAATCCAGGCGACGTAGGGCATCGCGACCGGGACCACCCGCCGCACCTCCGGGAGCTTGACAGCAGCGCCGATGATGACGCTCGCGATCACAGGCACACACATCACCACAAGCAGCCGCGCGCCGGATGTCCGAAGCTTCACGACAATGCTCTTCCAGAGAAGCGCCGAAGCCCCTCGTCCAAACGGAGGCACGGGCGGCGTATTGAAGCTTCCCCTACCCCGCCAGCCCACAGCCCGAATCCTCGCGCCGATCACGTCGCCGGAACGAATCGCGTCTCTCACCCTTGCCGCGCGAGCGCTCACACCAAGCGCGGGCTCGTAGATGTCCTCATCTCGACCAAGCAGAAGAAACGTCGACCCAACAGCTAGAATGGCAAGCCACAAAAGCTCAACTCTTTCATTGACGATTCCCCGGATCGGCGCGAGAATGACGTCGGTCGCCCAGGTGATAGGCGCAAGGGCGGCGCGGACCAGGCTTGACCTCGTGGAGCTTATCACGCTTTCGATAGCGTCGCTTGTCCAGGCAAATCTGACGACAGCCGTCGCTGCGACGATCAGAACCGCAGCGAATATCGCGGCCTGCACCAGAACCCGGGCGATACGCAGCCTGCCCGGCCCGGCGGTCGCGACTACGTTTAGTGTGTGGGTCAGGTTCATCACAAAGACTATCAAACAAATCGACCCAAGCCACGAAAGGAGCAGGTCCGGGTACACCGGCACACCAAGCACGTGATAAAGCGGCGAACCGACCATCCCGAAAACGAGCCCTGAGAACAGCGCATACTTGGTGTAGTCTTTGAAGAGCTTGAATGCGAGCACGTGGCGGCGGTTTACAGGCGTCGGGAAGAGAAAGTCCACGTGCGACGGCGCGAATATCAAAAGCCCATCGGAAAGCGCGGTGTAGATCACCCCGGCGGCTGTGATCGTCAACACGATGAATACGACCGCCCAGATGGCGTCGATCGGAATCGCCTGCTGCAAGTAATGTCGCCCCGAAGGCATAACCGGGCGTGCTATACCAAGAAGCGTCAGGGTGTCCTGAGCGAACACGAAGGCGATCCACAGCGCTATCAGCACTGCGGGTATCAAGCGCTTCGGTGTGCGGAGCGCTGCCTTGACCGAGTTAGTGATCTGCCTTAGCTCAAGGTATAGGAGCGGTTTCACCAGCGCCATGCTCCTCTGTGAGTGTCAGAAATGCGTCTTCAAGACTCGCACCGGACCCCATGCTCGCGCGTTCCTGAAGCTCGTGAAGCGTCCCCTCGGCGACCATCCGCCCGTGGCTCAGGATGATGATCCGGTCGCAGAGGTGCTCGGCGGTGTCGAGCATATGGGTGCTGATCAGTACCGAGCAGCCATCTGCTTTGGCTTCAAGGACCATATCTTTCAGCTCGCGCGCGCCTTTGGGGTCGATGCCGATCAGCGGCTCATCAAAGAGAATGGTGCGAGCGTTGTGGACAAACGCGCAGACGATTGCAAGCTTCTGGCGCATACCCTTGGATAGGCTTAGAACCAGGTCGTTACGCTTGTCATAGAGCTCAAAGCGCCTGAGAAGCTCAGTGCACTTTGCGTCAAACGTCGATAGCGTGTCGTAGGCCATCGCGATGAATCGGACGTGCTCCATCACCGTCAGCATCTCATAGGGGTTCGGCACCTCCGGGACAAAGGCGAGGCGGCGTTTGACATCGCGCTCCTGCTTGGAGAGCAGCATCCCATCGACCTCGATCTCACCCGCGGTCGGCTGGATGATCCCCGTGATGCTCCGAAGCACGGTCGTCTTCCCCGCTCCGTTTGGACCGAGCAGCCCAACGATCTCCCCATCGCCAACCGATAGACTGACATTATCAACAGCGAGCGTCGTTTTGTAGTATTTTGTGAGATTGCGTACAGTAAGCACGGGTAAACTCCAGTCACGACTGAGCTGTCGGGTCATATCGCTCAAACAGCGCTCCCGCGATCCACAGCCCCATCCAGGCGAGCAGTATGTTAATGAGCACAAGTGTTACGGATATCGAAAGCAATCTCTCGCCGAGCGCCAGCATTCTTACAATTATGGCAACCGACGGCAGCACCGTCAACCCGACGAGAACGAGGCTTACGAAGCCGGGGACTATGAGCTGCAATCTGTCCCGGCAGTCGGGGTAAAGCATCACAGCGATTGCGCTCCAACTGATGCAGGATATCGAGATCGAGAGCGACCCTACAAGCGCGATAGCGAGTGTTTCGCCGTCGGCCTCGGGTATCATCCACCTGATCGACACTGCGGCAACCAGAGCAAAGACCGAGAGCTGCAGCCACTGTCCAAATACCTGGGCAAGGATGATCTTAAACCCACGAATTGGAATCGCCTTTATAACATCCGTCTGTCTGAGCTCGCTTCTCAGATCAGCCTGAGCGGCGAATATGAACCCCCAGACCACGTAGAGAATCGCATACGGCGACTGCTTCAGCACCTCAGCATCGTGAACGAGCGAACGCGCGGCGAGTGCGGTGATCGGAGGCAACAGGACAAGCGCGAGCATGCTCCAGCCCATCCTCCTGCACTGCACCGCCATATATTTCCAGACGAGCGAGACTGCACCTCGGCCAAACGGTGGGATCGACAGACCAGCCGAACGGGCTTTTTCCATATCCCGACGCTTCTCTATCGCGACGCTCGACCAGTCACCGGTGTTCATCGCCGCCCTGATTCGCGCCATCCTCGCGCTTATGGCAAGAGACGGTTCGTAGAAGTTCTCTGGCCGCCGAAGAAGCGCAAAAAGCGATCCACCGGCAAGTATTGCGAGCCAGGCAAGCTCACGCATCGGATTGTGGACCATCCCCGGCGTGCTCCCGACGATCAAGTTGGTGCACCAGACGATCGGCGCGAGGAGAAACTCCGCGAGCGCGTTTTGTGCGGCGACCGCAAGGCTTCCCGCGGCATCCCCAGTTGCAACATAGTGACCAAGCGCGGTCACAAAAAGCAGCGAGACGACCAGCACGAGCGAGAACTTGACCACTCGTGCCGTGATCTTTAGCCGAGCGACACCGTAGCTTGTCACGACGTTCAGCAGATGCGTCGCGTTGGTCACGAACGAAAGCAGAAGAAGCGCGCCGACCGCCGCGTAGAACGCAGTAGACGCGTGCATCCCGATCAGCATATACCCCTGCAGTGCAAACACTCCGACAAAGATTACGTAAGCCGCGTAGCGACCGTAGTCGCCGAAGAGCTTCATCAAGAGCACGCTTCGTCGTTTGATCGGCGCAGGAAACAGAAAATCTATGTGCGGCGGCGCGAATATCAACAGCCCGTCACGCAGAGAGTTATAGACGAGCGTGACCACCGTGGCAGTGAGCGATATAAAGCAGGCCGACCATATCTGGTCCATCCTCGCCGCCGGGATATGCACCTTCATCGACTGCCACGCCTCGGGGTCTAGCGCCATCACGGTGCTGAAGATGACCGATTGCCCGGCCCACGCGGCCAAGAGCACCATCGGCACAAGCCTCCGAGGCGTGCGCAGGGTGTGCTTCACGCTGTTCACGAAGAGCCTAAGGTGCAGATACGCAAGCGGCCTCATAGATGTCTCCCATCAGCAAGAGAGATACCACAGACGAACAACTCTCTAATCAAGCAGACGATGCGAGCCGCCACTATGTTCCGTCATTTCAGCTGTTAGCTATTAGCCGTTGGCTTTTAGCTTCTCGCTGTACCAGTTTGTTTTTGTGTGCCTCTGATCTTGGATTTTGCGTTCTGAGTTCGTTTTGAACACTTTCAACCCAGGCGATTCCACAGTCTCCCCAAAAGGCAAAGCTCGTATATCAATAATAGACGACACATATCGAGATAGCAAGGAACGTTTCGGGGTAATTGTTAGTTATTTCTACGAACGGATGTACGCAATGCCTGAGTGGTCACTGACGGCGGACAGCCAGCGAGGGGCACGAGCAGTTGAGGGTGCCTGATTGACGGCATCTACCCTATTCCCCCATACAAAATCGCCCGCTTCAGCTCTTCGATCGCTTTGGTGACTTCGATCTCGCGGGGGCAGGCTTCGGTGCAGTTGAATATGGTCCGGCAGCGCCACACCCCCGAACGCGAGTTCAGTATCTCCAGACGTTCGGCGGCGGACTTGTCTCGGCTGTCGAAGATGAAGCGATGAGCGTTTACGATTGCGGCTGGCCCGACGTAGTCGGGGTTCGACCAGTAGATCGGGCACGACCCCGTGCAGCTCGCGCAGAGAATACACTTGGTGGTGTCGTCGAAGACCTCGCGCTCCTCGGGGCTTTGGAGTCGTTCGCGTATGGGGGGAGGCTCGTCGTTTTCGAGATAGGGTTTTATCGCGCGAAGCTGGGCGAAGAACGGCTCCATATCTACGATCAAGTCTTTTAGCACAGGAAAACCAGGGAGCGGGGCGATTGTGATTTTTGCGCCAACGTCCTCGATCAGGGTCTTACATGCCAGGCGGTTCACTCCGTTGATAACCATCGCGTCGGACCCGCATATGCCGTGCGCGCACGACCGGCGATAGGCCAGACTGCCGTCGACGTACCACTTGACGTAGTTCATCGCGTCGAGCACCCGGTCGGTAGGCTCAACGCTCGCCCTATAAGTCACAAACTCGGGCTTGGGACGGGTCTCAGGGTCGTATCTTCTGATTTTGAGTGTTACGTCCATAGACTGCCGCCTAATACTTCCTTTCCATCGGCTGAAACTTGGTTACGACGACGGGTTTGTATCCGAGTCGTATACTACTCTTATCGGTCCGATAGGCTAGAGAGTGCTTCATCCAGTTTGCGTCATCGCGGGTCGGAAAGTCTTCTCGGGAATGAGCGCCCCGGCTTTCGGTCCGGGCAAGAGCGGAGACGACGAGCGTTTCGGCGAGTTCGAGCAGACAGCCCAGCTCGAACGCTTCGGTCAATTCCGTGTTATAGATATGGCCTTTGTCCTGCACACTAGCCCGCGTGTAGCGATCTTTCAGGGTGATCAGCTTCTTCTGCATTTCAACGAGAGTCTTTTCGGTTCGGAAGACGCTTGCATTCGCCATCATCTCGCTCTGGAGTTCGGCTCGGATGTCCGCGACCGACTCGCCGCCCACATCTGACTTCAGCCGGGCGATCTCGCCTCGCACCCAATCTTCGACATCTTCTGGGACGGGAACAAGGTCGGCTGAGCCGATGTAATTCACCATCTCGCGTCCCGCGCGTTTGCCGAAGACTTGGATATCGACAAGCGAGTTTGTCCCGAGCCTGTTCGCGCCGTGGACGGAGACGCACGCGCACTCTCCTGCGGCGAAAAAACCAGGGAAGCGGGTGTTCTTCTCATCAACAACTACCGCGCCGTCGATATCGGTCGGAATGCCGCCCATACCGTAGTGCGCCGTCGGCTGAACAGGGATCGGAGTCTCGACCGGGTCTATCCCGAGGTAGGTTCTAACAAAATCGGTGATATCAGGCAGTTTCTTCTCGATCACGTCGCGCCCAAGGTGAGTGAGATCAAGATGCAGGTAGTCTTTGCCGTCGATCCCCCTGCCCTCGCGGATCTCCATATACATCGCACGGCTGACCATGTCACGCGGCGCAAGGTCTTTGATCGTCGGAGCGTAGCGCTCCATAAAGCGCTCACCCAGACCGTTTAGGAGTATACCACCTTCGCCCCTCGCGCCTTCGGTGATTAGAATCCCCATCTTGTAGATCCCCGTGGGATGAAATTGAAAGAACTCCATATCTTCAAGCGGAATCCCCCGGCGATACGCGACCGCGAGGCCGTCGCCGGTGAGCGAAAGCGCGTTTGAGGTCACCTTGAACATCTTGCCGTATCCGCCGGTCGCGAAGAGCACAGCTTTGGCATGGAAAGTGTGGACCTCGCCGGTTGCGATCTCATAAGCGACGACTCCACAGCAGACACCGTCGCAGACGATCAGGTCCATCACCTCAAACTCGTTGTAAAAGGCTGCCTTGTTGCTGATGCAGGCCTGGTAGAGCGTTTGCAGGATCATGTGCCCCGTGCGGTCGGCTGCGTAGCACGAACGACGGACGGGAGCCTCACCGAAGTTACGGGTGTGGCCTCCGAAGCGGCGCTGGTCGATGCGACCTTCTTTGGTGCGAGAAAACGGAAGCCCCATGTGCTCAAGATCGTAGACGGCCTGGATCGACTCGCGGCACATAAGTTCGATCGCGTCCTGGTCGCCTAGGTAGTCGCTTCCCTTGACCGTGTCGAAGGTATGCCACTCGGGGTTGTCCTGCTCGTCGTTGCCGAGCGCTGCGCCTATCCCACCCTGAGCCGTGCCGGTGTGCGAGCGCGTCGGGTAGAGCTTGCTGATAACAGCTACGTCCACCTTGCCCGACAGCTCGATCGCCGCCCGAAGCCCAGCGCCACCTGCGCCTATGATTATCGCATCATGTTGGAAATACATTAGGCCTGTCCATTCCTACGGTTTGAATGTCAGTATCACCAGAGCGCCAAGCACCAACAGCAAAAATACTACCGTATATAGCCCCGAAACAGCGAACGTACGCCAGCCGGAGGAACGAATATAGTCGTCGATCAGTATCCGCACACCGTTGCCGCCGTGCAGAAGCGCGAGCAGGAGCATCACAACGTCGAAAATGCGCCAGGTCGGGGTCGACCAACGCTTTGCCACAAGCGCAAAATTGATTTTGTCTACCCCATGCACGTAGTGAACAAAGCCGATGTGAGTAAGAATCAGCACGATCAGAAGCGCACCGCTTGCGCGCATGAAAAACCAGGAGATAAGCTCGAAGTCGCCGGAAGGTTTTGTTGATTTGCGAAGCATCTTACCCCCCTAATCGAATATCCCCCGGGCGAGAAAATATCCCGCGGGAATGAAAAGCAGCAGGAACAAGGCGACGACAATGTAGAAGAGCTTGCGCTGGATGCGGGTCGCGTTTGGAGAGAAGTCGATAATCATCACCCGCACGCCGTTTATAGCGTGAAAGAGCACCGCGCCGATCAGCACGATCTCGCCCACCCGGCCAAGCGGGGAACGGTAAAGGTTCACGGCTTCATCGTAGAGCTTGGGCCCCCAGCCGACAAGGGAGGTGTCAACGATGTGAGCCATCAGGAATATGAATATGCCGACCCCAGCCATCCTGTGCAGAATCCAGGACCACATTCCCTCTCTTCCGCGATACAACTACTGCTCTCCTCTCGATCGTGCATAAGCTCTCACTCCCTCGCGGTAGAAGTCCCCGCCGCAGGCGTCGTTTGCGACGATAAGCGGCAAGTCCTCAACCACAAGCTTCCTGATGGCCTCCGTCCCAAGGTCTTCATAGGCGACGATCTCACACGAGACCACACACCTGGCAAGAAGCGCAGCTGCGCCGCCCGTTGCGGCAAAATAGACCGCGCCGTTCTCGGCCATCGCCTCGGTGACCGCCGGGCCCCGGAGACCTTTACCTATCATACCCCGAAGTCCATAAGATATTAGCGCGGGAGCGTAGGCATCCATCCGGCCGCTTGTCGTCGGGCCAGCAGAGCCGATCACCTGACCAGGTTTGGCCGGAGCCGGGCCGACGTAGTAGATCACCTGCCCCCGAAGGTCCACCGGAAGCTCTTTACCCGCCTGAAGCAGCTCAAAAAGCCGCTTGTGCGCTGCATCGCGACCTGTATAGACAACTCCGGAAAGCAGGACTCTGTCCCCGGCGCGAAGTGCACGAACAGACTCTTCGGTAAATGGCGTCGATAATCTCACAGACTCAACAATACCCAATTTAGACTCCTTGGAAACGGGGGATGGGGGTTAGGGGTTTGGGGCTGGACTGGCGAGATTTGAGAGACTGGTGGTCGCTCACCCTACGTGCTTCGGGAGCCTCAGCATGATGCTTCGCGCTCAGGATGGCGGTTGCGCCAGCACCAACCCCTAGCCCCTAACCCCCATCCTCTACAATACTATCTGCTTGTGCCGCGCCGCATGACACTGAATATTTACTGCAACAGGAAGGCTTGCGATGTGCGCGGGGTGGGTTTCTACGTTCACCGCAAGCGCGGTCACTCGGCCGCCAAGCCCCCCCGGACCTACTCCGGTGTCGTTTACGAGCTCCAGAAGCTCACTTTCAAGCTTCGCATCGTAGGGTTTTGTGCTCGGCTCGCCAATTTCTCGAATGAGCGCCTTCTTGGCGAGAATCGCAGCCATTTCCATAGTGCCGCCGATCCCAACGCCGACGATAATCGGCGGACATGGGTTCGAACCGGCAGCTTTGACTAACTCTACGACGAATTCTTTAACACCATCCACGCCCTGCGCAGGCTTTAGGAGCAGCACACCGCTCATGTTCTCGCTCCCGCCACCCTTGGGAGCAATCGTCAAACGAAGCTCATCGCCTGGGACGACCTCAATGTGGACAATTGCTGGGGTGTTGTCACCGGTGTTTACGCGCTCCAGGGGATGGGCGACGATCGATTTTCGAAGATACCCCTCTGCGTAGCCACGCCGCACACCTTCGTTGATGGCGTCGGTGAGGCTGCCGCCTGAGATATGCACTTCCTGGCCGAGTTTCACGAAGAAAACGGCAAAGCCTGTGTCCTGGCACATCGGGACGCGCTCGGTTCGGGCGATCTCGGCGTTTTCGATCAGCTGTGAGAGGATTTCCCGACCGATCGGGGACTCTTCACGCGCAAGCGCCTCGTCAAAAGCGCGGCAAACGTCCCCCGGCAGGTCGAAATTGGCAGACTGGCAGGCCTCGGCGACCGCATCGGTGATGTTGGAGACAAAAATCTCTTTCAAGTCAACTCCTGAATGGCTTTATCTGCGTTTGGGGGGAGCAACACTAGACCGCTCGACGAGATGAACAGGAACCACGATGTTCTGCTGCTTCGGCTCTTTGCCCATGATCTGCTTGATCAACAGGTTCGTTCCCATCTGCCCGATCTCCGTAAGCGGAAGCCTAACCGTAGTCAAAATATTCGGATTACCGCCCACCGCAACAGCATCGGTGTCGTCGAAACTGACCATGCTGATGTCCTCAGGGACACTGAAACCAGCTTCTGTGAGCGTTTGATGCATTTCCACCGCCAGCTTGTCGTTTGGCACAATTATCGCAGTGACCTCGGGATGGGATCGCAGCCTCCCTATGAAATCAGCGTTTCTTTTGCGTAAGTCCCCCACTCCATACCACGCAGGAGCATCTACCGCAGCCTCATCGGGATCAAGCCCATTCTCACAGAGTGCCCTGATCATGCCCCGACACCGCAACGACTGAACGCTGTTCGGGTACTCGTTATCAGCCAGAAAGTGCCACCACATCATATGAGTATGTCCTGCAGCAAGCAGATGCGCGGCCGCAAGGTAACCGGCAAGCTCGTTGTCCGGACAAACACTCGAGCACCCAGGTAACTCCTCAACCAAGTTCACAATCGGTCTATCAGCAAAGTTCGGATCATCACGCAACATATTGATCGCCATGTCAAGATACGCCTTGTTCCACTGCATAACTGCGACGACGCCATCAATGTCCCCTCGGCGATAAGCAAGCGGCACCTCGCCTCGAGTCACCCAAAAATAGGGTTCGCTCGTATAGTACTCGAACATCTCATTGGTAATTGCGTCTAGCACTCCCTGCTGAATATTCATGA
The DNA here is from genome assembly GCA_038207085.1 of Armatimonadota bacterium. GTDB lineage: Bacteria > Armatimonadota > UBA5829 > UBA5829 > DTLH01 > JBBRAE01. Next base: position 12,809 of record JBBRAE010000020.1, read on the forward strand.
AATAGTTCGAGCAGGTGAACCCCTCGTGAACGAACCAAAATGCGATAGTATTATTTACAAGCTGCTGTCCGTGGCGGCTGAGCCTGAGCTGCCGGGCGGCGTGGAAGCGCGCTGGATCATACCCCATTTTATTGGCGACAGCGACCACACGCTCAGTGGTTGCCTGGCTGATTCTCTTGTCATTTCGAAGTGCGCGCGAAACCGTAGTAACGTTCACGCCGCAGAACTCCGCAACGTCTTTCAATACAACGGGCTTACTCGACATGTTTGCAGCTCCCAACATTCTATCCGTGATTCAGGAAGTAGCTTCCCGTATGGCCCGCGAGGTCCGAACCAACGCTCACAGGTTATCACCAATACGCTCACTAGTCAAGAAATCAGAAGAATTACCTGACAGATGGCGTAGTGGCCGGAATCACAACACAGAGACAGAAGGGGCCGAGTCTGTCGATGAAAATCGTAGACTCGGCCCCTTTTTTGTTTGTGTTTTGTATAGGTATTTCTCAGTAACCGATATCGGCAAGCTTTACGGGCTTCTTCTGTTTGTTGGACTCGTAAGCGGCAAGCGCGACTGCGGCGGCGGCGAGGCCGTCTTCTCCGGTGATCGGAACCGCAGTGTCGTTTGCGATTGCGTCCACAAAGGACTGGCAGAGCCCGAGGTCAAGGTTATCGGTGTAGCCTTCCCAGCTATGACGCATGACCCGATCATTGTAGAGGTTCAGGTGCTGGTTGAACTCATCTATCCAGACCGAGCCCTCTTCACCGGTCACAAGCATCGTGACGTTGCCCCAGGTCGAGTAGCTCGGGACGCGTGACCAGCTAGAGTCGAGCGTCGCGAAGACGCCGTTGTCGAAGCCGAGCGTCAAGATGCCGACATCGTCGTAGTTCTTGTGGCTCATAAGGTTGCTGATCTCGGCGTACACCTCTACGACTTCAGCGCCAAGCGTCCAGCGCATCAGGTCGGTCACGTGCACCGTGTGGTCGATCACCGCGCCGCCACCCGAGAGCGACAATTCGGTAAACCATCCGCCCGGGCAACTCCCCTGGTTCGTGCCTTTAATAGCAAGCACTTTGCCGATGTTGCCAGCCTGAATCGCATTCCTGCCCTGCACCATATTCGGGGCAAACCGGCATGGAAATGCGGTCTGGAGCTTGACTCCGGCGTTTTTGCAGGCGTCGATCATCGCGCGACCGTCGGCGATTTTGGTCGAGAGCGGTTTTTCGCACATTACATGCTTACCGGCGGCGGCAGCCATCTCCGTTACTTCACGGTGATAGAGGTTTTCCGTGCAGATCACGACCGCGTCGACGTCACTTGAGAGAAGCTCCTCATAGCTTGCAAAAAGTCGGGTATTGTAGCGCTTAGAGGCCTCTTCCCCACGGGATTTGTCCAAATCGGCGACTCCGACGATCTCGGCGTTTGCGATCTGCGACATAGCCCCAGCGTAACCGTAGGCGTGACCGTGGGCAAAGGAGAGCATTCCTATTTTGACTGTTTCTTTCATAGCGTCCACCTCCTACGGTTTGACCGGCAGGCCGGTCCTGATCGATTCGTTGATTGCAAGGGCGAGCGCGACTGCGCTCATGGCTTCCTTGGGCGTGACCTCAACCGGGGTGCCCGATTCCAGCGCATTGTAGAAGCTCCGCAGTTCAAGAAGATAGGGGCTTTCTTTAACAGGGCTGGACTCGTTCGAAGTTACATCGGTTTGATCTGCTTTCCAGTGGGCTTCAGCGTAGGTAATCACATCTTTGTCTACAAATTCGATCAAACCCTTGTCACCTGCGACCTCAAACTTTACTGTGAACCCGGTGGGAGCAGCCCAGGAGGACTCGACGTGGGCGATTACGCCTTTTTTGAAGCGAATCGTCGCCAACGCGTAGTCGCTCTTCCCCTGCTCGCTTGTCCCAAGCCCACGAGCGTAAACTCGCTCAGCCGGGCCGAAGGTCCAGAGCAGCCAGTCGAGGTCGTGGATACCGAGATCCAGCACGACACCGCCGCTTTGTTCATAGTCACAGAACCAGTCGTTCGCGCCCTTGGGGTGACCGCTTGCCCTTGATGTCCGAACAACAGCGGCCTCACCGATAGACCCACCAGCGATCAACTCTTTTGCACGCCTGAACTCAGGGAACCATCGAAGCACATGTCCGACAAAGAGGGTCACATTGGCCTTGTTGCAGACACTGATTGCCTCACGGCACTGCTCGGCGGTTAGGCAAAACGGCTTTTCACAGCAGATTGATTTTCCCGCCGCAGCGGCCATCTTGATATACTCGATGTGTGTTGGAGTCGGGGTGCAGATATCCACCGTGTCGAACTCGACTTCGGCAAACATAGTCTGAGCATCGGAGTAAGCCGGAACTCCGTGCATTTCGGCCAGTTGAGATGCAGCGTCCGGGCGGATGTCCAGAACGGCCACAAGCTCGGCGTTTGCTATGTCCGGGTAGCAACCGGCGTGGACAGACCCTATACCACCAGCGCCGATCAAGGCAACTTTGCGCATTGAATACCTTCCAAAGAATAATAGCGTTGAGTTAGTGTAGCTTGGCTGGCAAAAAAAGTAAAGAGCATCACGCATATTCTTGCACGAAGGAAAATCGCTGCCCCTGCGGCGAAGTAGTTATTGATCCACTTCCAAGGAGATTTCATGCGAGCAATAGACCTAGTGGCAGTCGCTTTGACGCTGGCTGCTCTGATGCCTCCCCTACCATCTTCTGCAGAGACGATCAGCCTCGGCTATCTCGTCACCGATGTGATTACCGCAGAGGCGTTAATAAACGCAGCAGAGATCCAGCCACCACAAAAGAGCGGCAAGTGGGCCGGAGACCCGACCAAGTTCTTCGCAGGCGCATTTTCAGCGTTTCTGGTGCATGAAGCGGGCCACGCCATCGCCAACTATGCGATTGATACCGACCCCTACTTAAAGAGCGTTCACTACGGCCCGATTCCCTTCTTTACCATCGAACCTGGCCGACAGCTCGACGACGACGAACACGCCATCACCTCATCCGCAGGCTTCGCCGCGCAGTTCCTGACCGACGAGTGGATCCTCACTCAACACCCGAACCTGCGAAACGAAGACGAGCCGTTCCTCAAGGGTATGGGCACATTCAACTTTTGGCTGGGCATCGGCTACGCAGCGACGGCATTTGCGGGTTCCGGCCCCGATGAGCGCGACACCAAGGGGATGGCTGACTCACTGGGCTGGAGCGAGTTCGAAGTCGGTCTCCTGGTTCTAACGCCAACAGTGCTCGACGCCTATCGCTACAAGCACCCGAACGCAAAATGGGCGAAGACGGCAAGCCGAATAAGTAAGCTCGCGTTTGTTGGGTTTGCGTGGACGAATTAGTTACGTGGCGCACACGCCGTGAGGTAGGTATCGGGGACGGGGTCCCCGATACAACGCGGTTGTGAGTGATGGTTAGAAGAGTTTCTTTGCCTGCTCAAGATCCCCCAGTTTGTCTATATCCGAGCCAATCTCGGCGTACTCGCTTCTGATACCAGCTACCTTGCCTCCAAGCATCTTGGAGACTTTCTTCTCAAGAAGCGCAGTCGGAAGCATGCACGGACAGAGCAATTGGCTTAAGGGGATTCGCAGCAAAAGGCCCAGCCCGACCATCGAGGCGAGCGCGAGCGGCTTTTTGCGGGCGGCGTAGGCGCCGGAGATCAGCCCCTGGTTGCGGCGCAGGAAACCCGTGCTCATCATCATCATATTGCCGCCGGTGAACGTGCCTTCTTTGAGCTTCAAGCAGGTGCGCTTCATATCGGGGTATTTGGCGCGGCAGGAGTCGATAGGGATGATCGGGTAACACATGTCGCCCCCGGACTCTATCGCCCGGCTGACGAAGTCGTCAATCGACTCGGGGGTGATCATCGGGATATCCGAGGTCGAAACCACTATGTGCGAGCTGTCGGGACAAGCCTCGACGCCGAGCATAAGGTTGCCAAGAAAGCTGTCACTTGGAGCGATCACTTCGTCCAACCCACCAGCTGAGACGTTGCCGACGGCGATGATCCTACCGGCACTCTTGCTTGCCCTGAATGCGTCCACGACCCACTGTAGCATCGTCTTGTCGCCAAGCTCGATCATCGCACGGCTGCGCTCTGGGTCCTCAGGAAGCATATCCGAACCTGCCGGGGCACCGGCGAGAATCACGATGTCAATCGGCATCTGAGTCTCCAAGCGTAACGGCAGAGGGCGTAGTGCGGGTCGCTATGGCGAACGGATACTTGCCAGCAAGCGTCTCGGCTGCGGATTTTGCTTTGTCGGGCGAGTCAAAGACACCATACACACCGGAGCCGCTTCCGCAGAGCATCGCGAACTCAGCTCCGAGATCAAGCAGGGAACGCTTTAGCTCGGCAATTGCGGGAAAAGCCTCGCAGACGACCGCGTCAAAATCGTTGGCCATCGCGGCGACGACCTTTGAGCGGTCGCCGGACTCGATGGCTTCGATCATCGCCTCTGTCCCGGCAAGCGACTCTCTGCCCGGAGTGGCCGCAAGACGGCCGTAAGCCCACGAGGTCGACACCCCTTTTTCGGGCTTGGCGATGACGATATCCATCTCAGGCGCGCTTGGAAGCTCTTCTATAAGCTCTCCCCTGCCGGAAATCAGCGCAGTTCCACCAGCAATGAAGTAAGGAACGTCACTTCCGACTCGCGCGGCGACGGCGATGAGTTCATCGGTCGTCAGAACATCTTCAAACATGGCGTTTAGCGCAAGGAGCGCAGCGGCGGCGTTGCTTGAGCCGCCTCCCAGACCGGCTTCGACGGGGATGCGTTTCTCGATGGAAACTGCTATCCCGCAATCGACCTCCGCGGCGTCCTTGAAAAGCGCACAGGCCTTGTAGACGGTGTTCGAGGGACCGGAAGGAATTTCGGGAACGTCCGTGGTGATCTTGATCCCGCTGCCCGAAGTCACGCTGACGTGCAGAACGTCAGCGATGTCAACAGACTGCATCACGCTCTCAAGATCGTGATAACCATCAGGACGCCGCCCGACAATGTCCAGTGTAAGATTTATCTTCGCCCTGCAACGGGCATTTGTTTGTTGAACTATTTGTACCATAATACCGAACGTAGGATACCAAACTCAACGGCCTTCTGGCAAGATGTGTCGAGAATTATCAGCCGCTTTCAGGCCGGATTTGCAGTCTGACAGCAGTTTATCGAGCGTCGCTTCGTCCGCCGGGTCGAGCAAACCGACGCTTTGCATTGCCGTAACGTAGGTCTGATAAGATTTTCGCCGCTCCAGCCGCTCAATCGCGAGCTTAAACTGTCTTGCTGCGGCAGATTTGTCGCCCTCACGCAAATATTTTTCGCCGAAATAGTAGCGCGCCCAGGCAAAGTCGGGATTAACGGCCTCAGGGACGCCCTTCAGGGTCTCTGCTGGGCTCGATTCTTCAGTCACGAGCCGGGCGTACATCTCATCTGACGACTTCCCCTTCAATAGTCGAGCCAGGGCGAGCATCGCCGGAGTCGCGTGCGGGTCGACCACCAGGGCTTGTCGATAGGCGTCGACCGCACGGGACACATCGCCTTTGTCGACGAGTATGCGCCCGAGGGAAATCTGGTGCTTGGCGCGGGTCGGCTCAAGCTCTATTGCGCGTCGAATGTGGCCGAGGCCGGTATCGAGCATCTCGCGGTCACCATCTGAGCTTGCTGCCAAGAGCTGGCCGAGGCGAAGCTGATGGTCGGCGCGCAAGGGATCGACCGCGGCAGCCGATGAATAGAGCGAAACGGCAGCGTCCCATCGTCCGTCGCGCATAGCCGATTCAGCCGAGTCATAGCGCGACTGTCCCAGCACGAACGAATACTGCAAGGCGATCATTCCGAGCAACACCACCGTGATAAGATACTTTGACCAGGGCTTCAGCAAGAGAACCCTTGAGTTCGCCGACTGAGCCGCGGCAAGACCGGCAAGAATCCAAAAAGTAAAGCCGATTGCGGCGTTGTAGATATCAGAATCCAATGTGTTTCGCACAAGAGCGGCTGCGAGCGCGCCGATTATCCCACAGGTCAGGAGCGGGGACGCCGATCCTCTGAATGATCTGAAGCCACCGGTGATCAGACCGACGAATGCGGCGGCGAGCGCAAGAAGCGCGAACACTCCAGAATCAGAAGCGATCTGAAGATAGGAGTCGTGCGCCATCTTGGTCGGGCCAGCAATGCGATACTTCGGGAACACGAGATCAAACGTGCCTGCTCCGGTTCCAAGTATGGGGTTTGCCTTGATGATGCTCGCCGTCCCCTTCCATGTCGCGATCCGAAAGCTGCCGGAATGGGCCTGGGCCTGGGCGGCGGGGCCTGAGATGCGCGCCTCGGTCGGGGCCTTGGCAAGATAAGCCGCACCGGCGACCAGCACGAGCGCGATCACGAAGCGAAGAACCTGCTCCTTCTTGACCGCCCGCTGCCACAGTCCAAGAGCCAACAAAACCACCACACCTAAGGCAGAAGCGGCAAGGGCGACTCTAGTCCCGGTAAGGAGCAGGGAGTGGGCCTGTAGGGCAAGAGAGAGGGCAAAGAGGACGGCCCACATGCGACTCCGAGCACCAAGAAGCGCGGCAAATGTCACGGGGATGAGCAGAGTCAGGTAGCCGCCGAAAAACCCCGGGCTCTGAAACGTGGTAAAGACCCGCCACGAGCCTCCCTGGGAATGGTATTCGACTGCGGCAAAGACACCGAGAGCAAACCCGATGCCGGCAAGTGTCGAGATAGCGACGGAGAGTGATTTCTCGCTCCGCAGGACCGATGAGGCCACAATCGCGGCGGCGGCGCATCCTGCAAAGTAGAGAGTGTCCGCAATCGTCGCATGAATACTCGCAGTAACGACCGACGAAAGCGCAAGAATCGCCACAAACGCGGCAAAAGGCCGGAATGCGACAGGTCTTGCCGACCCTCGGCTCCAGACCAACACGATTCCCGCGGCAAGCGCGAATATCGCAAGGGTGCCGTCGCCGATCACCCCGCCACCACCGCCGATAAACGGCGCAAGCAGCAGCACAAGCCCGAGGACGAGCGCACAGGGGATATCAAATGTGGGAGACGTCTTTGTGTTCATCAGTATACGAGTAGATTGTATTGCCACTCGGCCCCGGTGTCAAATCCGAATTATGGGAAAGGCCGGGCAGTTGCCCATCTCTGCCCGGCCGGATGATGGCCCGTAATAACTTACGCGGCGGAGATATGAGAGCCGCGCACGCGCACATTGTCGATCACGTGTCGCACTCCCGGCAATCCACGGATCAACTCAACTGCGACCTTGCACTGTGAATCCGAATCGCATATACCTACGAGGTATATGTCGCCGTTGGCTACGTAAACGTCGATCATCTGCCCGAAGGTACGTGTATCCTCAGCAAGCTTGCTTCGGATCAGAAACGACATGGCCTGCTCTCTAATGTTCATGTATATTGTCCACTCCCTTTAACTACCGGCATAATTGGGGCAGACGGAACGACACATTCGACCCAACCGTTGGCGCATAGCGCCGCCGACATGTAATTAATAGCCAACGTCGGGGATAAATTAAACTCAGGTGTAGTGAGCAGACGGGATTAAATAGCAGGTGGCACGGTCAGGATGCCACCTGCCTGGGGCAATAGAGGACGGTTATATGCCAAGTTATTGGCACCGTCCCGTAGGCAAAACGTGTTTACCCCATACACTGATGAGTTAAACTTACTCTGCCATAAATTTTCTAAAAAGTTTTTCACAGCCGTTGTTTATGCCCAACAGCTGACACACAACGGGCGTTACGGAAGGCCTTTGCACAACCGAACATGTCTATGACACGTGGAGCCTCGCGCCGGTCCTCGCACTGTGGACAGGGTTGACAGGGGGACGTGCGCGGTTTATAATTTTGCATCAAAAAGTGACTACCCGCATAATTCACACTTCTCGTGAGTGATGCGCAGCCCGCGACGGCGAGGATATCGCCGCCGACCTAGCCCGCTTTATTCGTGAAGCGAATAAAGCTTTCGGCTTTCGAGCCAACAACAGTGCCGTTGCCTGTTAATACATAGCCCGAAAGTCAATAGGAGTGACGCTATGTTCGCACTCAATTTCTACTCTGAGATCTACGCGGATATGCTGCGAAAGGGCCGCAAAACGGCCACTATCCGCCTCGGAGATAAGTCACCCAAATATCAGACAGGCCAGCTCGTCTGGGTAACTGTCGGGCGCAGGTTTGGGCCGAGGCAGAGGCTCTTCACTGCGGTTATCGATGAGGTCATCGTGAAACCTGTGGACGAACTCACCGTGCGCGAAGTGCAGAAGGAAAACCCAGAGTTCCGGCTTTCAGAGGAAGTCATGACGCATCTATCGAGAATCCACGATCATGTCGTGACCCCGTTTGATACGGTCACGATCATATCCTTCTCCCCTGTACGCGAAGAACCAAAGGCTGAGTTCGAGGATCTTTTCGAGCGTTGGCTGGTATAGTACAAAAAGAGGCCCGCCGCTTTTTAAGGGTGCGGCGGGCTATTTTCAGAAAGGAGAAAAAGAGTCGCAAGCGTTTATCTCTATCTATACTACGCGCCGCGTTCCCGTGTAGTTCCCAACTCCGCAATTTTTTTTCTAATTATTTATTTTTACCCATTCCTCAGGCAACCGCTCTCACAAAAACCCGTCCCAGTATAACAGCCGGGCTACATGCGTCTCCGGTCTCACCGCCAAACTGGCCAACAAATCTCATCTAACCTAAAGGATGGACAAGGGCGAATGCGAAAACTGACCACACTCTCACCACTTGCGCTCTTTGTGCTGCTGTGCGCGCTGTTTGTTTCAACAGGAACACTTCAGGCTGCCGCACAAGCTCCGGCACACGGATCGGGCGCTTATTACAACTGGGTGTCGACCTGCATAGACGGCATCCGCGATGATCTTCCCGCCATGACTCCGACTCTCGACGCAGCGGCAAAACGCTACATCGAAGTTGAAGACAGCGTGATCGCCGTGATGGGTGACGAGGGCTTTACCGGAGAGGTCTCCGGCAGAAGCGGCGGTATAATGAAAATGCGCAACGGCCCGGGTAAGCCCACGAGCTCGATTGTGCTCTACGCGATCCGCGAGGACACCTTCGACAAGGCCGTCAAAGAGATGACCGACATGACCGACAATGGCGTGATTGTCGTAGCGTTTGGGCGCAAACAGATTTTGGACAGAGCGAAGAAAGCTGGGGCCAAGTGGACTGACTCAGTGGATAACCACGCAGCGGCCAACGGAGGACTGTTCAAGACCACGGATGGCGCATGGATCGTCCCAACCGACACCACGGCAAACGCGATTGCCTCCTGGACGTGGATCGGCGAGTTCCTTGCAGCATGCTCAAGAATTGGCAAGATGCCGGTAGTCTACGAAGGCTACGCTGTTCCCGGAGGCCAAGAGTGGGACACTCTGGTCGGAAAGAACAAGTTCCACGCGGAAGAGCCATTCAAAGCCGAACCCGGCAGATATGGACGCGACTTCCTTCGCAACATGAAAAAAGATATTGACGCGGTGTACTTCGGCGAGTCGACTAACATACACAAGGTCGCCGCGCTCGCGGTCCGCAACCGCAAAGCAGGAAAGGGCGTGTATACGTTCATCCACGGTCACTGCGCGATGCAACACGTGGGGTTCCCCGGCGACCCAGGCTACCTCACCCAGTGCAACGACGGCTGGTTTGCACAGAAGAAAGACATCACCCTGAAGCGAGGCGACTTTGTCTTCTGCATAGGGTTCGATCAGATTTTCGAGGGCTGGCAGTTCGGCACGTGGACTTCGGACGCGCGCAAGGCAGGCGTGGTCCTCGCTTGGAGCATCACCGACTACAACGAGAAGGCCGAATGCGGCTATCGTGCTATTGCTCCGGGTGAGATACTGGTCGACCAGCGATGGTCGCTTGGCGACGCTGTGGTAAACGTGCCGATGCACCCTGTAAACATTCTTCCTACGAGTGGCGTGCTCGCGGAGTTTGTGCTCTGGTCCACAAACGCAGAGATTTACGATATGCTGACCGGCAAAGCGACCTATTAGTAATAGTTACGATTCGCGCGCGGAGGTCTTATGGCCTCCGCGCGCTTGCCGACAACATTTCATATTCATTGCATAAGATGCGTTGACACTGCTTGGGCGGTATGATATAATTTGGGCGTTGGTGGTAGCTGTGCCGGTCAGCCAAAATGTCTGCAAAAAAGCAGGCTTTTGGTATTGACCTGAGGCTCGAAATCTGATAAGATTCTTTCTTGTGAGCGGGCGAATAGCTCAGTTGGGAGAGCGCTTCCCTTACAAGGAAGATGTCGGGGGTTCGAGCCCCTCTTCGCCCACCATTTCACCCGCGGGGGTGTAGCTCAGTTGGTTAGAGCGCCTGCCTGTCACGTAGGAGGCCGCGAGTTCAAGTCTCGTCATCCCCGCCACATTCCATTTTGCAACCGACGTGCCGAGGTAGCTCAGTTGGTAGAGCAGCGGACTGAAAATCCGCGTGTCGCCAGTTCAATTCTGGCTCTCGGCACCACTGAACTGCCGACGTAGCTCAGTTGGTAGAGCAGCGCATTCGTAATGCGCGGGTCAGAGGTTCGAGTCCTCCCGTCGGCTCCAGATTTTGATCGTGAAAAGCCCTCTTTGCGGGGGCTTTTTTGTTGTACGGCCTCAAATATTGTAACTACTCAGGCCATGAGGCCACGACATAAGCTACTTGGCAGGGCTGAGGATAGCATATACAGCAATCCGCAAGCCCTGCAATGATTGTGATACCAGAGCTTTACTCTGCGAATCATCCATATGTAGTAGTCTTACACATCCATAAGACTCTAGATGTGACCTGAGTAGTTACCAAATATTAACCATTTAGCCCGCTTTATTCGTGAAGCGAATAAAGCTTTCTCTAACAGAGCATTATTCACGCTACTCGTGAATAATGCGGGTTAGTAACAATACCGTTTACTTGGGTACAAGGCTGATTGCCTAAGAGTCTTGATCTGCGATGTAGACTCTCGCAGCCGGACCCGAAACGGATGAGTCATCACGCTCATTATTAGCCAAAGTAAACGGTATTGGGGTTAGTAACCAAGACCAGGTTTTTCTCGAATATTGTCCAGGCCTGCATACTCTGCTATAATACAAATGCTGAAGGCTTTGGGGAAACTGCAAAAAGAGGAGTCTGGTATGCTTCCGGAACTACACAAGGACTACACACAAACCGCTGAGTTTCTGCGCAGGATGTGGCTTGGAGAGACTGCCCCAAGCAGGCCGGGGCTCATTATGAACGACAGTGTCAACCCAAACGACCCCGACTATGACCCATCCTGCGGACACCCGTTGATGCCGACACGCGCAATCAACGGCGACGACTACATCCCTCAGGTCGACACCAACAACGGCCCAAACGCTATGGCGAGCGCCTTTGGCGACGGCTCACAGATGGCCGAACGCCACTGGGTGGACAAGGTCCTCGAAGATTTCTCAGAAATCGACACGCTGGAGAAGCCCAAAGTCACGTCGGGACTCGTCGGCGAGGCTATAGAAAAGACCCGGGAGCTCGTGAAGACGACTGAATTCTCGATTCGTTCGCTCGATCTGCAAAGCCCGATCACCGTCGCTACCCAGCTCCTCGGCGTTTCCGAAATCTTTACGGCGATGTACGACGACCCCAAACGCCTGCACAAGCTCCTTGATCTCCTAACTGATTTCACCATCGACGTGATCGAAGCCCAGCGCGAAGCTGCGCAAGGCCGTTTCGCGCCTGTCTATTGGCCGTGGCTGTGGTCACCGGGCGAAGTGGGGATTGAGCTTTCGGACGACTATATGCTTTCGCTTTCTCCTGAGCAGTTCGACGAGTTTTCGCTGCCGTGCCTTTCGCGTCTCGCGGAGCACTTCGGCGGGCTCTTCCTGCACTCCTGCAGCATCTACGAGCGCAACCTGCCATCTATTGCGAAGATCCCGAACCTGCGCGGGGTGAACAGCGATCTTTCGATGTCCGCGCCGATCAGAAACATCCTAGATGCGCTTCCCGGCGTTGTGTATTCCCCTCATATCTATATGAATAAAGAGATATCGAGGCCGAGTCAGGCAGAATGGCTGCGGGAGATACTATCGGCGTGGCGGCTCGGCGACAGGCTCTTCCCCTGCGTGATAGGCGTCATCTACGATGACAGCACCCAAGCCGACCGGCGCACGGACTGGGAAGCGGTGAAACAGGTATGGTTCGAGCATGGCTTGGAGCTGAAATAGCACTGGTGTCACCAGCCGACTGTCATCCACTGATGGCTATCCCCCTATCCAAGATCGCCCGAACGCGGTATCATGCACCTTGACAGCACTCCAAACCAAAGAGGTGAACGATTGACCGAACCCCGAAAGATCACGGGAATACTTGACACTCAGGACGGCAGAATGGGATTTCTCAGGCCCATATCGACCGACATGAAACCGAGCCGCGACGACGTTTTTGCGCCGCCGCCGGTTGTGCTTGGAAACCGGCTTCGAAACGGGGCCGTGGTCGAGGGCGCATCCGTGACAAGCAGCAGAGGTCCGCAGCTTGGGCAGGTGGATTCGGTCAACGGGGTTTCGGCAGAGGATTGGGCACGCATAAAGGACTTCGACAACCTGACACCGATCCATCCCCGAAGGCAGATCGTCCTTGCGCCGGGCTCTGATAACCCCTCGATGCGGACGATCGACCTGATCGCGCCGATCGGCGAGGGCCAGCGGGCTCTGATCGTCGCCCCACCCCGCTCCGGCAAAACCCGCCTGATCACAGAGATCGCCGACTCCGTAGCCGCAAACCACCCCGAGATGAGGCTCGTTGTGCTGCTCCTTGACGAGCGGCCCGAGGAAGTGACGCAGATGGTCCGGCAGGTGAAGGGTCAGGTGTTCGCGAGCTCAAACGATGAGGACGCGAAGAACCACATCAGGCTTGCGCGCCTCGCGCTCGACTACGCCAAGCGATGGGCCGAGGCCGGCGAACACGTCGTGCTTCTCCTTGACTCGCTCACACGCCTCGGCAGGTCAGCCAACCTGGCGCAGACCGGCCCCGGCAGGACACTTTCGGGCGGCGTCGACGCACGTGCGCTCGAACTTCCCAGAAAGTTATTTGGAGCCGCGAGAGAGCTTGAGGAGGCTGGGTCGATCACCATCGTCGCAACGGCGCTGGTTGAGACCAACTCACGGATGGACGAGTTCATTTTTCAGGATTTCAAGGGCACCGGCAACTGCGAGATCGTCCTTCGCCGTGACCTGGCTGAGTCGCGAATATTTCCCGCGATCGACATCCGTGCCTCCGGCACCCGAAACGAGGAGATTCTGCTCGGCGAGAAGGTGGAAGCTCACAACAAGCTCCGCCGCCTGCTGCACGGGCTCACCCCTGAGGAGTCGATCAAGACGCTTCTCAAGATGATCGGCAATACGGGGAGTAACGAAGAGCTGCTGCGGTCGTTTGCGAAAAAATAGCGAAACCTGTCGTAAACAGGCAAAAGACACCGCCCCAGCTTCTGACCGTGGCGGTATTCGCAAGATGAATGCCTTTCAAACTATTGAATCAGTGTCAGCCCTTCTTCGCCTGAACCTGACCGCAGCCATAGGCAGCAGTCCAAGGCTGAGTGCGGCGAGGGAGATGGGTTCTGGAACCGGCTCGAATGATGAGCTGTAGGCCACATAGTCCCAGTAGGATTGACCTAGACCACCCTGGGTGGCCCCACCAAAGCTAACAAAGTCTTGCCCACCAATACTCGTTACCCCTTGCGCAACGAGGTCTTGATCCAGCCATACGTAGGACTGTCCCTGAGCATTAATAGCTATGCGAAGAGTGTGGAAGACAGTCAAGTCAGACGAACTTCTTCCCTGGAGCAGACCCGTCCAAGCCGAACTGAGTCCTCAAAGATCGCTGCCCATCACGCCATGAAGCCTACCGGTGTGGGCGGTTGTACGCTTACATACCGGCACGCTTGATGACCTTCTGGTAGTCCCCGCAGGCATACTGCACGCCCCGACCCGAATGATGAATCAGCCTGTGAATCCGCCAGAGCGTGCAGCCCTTCTCAAGTCTCTGTAGCCCACGGCGAATGCGACGACTTCCATAGGCCCCACGGCTATCTTCAAAGGCTTTCTTGATAATCTCAGAAAGAGCCTCATCTTCTCTACCTCGAACACCACCAGCGTCTTTCAGCCACCCGTAGAAACCGCTCGTCGATACAGCGAGAACCCTGCACATCGCGGATATATGGAACTGGCTTATGTTATCCTTCATGAATTGGTACCTTACAGCAGTTCCTTCGTGAAGATACCCCTGGGGTCGACAGCGGCATTCGCAGAATTCTGCTCCGGAGTCATTGTCCGGCTCCCATCTGTGCGAACACCATACTCTTTCACCCACCGGCGAAGCATGTCAGCGCCTATCCCCAACTCCTTCGCCGTCTGGCTCATCGGAACACTCGCCCGCTGCGCCAGCTTCACTGCCTCGCTCTTGAACTCGTCACTTTAACTCCGTCTTACCATCATTTACCTCACTCAGATTATACTACTAACTGAGTGTCCGTTAGATGGGGTACAGTCCAATGTTTAGCGGATGCATCAAGTGGGTAATGCGTGGTTGGCGTCTTGTCCAGCTAACGCTGACAGTACTTGTCAATATTAAATAAGGACATCGATTATTGCAAAGGCCGGCGTTTCTAGGCTCTGTACTCACTGAAATCCAGGACGCAGTAGTTGCCACGGATGGTCACTGTCGCATCACATATATCAACCCAGCAGCTGAACGGATGTATGGGGTCGACGCGTCGTCGGCTGTCGGCAATCTCGTGTCCGACCTCTTCGCAAAGAAATTCGTAAACCCCGAAGATGAAGACAAACTCCTTACCGCTCTCGAAAACGGGGGAGTCTGGAGGGGCGATAAGATTCACGTTACGGCCATCGGCGAAGAAATGCGAGTACGCGTTTCGATCGAAGTGCTAACTGACGACAATGGCGAGGTTACAGGCCAACTCTGGGTCATAAAGAACCTCACATCCAGTCTGCGCGACAAAGAACGCGTCACCCACATCCTCGAAAGCATCCCCGACGCATTCGTCTCAGTGGACAGCGACTGGCGATATACATACGTGAATGCCTCCGCAGAACGAATGCTTGGACGACACCGTAATAGCCTTCTCGGCAAAACCGCGTGGGATGTTTTCCCGTGTCTTCAAGACTCACTTCCTCACCAGAAATGCCGGGAGGCGATAGCAAAGGGCAAAGCCATCACATTTGAGCTATTCTCGCCTTCGAACGAGAGATGGTATGAGGTATCAGCCAACCCTAACGCAAACGGGCTTTCGATCCACTTCAAGGATAACACTGAACGCAAACAGGAAGAACGACACCGGCTCGAGTTCTACAAGAAGACGATATTCGCTGCGACTCTTGGGAAACTCATAATCACCGACCCGCGCGAGATATACAAGCTCACTGGCCCGGCTGCCGAGATTTGGAAGATCCGGTGCCCGAGAGACTGCTCAGACACCAGAGTAGCCGCGACCGAATCAGTATCCAATCACTTTGTGGACAGCTATGACACGAACCGGTTCGTGACATGCGTGGGTGAGGCGCTTTGCAATTCGATTAAATACGCTGACGAAGGAATCGCGGCACTGCACGTTACGAAGGAGTCGGTTTTCTTTGTGGTCTCCGATCAAGGCGGAGGGATCCCCTGCCTGCACCTGCCGGAGGTCGCCCTAAGCCCCGGCTTTTCGACCGCTGGGACGCTTGGCATGGGTTTCAAGATTATGATTGACTACGCCGACAGGGTGTATCTCGCAACTGGGCCAGACGGGACGACGGTCGCCCTTGAGTTTGTGCCCAATACCCGCGACAGTGCGATCCAAAAGTCACTCCTATCTGAAGAGACCGCTGCTGTATTTCGCGCCAGTCCTATGATATTTCGTAACGACCTCGCGGATTACTCCGACTGATCGGTTTTCACATCGACAACATTTCTTCACGCGCACGCTTGCGTACATTTGACGCTTGGGGAATGTGCTGCTATAATATTTGTGAACGAAGATTTACACAGTCACCAGAGCTGAGGCTTGGCAGACTGTTAGATATTGGCAGGGCCAATGAATGGCACTGCCCGAGGAAGATTTATTGGAATACCGGCTCGGAATTCGGGACCAGGTGGAGAGCATTCTGCCCAAGGTCAAAGGGCCGGCTCGTTACGCAGGCGGAGAGGTCGGACAGGTCACCAAGGATCATTCCAAGGTTGATGTTTTGTTTGCCCTCGCGTTTCCGGATGTGTACGAGGTCGGCATGTCCAACCTCGGTCTGAAAATCCTCTATCATACGCTGAACCGTCGTGAAGACACGGCGGCGGAACGTGTTTTTGCGCCTGCGGACGATATGGAAAATGAGATGCGGCAGGCGAATGTGCCCCTGTACGCCGTAGAATCGTTCACTCCGATCCGTGATTTCAATATTGTGGGGTTCTCTCTCTCCTATGAGCTGACATACACCAACGTTCTCAACATGCTCGACCTTGCAGGCATACCATTGCGCGCAAGTGAGCGCAACGCTACCCATCCTCTGGTGATCGCCGGGGGACACTGCACCGTTAACCCGGAACCAGTTGCCGAGTTTTTCGATGCGCTGGTCATAGGTGACGGCGAAGAAGTGGTGCACTCAATCGTTGAGGCGTATAAAGCACATAGGGACGACCGACCTGCGCTTCTTCTTGCGCTTGCCAAACTCCCAGGAGTGTATGTGCCATCGCTTTACGAGCAGAAAGACGGCGCGACCTCGCCGCTTGATGGCGCTCCGGCGAGGGTTAAGCGAACTTTCGTCGCAGATTTTGAGAATGCCGACTTCCCAGAAAGCTTTATTATCCCATTCATTGAGACAGTGCACGAACGTGCGGCACTTGAGATTATGCGAGGATGCACGCGCACTTGCCGGTTCTGCCAGGCGGGGATGATCACCCGCCCAGTGCGCGAAAGATCACGCGAAAAGCTTATGAGCCAGGCTGAAAAGCTTGTGGCCGCGACGGGATACGAAGACATCGGGCTAATGTCGCTTTCAAGCGCGGACTATTCCGGAATCCAAGAGCTCGTGCGCGACATGATCGCCAAATACGAGCCTGACAAGATCGGCGTTTCCCTTCCATCCATTCGCGCCGACTCCGACTGCGTGAAGTTTGCGGCTGAGATCGAGAAAGTCAGAAAATCTGGGCTCACTTTCGCGCCTGAAGCTGGGACGCAGCGCCTCAGGGACGTGATCAACAAGAATATATCCGAAGAAGATCTCTTGGGAGCAGTCGAAACCGCTGTTATGGCAGGTTGGCGCAAGGTTAAGCTCTATTTTATGATAGGGCTTCCGACTGAGACCGAAGAAGACGTGCTTGCAATAGCCGATCTTGTCTACAAGGTGCTGGACCGCGCACGAGAACTGCACAAGCAATTGTCGATCAACGTCGGAGTCTCATCGTTTGTGCCCAAGCCGCATACGCCGTTTCAGTGGAGGGCTCAGGACGACGTCGAAGAGCTTTACCGCAAGGTCGGACTTCTCAAGGAGCGACTGCGTTCGAGGTTCGTGTCGCTTTCCTGGCACGACACCCACATGAGCGAGCTTGAAGCGGTGTTTGCACGTGGCGGACGTGAACTCGGCCCCGCGTTGCTTCGGGCGTGGGAGATGGGTTCCAAGTTTGACGGCTGGGATGACCGGTTCGACTACGAACGTTGGATGAGGGCGTTCGCTGAGACTGGCGTAGACGCTAAAGAGATTGCCCACGGTTCTCGCTCACACGCTGACTCCCTACCCTGGGATCATATCGATGTGGGAGTCTCCCAAAAGTGGCTCGCCGCTCAGGACACACTTGCAGAAAATGCGACAACTGTCGAAGACTGCAGACTCGATAAGTGCCTGAACTGTGGAATCAAGGGGCTTTCTGCCGATACTAGTAATATAGCCTGCCCACCGGAGCCGCTTGCCAAGAGTTCTACCCCTCTTGAGCCGACCGAAATACCCGCGAGCGAGCCGGTCCGAGTGTGGTACAGGCTTACTTTTGCCAAGGACCGCGGTGTGCGCTGGATCGGGCATCTTGACTTGGCTCGGGTCTTTGAGCGAGCCGTTCGTCGCGCCCGTGTGCCGATTGCCTACTCTGAAGGCTTCAATCCCAGGCCGAGGTTGTCGTTCTACAGCCAGCTTTCAGTTGGGATGACCGGAGAGGCCGAGCCGATGACAATTGAGCTCCGTCGGAATATGGACCCGCTTGATCTTGTTAAGTCTCTAAACGAGGCGCTTCCGAAGGGGATTAGCATCCGGTCCGCCGAGCGAGTTGAAGGCAGGCGCGCTCCTGAGATCACAGGCGCGGAGTATCTGATTGGCATAGTCGGCGCATCTTGTGCTGACCTCGCGGTGGCGGCCAAGACTCTCCTTGCAAGCGAGGCAGTGGTCGTCGAGCGCAAGAAAGAGACCTCATCGAAGCTGGTGGACATTCGTCCCGGCGTCGAGAGCATTGAGATGCTGCACAACGAGACTGATGACGGAAACTCAGCGCTTCTTCGGGCGAAGCTGAGGAACGTTCGGCCAAACGAGTTGGTCGAGGCGCTCAGCACGAATGCGCCTGGCGCTTTGATGAAGATCGCGCACCGCGTCAGAGTCTATTAGATTTCGGGTGATACTCACCCGAGGAGGATAACGAGAAATGAAAACAGACAAGAGAGGAGGTGACAATTAACATGTCAAAAGAAATTATCGTTAACGTCGATACCAGGGAAACTCGCGTCGCTCTCGTCGAAGCCGGAAAGCTCGTCGAGTTGCACATCGAAAGAGAAGAGCGAGTCGTCGGGAGCATCTACAAATGCAAAGTCTCGAACGTTCTCCCCGGTATGGACGCGGCTTTTGTCGATATCGGACTCGAACGAAATGCCTTTCTCTACGTCGCTGACGTTTTGCCGGAGGCCGAAGAGGACTCTCCGGGCAGAAGGGACACCAGACACTTAAAGATCAAGGACATGCTCAAAGTTGGGCAAGAAGTCCTGGTACAGGTGATCAAGGGCCCTAGAGGTACGAAGGGCGCGAGAGTTTCGACTCGAATCTCGCTGCCGGGGCGGTATCTGGTGCTTATGCCGGATGCCGACAACATCGGGATTTCGAGAAAGATCGATGAGGGAGGCGAACGAGACCGTCTGAAGCGGATTGCAGATAATATGAAACCGCTCGGTTACGGAGTCATCGTTCGCACCGAAGCCGAAGGAAAGAGCGATGTAGAGCTTAGACAGGATCTCGAATTCCTGCTTAGAATGTGGAATCAGGTTCAGGATAAAGCTCGAAAAACGCAGGCTCCGGGGCTAGTGCACCAGGACCTGTCGCTCATTTACAAGACAATCAGGGACGTTTTCAGCTCCGAAGTCACGAAAATGCTCGTCGATTCGCCGGTTGACTATGAAAAAGCCGTCGAGTTGATCGATCTATTGTCTCCGAAGATGCGCTCCCGCATCCAGCTCTACTCGGACCCCGAGCCAATATTCGAGCGGTTCGCGATAGAGTCTGAAATCGAGAGGCTTCTGCGGCGCAAAGTGTGGCTGAAGTCGGGTGGGCACCTCACGATCGATGAGACTGAGGCGCTTACCACAATCGACGTAAACACTGGCAAATACATCGGCAGCACTAGCTTGTCCGATACGATTCTGAAGACAAACCTTGATGCTGTTACGGAAATCGGAAGGCAGCTTCGCTTGCGGGACATCGGCGGGATTATTATTATCGACTTCATCGATATGATAAACCCCAAGGACCGCACGCACGTTGTCGCGGCGCTTGATAAGGCGCTCAGGAAGGACCGCACGCGGACCAAAATCTCGCACATCAGCCCGCTTGGGCTCGTCGAGATGACCCGCAAACGGACCGGAGAGACGATTTCTGAAAGCATGACCGAAGCGTGCCCTTACTGCCAGGGGCGTGGACGGATCGAATCATCGGAGACGGTGTCGATCCACATCGAGCGCGAACTTCGCCAGCTTGCAGCGCAGGTTGACGAGGAAGCGTTTGTGGTGACAGTCCACCCCGATGTTGCCGTTCATCTGATCGGCCCGATGGGCGAGACGATCAACGAGATCGAACGGAGACTGAAGCACGCTATCTACGTGAGGAGCAACGAAGAGCTTCACGTGGAAAAGTATGAGATTGTCCCGGGTAACCTACTGGAAATCGAACGTCACATGATGCCATATAACAATGCTGATGTGATTGAGTGCCAGGTAATCAGGAACCCGTTTTCAATACTGCCCAGATCCACAGCGTGGATCGACGGCTATTTAGTGGATCTTGCTAATGGTGGCAAGTATATCGGACAGAGAGTCCGAGCAAAGCTGACCGACATCAATCGAAGTTACGCTCTCGGCGAAGTAGTCGGGGGTTCAAAATCGCTTGACAAGGCGGCAGCCTTGTGATATTATTAGGCATTCGGGTATCGGGACGCGAGTCCCGATACCTTGTACTTTGTATGGGAGACCAACAGTGTACGTCATTGTTAAGACCGGCGGCCAGCAGTTTAGGGTCGAAGAAAAATCAATAATTGAAGTCAACAAACTTGCCAACGAAGAGGGCGAAGAGATCGTTCTCGACGAGGTTATGATGGTTGGCGGCGACGGCGCAGTCAAAGTAGGCACGCCGTTTGTTTCCGGTGCGAAGGTTACGGCGAAGGTCGTGTCCCAGTTCAAGGGGCCCAAGATCACCGCTTTCACCTACAAGCCCAAGAAGCATACGCAGCGCCATTGGGGCCACAGGCAGCAGTTGACCAGGCTTCAGATCACAAAGATCGAAGCTTAGTTGTTTCGGGGTGGCGGGTGTTCGGCGTTGGAAATGTGTCATTACGACCAGTTCTAACCCCCAACACCCATCGCCTAACACCCATTTTTGAAGGCAGGTGAGATTCTATGGCCCATAAAAAGGGAGTTGGTAGTTCTAGGAACGGACGCGATAGTAACCCGAAGCGCCTTGGCGTTAAGGAGTTCGCGGGAGAGCTTGTGACGGCGGGATCTATTCTCGTGCGCCAGCGCGGCACCCCCATTCACCCCGGCGTTAACGTCGGACTGGGTAGGGACCACACGCTGTTCGCGAAGATAGACGGCACCGTAAAGTTCGAAAACAAGGGCAACAGAAGGACATGTGGTGTCTATCCTGTAGTCGTTGCCGAATAGTCCCTTAGAATATCAAGTAATAATGCTTTGATGGCCCGCACATTCAGATTGGATGTGCGGGCCGTTTGTTTGTGTTTGAGACTTTCCAAAATTGCCATCTTTTCAGAGCACCTATCTGACATATTTCCCTCACGACGCAGCACGCTAATGTGGTAGAATGCTATTGGGAACACTTGATTAGATACTTATTGGCAGCCATAATCATAGTTTGGGCGACGGCCGCTCTTGCGGGTGTCGGGGCTGCGTCGATCAACAATGGCGGGTCTACTACGACCGGCGGCGGGGTGACGATGATCTCGACGCTCGGGCAGAGTGTCGCCGGGTTCACCTCCGCACCTGGGAGCCTGCACTGGGCCGGTTTCTGGTCGGGTGACATCCCCTCGGCAAATCCCCTTGCACGAGTCTCATCTGCCAATCAGACCGCTGACGGCTCATACATATCTCTTGTTGGAAAAGTCGCTACAACCGGCGCTGCTGACTTCAATGGGTTCTTTTACGTTGAAGAACTCGATCGGTCAGCGGGAATCCGGGTCTCAGTTCCGACGAGGCTCGTCGCTGGTCTCCTCCCCGGATGCAGCGTGAACGTGATCGGAACCCTCCGCACCGCAGCCCTGGCGAGCGCGAGATATCCGCGCCAATCATCATCGTAGGCGCTCCTACGACACCTCTGCGACCACTAGGCATGAACAACCACGCCGCAGTTGCCACCGTGGGACGAGACACCACTGGATTGTTCGTCAGAGTATGGGGAAGGGTGTCTCAATCGATCAACGGCTATATCACCTTGACCGATGGCTCAGGCGGGACGTGCATCGTTGACTGCACGAGAGTCACTAACCCACCGGCACTTGGCTCCTACTGCTCCGTCACCGCCGTGGCAAGTCTCGTATCCGGCAGTCGCGTCCTCCTCCCCAGGTCAAACGCCGACATCACGCTTTACTAACCGCTATTTGTACGGAATAGTCCAATCCCCCTGCAACGACACCGAAACGAGCTTTACAGCAGAGGCTACTGAGCGGTATAATATCGGCGGCGCGAGCCGCAATGAAACTACGATGACAGGGATTGCGTAATTGAAAATAGCGATCGGATCAGATCACGCCGGATTCCACCTGAAAGAGACAATTGAAGAGTATCTTCGCGCCCAACTACACGACGTGGAGGACTTTGGGACCCACTCCGTGGAGTCCGTGGATTATCCAGACATTGCTCACACCGTGGCTGGAACTGTCGCGAGTGGCGAGTATGAACGCGCGATACTTGTCTGCGGTGCGGGGGTCGGTATGTCGATCGCCGCGAACAAAGTGAAAGGCGCGCGGGCGGTGCTCTGCAGCGACGAATACACCGCGCGCATATCAAGAGAACATAACGACACCAACGTCCTCGCGCTTGGCGAGAGAACGGTCGGGGTGGAACTAGCACTATCGATCGTCAATGCATGGATCTCTGCCGAGTTCGACCCGGCATCGAGGCACGCACGACGAGTTAATAAGTTGGAGCCATAAGGCGAACCAGGAGGCTTTGTAAGTTGGGTATTGTTGAATTTCAGGCGGGAATGAGCGATATGAACCTGCCGCTTTCCGAGGTCGACCCGGAGGTCGCGGAGGCGGTAAAGCAGGAAGAGCAGCGTCAGCACGACAAAATCGTCCTGATCGCATCCGAGAACTACACCAGCCGTGCGGTTCTTGAGGCGCAGGGATCGGTCCTGACCAACAAATACGCCGAAGGCTATCCAGGCAAGCGCTACTACGGCGGATGCGAGTATGTCGACGTTGTCGAAACTCTCGCAATCGAGCGCGCGAAGAAGCTCTTTGGAGCCGAGCATGCGAACGTTCAACCGCATGCCGGTTCACAGGCCAATATGGCCGTCTATTTTGCCTTTATGAAGCCGGGCGACACCTATATGGCGCTTTCGCTCTCACACGGCGGACACCTCACCCACGGAAGCCCAGTGAACTTCTCCGGTCAGCTCTACAACGTGGTTCCCTACGGTGTAAACGCCCAGACCGAGATGCTCGACTACGATGAGATCAGAAGGCTCGCCAAAGAGTCGAACCCAAAGCTCATCGTAACTGGTGCTACTGCCTACCCGAGGTTCATCGATTTTGCCGAGATGCGCAAGATTGCGGACGAAGTCGGCGCGATTCTGATGGTCGATATGTCCCACATCGCGGGGATGGTCGCGACAGGCTCGCACCCGTCGCCGGTACCGCACGCGCATGTAGTGACGACTACCACACACAAGACACTTCGGGGCCCAAGGTCAGGGATTATCCTCTGCAAGGCTGAGTTCGCAAAGCAGATTGACAAAGCTGTCTTCCCTGGAATGCAGGGCGGCCCGCTTATGCATATTATCGCAGCCAAGGCGGTCTCTTTCAAAGAGGCAATGACTCCCGAGTTCGCGGCTTACCAGGCGCAGATCGTGACAAACGCCAAGGCGCTCGCCGACGGCCTCACCAAGCGCGGCTTCAGACTGGTTTCGGGGGGAACGGACAACCACCTCATGCTCGTAGATATGACCAAGCAGAACATTACGGGAAAAGCCGCACAGGCAACGCTCGAAGAGGTCGGAATAGTCGCGAACAAGAACACGATCCCCTTCGACAAGGAAAGTCCGTTTGTGACAAGTGGAATCAGACTAGGCACGCCGTCGGTCACCACGCGAGGGATGAAAGAGCCGGAGATGGACCGCATCGCCGAGCTTATCACGCTCGCCCTGATCGACTCGAAGGCCGATGCAGCCAGGGATGGCGTCAAGCAGCTTTGCGACTCCTTCCCCATCTACGGAGGGTAGATTTTGACAAGCCGAAGGCGGCCTGATTGGGATGAATATTTCATGGAGATCGCGCACGTTGTCGCGCGTCGTTCTACGTGTATTCGCCGGCAGATCGGTGCGGTGATCGTCCGCGACAAGCGTATTCTCGCCACGGGCTACAACGGAGCCCCGAGTGGGCTGCCGCATTGTGTGGACACGGAATGCATGCGAAATGAGCTAGGAATAGCCTCAGGGACGCGTCACGAGGTATGTCGGGCGCTCCACTCCGAGCAAAACGCCATAATTCAGGCCGCTTATCACGGTATTTCGACCAAAGACTCGACTTTATACTGCACCCATCAGCCCTGCAGTCTGTGCGCGAAAGCGATCATCAGCGCGGGGGTCAGCCGTGTGGTATTTGAGGGCGATTACCCCGACACGTTCGCCCTTGAGATGCTTGAGATGGCCCAAATTGAGCTTGTTCGGTTCGTCCGCGAACCCGAGGTAACTGTTTAAGTGAAGACAGCTCTTGTAGCATTCTTTACAGCTTTCCTATGCACATATTTCCTTACGCCGGTCGCCAGGATGCTTGCCTTCAGGTTCCAGGTTATCGCACACCCGGACGCGCGACGGATCCATGAGCACCCCACCCCGCTTTGGGGAGGGATCAGCATTTACATCGGCTTTGTCGTGTCGGTCATCGCGACGGTGATGATTCACATGGCGGTCCGTCACCCCGACTCCCAGATCAGGATGGACGCGGTCTATGGCGTTCTCCTCGGCGGGACCATTGTCGCCCTTGTGGGCATGCTCGACGACAAGCTTGAGCTTTCGCCGATTGCCCAGTTTGGCGCGGTGCTGATCGGCGGAGCGGTGCTGGTCGCGTTCGGTGTCAAGATCGCATACCTCAACCTGCCATTTTTCGGCGGGGTCAACCTGCACTGGGTCGCGATACCATTCACGCTGATCTGGATATTCGGTGTTACAAAGACCGTCGACCTGATGGACGGGCTCGATGGGCTTGCCGCTGGGATCTGCGCCATAGCGTCGGCAACTCTTCTAATTATGACATTTAGGGAGCTCGATTTCGCCTGGAGGATAGATCATCCAAGTCTCGTCGAATCGTTTGTAACGGTCAGGGTCTTCTCTGCTGCGCTGCTGGGATCAAGCCTTGCGTTTCTGCGCTACAACTACCCACCTGCCAAGATATTCATGGGCACTATCGGCGCGCAGTTTATGGGGTTTGTGATCGCATCGACCGCGCTCGTGAGCGCCTTCAAGGTCGCACTGCTTGTCGCGATCATCGTCCCACTGCTTGTGCTCGCTGTCCCGATTCTCGACACTGCCTTTGTAATCGTCAAGCGTGCCCTCCGGGGCCAGAGGGTGTATGAAGCCGACAAAAGCCATATGCACCACAGGTTGCTTGAACGAGGTCTGACCCGCCTGCAGACGATCTGGGTTATCTACGCACTTACCGCGGCTCTATCGGCCGCCGGACTTCTCATTTGGTTCCTAAAAGCATGATAAATCGCAAAATCAAAGTTATGACCGTCTTCGGGACGAGGCCGGACGCTATCAAGATGGCGCCGGTCGTCCTTGAGTTTCTGAAACACACCGATAAGGTTGAGCTCGTTGTCGCCGTCACCGGACAGCACCGCGAGATGCTCGACCAAGTCCTTGGCGCGTTTGGGATCGACCCCGACTACGACCTCGGCATCATGACCGCCCGTCAGTCGATATCGGGGATGACCTGCCGCGCGCTTGAGGGGCTTGACCCGATCATCTCAGACGTTCAGCCCGATATTCTGATTGCCCAAGGTGACACGACGACTACGTTCGTCGCAAGCCTTGCCGCGTTTTACCACAAAGTCGCGTTCGGACATGTGGAAGCGGGGCTTCGCACGGATAACAAGTACGATCCGTTTCCTGAGGAGATGAACCGTCGGTTGACTGGTGTCCTTGCCGACCTTCATTTTGCCCCGACCGAGGCCTCCCGACAGAACCTGCTGGCACAGGGAACGCCTGACAATAATATTTACATTACCGGCAATACCGTGATCGACGCTCTCTTGTTCGTGGCGGGCAAAAAGCACTCCTTTGAAGACGAAGCGATTACCCGGGCGACATCAGACGGCAAGCGCGTGATACTCGTCACCGCCCATCGACGCGAGAACTGGGGAGAGCCGATCAAGAACATCTGCAGGGCGGTCAAAGAGATCGTCAGGCTTCACCCGGACACCGTCGCGATCTTCTCTATGCACAAGAACCCAGTCGTGCGTGAAGTGATCATACCGGAGCTTTCAGGAGTGGACCGGGTCCATCTGATCGAGCCGCCGGATTATGTGCCGTTTGTTCACCTCATGAAGTCCGCAAGTATTATCCTCACGGATTCGGGTGGAGTGCAGGAAGAGGCTCCCGCGCTGGGTAAACCCGTCCTGGTGCTTCGGAACACGACGGAACGCCCCGAAGGCGTCGACGCCGGAAATGCTAAACTCATTGGAGCCGACACCGACCGAATCGTCGCCGAAACAGGGAAACTTTTAACAGACTCAACTGAGTATAAGAAGATGTCTAGTGTCGCGAACCCCTACGGTGACGGACTCGCCGCCAAGCGAATCGTAGAATCCGTAATCGAGTATTTTGAAGGCAGGATATGAGAATAACCAGAGTCGAGTCTAATCTCAGTGTAATCTCGGGCCTTTTGGTGCGCATCACGCTTGCGGTGGCGCTTGGGTATTTTCTGTGGCGCGTGCGAAGCGTGCTCGTGATGGTAATCATCTCCGCTATGCTTGCCTACTGCCTGCTGCCGATGGTCGATTTCCTCACCAACAAGCGGTTTCTCCCGATTGGCAGGCAAAGCAGGAGGCTGTTATCGACCGTTCTTGTATTCGTAGCCTTTTTCGCTCTGATATGGGCATCAGTCTCTCTGTTTATGACTCCATTTGAGTTGGAAGCTGCCAAGATGAGAGATTCTTTCGCTTCCTACACCGATCAGTTGCAATCAAGTATCGCACACGCGCAGAAGTGGTATAACAACCTTCCTGTAGATATGCAGAAGTTCCTGGGGCAGCAGAACTTTTCAAAGATCGGCGACAACGCGAGCGGTTTCGCCCAGCGCGTAGTTGCAAGCACGTTTCACTGGATCAAGAACATCTGGGAGATCATTTTGATCCCCGTGCTCGCATTCTACTTCGTGCTGGACAGCAGATCACTCAAGCGAGAGTTCCTGGCGATGCTTCCTCCGTGGCGTATGCGAGAAGCTATAAAGCTCACCTCGCGGGTCAGTGGCATCGTCCAAAGCTATATTATCGGCCAAATCATACTCTGTATAACTGCGGGAGTCCTCACGGGGGTCGTCCTACATCTCCTTGATATGCCCTATGTGCTGGTGCTCTCAGTGTTTGCGGGGATCACACGCGCGATACCCGTCGTAGGCCCAATCATTTCGGGCATTCCTATCTGCATACTGGGCGCGCTGCAGGCCCCGGAGCTTGGCGCCGCGCTTTTGATTTTTGTAGTAGTGCTGCACTTCGTCGAGAGCAAGTTCCTTATGCCGATACTGCTCGGCGAGCGAATGAAGCTGCATCCCGCAGTTATTTTGATCGTGCTTTTGATCGGCGCGGAGTTCTTCGGCCTTATGGGGATGTTTCTTTCGGCCCCAGTTGCGGCTATTATCAGAGAGTTCGTCAACTTCTACATCGTGGCCCCTCGACGCCGCAAGCTTCGCGCAACGTCGATAATGAGCGGCACACACAAATCGGACCTTGTTAGATCGGAGACTTTGTAAGTGACTCCTTCCATATTTCAGGCAATAGTGCTCGGTGTCGTCCAAGGAATCACCGAGTTTCTACCAATTAGCAGTACCGGCCACCTCAGGCTTATCCCCAGGCTCCTCGGCTGGAGCGACTCTGGGATCGCTTTTGATGCCGCCCTTCATACCGGAACCCTGATCGCGGTGCTTCTCTACTTCCGGAAGGACTGGGTCGACATTCTACGCGGAGTGCTGTTCCCCTCAATGGACCTCGGACCCAATACCGGTCGCAGGATGTTCTTCGGCGTGATAATCGGCACAATACCCGTCGGCATCGCATATCTTCTTCTCAATGGCACTATCTCGAAGCTTGAGCACGGGCGCGAATATGACAGGCTAGTCATGGGAATCGTTGCGACGATGCTGATTGTAGTCGCGATTCTGATGAGCGTAGCTGATCGTATGGGCCGCAAGAACCGCACCAAGCTCGCACAGATTGGCCCCAGGGACTGGATACCGATCGGCATAGCCCAAGCGCTTGCGATCATCCCCGGCGTGTCGCGCTCCGGTGCGACGATCAGCGCTGGCCTTGCGCGCGGACTCAGCCGTGAGAACGCTGCACGGTTCTCATTCTTGCTGTCAACGCCTGCATTCGTTGTTGGGGCGCTGAAGGCCATCAAGGACACAGCCGACGCGGGGTTCTCCAAGTCGGTTGTTCTTCCGGCAGTTGTTGGGGCACTATCCTCAGCGCTCGTCGGGATACTCGTGATCAAGTTCCTGCTTGACTACCTGCAGAGGCGCGGGCTTGGGGTGTTTGTGTGGTACAGAATCGTGCTTGGAGTGGTGATTATCACACTTCTGCTGACTCATGTGATCTGAGAGCTTCACGAATCTCTTCCATTACCGACTCGTCAGTCTCGCTCTCAAGCGCGGAGTGAAGCGGCTGCATCGCCTGATCACCACCGATCTGACCCAATGCCCAGGCCACGTGCGATCGCACCAAAGGTTGAGGGTCACGCATCGCCTCGGATAGTGCCGGAATTGCCGACTCGTCACCCGCGTTACCGAGTGCCACGGCGGCGTTTCTACGAAGCCTTGAGCGGCCTATCCAAGACATCGTCGTCGGCTTGACCAGCCGATCGTAGTCCCCTTTGTTCATCCCAAGAAGCGCGATCAGGTCAGGCGTTGCGCCGAGCCCGGTGTCGTCTTCCAACACCCTACCAGCGACGCCCACGTTCTTCGGGCACACCTCCTGGCAGGTGTCACAGCCATAAATACGGTCACCCAAGAACGGGCGAAGCTCGCGGGGAATGCTCCCCTTCATCTGTGTGAGCTGTGAGACGCATCTGCGGCGATCGACGACGAACGGATCGACGATTGCCCCGCTGGGGCACGCTTCTATACACTTCGAACAGCTGCCGCATGTTTGCTTGGGAGCAGGTTCGTCAAAGTCGAGTAATATGTCGGTTACAAGTTCTCCCAGGACGACCCACGAGCCGGATTCCGGGGTTATGATTGTTGCGTTCTTGCCGTAGGAGCCGACTCCTGCCTCACGAGCTGCGGCGCGGTCGACTATCGGGCCAGTGTCCACACAGGTCCCCCAGTTCGCTTCGTTCACCTCAGCCGACAGCCATTCCCCAAGTGCACGAAGCCTGTCTCCGACTTCTTTATGGTAATCTCGACCGCAGGCGAAGCGTGCAACTCTTCCCCGAAGACCTTCGGGAGCGTTGGCGTTAAGTGTAGCGTAGGGAAAGGCAACGGAGACGATCGATCTTGCGCCTGGGAGGCATTTCTGAGACGTGCCAAAGGCCTCGGCACTGGTTACTCCAACCGCCGAGAAACCAAGCGTGTGGGCTCGTTCTTTCAGTCGTTCCGTCAACTCCATTACGCAATACTATATCACGCGTGAAATTGAGGAGCAACCGGGACTATGGACAAAGCCCAGTTTTGCCGTAATTTTCTTCGAGGTAGGCGATTATCGCGTCGTCATCGTCGGCGATTACCGTCCCGTCCTCGGTCAGCAGTGTGGGGACTCCCATCTGGCCGGACACCTCTATCAACTCTTTGCGGTCGGGTTTCGCCCGCGAGACGTTGATGTTGATGTAGGTTAGGCAGAGATCCGTCATCTTTGCCCTGACCCGTGCACAGTAGGGGCACCATTCCACCTGGTACAGTTTCATCATCTCAGCCATTGCTTCTCTTACTCCAACTCAACCCAGTTCGTGCTCTTCGCCACCAAAATCTCGGTAACTAAGAGCCTCAGTATCCCAGAACTCAAGCGGCACGGGAATCTTACCGCTCCCGTTGGGCGTGTCTACCACATACGTAGGGCACGCAATGCCGCTCAAACTCCTGCGAAGCGCGGTCATCAGCCTGCGCTCCTTCTCCCGGTCTACCTTAAAGTGCCCCGCACCTGCGACGGGGTCACACCTGTAAATGTAGTATGGCCTCACTCCATTCTGGACAAGCGTTGAGAACAACTCGTAAAGCGTGTCGAAGTCGTCGTTGACTCCGGCCAGAAACACGGTCTGGCTGTAGAGTATCGCCCCAGACATTCGAAGCTTGTTCAGGGCTACGATTGTGTCGTCGGTAAGCTCCGCCGGATGCTCGAAGTGCACCCCCACATACACGGGCTGAGAAAGAGCGGCAATCACATCGAGCTTCGCTTCCCTAACGGCCTCAGGAGCCGTCACAGGCACTCTGGTGCCGATACGGACGACCTTCACCGTCGGCACACCAGATATCGACCGAAGCGCGAGGGCGAACAGTTCATCAGAGACTACAAACGGGTCGCCGCCGGAGACGATCACCTCCGTTACCTCGGGATGCGCACGGAGATACTCGGTCCAGCGATCTATATCTGCTTCACCCATCCTGCCGCGCTCGATGTCTGAGACCATGCGGCGACGCGTGCAGAACCTGCAATACGCGGCGCACTCGGCGGTCAAGAGACAAAGCGCCCGGTTGGGGTATTTGTGGATCAAGCCACGGACAACCTGATGGGATTCTTCAAGTAACGGGTCCAGCAACTCCCCAGGGGCGCGCGCATCCTCATCGTCGACGGCTACAAACTGCCGTGCGACAGCCGGTTCCCGCGCCATCAGTGTTTCTATATGCCCAGATATTTTCTCAAGCATCACCTTTGACCATACAGGGCGCCATCACAGCGTCCACCATCCCGTGGATCAGCTTCTTGTCCGGAGGAACCACGGTGGCAAGCGCCCCTGCAAGACTCGCCTCGCCCCCAGTCACGTAGTAGTAAGGGCTGAGCCGTACACGCCCTTTTGACTCGACAACACTCTCGCTGCTCTGATCGAAATACCTTACTTGGACTTTCTTCCCCTCGTGAAAACGTTGCAAAACGTAGGGAAGGCTCCAGAAACCCGAAAACGCCCGATCAAGCGCAGCCGACCACTCATCCCCCGACACGTCGTGGCCGATCACCACCCCGTGCCCTCCCCATGCAAGCGGAGAGAACCCCGAGGGCTTGATGACGAGGCGGCGTTCCTTTTGGGTCCCCTCCCCAATCACCCGCCAGTCCCGGACGGGCTTTCCCCGGAATGTGAACCCCGAGATCTCGGCATGTGGAGGCACAGGGCGCGGGTCGAGAATCCAAGTATTTGGCACTACCTGTTTCATTAGGGCAAATTGCTCCGCCCCAAGCTCTGAAACCCAAAACTCCCCGAGGCCGGGGTGATGTAGCAGGGCAAGGAGCGACTTTTCCTCCATGTGATGCTTATATGGCGGAGTAACCACCACCCGCCGCTTCTTCGCCGCATAAGCAACAAGCTCGGACTTCGGGATGTTCTTCAGATCAAAGAGCTCAAAAAAACGATATAGGACGTCCAGATGAACGCCTTCTAAAAAGAGCCCATCTTCGGTAAACGTAAGTTCTTCAGGGCGAACAGACCACACGCGACGCCCCCTGCGCCGCAGCTCAGAAGCGATCCAGGACATCTCCGCAAGATAACCCGCCGACTCATCGGAGACCACAATCGCAACCGCAGGGTCGTCGATTCCCGCAGCGTCTCTTAGCATTGCGTCGAACCCGTCGATCATCCCCCGAGACCCACCAAGAATATCGAACCCGGCCTCCCCGTAGGCTGTGGACATCGCATCTAGCTGGCCCATCCCGCCGGGAACACTGTCTAGCTCAGTGATCTTCGGCCCGTCCTCGGTCAAGATCACGTCCGGGCGGATTATACCGGGGAGACGACGCTTCTGGTAGTTCATATGGGAGTGCTCGACAGTCGACTCAGGCTTGCCGATATCGAGGTACTCGTTCACCCATGAAAACAGCCCGCGCAGGTAGAGGGAGTTTGCTGCGCGATAGAATGCAAGAAGCGCCGGGCCAAGCCGATGCAGAAGCGTTACCAGTTCAGGGTCAAGCGCAAATGGCTCGGGCGACACCCGCCATACGCGACGTTCGTTCGCCCCACCTGGTATCTGCCATACTCCTCGCGCCCACATTTCATCTGCAACACGCTTGCACACGGCCGCATCGGACTGTGTCTTCAACAACATCTCTTCCCCACCCATAAACTCGTCTGTTTTTTTACCCACACTGTTGCACGCTCAAACACGGTCGGGGAGGCACAAAAAAAATTGGGACGACACAGATTGTGCCGTCCCACATCGATGCTAGTTGGTCAATTGCCATGCATTACGCCATTCGGGATTCGGAAATCCCGTCTTAGCTTTGGGGTGGCGATTCGGAAATCGCCACCCAACAACGTCCCATGTTGATATCAGAAATATCTGCCCGAACTATTTGGCAAGCTTAGGTTTTGCAGGAGCTTTCGCCGGCTTCGGAGCCGGTTTGGGCTCAGACTTGGGAGGAGCGCTTGCCGCAGGTTGCTCGATGGCTTCCTCAGGGGCTTGCGCGGCTACCTCGACGATGTCCTCGGCGGGAAGCACCACTGGGATTATGCTGTCCGTCAAGTTGCTCGATCTTCCGCTGGCGGGGGACATTCTAAGCAGGCTGATTCCGATTATCTTGCCGTCAAGTGAACCAACCGGCCCCCCGGTCTCGCCATTTAAACTTACCACGTAGAACCTGCGCGGCTTCTCAAGCACCGCCTGTATCCGCGGCATGTTGACAGCAATCGAGCGGTTCGCCACTTTGCCGAGGCGGGTGATCGCTACCACCTGATCGAGCACGTCGGCGCGCACGCTGTCTTTGAGATCGACGTACTTCCACGGCTCCTTCGGCTTGACAGCAGGCCTTACGAACGCAAGATCGAGATCCTTGTCGCGGAGAACTATCTTAGCGGGCGTCTCGGTGCCGTCGCTGTGACGAATCTTCACGTCCGTGATCTGTGTGCTGATTGAAGGCCTATCCTCACCCCCACCCATCAGGCTGTCAATTACGTCGTCCGGACTCACCGAGCTAAGAGAGACAACCGTCAGGCCCGAGGGGTCGACTACTGTGCCGACAGTGTCCCCCTTCTCCTCACGTTTGTTACTCTCTCCGCCATAGGACATGGTCATCTTGATGACCAACTGCACACTAACGACAGCGTCGCTCCACTTGTTGCAGACTGCTCTGCCAGCGACCACGTCAGGCGCCTGATCGGCACACACCGAGGTGGCAATTAAACACGAGGCCAATAAAGCCATTTTTACTGCACTTGAAATACTAATCACAATGTTCTCCCAGTCTATTTCGTGCTGTCCCAATCGGCTTCGATCTCTACATAGAGTTCCTGAAGCCCGCGACGGACCGACATTACAACATTTTTCGGCTTCTGCACTGAAATCTTCTCCATGAGCGCACGAATCTCAACCACGCTGTTGACGGGGACGCCGTCAATACCTGTGATGATATCCCCGGACCTAAGCCTGCCAAGCGCTGCCCAACCACCCTGGCTCACATCCTCAACCAGGACACCTATAACATCCTTGTCGAGCTTTTCTTCTACCCGGTCGGTAAAGGCGATATCCCTTACGGTGAACTCAAAGTCGTTGTCCCGGTACTTCTTCATCTCACGAGGCAGAAACGGCGACTGCGGAAGAGTGACTGCCACTTTCACCGGCTGCTTGTTCCTGATGACCGACAGATTGGCGATCGTTCCGACCTTGTACTGCCTGATCATTGCAGGGAGAACTTCGACGTCTTCGGGCTGGCTTGCCTCGATCGGCTCGCCGTCCACAGCGACTATCAGGTCACCGACCAGCAGGCCTGCTTTCGTCGCGGCAGAGTTTGGAAACACCTGGGTTACTCGCACGCCGGTCTTGCCGGGCACACCGAGTGCCTCAGCGAGGTCGGCTGTCAGCACCTGCATTCCAAGTGGCAGATACGACTTCCTGACCTCTTTGCCGGGGTCTTCGAGGTCCTGCATGCCCACCTTTACAACCGTAAGCATCCGCTCAGTCTTGCGGTCAAAGGCTACGAGCACCGGTACCGGCTCAGTCTTGCCAAGGGTGCAGGTAGTAGTAATCGCGGCGAGCTCGGCGATGTCCTTGATGGGCTTGCCGTTCACTTCAACGATGATGTCATCCTCTTCAAGACCTGGCTTTGCGTCAGCGCAGGGTCCGCCCGGCCTCGTGCTGTAGACAAGCGCGCCGGACTGATTCGCACGCTTCATCTCACGAGCGGCGACAAATGAAATATTGCTGCAGCACATCCCCCACTGCTTGAACTCCTTGGGTCTGGGTTCAGCTTCGGGCCGCTCAGTCGGAGTGAGCGTCAAAGAGATGTCCTTACCGCCTCGCGAAACGATTACAGCCGACGGTTGGCCGATTGGAAGCGCGGCGATCATCTGATTGAACTCAGGCAACTGCTCGCTGAACTTCACGACCACATCCGTTCCCGCGACCTTGGTCAAAACATCACCGGGCTTGATTCCTGCCGCAAAAGCAGGGGTTCCTGGAATGACGCCGCTTACGAGAACTCCGCGATTTGCATCGGAGCTCTTCAAAAGCGGCTGGACACCTATGCCAATCCACGCTCGCCTGACCTTGCCTGAACGAATGAGCTGATCCGCGACACCGCGGGCGATATTTGAGGGAATCGCGCCGCTCAGCCCCATACTGATCTCGTTTATGCCGACAATCCTGCCGTCGAGGTTCACAAGCGGACCACCGGAGTTACCGGGAAAAATCGAAGCATCGTGCCCGATCCAGCGGACCATCGAGCCGACATCCTCGCCGTCAAGTGTCATCTGGCCTTCCAAATAGTCGGGCATGATCATCTCGACGTTGCTTACGATCCCCTGCGTTACTGACTGCGAGAGCGCACGCGGGCTTCCCATAGCAAGCACACTGTCCCCAACCCGCAGAGTTGAGGAGTCACCCCACTGCGCAGTCGGAAGATCACGCCCGGCAACACCTCGAAGTTTTATGATCGCAATGTCGGTAAGTGGGTCAGTTCCGACGAGATCGGCTTCTATCTGCTCTTTGTTTGCAAGCGTGCAGTAGATAGTCTTGGCCCAGCCGGCGACGTGGTGGTTGGTGACGATGTGCCCGTCCTTGCTGATGATCACGCCGCTTCCGCTCGATTCACTCTTGACCTCGCGGCCCTCGGTGTAATCGGCCTCGGCAACGTGAATGCGTACAAGCGCGGGACGAACAAACGCGATAGCCGCGTCGACCTGACTTCTCTGCCCTGCATCGACAGCAAACCCGGACACGGGCAGCGCAACGAAACATGCGAACAAAACGGTGCGGAAAACTGGTGTTGGTATAAAAGCCATAAAAATCAGCCCCTCCTATGATCATTGGTGGCGCAGATAGCGCCAGCCTTTAAGAGACGGCGCTATCTGCGCCGTCGAATTGGTGTAGTTCACAGGTAACAATTCTCCGTTGATCACCCACCTTCCTCCAGGCGCGTCGCCGCACCCTGCCGATTATCTGATTGTGGTGTAGATGAGGTATACGCCGCCGAGGATGACTAGCGCGCCGCAGACTTGTTTCAGGACAGTGACTGCGGAGGAACGCTCGTTCCAGTTGAGGTAACGCTGCACGAGGCCGGTCGAGCCACCGGCTACGGCGATCACCGCGCAATGGCCGACTCCGTAGGCGAGGAGTAGAGAGGCGGCGTAGAGCGGCTTTGTCGCGGACAGGCTGAAGGTCACACCCATCACAGGCGCAAGATAGGCGAACGTGCATGGGCCTACCGCGATGCCGAAGACAAGGCCGAGACATAGCGCGGCGGCGTAGCCTCGACGAACGGTCTTTACGCCCGCTGGGCCGGAAAAGGGCATCGAAATCAGGCCGAGCAGGTGGAGTCCTATCGCGATAAATAGTGCGGCGACCATGTAGCGCCCGTACGGGCCAATGTCGCCGAGCATACGACCAAGCAAGCCGGTGACTATGCCGATCAGGCCGATTGTGACGAGTATGCCAAGGGCAAACAAGGTCGACAGGCCGAAGGCACGCCGGGGGGTAAGCTTCCCTTGACCGCTGATGAAGCCTACGATCAAGGGAATGCTCGACAGGTGACAGGGGCTCAGCACAACACTTAGGATACCCCAGGCAAAGGCCGCCGCAATGGCGATCGCGGGCGAACCGGCGACGGCCTCGGTTAGAATCGAGAAAAGTCTCTCTATCATGTTGGATTACTTCTTCTTATCCAGGTCATAGCCGCGAGCCTTGAACTGGGCGAGGATGTCCTGCCGGGACATGAATCCTTCGTGACGGTTGAACTCCTTGCCTTTAACGTCGTAGAAGATCTGGGTCGGGATAACTCGGATGTTCTGTTTGGAGGCCGCGGCCTCGTCTTTGTTGATGTCGACATAGACGACCTGAAGCTTGCCCTTGTAGTCCTTCTCAAGACCCTCGAGCACGGGCTTCATCATCTTGCAGGGGGTACACCAGCCTGCTCCGAAGTCGACGAGCTTGGGCAGGGGCTTGGCAGCCGGTTTCTTCGGAGGCTTGGCAGGCGCTTTGGCCAATTTTCCCGCAGGAGACTTTGGAGCAGGCTTCTTCGCAGGCGGGCTGCTTGCGGCAAACGCAACTGATGCGATAATAGCTATCAGCAGGGCGGTCTTTACAAAGAATCGCATTTGATGGTCCTTTCCTATGGAGAGAGCAGCGACGCGATGTCCTGCACGGTGAGAACCTTACCGACGGACTTTACTTCGCCGTCGATCGCTATTGCCGGGGTCATCATAACGCCGAACTTCATGATCTCGGTGATCTCAGACACCTTTTCGACCTCTAAGCCGAGGCCCAGCTCACTTACGGCCTGTTCGGTGTTGGCGATGAGCTGTTTACACTTCGGGCACCCGGTGCCTAGCACTTGGATTTTCATAGTGTGTTCCTCCATTGGTTTTTAGAGAATGGCGTTGAACAGGTAGCCTACGGCCAAGATGCCTGTGGTAACTACGGCTACAAAGACGGCGATCAGTTGACGCTTCAGGACCTTTCGCAAGATGATCAACTCGGGCAGAGACAGGCCGATCACCGCCATCATAAAGGCTAGAACTGTGCCAAGCGCTGCGCCTTTTTCGACGAGTGCATGGACTACGGGAATGACTCCTGCGGCGTTGGAGTACATAGGAACCCCGATGATAACCGCCACAGGGACGCTCCACCAAGTGGACTTGCCCATCACTGATGCAAGCACTCCCTCTGGGACGTACCCGTGGATACCCGCGCCGACAGCAATACCGGCAAGGACGTAGGGCCAGACTTTGCCGACGATCTCACGCACGGTAATGAGGCCGTAGCCTAGGCGATCAGCCCAAGTGCTATATTGAATTGTATAAGTTTGATCGTCCATTTTTATACCGTAAACCCAGTCTTCGACGTACCGCTCGAGCTTCAGGCGACCTATCGTCCAACCGGCGAGGATCGAGATAGCGAGGCCGGTAGCTATGTAAATCAGGGCGACTTTGGCTCCGAACATGCCGAATAGAAGCACTATGGCGACCTCGTTGATCATCGGTGCGGCGATCAGAAACGAGAAGGTTACCCCGAGCGGGATTCCGGCTTCGACGAACCCGATAAATAGCGGCACCGCCGAACACGAACAGAAAGGCGTCACTATCCCAAGGCATGCAGCGAAGACGTTTCCAACTGATTCGCGCTTTCCTGCAAGCATGGCGCGCGTGCGCTCTGGGGCAAAGAACGACCTCACTACCCCTACGGCGAAGATCACAAGGACTAGGAGCATCAACACCTTTGGGGCCTCAAAGATGAAGAACTCTACGGATTGGGCGAGACGAGAGGCTTCGGGCAACCCAAACACCCCGTAGGTCAACCACCGCGCAAGGTCGTGCAGATGCGTGTAGATCGCAACCCATAGAGCGATCCCCAGCGCGATCGTGACGTACAATCTACGGCCAGCAAGCGCGGCGGTTCGAGCGTCGCATGCGTGGGTCTCATGTTCAGAGTTGTTCAAGTTAGCTTGCCATTCCTTTACATACTGCAACAGCAGGCGCGCGCTTTAGTCGCCCGAATATAGGCGTTTACAGCTGATATGCTCGATCGGAGAGGCGGGAATCGGACGGGTGAGTACGATGTCGGCGACAATGAGGCGTCCGAGCACCCAGTGCCCGAACAGCTGCACCCACACTTGTTTTCAACCATTTCGTGTATCCTCACCTTTGAAATATCGCTTCTGGAAGAAAAGTGCAACGCCTACCAAGCCGATCAGAGCTGGGACCTCAACAAGAGGCCCGATTACTGCGGCAAACGCCTGACCGGAGTTGATGCCGAATACTGCGACGGCGACGGCGATCGCAAGCTCAAAGTTGTTGCTCGCCGCAGTGAACGAAAGAGTCGCGGTCTTTGAGTAGTCAGCGCCGATTCGGTAGCCCATGTAAAAGCTCACCAAGAACATTACTACAAAGTAGATCAGGAGCGGTATGGCTATTCGCACTACGTCAAGGGGGAGCCGAACAATGTACTCACCCTTCAGGGAGAACATTACCATAATGGTAAATAGCAGGGCGACCAGTGTGATTGGGCTGATCCTTGGGATGAAGCGTTTCTCATACCAGTCGCGACCCTTCACCCTCACTCCAACCAGCCTGCTTAGCATACCGGCGATGAATGGTATTCCAAGGTAGACGAAAACGCTTTTTGCGATCTCGCTGATTGTGACATGTAAAGCGATCCCTTTGAGGCCAAAGATTGGCGGTAAAACTGTAACAAATATATACACATAGACCGAGAAGAAGAGCACCTGGAAGATCGAGTTGAAGGCGACAAGGCCTGCGGCGTATTCGGTGTCGCCTTTTGCAAGCTCGTTCCAGACGATTACCATCGCGATGCAGCGGGCAAGGCCTATCATTATAAGGCCGACCATAAATTCAGGATAGCCGCGCAAGAAGATGATCGCCAGAAAGAACATCAGAACAGGGCCGATTATCCAGTTCTGCACAAGGGACAGTGTGAGTATCTTCCAGTTACGGAAGACCTCGCCGAGCTCCTCATACTTCACCTTGGCAAGCGGCGGATACATCATGAGTATAAGGCCGATTGCGATCGGGACGTTGGTTGTGCCGACTGAGAAGCGATTCCAAAAGCCGGGAACGCCGGGCAGGAGATATCCCGCACCAACGCCTATGCCCATCGCGCCAAATATCCAGAGCGTGAGGTACCTATCTAGAAAAGAGAGCCGTTTCGTTGTCTGATTCACGACTGTATCACTCTGTAGTTAGCTCAGAGATCAGGACTTCGACCCGAGACTTGATGCTGTCGCGGATCTCACGAACCTTTTCAATCGGCTGGCCTTTGGGGTCTTCGAGGCCCCAGTCTTCACTCGGGACAAACGTCGCGGGACATGTACCGGCATCGACTCCACAACCCATTGTGATGATCTTGTCGGCGGAGTTGACCATTTCTATAGTCATGACTTTGGGGAAGTGGCCGGACATATCGTAGCCGATCTCCTCCATAGCCTCCACTGCAGTGGGATTCAGTGCCCCTCCGGGCTCGGTGCCAGCGGACTCGGCGAGGACTTTCCCCTCCCCCAGCCTCTTTGCAAACGCCTCAGCCATCTGGCTTCTACCTGAATTATGTATACAGACAAATACAACACGTTTCATCAGCAGCAATCTCCATTCTTTACCGCGCCTGCCTTTGCGGCGGCAGATAGACTCTTTAGAAATGCCAGAGGACCCTCATCAAGCGCCTCTGGGACAAGTGAATAGTGGACCCACTGGCCCTCTTTTCGCCCACGGATTAACCCCGCGTACCGGAGCTTTGCGAGGTGGTGCGAGACCGCGGGCTGGCCCACATCGAGCTCATCCACGATCTTGCAGACGCACAACTCGCCGGCCTCGGCAATCATACTAACGATTTTCAGCCTGGCCGGATCGCCAAGCGCTTTAAAGACTTCTGATATATCCATACATCACCATATGTTAATATATCAATATGATATCGCACAACCAGGCTGATGTCAATACAAAAGTATATTCAAAAAAGTTGAAGATAGTTGTTGACATGTGGGGATTAGTCTGATAATATATACCTCGTCGCCGGGAGCAATCCTGACGAGCAAAACCCTTGAAGCAAACAAGCTTGAAAAAAGATGTTGACAAGGGAATACGGATATGGTAACATAATCCTTGTGCCCGAGACGATAGTCTTCGGGTGGAGAACCTTGAAAACTGGATAGTGAGAGCGAGGTAAGGATAGAGTTTCAATCCTTGTATTGATTGATATC